>NZ_JBCNNI010000018.1:0-84323 GCF_039594485.1 Sphingomonas sp. | reverse complement strand
GTCCGTCTTCGTCCCGTGCGTCGTCGAACGAGCTGAGCACCCGCACGCGCACCTGTTCCTTCATCGCCAGACCCACCGAGCGGGTCTGGAGCACCTTGGCGCCGACGCTGGCGAGTTCCAGCATCTCCTCATAGGTGACCTTAGAGAGTTTGCGCGCGCGGGGCACGATGCGCGGGTCGGTCGTGTAGACGCCGTCGACATCGGTATAGATGTCGCACCGCTCCGCCTTCATCGCCGCCGCGACCGCAACCGCGCTGGTGTCCGATCCGCCGCGTCCCAGCGTCGTCACCCGGTTGCCCTCGGCCACGCCCTGGAAGCCGGGGATCACTGCGACCACGCCCGCCGCCAGGCTCTCGTCGAGCGCGGTGGTGTCGATCTCGCCGATACGCGCCTTGGCAAAGGCGGTGTCGGTATGGATAGGCAACTGCCAGCCCAGCCACGAGCGGGCGGGGACGCCCATCGCCTGGAGCGTGATCGCCAGCAGCCCGCTGGTGATCTGTTCGCCCGCCGAGACGACAACGTCATATTCCTGGGGATCGTAAAGCGACGAGGCCTCGCGACAGAAACCGACCAGCCGGTCGGTCTCGCCCGCCATCGCGGAGACGACGACCGCGACCTGATGCCCAGCCTCCACCTCGCGTTTGACCCGCGCCGCCACGTTGCGGATGCGCTCGATTCCGGCCATCGAGGTGCCGCCGAACTTCATCACGATACGGGCCATGCGGTTTTTGCCAATCTCCTTGGGGTAAAACGGCGGCCCTGATAGGTAGCCGCCATGACGAACGCAAGCCATTTGAACGATTCTACCATTATTGGGGCCGAAGCCGCACATTTCGGAAAGATGGCTGCCGATTGGTGGGACCCCAAGGGGTCGAGCGCGATGCTGCACCGCCTGAATCCGCCGCGACTCACCTATATCCGCGAGCAGATCGACCTGCATTGGGATGCCGATGGACAGGGCTTCACCCCGCTCAAGGGCAAGCGCGCGCTCGACGTAGGCTGCGGCGCGGGGCTGCTGTGCGAACCGCTGGCCCGATTGGGGGCCGAGGTGACGGGACTGGACGCCGCGCCGGAGAATGTCGCGGTCGCCGCCGCCCATGCCGCCCAGTCGGGGCTGGAGATCCGCTATCGCGCGGGCAGCGTCGAGGGGCTGGCGGGGGAGCGTTTCGACCTCGTCACCTCGCTGGAGGTGATCGAGCATGTCGCCGATCCGGCGCGATTCGTGCGCGGGCTGGCCGATGCGCTGGCGGACGACGGGCTGATGATCCTGTCGACGCCCAATCGCACGCCGCTGTCCAGGCTCGCCCTCATCACGCTGGCGGAGGGAACGGGCGCGATCCCCAAGGGCACGCATGACTGGTCCAAATTCCTGACGCCGGACGAACTGTCCGCGCTGCTCACGGACGCCGGATTGAAGGTCCGCGACATACGGGGCCTGAGCTTCTCCCCGACCAAGGGCTTCATGGTCGGCGACTCGACCGCGCTCGACTATTTCGTGACCGCGACGCGCTGACGAGTCCGCCTTTCTCGCCTCCCCTGAATGGGGAGGGGCTCACTCGGAACGACCCCATGCCATCAGTTTACCCGATGTCGATCGACCGTCCCGCGCCAGGGTCACGGCTCATCCTGATTCTCCTCGCCGTCGCGATCCTCGCCCGGGCGCTGACCTTCGGCAATCCGGTGGTCCATGTGGACGAGGAGTTCTACTTCTTCACCGGCCATGCGATGTGGCAGGGCGCATGGCCGTTCGTCGATGTGTGGGATCGCAAGCCGATCGGGCTGTTCCTGCTCTATGCCGTCCCTGCCGCATTCGGCTTTCCGGCGGGCATATGGGCCTATCAGGCGATGGCGCTGGCCAGTGTCGTCGCGACCGGATGGCTGATCGCGCGCATGGCCCAGCGGCTGGGATGGGCCTCGGGCGCGACGGCGGCGGGGATCGCCTATATCCTCTGGCTGAACCTGCTCGGTGGGCAAGGCGGGCAGGCGCCGGTCTTCTACAATCTGCTGATGATGGGGGCGGCGTGGCTGATCCTCGAATCGGACCGGCGGCGGGCGCGCAGCATGGGCCTCGCCGCGATGGCGCTGGTCGGGGTGGTGCTCCAGATCAAATATTCGGCGGTGTTCGAGGGGATGGTGTTCGGCGTCTGGCTGCTCGGCAGCGAGTGGCGGCGGAGCCGGTCGCCGGTCGCGCTGATCCTGTACGGGGCGGGCCTGGTCGTCGTGTCGCTGATCCCGACCGCGCTGGCGGCCGGAGTCTATGCCGCGATCGGCCAGTGGGACGCGTTCCTCTACGCCAATTTCCTGTCGATCTTTCATCGCAACCCCGATCCGCTGCCCGAACTGGCGGGCAATCTGGGGCAGATGATCCTGATCCTCTCGCCGATCGTCACGCTAGCGGTGCTGGGTCTCAAGCGGACAGGACGGGAGGCTCCCGAGCGGGCCTTCCTCGCCGTCTGGCTGGGGGGGGCGATCATCGGGGTCTCGCTGTTCCGGCCCTGGTTCGACCATTACGGGCTACCGATCCTTCTCCCCGCCTGCATCGCGGCGGCGGCGATGCTGGGACGCGAGGGTTGGCGACGGCGCTATAGCCCGGCGCTGCTGCTGGTCGTCGCGCTGGCAGGACAGATCGTGCTGCTTTCCCTGCGCCATGAGCGGGGCGACGGGGCCGAGTTCGCCGCGCTGTCCCAGGCGGTCGGCAGGGGGCCGGGTTGCCTCTATGTCTATTCGGGCAGCACCATGCTCTATGTCGCGACCCAGCGTTGCACCCTGTCGCGCTATATCGTGCCCGCCCATCTCAGCCGCGCGCGCGAAGCCGGCGCCACCGGCGTCGACCAGGATGCCGAGATCACCCGCATCCTGGCGCAGCGGCCCGCCGTCGTCGTGATGCGCCCGCCCTATAATGGCGAGCGGCCCGCCGCCCATGCGCGCATCATGGCGGCCATGGCGGATGGCTATCGCCTGACCGCGAAACTGCCGATGGGCAATGAGATGATCAGCGTCTATAAATCCGCACGATGAAACGCCTTCTCGCCTCGATCCATGACGTGTCCCCCCGGTTCGAGGGGGCGGTCGATGCGCTGTTCGACCGGCTGTCTGGGCATCTTGGCGGGCCGCGCCTGGCGATGCTGGTCATCCCCGACCATTGGAACAGCGCGCCGATCTCGGCCGGAACGCCTTTTGCCACGCGCCTGCGCGACTGGGCGGACATGGGGATCGAGATGTTCGTCCATGGCTGGTCGCACAAGGACGATATGGTCCACACCGACCCGAAGACCGCGCTGAAGGCCAGGCATATGACGGCAGGCGAAGGCGAGTTCGTCGGCCTGGACCGCGCCGAGGCCCTGCGCCGTATGCGGCGCGGCACCGCGCTGATCGAGGATATCATCGGCCGCCGCGCGACCGGCTTCATCGCGCCCGCCTGGCTCTATTCGGACGAGGCGCGGGCGGCGCTGGGCGAGGCGGGCTTCGGGCTGGCGGAGGATCATTTCCGCGTCTGGACCCCGACCGACGGCAAGATCATCGCGCGCGGCCCGGTCGTCACCTGGGCCAGCCGTTCGCGCGGGCGGCAGTTGAGCTCGCTCGCCGCCGCCGCCGTGCTGCGTCACGGCCTGCGCCCGACTTCGGTGGCGCGCGTCGCGGTGCATCCGGGCGACAATGGCGTGCCCGCACTGCTCGACAGCATCGACAAGACCTATGCGCGGCTGGCAAAGACTCACACGCCCTCGCGTTACGCGGATCTGCTGGCCGCCTGACGTCCCGGCGGGCCGTCGCGTGTCGGATCAGGCCGCCGCCCGCTTGACCGCCCCGCCGTCGATCAGCGCCTGATAGCGCGCGACCAGCGCCTCGGCATGATCGCGGTCGCTGAACACCTTGCCCGCCGCGATCCGCGCGGCGTTGCGCAGCATCCGCTGGTCGCGTGACAGCAGCCGCTCGATCGCCTCGGCACAGGCCGCCCCGTCGCGCGCGCGGAAGGTCTCGGCGAAGAGCGGGTGCGCGACCTCGGCACAACCGCCATAATCCGGCACCACCAACGGCAGGCCCGAGGCCAGCGCCTCGGAAGCGACCAGCCCGAACGTCTCGGTCTCGCATCCGTGCACCAGCGCGTCGCAGCTCGCCATGATGCGGGCCAGGCGCGGACGGTCATAGACCGGGCGGAACAGGCGAATATGGGGGCTGCCCGCGATCCGCTTCTCCAGCGTCCGGCTGGCGATGCCGCCGCCGATCAGGATCAGGCCGATCGGCCGGGTGGCCGCGACCCGCTCGACCGCGTCGATGACCATCGGCCAGCGTTTTTCGGGGTGATGACGCCCCAGCCCCAGCAGCAGATGCGCGTCCTCGGGCAGCGCGCACTGCGCCAGCAGCGCGGCGCGCAGCCGTTCGTCGCGGTGGTCGGGCGAAAAGAAATGCCGCTCGATGCCCAGCGGAATCCCCTCGTCCACCCGCACCCCGCGCTTGCCCAGCCGCTTGACCAGCGCCGGGCCGTTGGACAGCACCAGGTCGTAATGGTCGAGGAAGCGGTTCATGTAGCGGCTGTACCAGCTGAACCAGTCCTCCACCCGCTCCTGCGCGACGATGCCGTCCAGCCAGCGGACCGGATAGGTGCCGACATTGTCGTTGTGCATGAAGAACACCTTCTTCGCCCGCCCCTGCCAGCTGGCGACGAACCAGGCGGGCTTGGCGGGCGAGGACACCTCGACGATGTCGGGGTCCAGCTCGTCGAGCAGGCGGCATACTGGCGCCGCGTCCCAGAACATGCCGTAATTGGTGTCCAGGATCAGGCGCGGCGCCTTGATATAGATGATCCTGCCGCCGCCTGGGCGTTCCTCGACCCGGTCCTCGGTGCCCGGCGCAAGGACGATCAACTCATGGCCCATCTCGGCCAGGATCGCCATCTTGCGGTCGATATAGGTCCGCACGCCCCCACCCGTGGGGGAGTAGAACTCATTGACGTCGACGATGCGCATCGGCTTCCTCTCAGTCCGCGTCGACCGGGCCGAAACCGCCCAGCCCCCGCAGATATTGGGCGCGAATCGTGACAGTCGCCACCCCGTTGGGCACGTCGATCAGCGCGGAGGAGAGCGGCGGCTTGCGACGGCCCAGCCTGGTATTGGCCGGGAAGCCCGCGCCATCGCTCCAGAAATTGAACTTGTTCTTGCCGTCGCGGTCATGGGTGAAGAGCAGCGCATAGCGACCCGGACGCGGCACGCGGATGCACATCTCCACCCGGTTGCCGCCGGTGGGCGTCGGCACCTGGACACGGCGGAACGTCTTGCCCGCGCGCACCAGCACGCCGTCGTCCTGAAGGAAATCCTCCTCATTGGCGGGATAGAGTTCCAGCTTCAGATTGCCCTTGCGGTCCTTCAGCCCCTCGATCCGCGCCAGGATTGCAGGGCCGCCGCTCGTGCAGGCCGCCGCGTCGCTGCCCAGGATCTGCGCGCCCGCGACCTGCGGCGTCGCGACGATGCCCAGCATCGCCGCCGCCAGAACACCCGTCCGTTTCGTCATCATCCGGGTCATGCCCGTATTCTCCGCACCAAAGCCGCCACACCGAACGCTGCGATCAGCACGACATGGACCAACAGGGTCAGCGCCGCGGTGAACGCGATCAGCTCGCTCAATTCCTGATCCTGCCCGATCAACAGGATCGCAAAATTGGCGAAAAGAAGGTCTTTGTTCGGCACCAGCGGCAAGCGCGAGACCAGCAGCCGCGCCGCCGACAGGAACAGCCACATGCCCAGCGACACCTCGGGCATCCCGTAATGCCAGGCCAGCGCGACCAGGAACGAATTGGCCAACAGGCGCACACAATGGACCGTGAAGATCCACCAGAGCGTGCGCCGGTCGAGCGAGAAGACCCGCCGCGAAAAGATCAGGAAGGGCAGCGAGGTCGCCATGACGATCGCGATCGATCCCCAGACCAGCCGCAATTGCTCATGGGTCAGCAACTCGCGCCCGACCGGCAAGGCCAGCCCGATCATCAACAGCGTGATCGCATTGCCCGCGATCGCCGACAGGATGCCGACATCCTTCACCGCGCCGAAGGGGGCCGCGACCATCTTCGCATGCGCGCGGGCCCAGGCGTAGAAATAGGCCTCGCCCGAATAGCTGAACGCCACTTCATTGGCGATCCGCTTGCGGATCAGCGCGGCCAGCCCGCTGATGGGAATACCCCACAGGCGACGGAAGATGATGTAATCGCCGATCGGCAGCGCCATGTAGAGCGCGACGAACACGACGTAGAAAAGCGGGTTGGCCGGCACCGAGTGGCTGAGGCCCACCAGGCCCCGACCGAGGAGTTCATGGCCCAGCCCGACCACCATGGCGAGCGTCAGCAGCCCGCCGATGATGGCGGGCCAGCGCCGCTTGACGGTTTCCAGCGGCTCGAGCGCGGCCATGTCGCGCGCCACCGGTGCGCCCGTCGTGGCCGGTATCGCCTGTTGCGGGGTCATGGGATCTTTTTCTTCATTCTGCACGTTCGGGAGATTCCTCGGCGGCGAACGCCGGCGGCGCCCGCTAACCTCAACACTGCTTTCTCGCACCTGAATAAGAATTCATCTCTGTCCCGTGATTGTGTCCACCTTAGGGCTGATACTGACATAATTGAGCGACAAGCCTCGATTAGCGGTTCATTCGATCCTTTCGTCAGCCCTGGGAGCCTATGCCTGCCGATCATATCCTGACTTACGCGCTGGCCATGCGCGGCGGCGTCGAAGCCGCCCTGGGCCGGATGCTGCAGGGCTGGCTCGACCGGGGACGGCGCGTCACCCTGATCCTCGGCGAGGAGAGCGGCCAGTTCCAGGGCGGCGTGCCGCGCGGTGTGGATATGGTGACGCTGGGCCATCAACGCTATGGCGGGCTGTGCACCGCGCTGCCCGGACTGATCGCGCGGGCGCGGCCCGATGTCCTGTTCTGCCCCGGCAACCACTATACCGCGATGGCGGCGTGGACCCGGCTGAGGCTGGGGGGCGCCTGTCCGCCGATCGTTGCCAAAATGTCCAATGCGGTCGATCGCGGCGATCAGGCCGCGATGCTCGCCTGGGGCCAGCGGCGCTGGCTGGCGGGGCATCGGACCTTTCTCGACGCCCTGGTCGCGATGACCCCGGCGACCGCGCGCGCCGCGCAGGATGCGACCGGCCTGTCGGTCGCGGTCATTCCCAACCCGCCCACCGCACTGCCGGGCAAGACCGGCGACCGGCCCCGTTCCTCCGGCCGTCGCATCCTGGGCGTCGGGCGGCTGGAGCCGCAAAAGCGCTGGGACCGGCTGATCACCGCGATGACCAAGCTGCCCGAGGATATCGGGCTGACCATCCTGGGCGAGGGCAGCCTGCGCCCCGCGCTGACCGCGCAGATCGCGGCATTGGGGCTGACGGACCGGGTGTCGCTCCCCGGCCATAGCGCCAATGCCCCCGCCGCCATGGCGGCCGCGCATGTGCTGGCGCTGACCTCCGATTATGAAGGGGTGCCGGGGGTGCTGCGCGAGGCGCTGGCGGTCGGTACGCCCGTCGTCACCACCGATTCGAGCCCGGCGGTGCACGAGATCGTGTCCGACCCGAAGTTCGGCACCATCATCGCCCGCGAGGATGTCGGGGCGCTGGCGACGGCGCTGCGCCACTGGCTCGATCCCGTCGCGCCGCGCCCCGATCCCGTGCCGCAGCCGGGACAGGATTCGGCCGATCGGTATCTGGCGCTGTTCGATTCGATCGTCGTTGCCCGGGCGCGCCGGGAAGCGGGGGTGGCGGGCCCCCGCGAACCCACGCTGGATTCAGCCGCAATCGGCCTCGGCGCGCGCGCTGTCGCCATCGCGCGCCGCCTCACGCTCCGACCGGCGCTGTAGCGCGGACTTGGCCATCGCGGTCATCGGGTCGGCAAGGGCCAGCCCGAGGATACCGAACAGCGCGCTCGCCATGATCTGGGTCGACAGGGTCAGCGCGGGCGGCAGGTCGACGGTGCGCTTGGCCACCATCGGCACCACGACGTAACCATCGAAGGTCTGCACGATCAGATAGGTGCCGATCGCCCAGAAACCCGCATCGCTTCCCGCCGAAAAGCCGACCGCGATCATCAGCGTGCCGGTGATGATCGCCCCGATATTGGGAATGAAGGCCAGGATCCCGGCGATGATCCCCAGCAGCAGCGCCATCGGCACCCCGCCGATCATCAGCGCGATCCCGGTCAGCACGCCCTCCACCGCCATGCCGAGCAGCCGCCCGGCGAGCAGCCGGCGCAGCGTGTCCATGACGCGGCCTTGCGTGATCGCGAATTCGGCCCGGGCGGCGCGCGGCACGATCCATTGCAACCCGCGCGCATAGCCTTCCGGGTCCATCGCCAGGAACAGGCCGATGACGAGGATCATGAACAGCGACGTCACCGCGCCCACGGCGGTCCCGACCCAGGAGGTCAGCTTCCCGATCGAACCCATGGATTGTTTCAGCAACCCGTTGATGTCCGACGTCTTGGGCATCAGCCCCTGTTCGGCCAGCCAGCCGGTCAGCCGCCCCGCCTGGGTCTCCAGGGTCGCGCGAAGCTGCGTCACCTGCTGCGTCACCTCCACCCCGGTCAGGTAGAAGGTGCCGAGCAGGAACGCCGCCACCGCCAGCACGACGATCAGCAGACGCCAGCCGCGCCCGATCGGCAGCACCCGCCCGAGCAGCCGCACCCCGCCATCGAGCAGCGTCGCGAAAACCAGCCCGGCAAAGATCACCAGCAGCGGCTGGACCAGCAACACCGCCACCGCCATCCCTGCGATCAGGCCCAGCCAGATCGCCGCGCGGGTCAGCTCTCGCCGGACGAACCCCTCGCGAAACTCGATCGGCGCGGGATCGTCGGTCAGCGGGGCGGGATCGCTCATGATCCGGGCTTCACGGTCGTCGGGTGGAGCGACGTGCCCGCCCGGCCGGAGCGGAGCGACCCCCACCAGGTCAGCGGGTTCAGCGTCGCGTCGCCGTCCAGGCTGAACGTCACGAACTCGGCGCGGCCGCCGATATTCTCATAGGGCACCGCCCCGCCCAGCCCCAGTTCGGCCAGCGAGAATCGGCTGTCGGCCGAACGGTCGCGATTGTCGCCCATCAGGAAGACATGATTCGCCGGAATGGTGATCGGCCGGTAATTGTCGCCCGGGCTCCAGCCCAGCTCGACCGTGTCATAGCGACGGTTGTTGGGCAGCGTCTCGGTCACGATCGGCAGGTGGCAGACCCACTGACCGCCGGGCAGGCGCACCTTCGCCTCCTCGCCATAGTCGGAGGCCTTGCACGGGCTGTTGGTGTCGACCGGAATGTCGACATAATGGAGCGGCCCGCGCCGCACCGGCTTTCCGTTCAGGATGACGACGCCGTCGCGCACTTCCAGCCGGTCGCCCGGCAGGCCGATGACGCGCTTGATATAGTCGTTATGGGTGCCGGGCGGGGTTACGATCACCACATCGCCTCGCGTCGGCAGCGATCCGAACAGGCGGCCGTGGATGAAGGGCAACTGCGCGCTCCAGCTATCGGTCGGCTGGCGCAGGACCAGCGACTTGAAGATCGCGATCGGGTTCGGAATGGTCGGCGAGACATAGGACCAGCCATAGGCGAACTTGCTCACGACCAGCCGGTCGCCGACCTGAAGGCCCGGCAGCATCGATTCGGAGGGGATATAGAAGGGCTTGGCGATGAAGCTGTGAAAGCCCAGCACGATCAGCAGCAGCCAGAACAGCCCCTTGACCTCGGCCCACCAGTCGGTGCCCTTCTTCTTGGCGGGTGGCGTGGATTCCAGCGGCTGGGCCGCCGGCTGATCCGCGGGCGATCCCTGGTTCGTGTCCAACACCGCGTCCTTCATGCGGAAACTTCCGGTAACGCCTCGATCACGACAAAGGCCTGGGCCCAGGGGTGATCATCGGTCATGGTCAAATGGATATGGGCGACGTGGCCCGGCGGGGTCATCGCGTCAAGTCGTTCACGCGCGCCGCCGGTCAGCATCAGCGTCGGCGCACCGCCTGGTTTGTTGACGACCCCGATGTCGCGCATGAACACGCCCTGCGCAAAGCCGGTGCCGACCGCCTTGGAAAAGGCCTCCTTGGCGGCGAAACGCTTGGCATAGGTGCCCGCCCGGGTGAAGGGGCGCCTGGCCGCCTTGGCCTGCTCCACCTCGGTAAAGCACCGCGCCTCGAACCGGCCGCCATGCCGGTCGAGCGCGGCCTGGATCCGCTCGATATTGCAGAGGTCGGAGCCCAGGCCGATGATCACAGGCGTTCCCCCCAGACAAGGCGAGATGTCTGACGGAGGGGCGTCACGGCCAGCGGGCATCCCCCTCCACCGCGGCGATACCGTGGTCCCCCTCCCCTCGCAGGAGAGGAAGGAAGGAAGCCCGTCACCGCGCCACGTCCATCGCGGCGCGCATCTTTCGCACAACGTCGGGCAAGCCGACGAACACCGCATCGGCGATCAGGAAATGACCGATGTTCAGTTCGCGCACCTGCGGGATCGCCGCGATCGGGGCGACATTGTCATAGGTCAGGCCATGGCCGGCATGAACCTCGATCCCGTTCTTGGCGGCGAGCGCGGCGGCGTCGGACAGGCGGCGCAGTTCCTCGGTCCGGGCGGGGCCGTCCAGTTCGGCATAGCGGCCGGTATGCAGTTCGACCACCGGCGCGCCCAGGTGCAGCGCCGCCTCGATCTGGCGGGGATCGGGTTCGATGAACAGCGAGACGCGGATGCCCGCCGCGCCCAGCTTCGCGACCATGGGGGCCAGCCATTCGCGCTGCCCGGCGGCGTCGAGCCCGCCCTCGGTCGTCCGCTCCTCGCGCTTTTCGGGCACGATGCAGGCGGCATGGGGACGATGCTTCAGCGCGATGGCGAGCATCTCCTCGGTCGCGGCCATCTCCAGGTTGAGCGGTACGGTCAGTTCCGCCGACAGCCGCGCGATATCCTCGTCGGTGATGTGCCGCCGGTCCTCGCGCAGATGCGCGGTGATGCCGTCCGCCCCCGCTTCCGCCGCGACCAGCGCAGCGCGCACCGGATCGGGATAGCCCGACCCGCGCGCGTTCCGCACGGTCGCGACATGGTCGATATTGACCCCCAGCCGCAGGTGATCGGTCATGCCGCCGCGCGGCTCCCCGGCTTGATCGCGGGGATCGCCGCCAGTTCGGGCGGCAGATCATCGGGGCTGTAGGTCGGCACGTCGAGCCGGATCAGCGGGAAGAAGGGCACACCCAGATCGGCCGTCCCGTTGGAGCGATCGACCAGCGACGCCGCCGCGATCGTCTCGCCCCCCTCGCGCGCGATGGCCGCGATCGCCTCCCGGCTGGACAGCCCGGTGGTGACCACATCCTCCATCATCAGCACTTTCTGACCTGCATCGAGCCGGAAGCCGCGACGCAGGTGGAAGGTTCCCTCGGGCCGTTCGAGGAACATGCCCGGCACGCCCAGCGCCCGCGCCATTTCATGGCCGACGATGACGCCGCCCATGGCGGGGGCGACGACCGCGCTGATCTGCGCCCGGATTTCGGCGGGAATCGTGGCCGCCACCGCCTCGCACAGCCGCGCGGCGCGGCGCGGGTCCATCAGCACGCGCGCGCATTGCAGATAGCGCGGGCTGCGCAGGCCGGAGGAGAGGATGAAATGCCCCTCGAGCAACGCCTCGGCGGCGCGGAACTCGGCGAGGACGTCTTCATCGGTCATGCGGGGCAACTCCGGCAGGTCATGAGGGTGATGACCCGGCCTCATAGGATCGCCCCCGCCCGCACGCAATCGCGCATAAGACAGCTATGGGTTGAGGGGGCGCGGTCCCGTGCTATAGTCCGGCCAACAAGAACGACATGACGCCCCGTCCGTAATCCGTCGGACCACCGACGGACAGACGAGGGAGATGGGAGACGAGAGCGGGATGAGCGAGGTCAAGCGCATGTCCGGACCCCGGAGGATGAGGATGCCGAAACGGATGAAGGCGATGGCGATCGCCGCCGGATTGGGCTGCGCCGCGCTGTCGGGAGTCGCGCTGGCGACTCCGGCCGCTCCCCCCGCCCCTCAAGCCGCCGCACCCGCCACCACCGCCCCGGCCAGTCCGCTGCTGGCGCAGGATGGTGCGCCGGCCACGACGATCGATCCCAAGGTCGGCCTGCCGATCGATGGCCGGATAGGGCTCCAGCCGCAGGTGACGCGGAACGGCGAATTCGCGCACTGGATGCACAACGGCGTGCTGATGCCGGTCATCACCGCGATCTGCGTTCTTGTCCTGCTGCTCCTCGCCTGGGTGGTGTTCCGCTATCGCCGCGCGGCCAATCCGGTGCCGTCCAAGACCAGTCACAACACGCTAGTCGAGGTGTTGTGGACGCTGGGGCCGGTGGTCGTCCTGGTCCTGATCGCCATCCCCTCGATCGGCCTGCTCCAGGCGCAGTTCAAGCCCGCGCCCGCCGGGGCCGTGACGCTGAAGGCGATCGGCAACCAATGGTACTGGACCTATCAGTACCCGGATCATGGCGGGATCGAGATCACCGCCAACATGTTGAAGGAAAAGGATCAGGTTTCGCCAGGTGAGCGCGCCCGCACCGATGCCGACGGCCCGCGCCTGCTGGCGGTGGACAATCGCATCGTCCTGCCCGTCGGCGTGCCGATCCGCCTGATCACCACCTCCAACGACGTCATCCATAGCTGGGCGATCCCGGCCTTCTGGATGAAGCTGGACGCGGTGCCCGGTCGGTTGAACGAGACGAGCTTCACCATCGAGAAGCCGGGCCTGTATTTCGGGCAATGCTCCGAACTGTGCGGCGCGCGCCATGCCTTCATGCCGATCGCGGTGCAGGCGGTGCCCCCGGCGCAGTTCGCCGCCTGGGTCGCGGCCAAGGGCGGCAAGATGCCGGGTTCGGTCGCCCCCTCCTCCTCGGTCATCCCGCAGCCGGGAGCCGAAGGATCCGCGTCCGAGGCGG
Organism: Sphingomonas sp.; assembly: GCF_039594485.1. Taxonomy (GTDB): domain Bacteria; phylum Pseudomonadota; class Alphaproteobacteria; order Sphingomonadales; family Sphingomonadaceae; genus Sphingomonas. The sequence goes on along the minus strand of NZ_JBCNNI010000018.1, from coordinate 71,425 downwards.
CGCAGGCCAATGCCGCGGAGGCCGTCACCGGCCCCGCCGACAATCAGGCCGTCCCCGCCGCCACCACCCCCTCCGCGCAGGGCGCCACCGGCAATCCGGCGGGCCCCGGCAACGCTGGACAATAAGCCATGACCGACACCGCACTTCACCCCGGATCGGCTTTTGTCGGTCATGAGGATCACCACCATGCGCACCATGACGCCGATCACAAGCCCGGCTTCTTTGCGCGCTGGTTCCTGTCGACCAACCACAAGGACATCGGCACCCTCTATCTGATCTTCGCGATCGTCGCAGGCATCATCGGCGGCGCGATCTCAGGCCTGATGCGCGCCGAACTGCGTGAGCCGGGCATCCAGTATCTGGGTATCTGGGCGGGGATGCTGCACGGCGGGGCGCAGAGCCTCGACCAGTCGCTGCATCTGTGGAACGTCCTCATCACCGCGCACGGCCTGATCATGGTGTTCTTCATGGTCATGCCCGCGATGATCGGCGGGTTCGGCAACTGGTTCGTGCCGATCATGATCGGCGCGCCCGACATGGCGTTCCCGCGCATGAACAACGTGTCCTTCTGGCTGCTGATCCCGGCCTTCACGCTGTTGCTCGCCTCGCCCTTTTTCGGGGCGGGCGCGGGCGTCGGCTGGACGGCCTATGCCCCGCTATCGACCTTTGGCGAGCCGGGGCCGAGCGTCGACATGGCCATCCTGGCGCTCCATCTGGCGGGTGCGTCGTCGATCCTGGGGGCGATCAACTTCATCACCACCATCTTTAACATGCGCGCGCCGGGCATGACGCTGCACAAGATGCCGCTGTTCGTCTGGTCGGTGCTGGTCACCGCCTTCCTGCTGCTGTTCTCGCTGCCGGTGCTGGCCGCCGCGATCACCATGTTGCTGACCGATCGCAACTTCGGCACGACTTTCTTCGATCCGGCGGGCGGCGGCGACCCGATCCTGTACCAGCATCTCTTCTGGTTCTTCGGCCACCCCGAAGTCTACATCATGATCCTGCCGGGCTTCGGCATCGTCAGCCAGATCATCGCGACGTTCAGCCGCAAGCCCGTCTTCGGCTATCTGGGCATGGCCTATGCCATGGTCGCGATCGGTGTGGTCGGCTTCGTCGTGTGGGCGCACCACATGTTCGCCACCGGCCTGAGCGTGAACACCAAGATGTATTTCACCGCCGCGACGATGATCATCGCGGTGCCGACCGGCATCAAGATCTTCTCCTGGATCGCGACGATGTGGGGCGGCTCGCTCAGCTTCAAGACGCCGATGGTATGGGCGATCGGCTTCATCTTCATGTTCACGGTCGGCGGCGTGACGGGCGTGGTGCTGGCCAATGGCGGTATCGACGATTACATGCACGACACCTATTATGTCGTCGCGCACTTCCATTACGTCCTGTCGCTGGGCGCGGTGTTCGCACTCTTTGCGGGCTTCTATTACTGGTTCCCCAAGATGTCGGGGAAGATGTATAGCGAGCTTCTGGGCCAGCTCCATTTCTGGGTATTCTTCGTCGGCGTGAACCTGTTGTTCTTCCCGATGCACTTCCTGGGCCTGCAGGGGATGCCGCGCCGCTATCCCGATTACCCGGACGCGTTCGAGATGTGGAACCGGGTGGCCACCCATGGCTATGAGATCATGGCACTGGGGATGCTGATCTTCTTCATCAACCTGATCTGGTCGCTGGCGGCGGGCAAGCCCGCGGGCGACAATCCATGGGGCGAAGGCGCGACGACGCTGGAATGGACGCTGTCCAGCCCACCCCCCTATCACCAGTTCGAGACGCTGCCGCGTATCGACTGATCGGATCGACCCCCGTCGATCGTCAGGGCTCCGAAGCTGGCTTCGGAGCCCCTTTTTGTTACACAACGGCAACAATATGGCCGGAACGGCCAAATGCCTCGCAGATGCGATGAAGCGCGAAGGCCTTCACCTTTTGTTAGCCACATTCGCCCCATGACATGGAGGCCGCAAAAGGGCGGCGACAAGCGGGATTGCGACGATGGGGCGGGACGAGCGCGTGATGGCGCGATCGGTGGTGGCGGCTGCCTGCGCGACGGAGCCGTCGATGGTCAGGGGCCAGACGGGGCACGGATCGGCCAATGCCACGCATCCCGATCCCGATATGACTGGCCATGGACCGGCACGTGCCGCGGGCATCGGGGCCGCGATGGCACCGCTTTTCGCGCTGGCCGCCTGTGGGGACGGCGGCGGCGGTGGCAAGGCCACATCCGGCGGGGGCGGCGGCTCCTCGGAATCCGCCCCGACCACGCCGATCGTGGTCGTCACGCCCGCGCCCACCACCACCGAGGCCAGCCGCTTCCTGGCGCAGGCGACGATGGGCGCGACCCGCACCGATATCGATACCGTCGTCTCGCGCGGCTATGATGGCTGGCTGACCGACCAGTTCGCCATGGCCCGGGCGATCAGCCATTGGGACTGGTTGACCGCCAACGGCTATGACGCCGCCGCGAACCGCAACACGCTGGCCGGGCTCGACGCGACGCTCTGGCGGCAGATGATCGTCGAACCCGATCAGCTTCGCCAGCGTATCGGCATGGCGCTGCTCGACATCCTGGTCGTGGGTGTCGACGGCCTGACCGACCAATGGCGCGCGTTCGAAATCGGCGCCTATATCGACGTCCTGCTCGACAATGCGTTCGGCAATTATCGCGACCTGCTCGGCGCGATCACGACCAATTACGCGATGGGCAGCTATCTGAGCTTCCTCAACAACCGCAAGGCGAACGCCAGCACAGGATCGGAGCCCGACGAGAATTACGCGCGCGAGCTGATCCAGTTGTTCACATTGGGGCTGTACCAGCTGAACATGGACGGCACGCCCAAGACAAGCGGCGGGCAGCCGGTCGAAACCTATCAACAGGCCGACGTGTCGGGGCTGGCCCGCGTCATGACCGGCCTGTCCCCCGCCTCGACCGACACCTCGACGCCCGCGCGCTATCGCATGCCGCTGGTGATGAACGCCGCGTTGAACGAGACGGGGGCAGCAAGCTTCCTGGGGACCACCGTGACCGGCGGGGGCATGGCGGGGATCAAGGCGGCGCTGGACGCCATCTTCGCCCATCCCAACGTACCGCCCTTCATCTCCCGGCAGTTGATCCAGCGCCTGGTGAGCAGCAACCCGTCGCCCGCCTATGTCAATCGCGTCGCCACCAAGTTCGCCGACAACGGCCAGGGCGTGCGCGGCGACATGAAGGCGGTGATCCGCGCGATCCTGCTCGACAGCGAGGCCCGCAACATCCCCACCGGCACGGACTCGGGCAAGCTGCGCGAGCCGGTGCTGCGGCTGACCGGCTGGGCGCGCGCATTCGGCGTCACCTCGCCCTCCAACGCCTGGGCGATCGGCGACACGAGCAATGCGTCGAACCGGCTGGGCCAGGCCAAGGGGCACAGCCCGTCGGTCTTCAACTTCTATCGGCCGGGCTATAGTCCGCCCGGCACCGCGCTCGCCAGCCAGGGGCTCGTCGCCCCGGAATTCCAGATCACCAACGAACAGAGCGTCATCGGCTATGTGAACTTCATGTACGGGCTGATCGCGAACGGGATCGGCGACGTGAAGGCCGATTACACCGCGATCCTGACCAAGGCCGCCGACACCCAGGCGCTGGTCGACGAGGTCAACCTCGTCCTCGCCGCCGGGCAATTGTCCAGCGCCACCCAGGCCGCGATCCGCAGTGCGGTGGACAGCGTGTCGGCGACCGCGACGAACGGCCCGATCAACCGGGTCGGCATCGCCATCCTGCTGGCCATGGCCTCCCCCGATTACCTGAACCTGCGGTGATGAGCATGACCCAAGACCAATCCCGTCGCGCGTTCCTCAAGCGCAGCACGCTGCTCGGCCTGGCCGGGACCGCCGCCCCGTTCGTCACCAGCCTTGCCGCGATCGGCGAGGCGGCGGCGGCCACCGCGTCAGACTATAAGGCGATGGTCTGCGTGTTCCTGCATGGCGGCAACGACTATGCCAACACGCTGGTCCCCTATGATGAAAGCAGCTTCGCCGCCTATACCGCCGCGCGCGCCAATATCGGCTATCAGCGCGACGCGCTGGCCGCATCGGTGCTGCGTCCCGCCGAGGCGCTGCCGGGCGGGCGCGTCTATGCCCTGTCGCCGTCGATGCCGGAGATGAACCAGTTGTTCGCGGCGGGCAAGATGGCCGTGGCGCTGAACCTGGGTACGCTGGTCGAACCGACGACCAAGGCACAGTATAACAACCACAGCGTCCGCCTTCCCCCGAAACTGTTCAGCCACAATGACCAGCAGAGCTTCTTCCAGGCGTCGAGCCCGGAGGGTGCGACCAGCGGCTGGGGCGGGCGGATCGGCGACGTGTTCCAGAGCGGCAACGGCACCGCCGCGCTGACCTGCATCAACACCAGCGGCAATGCGGTCTATCTGACCGGGCGGACCGCGATCCAATATTCGGTGGGCACGGGCGGCCCGGTCCCGCTGATCAACAACAGCCGGACGCTTTACGGATCCTCCTCCGCGCTCGACACGCTGCGCAGCCTGATGACGACCGAATCGCGCTTTGCAATGGCGAGCGAACATGCCCGCATCACCAAGCGCGCGCTCGACATCCAGGCCCAGCTCAGCGGCGCGCTCGCCGGGGCGCCCGCGACCAATTTCCCGCTGTTTCCATCGAACAACATCCTGGCCGACCAGTTGAAGATGGTCGCGCGCATGATCTCGATCAGCCAGACCCTGGGATTGAAGCGGCAGGTGTTCTTCGTGTCGATGGGCGGGTTCGACCTGCACGACAATCTGGTCGCCCAGCATCCCGGCCTTCTCGCCAAGATATCCTCGGCGCTGAAGGCCTTTTACGACACCACCGTCGCGATGGGGGTCGCCAACCAGGTCACCAGCTTCACCGCCTCGGACTTCGGGCGGACGTTGCAGTCGAACGATGACGGCTCGGATCATGGCTGGGGCGGCATGCACTTCATCGTCGGCGGCGCGGTGCGCGGGCAGCGCTTCTATGGCAAGGCCCCGGTGGTCGGTAACGGGACCAGTGACGATGTCGGCCAGGGCCGGTTGATACCGACCATGTCGGTCGACCAATATGCCGCAACGCTGGCCGGCTGGTTCGGCATCGACGCGAACGGCCTGCGCACTGTCCTGCCCAATATCGGCAATTACGATGCCTCGACCTGGAATCAGGGCTTTATGGGATGATTCCCGCCAAGTAATGTTACAACATATTGAACTTTGGCAATAATCCGATCATCGGCAATCGGAAAAACTTGTCCTGACTGCCGTCTGGCACAGCGGATCGGGGGGACCCATCTGGACGCCGCGATCGTTCGGTCGCGCCCGTGATTTCCCAAAGGAGCTTCCATGCCCACTCCCGCCAAGGGTTATGCCGCCCAGTCGGCCGAGACCCCGCTCGCGCCCTTTTCGTTCGAGCGGCGCGATCCGCAGGGCGACGATGTCGCGATCGATATTCTCTATTGCGGCGTCTGCCATTCCGACCTGCACACCGCGCGCGGCGAGTGGGATGGTACGCTCTATCCGTGTGTCCCCGGCCATGAGATCGTCGGCCGCGTGACCGCCATCGGCGATGCGGTCACCCGCTATCAGGTCGGCGATCTGGTCGGTGTCGGCTGCATGGTCGACAGTTGCGGCCACTGCCCCTCCTGCCATGATGGCGAGGAGCAATATTGCGAGACGACCGGTTTCGTCGGCACCTATAACGGCCCCGACCCCGTGCTCGGCGGCCACACCTTTGGCGGCTATTCGGACCATATCGTGGTCAAGGAAGGCTTCGTCCTCAAGATCAACCATGACGAGGGCGATCTGGCCGCCGTCGCGCCGCTGCTCTGCGCAGGCATCACCACCTATTCGCCGCTGCGCCATTGGAAGGTCGGTCCTGGCCAGAAGGTCGGCATCGTCGGCCTGGGCGGCCTGGGCCATATGGGGGTGAAGATCGCCGCCGCGATGGGCGCGGAGGTCCATGTCTTCTCGACCTCGCCCAACAAGGCGGAGGATGCCAAACGGCTCGGCGCCAAGAGCCTGATCGTGTCGAAGGATGCGGATCAGATGGCCGAACATGCGAACAGCTTCGACTTCATCCTGAATACGGTCGCCGCGCCGCATGACCTCGACGCGTTCCTGATGCTCCTGAAGCGCGACGGGACGATGACGCTGGTCGGCGTGCCCGATTCGCCGCACCCGTCGCCCTCGGTCGGCAACCTCGTCTTCCGCCGCCGGTCGCTGGCCGGCTCGCTGATCGGGGGCATAGCGGAGACGCAGGAGATGCTCGACTTCTGCCACAGCCATGGCCTGACCGCCGATATCGAGATGATTGCGATGGACGAGGTCAACACCGCCTATGACCGGATGCAGAAGAGCGATGTGAAATATCGCTTCGTCATCGACATGGCGACGCTGAAGGGTTGAGCCGCTCCTATTCCTCCCCCGCAAGGGGGAGGAAATTAGATGGGGTTGAATTTGCCCCCCTCCCCGCCAATCCCTATATGCGGGGCTCCCATGTCCAGCATTCCCTCCTCCGTCTTCGTTCCCGCCGACTGGCGCGACTTCCTCGCCCTGACCAAGCCGCGGGTGATGACGCTGGTGGTGTTCACGGGATTGTGCGGGATGCTGGCCGCGCCGGTCGGCATCGATCCGGTCATCGGCTTCACCGCGATCCTGTGCATCGCGCTGGGCGCGGGCGCGGCGGGGGCGCTCAACCAATGGTATGAGGCGGACCTCGACGCGCTGATGAAGCGCACCGCCAAGCGCCCGCTGCCCGCGGGCCGGATGACCCGCGAGTCGGCGCTGCATTTCGGCGTCGGCCTCGCCTGTTTCTCGGTCCTTCTGATGGGGCTGGCGGTCAACTATGTCGCCGCCGCCATCCTGACCGTTTCGATCCTGTTCTATGTGCTGATCTATACGGTCTGGCTGAAGCGTCGAACGCCGCAGAATATCGTGATCGGCGGCGCGGCGGGCGCCTTTCCGCCGCTGATCGGCTGGGCGGCGGCGACGGGGCAGATCGCGCTGCTCCCCTTCCTGCTGTTCAGCCTGGTCTTTTTGTGGACGCCGCCGCATTTCTGGGCGCTCGCGCTGTTCGTGAAGACCGATTACGCCAATGCGGGGGTGCCGATGCTGCCCGTCGTCGCGGGCGAGCGGGTGACGCGCGCCCAGATCGGGCTCTATACCATCCCCATGGCGATCGCCGCCGTTGCGCCCTGGCCACTGGGGCTGACGGGGGCGATCTATGGCATCATCGCCAGTGCGGGCACTGCGCTGTTCGGGCTCTATGCCGCCATCGTCTCCTTTCGGCATACCCGGCCCGACGATGCGATGAAGCCCGAGAAGCGGCTGTTCAAATATTCGATCCTGTATCTTTTCCTTCTCTTCGGCGCGCTGGTGGTGGATCGTTGGGCATGACACCCGATGATTCGAACCGGATTCGCGCCAAGCAGCGCGCCCGCGCCACCGCGATGGCGCTTCTGCTCGGCTTCCTGGTGGTGCTGATCTTCTTCATCACCCTGTCGAAGATCCGGTCGGGGATGCACTGATGCGGCTCACGCGCCAGGCCAGGACGGTGGCGTTCGCGCTGTTCGGCGTGGTGTTCATGACCGGCCTCGCCTTTGCCAGCGTGCCGCTCTACCGCATGTTCTGCCAGGTGACGGGCTATCAGGGCACGACGCAGCGCGGGGCGGCCGCGCCGGGCAGCGTCCACAAGCAGATCCGCGTCGATTTCGACGCCAATGTCTCGTCGCGGCTGGCCTGGACCTTCAAGCCCGAGAACCCGTACGAGACGGTCGATATCGGCGCGCGCGACATGGTGTTCTTCACCGCGACCAACAATGCGAAGGTGCCGGTCACCGGCACCGCGACCTTCAACGTGACGCCGGACCAGGCGGGCCGCTATTTCACCAAGATCCAGTGTTTCTGCTTCACCCAGCAGACGCTGCAACCCGGTGAGACGGCGCGGATGCCGGTGATCTTCTTCATCGACCCCAAGATCCTGAACGACCCCGACGCGCGCGACATCGAGACCATCACCCTGTCCTACACATTTTACCCGGTGGATTCGGCGAAGAAAGCGGGTTAGCCTGTCCCCAAAATAGCAAAAACTTGAGGGACGGGATCATGGCTGGCGCGAAGAACCACGACTATCATATCCTGCCGCCGAGCCCCTGGCCGCTGGCCAGTTCGATGTCGGCGCTGCTGATGGCCTCGGGCGCGATCATGTGGATGCATAGCGTCCAGGGCGGCGGCTGGGCGTTCCTGGCGGGCCTCGCGGCGGTGCTGTTCTGCATGGGAAGCTGGTGGGCCGATGTGGTGCGCGAGGCGCATCACGGCGACCATACCCCCGTCGTCCAGCTTCATTTCCGATACGGCATGATCCTGTTCATCGCGTCGGAGGTGATGTTCTTCGTCGGCTGGTTCTGGGCCTTTTTCGACTTTGCGCTGTTCCCGACCGCGATGAGCGTCGTCGACGGACAGGTGGAGCGCGCGGCCGAGGGCGCCGCCGCCATCGCCGCGACCTGGCCGCCCAAGGGGCTGGAGGTGATCGACGCCTTCAAGCTGCCGCTGCTCAACACGCTGATCCTGCTGACCAGCGGCACCACCGTCACCTGGGCGCACCATGCCCTGATCCACAACCAGCGCGGCGGCGAGAAGCGCGGGCTGTGGGGCGCGCTGGGCGTTGGCGACCGGGACGGGGTGCTGAAGGGCCTGTGGCTGACGGTCGTGCTCGGCCTGATCTTCAGCTCGATCCAGGCCTATGAATATGTCCACGCGCCCTTCCCCTTCAAGGGGATCAACTATGGCGCGTCCTTCTTCATGGCGACCGGCTTCCACGGCTTCCACGTCATTGTCGGCACCATCTTCCTGATCGTCTGCCTGATCCGCGCCTATCGCGGCGACTTCACCCCGCGCCAGCATTTCGGGTTCGAGGCGGCGGCCTGGTACTGGCATTTCGTCGACGTGGTGTGGCTGTTCCTGTTCGTCACCATCTATGTCTGGGGTGGCTGGGGCGCGCCGGTTCATAGTGGCTGAACCGACGACACCCACGATCGCGCCCACCATCGCGCAGGCGGCATTTCGGGGGCTGTGTCCGCGTTGCGGCCAGCCCCATTTGTTTGCCGGGCCGCTCCTGTCGAAGCACATGGCGACCTTTGCCGATCGCTGTGCGGCGTGCGGGTTGGACTTCACCCGGTTCAACGTCGGTGACGGCCCGGCGGCGTTCCTGACGCTGATCCTGGGCACGGTCATCACCATCGCGGCGATCATCGTCGAACTGACGCTGCATCCGCCGCTCTGGCTGCATATGCTGATCTGGCTGCCGCTGACGGCGGTGGGCGTGGTCTATAGCTTGCGCGTCGCCAAGGGCGCGCTGATGGCGGCCGAGTATCGCAACGAAGCGCGCGAGGGGGCGATCGCGCGTCCCGAGGACGAGGACGCTTGAGGCGCACGCCCATCCTGCCCACGCTGATCGTCGGCCTGGCGGTGGCGGCGATGATCGCTCTGGGTCTGTGGCAGTTGCTCGACCGCCTGCCGCGCAAGGAAGCCTATCTGGCGCAGCTCGCCGCCAATCCGGCCCGACCGGCCATCGCCTTTCCGCTCTTCCCCGACGACCATCTGCTCTTCCGCCGCACGGTCGCCGAATGCCCGCCGCCGGTCACGATCCGGCGCGCAGGGGCAGGCGCGGCGGGGTTCCGGCTGATCGCCACCTGTACGGTCCCGAGAGGCGCGATGCAGGTGCAACTGGGCACGACGCATGACCCGCGCGCCGAAAGCGACTGGCCGGGTGGTCGCGTCACCGGCTATGTCTCCCATGCGCCCGACAGCCGCTCGCTGATCGAGTCGGCCTTCGATCACCGGCCCCAGGCCATGCTGCTGGTCGCCGACACGCCCGCCGCCGGGCTGGAGGCCAATCCCAGGCCCGATATCGGCGGCGTGCCCAATAACCACCTGGCCTATGCCATCCAATGGTTCCTGTTCGCCGCCATTGCCGCAATTATCTATGCTTTGGCGGTCGTTCGGCGCAATCGAATGGTTGTGGTGAGGGACACAGGCCGTTAAGCCCCGGCGCATCATGCGCTATCTCAGTACCCGTGGCTCCGCTCCCGTCCTCGATTTCCAGGGCGCGACCCTGGCCGGTCTCGCCAGCGATGGCGGGCTCTATGTTCCCGAAGCCTGGCCGACCCTGACCCCCGAGGAGATCGAAGCGCTGGCGGGCCTGTCCTATGCGCAGACCGCCGCGCGGATCATGGCGCCGTTCGTCGGCGGCAGCCTGAGCGCGGAGGAACTGCAGGGGCTGTGCGATGCCGCCTATGGCCGCTTCTCGCACGCCGCGGTGACGCCGCTGGTGCAGCTCGACCATGACCAGTGGCTGCTGGAGCTGTTCCATGGTCCCACGCTCGCCTTCAAGGACGTGGCGCTCCAGATGCTGGGGCTGTTGTTCGAGCGGTTCCTGCGCGGGACCGACACGCGCCTCACCATCGTCGGCGCGACCAGCGGCGACACCGGATCGGCGGCGATCGACGCGGTGGCGGGGCGCGCCAATATCGACATCTTCATGCTCCACCCGGCGGGCCGCGTGACCGAGATCCAGCGCCGCCAGATGACCACGGTCCTCGCCCCCAATGTCCACAACATCGCGGTCGAGGGCAATTTCGACGACGCGCAAGCACTGGTGAAGGCGATGTTCAACGACCGCGCCTTTGCCGATCGTCACACCCTGTCGGCGGTCAACTCGATCAACTGGGCGCGGTTGATGGCGCAGGTCGTCTATTATTTCTATGCCGCCGTCCGGTTGGGCGCGCCGGGGAAGCGCATCGCCTTCTCGGTGCCGACCGGCAATTTCGGCGACGTGTTCGCCGGCTATGTCGCGGCGCGCATGGGCCTGCCCGTCGCGCGGCTGATCGTCGCGACCAACGTCAACGACATCCTCCACCGCGCTTTGTCGTCGGGCGATTATTCCAAGGGCGAGGTCCAGGCGACCGCGACCCCTTCGATGGACATCCAGGTCAGCTCCAATTTCGAGCGGCTGCTGTTCGATGCGAATGGCCGCGACGGCGCGGCGCTGGCGGCGCAGATGAAGGGGTTCGAGGGCACGGGCGCGATGCGGCTGACCAATGCGCAGAGCCAGAATATCGCCCCGCTCTTCACCAGCGCGCGCGTCGATGCCGACGACATGAGCCGTGCGATGCGCTGGGCCGCCGATGAAGCGGGGCAGATCCTCGACCCGCACACCGCCATCGCGCTCTCCGCCGCCAGGGCGAGCGACGTGGCCGTCCCGGTCGTCACCCTCGCCACCGCACACCCGGCCAAGTTCACCGACGCGGTCGAGCGCGCGACCGGCACCCGGCCTGCGCTGCCCCCCCGCGTCGGCGACCTGTTCGAGCGCGAGGAACGCTTCACCACCCTGCCCGCCACCTTTGACGCGGTGACGGCCTTTATCGACGGGCATGGTTTGCGCTAACGCGCTTTCCATGAAACTCGATACGTTGATCGGCGAGCCCTGGGCGGATTACGGGCTGGTCGATTCCGGCCATGGCCGCAAGCTGGAACGCTATGGCCGGTTCCGCTTCATCCGCCCCGAACCACAGGCGATGTGGGCCCCCGCGAGCGATGACTGGCGCGCGGCGGCCGAGTTCGTCCCCGGTTCGGACGAGGATGGCGGCGGCCGCTGGAACTATGCCGAGCCGGTCCCGCGCGAGGGCTGGCCGCTCAAGTGGAACGAGGTCCGCTTCACCGCGCAGACCACGCCCTTCCGCCATCTGGGCTTCTTCCCCGACATGGCCCCCGTCTGGGGCTGGATGCGCGAGCAGGTCGACGGGATGGTCGAGCCGGAGTGCATGAACCTGTTCGGCTATACCGGCGTCGGCACGCTGGCGATGGCGAGCATGGGGGCCAAGATGGTCCATGTCGACGCCTCCAAGAAATCGGTCGAGGCGGCGCGCGGCAATGCGATGCTGTCGGGGCTGGGCGATGCGCCGGTTCGCTGGATCATCGACGATGCCGCCAAGTTCGTCGCGCGCGAGGTGCGGCGCGGACGGCGCTATGACGGGATCCTGCTCGACCCGCCCAAATATGGGCGCGGCCCGGAGGGCGAGGTGTGGCGGCTGGAGGAGGATCTGCCCGGCCTGATCGCCAATTGCCGCCAGTTGCTCGACGGCGATTCGCGCTTCCTGTTCCTGACCGTCTATGCGGTGCGCATGTCGGCGCTGGCGATCGGCGAGATGATGCGCCAGGTCATGGCCGACCTGCCCGGCAAGGTCGAATGCGGCGAACTGGGCGTGCGCGAGGAAGCGCGCGGGCTGGTCCTGCCCACCGCCATCTGGGCGCGGTGGAGCCGGTAGGGCCGTTGCAGCGCTGGTCCAGCCTTGCTGGACCAGATTCAGGGCGAAACCACCTCGATCAGCGCGGCCTCATAGGTCGCCACCGCCCCGTCCGCCTCGAACCGCCGCGCGATCCTTCGCATCGCGCCGGGCGGGATCGGGCGATGGCCTTCTCGCGGCGTGCCCGCCCCGATCGCGCGCAATGCACGCATGAAATCCGCCGCCGAGCCGTGCCGCTGTTCGAACCGCCGGGTCGTCACCTTTAGTCCGGGCAGCGCCATCGTCGCCAGCGCCGGGGCGGTCGGATAGGCCGGGCTTCCGGCCGCGACCCCCTCCGCCGCGTGCGCCGCGTGCCACGACGCGAATGTTCCATCGACCAGCGTCGTCACCAGCATCCGCCCACCCGGCACAAGCAAGGCGGCCAGCCGCCGCAACCCGCTTTCGAGATCGCCGAACCACTGCACCGCCAGGCTGCTGACGATGACGTCGAAGGGCGCTTCACCCGTCAGTTCGGGATACTCGCCATCCATCACCCGTCCCCGCACGCCCGGCCGCCCCGCCATGCCCCGTTCCAGCATCGCGGGGGCGATATCCGTCATCAGCCAGTCGGGACGGTCCAGCCGGGGCAGCGTCGCGCCGGTCAGGAACCCCGTTCCGCATCCCACCTCCAGAACGCGGGCGCGGCGCGGCGCGGCGCCGACGATCGCCTCGGCCAGCCAGTCGGCCACCGCCCGCTGGATCACGGCATGGTGATCATAGGCCACCGCCGCGTCAAAGGCGCGCGCGATCCGGGGCAAGGCCTGGTTCTTCACCACCACCGCCTGTTTCAGTCACGCACCGAACGGATCGCCGCCGCCGAAAGCCAGGGCGATCCCGCCACCAGCATCAACGACACCGCCGCCAGCAGCTTGAGCGCCCCCACATCCTCGCCCCCCGCTCCGAAGATCAACAGCGGCAAGGCGAGCGGCAACAGCAGCAGCCCTGCGATCCCGCCGGCCCCGCGCAGCCCCGCCGTCAGCGACGCCGTCGCCACCGCCAGCGCGGCAAGTCCCGGCGTGCCCAGCAACAGCGCCAACTCGACGCGCCCCAGGGCCATGGCATCGAGCCCGAACAGCCCCCCGGCCAGCAGGGCGGCGAGCAGCAACGGCGGCGCGAAGGCCAGCCAATGCGCCGCGATCCGCAAGGCCATCACCAGCGGCAGCGAGAGGCCATGGACCCGGATCTGGTCAAACCATCCCGATTCGGAATCGGGGGCCACCAGCCTTTCGACGGGCAGCAACGCCGCGAGCAGCGCCGCGACCCAGATCGCGCCGGGCCCGATCCGCGCCAGCATCGCCCGGTCGGGTCCGATGGCGAAGGGGAACAGCACCACCGCGAGCAGGAAAAAGCCGCAGACCAGCGCCGCCCCGCTCCCGGCATAGCCCCGCCGCACGTCGCGCGCGATCAGCGTCAGCGCCGCGCTCATGCCGGAACCAGCGTGTCGAGCGCCATGGCCCGGGCTCCGGGCAGGGCCAGCATCTGGTGCGTCGCCAGCATCACCGCGCCGCCGCCCGCGCGGTGACGGGCCATCGCCTGTTCCAGTATCGCCAGACCGGCGGCATCCAGGCCATTGCCCGGTTCGTCGAGCAGCCAGAGCGCCGCCCCTGACGCCAGCACGCGCGCCAGCGCGGCGCGCCGCCGCTGGCCGGTGGACAGCAGCCGCACCGGAATGCCCGCCAGCGCCGCCAGGCCGACCTGCGCCAGCGCCGCGGCGACCCGCGCCCGGGCATCGCCCCGGCCGTCCAGCTCCGCCCAGAAAAGCAGCGCCCTGGCGAGGCCTTGATCGGTGTCCAGCGCCACGTCCTCGGCCATCAGGGCGATGCCTCCGTGATGCTCCACCCGCCCCTCGAACGGCGGGACCAGCCCGGCGGCGAGGCGCAACAGGCTGGACTTGCCGATGCCGTTGGGGCCGGTGACGATCGCCGCTTCCCCCGCCGCCAGCGTCAGCGACAGACCCGCGAACAACAGCCGCCCGCCCCGCGCACAGGCCACATCGGACAGCGACAGGATCATGGGGCGGACCCGTCCACCGCGTCTTCCAAGCCATGCATGTCATCGTCGGACAGGCCGAAATGATGACCGATCTCATGGATCGTCACATGCACCACCAGATCGTCGAGCCGCACCCCCGTCTCGATCCATTCGTCCAGGATGGCGCGCCGATACAGATGGATGCGATCGGGGAGCTGGCCCGAATCCATCGCGCTTTTCTCCCCCACCGGGCGGCCATGATACAGGCCGGTCAGGTCGAGCGGATGCGCGATGCCCAGCGCGGCCAATGTCTCGTCATCGGCAAATTCCTCGACGATCAGCACCACATCGCCCAGATGCGCGGCGAACGCGGCGGGCAGGCGCGCGATCGCGGCCCGCGCGATCCGTTCGATCACCTCGGCGCCTGGTGGCTCGCCGATCCCGTCTTGCCCGCTCATGCGGGTCGTCATACCGCTGTGCCTGCCGAAAGAACAAGAGAAGCAAGGGGACAGCGATGGTGGAGCGGCTGAACGATCTGGACCGGGACGAGGCGCTCGACGGTCTGCCCGAATGGGACTGGGACGAGGCGCGCGATGCGATCAGCCGCCGCTTCGTCTTCGCCGATTTCAACGAAGCGTTCGGCTTCATGACCCGCGTCGCCCTGCTGGCCGAAAAGGCAGACCACCATCCCGAATGGTCCAATGTGTGGAACCGGGTCGATATCATGCTGACCACCCATGACGCGGGCGGCCTGTCGGCGCGCGACATCGACATGGCCGAGGCGATCGACGCGCTGGTGGGATGACCACCGAATCTTCCTCGCCCCAGGCATGGCTTTTGGGCGCCTGGGGCGAGGACGGGATTACGCCACCGTCTGTTCGATCGCCCCGAAAATGGGATGGTGGCGATCATCCTCCATCCAGATCCGCACCGTGTCGCCCTTCTTGAGGAAGGGCGTCGAGGCGGCTCCGTCGCGGATCGTCTCGATCATCCGCAGCTCGGCGATGCAGCTATAGCCCACACCACCCTCGGCGACAGGCTTGCCCGGCCCGCCATCGGCATCGCGGTTGGACACAGTCCCCGACCCGATGATCGTCCCGGCCCCCAGCGCGCGGGTCTTCGCCGCATGGGCGATCAGCGTGCCGAAGTCGAAGGTCATATCCTCCCCCGCCGAAGCGCGGCCAAAGGGTCGCCCGTTCAGATCGACCTTGAGCACCCGGTGCAGCTTGCCGTCGCGCCACCACTCGCCCAGCGATTCGGGCGTGACGAAGACCGGGGAAAAGGCCGAGGCGGGCTTGGACTGGAAAAAGCCGAATCCCTTGGCCAGTTCGCCCGGGATCAGCCCGCGCAGCGACACGTCGTTGGTCAGCCCGACCAGTCGGATCGCCGCCAGCGCCTCCTCACGGCTCGCCCCCATGGCCACGTCGCCGGTCACGACGACGACCTCGCCCTCCAGGTCGCAGCCCCAGTCTTCGTCCGCCAGCGGGATCGGATCGCGCGGCGCCAGAAACCCGTCCGAGCCGCCCTGATACATCAGCGGATCATGCCAGAAGCTCTCGGGCAGTTCGGCACCCCGCGCCTGCCGCACGAGCGCGACGTGGTTCACATAGGCCGATCCGTCCGCCCATTGATAGGCACGCGGCAGGGGCGATGCGGCGTCATGCTCGTGAAAGCGCTCACGCGGAATGGCTTCATGGTCGAGGTCGGTCGCCAGATTGGCCAGCGCGGGCGCCACGGCGTCCCAGTCATCCAGCGCGGCCTGCAAGGTCGGCGCGATATGCCCGGCATCGGCATACCAGGCCAGATCGTTCGATACGACGACCAGCTTGCCGTCGCGCCCTTTTCCGGGACCGGCACCCTTGAGACTGGCGAGTTTCATGCAGGACTCCTCTTCGCAATTTGGTATCGGATGTAACCATCCGTCCCCGGTTGTCACGCCCGGTCGCACATGATCCTGCCCGAAACTTGACTTTTGACAAGGCGGGGCGCACATGAGGGGCCGTCGAAGGCGTCCACATGCAGCGTGAACGGACCCGAAAAGGTCCCGGCTCCGCCCCGACCCTGTCTCCAGGCTTCCCTTGTCACGCGGGGCGTCATCAACCCCGGCGCCGCTCCTCGCGGCCCACCGTGACCCGTGCGCCATGATCGAAAGCAATTCCATGTCCTTTTCCGAACTCGGCCTCGCCGAGCCGCTCGTCCGCGCGCTCGAAGCCAAGGGCTATTCCGAACCCACCCCGATCCAGCGCGATTCGATCCCGACGCTGCTGGAAGGCCGCGACCTGCTGGGCATCGCGCAGACCGGCACCGGCAAGACCGCCGCATTCGTGCTTCCGTCGATCCAACGTCTGGTCGAGGCGAACAAGCGCGTCCTACCGACCCATTGCCGCATGCTGGTGCTCGCCCCGACGCGCGAACTGGCCAGCCAGATCGCCGAGAATGCGCGCGGCTATGCCAAATTCTCCAAGCTCGCGGTCGCGACCGTCTTCGGCGGCACCAGCATCAACAAGAACCGTCAGGACCTGTCGCGCGGCGTCGACATCCTGGTCGCGACGCCCGGCCGGTTGATCGATCTGGTCGAGCAGGGCTTCCTGAACCTGTCGATGATCGAGATCCTGGTGCTGGACGAGGCCGACCAGATGCTCGACCTGGGCTTCATCCATGCGCTGCGCCGGATCGTGAAGATGCTGCCGCGCAAGCGCCAGACCCTGTTCTTCTCGGCCACCATGCCCGCCGCGATCCGCGATCTGGCCGACAAGTTCCTCGACAATCCCGCGACCGTCACGGTCACCCCGGTCGCCACCACCGCCGAGCGTGTCGACCAGTCGGTGACCTTCGTGACGCAACAGGAAAAGCAGGCGCTGCTGACCATCCTGCTCGCCGATCCCGCGATCGAGCTGGCACTGGTCTTCACCCGCACCAAGCATGGCGCGGACCGCGTCGTGAAGCTGCTGGCCGGCAACGGCATCGCCGCCAACGCGATCCATGGCAACAAGAGCCAGGGCCAGCGCGAACGGGCGCTGGGCGAGTTCCGCTCGGGCCAGACCCGCGTGCTGGTGGCGACCGACATCGCCGCGCGCGGCATCGACATTCCGGGCGTCAGCCACGTCTTCAACTTCGAGCTGCCCAATGTCGCCGAACAATATGTCCACCGCATCGGCCGGACCGCGCGGGCGGGCCGTTCGGGCCTGGCCATCGCCTTCTGCGCCGAGGACGAGCGTCCTTACCTGAAGGATATCGAGAAGCTGACGCGGCAGAAGATCCAGGTCGTGCCGCTGCCCGCCGACTTCGTGAAGCGCGCCGAGACCATCAAGTCGCAGCGGGTCAAGGCGATCGGCGCCGATCCCGCACCGCGTGTCGACCGGCCGCGTGATCCGGCGCGCCCGCGTGCGACCCATCATCCGCGCGCGACCGACGCACGGGCGCCGCAGGGTCGCCAGCCGCGTCGCCGGAGCGGCGGCGGTGGCCGCGGCCGTGGCGGCCAGGGTCGTCCCGCGGGCGGCGGCGGCGGTGCCGGTCGCGGCGCACAGGGCTGACGCACGACAAAGGCCGTCCCTCGCAAAAGCGATGGACGGCCTTTCCATGTCTGAACCCCAACCCTCTCCCGATGCGTTGACCCCGTAACGATCCACGCATCAGGAGAGTTTGCCATGGATATTGCCCATACTCCCGCCGCCGAACGCATCGCGCGTGTGCTGTGCGGACAGCGGCTGAGCGCCAATGCCGGCGGCGATTCGGAATCCGCCGCGCGTCTGGTCGACGATCATTGGCGCGAGCATATGGCGGATGCGCTGGCGGTCCTGCGGACGCTGCGCGAACCCGATGGGGCGATGGCCGATGCGGGCGATCCCGCCATCTGGGAAAAGATGGTGCTGGTCGCGGTCGAGGCCGCCAAGCCGCCCAAGGTCGTATTGTGACCAGGCCCTGATCCTCCCCGACAGGGGAGGATGTGGTCAGACCGTCACCTGCTCGCCCAGTTCGACCACCTTGCCCGGCGGAATCCGCAGGAAGTCGGTCGGGTCGCTGGCATTGCGTTGCAGGAACATGAACACGCGGTCCTGCCAGGGGGGCATGCCCTTTTCCGCTTCGGGTTTCAGGGTATTGCGGCCGATGAAGAAACTGGTCTTCATCGGGTCCAGCCCCCGGCCGTTCGTCTCCACCCCCAGATCGCGTGGCAGGTCGCGCGGCACGTCGGGGGTTTCCATGAAGCCATAGGTCAGGACGACGGTAGCGAAATTGTCGTCCAGCCGTTCGACATGCGCACGCTTTTCGGGCGGCACCACGGGGCGATCGGCGGTGCGGATCGTGACGATCAGATTCTGCGCATGCAGGATCTTGTTATGCTTCAGATTGTGGAGCAGTGCGCCGGGTGCCGAGGCGGGATTGGCGGTCAGGAACACCGCCGTCCCCGCCACCCGCTCGGGCGGACGCTTGGCGAGTGCGGCGGCAAGATCGGCGAGCGGGATCGCCTGACGCTTCTCGAACGCCGAGACGATGCCGCGCCCGCGCACCCAGGTATGGATGATCAGGCCTACGCACGCCCCGACCAGCAGCGGCACCCAGCCACCCTCGATCACGCGCAGGATATTGGCGCCGAAGAAGACCAGGTCGAGCGCGAGGAATGGCAGGATCGCCGCCAGCGCCAGCGCGCGCGACCAGCCCCAGCGATGCCGCACCACCAGATAGGCTAGACAGGTGGTGACCACCATCGTCCCCGTCACCGCGATGCCATAGGCGGCGGCCATCGCCGAGGAGGTCTTGAACTGCACGACCAGAACCAGCACCCCGGCCAGCAACAGCCAGTTGATCGCGGGGAGATAAATCTGCCCCTGGAAATCGGCCGAGGTCTGGCGGACGCGCAGGCGCGGCAGGAGGCCGAGCTGGATCGCCTGCTGGGTCAGCGAGAAGGCGCCCGTGATCACCGCCTGCGCCGCGATCACGGTGGCAAGGCCCGCGAGCACGATCAGCGCGGGGCGCAAGGGCTCTGGCGCCATCAGGAAGAACCAGTCCTGATTGGTGAAGGGCGCGCCCCGCGCCGTGGCCTTCTCCAGTGCGGACAGGGCGAAGGCCCCCTGCCCCAGATAGTTGAGCGCCAGCGCCGGGAGCACCAGCGAGAACCAGCCGATGCGGATCGGCAACCGCCCGAAATGCCCCATATCGGCGGTCAGCGCCTCTGCCCCGGTGACGGTCAGGAACACCGCGCCCAGCACGAACAGCCCGACAATGCCGTGGCTGGCCAGGAAGCTGACCCCGTAACCCGGCCAGATCACCCGCGCGATCGAGGGTTCGTCGGCGATATGCCACAGCCCCAGCCCGCCGATGACGAGGAACCACAGAATACAGATCGGGCCGAACAGCTTCGACACCTGCGCGGTCCCGCGCGACTGGATGAAGAACAGCGCGACGAGGATGACGATGGTGCAGAGGCGGATGACATTCTCGTCGAAGATCGGCGCGGCGGCGGGAATGGTGTGCAATCCCTCCATCGCCGACAGCACCGACAAGGCGGGCGTGATGATCGCATCACCATAGAAGAGCGACGCCCCCGCCGCCCCCAGGACCAGCGCGATACGCGGCCGGAACCCGCCGGACCGTCGGGCCAGCGCGGCCAGCGCCAGCACGCCGCCCTCGCCCTGATTGTCGGCGCGCATCAGGAAGACGACATATTTGATCGTCACCACCAGGATCAGCGACCAGAGCGCCAGGCTCAGCACGCCCAGGATCTCACCCGGATCGATACCGTCGCCCGCCGTCTGGGTCAGCGCCTCGCGAAAGGCATAAAGCGGGCTGGTGCCGATATCGCCGAAGACGACCCCGATCGCGCCGATGGTCAGCGCGGCAAGCGCGGGATGGGCCGATCCGCCGCGGTGCGCATGGTCCCCGGATGTCGATGCGGATTCGGTCTGGATCGCCACGATGTCGGTCGCTTTCGCCGTCATGTCCGCCGGAACCCCCTGTACCAAAAGGACGGCGCGCTTTACGCCTATCCACCCCGGAAGCAAGGGCTTTCCAACACCCTTTGCAAACGCTTGATATTGCAGAGCGTCAAGCGCATGGAATGGAAATGGTTCCCTTTTCGTTCGGCGGCCACGACTTCACGGCCTTGTCCGCAGGCGCGCTGTTCTGGCCCGCGCGGGCCGCATTGCTGGTCGCGGACCTGCATCTGGAAAAGGCGAGCTGGTATGCCGGCGGCGGACAGATGCTGCCGCCCTATGACTCGCTGGCGACGCTGACCGAGCTGACCGCGCTGGTCGCCGCCACCGGCGCGCAAGAGGTCTGGTGCCTGGGGGACAGCTTTCACGATGCGGAAGGGTGCGACCGGCTGCTGCCCGACGCCCGCGCCATGCTGCTGGCGCTGACGGGCCGGACGCGCTGGACCTGGATCACCGGCAATCATGATCCCGTGCTGCGCGATCGCTGCGGCGGAATGGTCACGCAGGAAGCGGCGGTCGACGGGCTGGTCCTGCGGCATGAGGCCGATCCGGCGGAAACGCGACCCGAACTGTCGGGGCATTTCCATCCCAAGCTGCGGGTGCGGGTACGCGGCAAGATGGTGGCGCGGCGCTGTTTCGTCGCGACCCGCGCCAAGCTGGTTCTGCCCGCCTTCGGTGCGCTCACCGGGGGGCTGGATGTCGATCATCCCGCGCTGATCCAGGCGGTCGGACGCTCTGCCGAGGCGCTGGTGCCGGTGCGCGACCGGATGCTGCGCTTTCCGGTCGCGGCCTGAGCCTTATCCGGCGCGCGCCAGATCGGGAAAGCCCGCGCGAAAGCCCGCGACCTTGGGCTTGTCCCACCGCATGATATAGGGGTGCGCGGGGTTGCGGTCGTAGAAATTCTGATGCTCCGCCTCGGCCGGGAAGAAGCCGCCCCGTTCGATTCGCGTCGTGATCGGCCGCACAAAGACATGGGCGCGGGTCAGTTGCGCGATATAGTCGCGTGCCACCCGCGACTGATCAGGCGACTGGGCGAAGATCGCGGAGCGATAGCTGGGACCGCGATCGGGGCCTTGGCCGCCGACCTGGGTCGGATCATGCGCGATCGCGAAATAGATGCGGAGCAGCGTGGCGTAGGACACCCGTGACGGGTCGTAGACGATCCGCACCGCCTCGGCATGACCGGTCCGCTCGGTCGAGACGGCGGCGTAGTTGGCGTCCTCGCGCCGTCCACCGGCATAACCCGCCGTGACCGAGCGCACGCCCTTCACCCGCTCGAACACCGCCTCCATGCCCCAGAAACAGCCACCCGC
This sequence comes from Sphingomonas sp., assembly GCF_039594485.1. Classification (GTDB taxonomy): domain Bacteria; phylum Pseudomonadota; class Alphaproteobacteria; order Sphingomonadales; family Sphingomonadaceae; genus Sphingomonas. The sequence continues at coordinate 49,862 of NZ_JBCNNI010000018.1, read as the reverse complement.
GAGGACCGCGATCTGGGGGCGCGGCGCGGCGGGAAGGTCGACGGCAGCCTTGGGCAGCGGCACCGCGCGCTCGGCCTCGGCCGCCTGGGGGAGGGAAGACAGGGCGACCGCTCCGAACGCGATCGCGCCAAGGGCGAGGCAGAGGGTGTTGCGCATCACCCGGATATGGGGTGGGTCGTAAGGCTCGGCTAGAGGCTGACGTCGATGCCGGACGAGGGGTTGTCGCCCTTAGCGAACCGCCTCAACCGGGGCCGAGGCATAACGGCTCGGCGCTTCGGCAGGGTGCAGAACCACGAGACCCAAGGCGCCCAGCACAAATCCGCCGGCGAACTGCCATACGAAGCTGGACTTGAGGAGGGCACGCATTCGTCTTCACCTGTCTAAAACGGGTCGCCCCCGAATGGGCGGCGATCTTCCGGGCGTCCTCTGATCGATCGACGCCGTTCCGACAATGACATTTATAGAAACACAGCATTAACGGCACGTGACCGTGTCGTTCACGCCACAGTTAAGCCATATTGGCCGTTCGCGGGACCCGACAAAAAAAGCCAGCCGCTCCAGCCACTTGACCGGAACGACTGGCCCAAGGGGCATATGCCCTGAAAATTATTTCAGCGCGGCGCAGGCCGTCTGGATGCGGGTGCACGCCTCGCGCAGCAGCGCATCAGAGGTCGCATAGCTGATTCGCATCGCGGGCGAGAGGCCGAACGCCGCGCCCTGCACCGCCGCGACCTTCGCATCGTCGAGCAGATAGCCGACAAACGCCTCGTCGCTGTCGATCAGGCGGCCCGAGGGCGTGGTCTTGCCGATCAGCGGCGCAAAGGACGGATAGACGTAGAAGGCGCCCTCCGGCGTCGGGCAGGTCATGCCCTCGATCTCGTTGAGCATCGCGACGACCATGTCGCGACGCCCCTGGAACGCGGTGTTGCGTTCGGCAAGGAAGCTCTGGTCGCCGTTCAGCGCCGCCGTCGCCGCCGCCTGCGCGATCGAGCAGGGGTTGGAGGTCGACTGCGACTGCAACTTGGCCATCGCCTTGATCAGCCAGGCCGCGCCGCCCGCATAGCCGATGCGCCAGCCGGTCATCGCATAGGCCTTGGAACAGCCATTGACGGTCAGCGTGCGCTCGTACAGCTCGGGGCAGACCTGCGCGATCGTGGCGAAGCGGAAACCGTCATAGACGATATGCTCGTACATATCGTCGGCGAAGACCCAGACATGCGGGTGCTTGAGGATGACGTCACCCAGCGCCTTCAGCTCGTCGGCGGTATAGCCCGCACCCGTCGGGTTGGACGGCGAGTTCAGGATGACCCACTTGGTCTTCGGCGTGATCGCCGCGTCGAGCGCTTCGGGCGTCAGCTTATAGCCCTGTTCCGGCCCGGCCTTCACGATCACCGGCACGCCGCCCGCGAACTGGACGACGTCTGGATAGCTGACCCAATAGGGCGCGGGGATCACCACCTCGTCGCCCGCATCGATCGTCGCGACCATGGCGTTGAACAGGGTGTGCTTGCCGCCGACATTCACGCTGATCTGATCGGCCTTGTAGGTCAGGCCGTTGTCGCGCGCGAACTTCGCCGCGATCGCGGCCTTCAGCTCGGCCGTGCCGTCGACATTGGTATATTTGGTCTTGCCGTCGCGGATCGCCTGGATGGCGGCCTCCTTGACGAAATCGGGCGTGTCGAAATCGGGTTCGCCCGCACCCAGGCCGATCACGTCGACACCGGCGCGCTTCAGCTCCAGCACGCGGCTGGTGATGGCGAGCGTGGGGGATGGGCTGATACGACCGAGCGCGGCGGAGGGCTGCATAAAACGGAACCTTTGCGACAGGGATTTGCGGCTGCGCCTTAGCCCGCCATCCCCTCATCCGCAACCATCCGTGCACGAAACAATCCGCGAAGCGCGTTGCCGAGCAAGAATCCGTCCTGGATGTCGGTACGGCACACCCGGCCCTCGACCGCACGGCCCGTCTCGATCAGGTGCGCGCGCAGCACGCCGGGCAGCAGCCCCTGCGCCAGCGGCGGGGTGACCAGCATGTCGCCGCGCTCGACGAACAGCGAGGTGAAGCTGCCTTCGGTCAGGCTGCCGTCGGGCGCCTCGAACACCACCTCCGGCGTGCCGGCGGCGATCCGCGCCGCATCGTAAAAGCCGCGCGCGCTGGTCTTGTGACGCAGGCGCAGGTCCTGGGGCGAGACGGGCAGCGGCACGACCTGCACCGGCACGACGCCATCGAAGGGCGCGGGGCCGGGTCCGACCTCGATCGCCAGGGCGCCGCCGCGTGCCAGCAGCATCCGTACACGCCGCGGCTCCCGCAGGCGGAAGGTCGCCGCCTGCAACTCGTTGCGCGCATCATGCCGGTTGAAGACGAAGCCCAGCGCCGCCGCACTCGCCTTCATCCGGGCAAGATGGGCCTCCAGATGCTGGATGCCCTCGACGGGATCGAAGGCCATGGTCTCGATCAGGTCGAAATCGCTCACGGCCCCGGTCAGGAAGGCGGCCTTGGCAAGGCATTCGTCCCACTCGTCCGCCGCGACCGAATCCGCGACGATCCCCGATCCCAGCCCCAGCACGGCCCGGTCGCGGCCACTCGGCAAGGTCAGCGTGCGGATCGCGACGTTGAACATCGCGTCGCCATTCGCATCCAGCCGCCCGATCGCCCCGGTATAGAGGCCGCGCGGCGAATCCTCGATCTCGCCGATCGCCTGCATCGCACGGATCTTGGGCGCGCCGGTGATCGAGCCGCAGGGGAAGAGCGCGGCCAGCACATCCACCGCATCATATCGCTCGGCCAGGTCGGCGGTGACGGTCGACACCATCTGGTGCACGGTCGGATAGGGCTCGACGGCGAACAGCTCGGGCACCGCGACACTGCCCGGCCGGGCGACGCGCGACAGGTCGTTGCGCATCAGGTCGACGATCATCAGATTCTCGGCGCGCTGCTTGGGATCCTCGCGCAGCGCCTGCGCCACCCGCGCATCGGTGGCGGGATCGCCGTGGCGCCGCGCGGTGCCCTTCATCGGCCGGGCGGTCAGGCGGCCATCCTCCAGCGCGAAGAACAATTCCGGCGACAGCGACAGGATCGTCGCCTCCCCGGTTTCGACCACCGCGCCCCACCCGGCGCGCGACCGCGCGCGAAGCCCCGCATAAAGCGCCAGCGGATCGCCCGAAACCGGCACCTCGGCCCGGAAGGTCAGATTGACCTGATAGAGATCGCCCGCCGCGATCAGCGCCTGGGCCTGGGCGAACTGCTCGGCATGGCGCGCCGGGCCACCCTCCGGCACCAGCGCGCCGACACAGGCCCCGGCCGGGTCGGGCAGCAGCGCGAGGGGGTCGACCGTGTCATAGCCCTGGAACAGGCCGAACCACAGCAGCGGCCCTTCGGGGGTCCGCACGGGCACGCCGGGCTCGAACGCCGCCCCCGCCTCATAGGCGAGGAAGCCGACCGCGTGCAGCCCGCGCGCCCGCGCCTGGCGCAGCGTCGACAGCGCGGATGCGACCTCGCCATGGGCATGGGCCGTCACGATCTCGACCGGCCGCGTATAGAGACGCGCCGCCGCGCCGCCGACGCGGGCATCGTCTAGCAGGACAAAGGGAGGCGTGGGGCGCGGCATGGACCATGATCCATGCACGGCGCGCGGGGACACATGCAAGTATCGATTGGCCGACACCGTCCCAGCCCCTATCTTCGGACGCATGACCGACCCGACCCAGAACCCGCCCCTCCGCGCCGCGATCGTCCCCGTCACCCCGCTCCAGCAGAATTGCTCGATCGTCTGGTGCACCGCGACGATGAAGGCGGCGGTGGTCGATCCCGGCGGGGACCTGCCGCGCATCCACGACGCGATCGCCAAGACCGGGGTGACGGTGGAGAAGATCCTGCTCACCCACGGTCATATCGACCATGCGGGCGGGGCCCGGGCCTTGTCGGACGCGCTCGGCGTGCCCGTCGAAGGACCGCAGGAGGAGGATCGCTTCTGGCTCGCGCGGCTGGTCGAGGACGGACAGGCCTATGGCATCCCCGCCCAGGTGCTGGAGCCGACGCGCTGGCTGAACGACGGCGACACGGTGACGATCGGCGACCTGACGCTCGATGTGTACGAGACGCCGGGCCATACGCGCGGGCATGTCATCTTCCACCATGCGCCGTCACGCTTCGCGCTGGTCGGCGACGTGCTGTTCCAGGGTTCGATCGGACGGACGGACCTGGCCGGGGGGGATCATGAGCAACTGATCCGCACGATCGTCGAGAAGCTCTGGCCGCTGGGCAACGACACCGCGTTCATTCCGGGTCATGGCCAGCCCAGCACCTTCGGCCATGAGCGTCAGAGCAATGCCTTCGTGGCGGATCGGGTGCTGGGATTGGTTTGAGAGTCGGGTTGGCCCTCGACAGCGCGGTCGAAGGCCAAGGGGGACGCGTTACCGCCGCTCCCCCGCCGTCTCGGCCCGAATCGCCTTGAATTCCGAACCCGCGCGCCATTCCGGCCAGTCGCGCCCATCGGCCAGATCGCGTCCGATCCGGTAGAACAATCCGACATCGGCCGCCGCACCGCGCAGATCCCAGCGCGCATCCCAGGCATCGCAGGTCTGGTGATAGCAGCGCATATAATCCTCCAGCCATGTCTGACCCGCCGGGCGTCCCCCCGCGACCAGATCGGGCGCACCGCTGATCGCCATCAGCAGCAGCGTCGGCACGCCGCGGCGCGCGACCGAGAAATGGTCGGCACGGTAGAACAGGCCACGCTCGGGCAGCGCCTCGGGTGTCACCACCCGCCCCTGCGTCGCCGCGGCGGCACGGAGGCGATCCTCCAGATCATTCTGCCCGTCGCCGACCAGCATGACATCCTTCGCCGGTCCCGCCGTCTGAAGGATATCCAGCGTCAGGTTGGCGACCGTCTTGGCCAGCGGATAGACCGGATTGACCGCATAGGTCTCCGACCCCAGCAGCCCCCGCTCCTCGCCGGTCCACAGCGCGAAGACCAGGCTGCGGTCGGTGCGTGGCGCGGCCTTGAAGGCGCGCGCGAGTTCCAGCACGCCCGCCACGCCCAGCCCGTCGTCATTGGCCCCCGGGCGGATCACCCGGCCCTGCGCATCCGCCGCGCCCTTGCCATAGGCATCCCAATGCGCGCCGAACATCACGACCTCGTCGGGACGCGTCTTGCCGGACAGTTTCGCCAGGACGTTGCGGCTTTCCGCGCGCACCGTGGTCACGGGCAGGTCGGCGGAGAAATCCTGGCCCTTCAGTTCCACGGGACGGAAATCCGCCCGCCGCGCAAGCGCGCGCTGCTGCGCCAGGTCCAGTCCGGCGGCGGCGAACAGCCGGGTCGCCGACTCGCCCGACAGCCAGCCCTGTAGCAGCACGCGCGAGGTCGGATCGCTGCGGACGATGTCGTAATTCTCACCCGCCGGCGCGGTGACCGTCGCCCAGCCATAGCCCGCGCCCGGCGTGTCATGCACGATCAGCGCGCCGACCGCGCCCTGCCGCGCGGCCTCCTCATATTTGTAGGTCCAGCGGCCATAATAGGTCATGCGCCGATCGCCGAACTTGCCCTTGGCATCGTCGCCCGCGACCGCCTCGAAATCGGGATCGTTGACCAGGAAGACCGCGATCTTGCCCTTCAGGTCGACGCCCTTGAAATCGTCCCAGCCGCGCTCGGGCGCATGGACGCCATAACCGACAAAGACCATCGGCACGTCCTGGATCGCCACCCGGTCGACGGGGCGGACGGTCGAGACATAGACGCCCTGCCCCTGCACCAGCGGCAGCGCGCCGGCGCGCATCGTCCCCTGGCCGATCTGGGTGCGGATCAACGGCACGGCTTGCGTCCACTGCCCGTTCGGCCCGCCGGGCTGGAGCCCCATGGCCTTGAACTGCGCGACCAGCCAGTCGACCGTCTTCGTCTCGCCGGGGGTTCCGGGCGCGCGCCCCTCAAAGGCATCGGAAGCCAGCACCTTTACATCCGCCGACATCCGTGCGGGCGAAATGGGGTCCGGCGCGGCGGCGGTCAGTGCGACGGCGGCGAGGCCGATCAGGGGCAAACGAATCATCACTGGTCGATCCTTATGATAGTGGGCCCGGTCACGGGCGCGGCATTGGCGACATAGACGATCCCGAGCGCCCAGCCCGCCAGCAACGCGGTGATCGCCCAGGTGCCGATCGCGCCCCCGGCCCGCCCGATATTGGGTGCCGGCCGCGCCATGCCCCAGCCATGGCCGATCCGCGCCAGGATGAACGCCACGCCCAGCACCCACAGCCAGAAGCGCGCGCCGCCCGACAGTTCGACCAACCCCATCAGGATCAGGACGAAGGGCGCATATTCGACGAAATTGGCCTGGGCCCGCATGCCTGCGGCGAGTCGCGAATCGCCACCATCGCCGAGCATCACCTTGCCACGAAGCCGCCCGACCACGATTCGCAGGGCGAGCCACAAATTGACGATCGCGGCCGCCGCCGCGATGCTGAGCGTAACCGGCAGGACCATAAGTGCCGTCATTCCCGTAAATTGCACGATGTCGGGGAGTGCCATCTCGCGGCCGCGCTTGCAACATCGGCAAAACTCGCTATAGGCGCGGGGCTTCGCGATGCGTCCGGCTGGGTGCTCACGCGGCCGGGTCCTTCGATCCGGGCGCGCAATGGGTGCTGACCGTGGCGTATCCACCCATTGTTCGAATTGATAAGGTGCCGCAATGGCCGTCCCCAAGAGAAAGACTTCGCCCTCCAAGCGCGGCATGCGCCGTGGCCACGACTCGCTCACGGTCGCTGCGTTCCAGGAATGCCCGAACTGCGGCGAACTGAAGCGCCCGCACAATCTGTGCACTGCTTGCGGCCATTATAACGGCCGTGAGGTCGTGTCGGTCGAGGGCTGATCCCTCTACCTTACCAGATTGAACGACCGTTAGAGGACACGCATGGCCGATAACGCCTGGATCGCCGTCGATGCGATGGGCGGCGACGACGGGCTGGCCGTGATGCTCGCCGGCGTCGCCAGAGCGCGTCGCCGCTTCGAGGGCATGCGCTTCTTCCTGGTCGGCGACGAGGTGAAGATCGCGGAGGGACTCTTGTCCCATCCCAATCTTTCCGCCGCGTCTGAAATCGTCCACGCGCCCGAGATCGTCGGTTCGAGCGAAAAGCCGAGCCAGGCGATCCGACGCGCGCGCACGACATCGATGGGCATCGCCATCGATCTGGTGAAGCGCGGCCGCGCCGCCGCCGCCGTCTCGTCGGGCAATACCGGCGCGCTGATGGCGATGGCCAAGCTGAGCCTGCGCACCCTGCCCGGCATCGACCGGCCCGCACTGGCCGCGCCCCTGCCGACGCTGGGCGACAATGACGTCGTCATGCTCGACCTGGGCGCGAACACCGAATGCGACGCGCGCAACCTCGTCCAGTTCGCGGTGATGGGCGCGGCCTATGCCCGCACGCTGCTCGAACTCGACAATCCGCGCGTCGCGCTTCTGAACATCGGGTCCGAGGATCAGAAGGGCACCGACGAGATTCGCGATGCCGCCGCGGTCCTGCGCGGGCAGAATCACCTGCCGCTCAACTTCACCGGCTTCGTCGAGGGCAATCAGATCGCCCGGGGCCATGTCGATGTGATCGTTTGCGACGGTTTCGCGGGCAATATCGCGCTCAAGACCGCCGAGGGGACCGCCCGCTTCGTCGGCGACCTGCTGAAGCGCGCCTTCCGCTCCTCGGTGCGGTCGAAGGTCGGTTTCCTGATCTCGCGCCCCGCGACCGAGCTGCTGCGCGATCACCTGGACCCGAACAACCATAATGGCGCGGTCTTCCTTGGCCTGAACGGGCTGGTGGTCAAAAGCCATGGCAGCGCCAACGAACTGGGCGTCGCCACCGCGATCGGCAACGCGGCCAAGATGGTGCGCGCCGACCTGACCCGGCGGATCGCCGAGGATCTCCTGAATTTCGAGGCAGCGGCATGATTCGATCGATCGTCACCGGTACGGGCTCGGCCCTTCCAACCCGGCGGGTGTCGAACGAGGAACTGGCGCAAGAGGTGGACACCTCCGACGCGTGGATCGTCGAGCGGACCGGCATCCGCTTCCGCCATATCGCAGGCCCCGAAGAGACGACCGCGACGCTGGCCGCCGACGCCGCCAAGGCCGCGATTGCCGCCGCCGGCCTGTCGGCACAGGATATCGACCTGATCGTGCTGGCGACCGCAACGCCGGACCAGACCTTTCCCGCGACCGCGACCAAGGTTCAGGCGATGCTGGGCATCAACGACTGCGTCGCGTTCGACGTGGCGGCGGTCTGTTCGGGCTTCCTCTATGCCGTGCAGGTGGCGGACGCGATGCTGCGTTCGGGCGTGCAGCGGCGGGCGCTGGTGATCGGCGCGGAGACCTTCAGCCGTATCCTCGACTGGGAGGACCGCGCCACCTGCGTCCTGTTCGGCGACGGGGCGGGCGCGATCGTGCTGGAAGCACGCGAGAGCGAGCAGGCCGATGGTCGTGGCATCCTGGCGACCAAGCTTCATGCCGATGGCCGTCACAACGGCCTTCTCTATGTCGATGGCGGTCCGTCGACGACGGGCACGGTCGGCAAGTTGCGGATGAAGGGGCGCGAAGTGTTCCGCCATGCCGTCGTCAACCTCGCCCAGGTCATGGAAGAAGCTCTGGGCCTGGCGGATCTGACCGCTGCGGATGTCGACTGGGTCGTGCCGCATCAGGCCAATGCCCGCATCCTGGACGCCACGGCGCGGAAATTGAACCTGGCCGCCGAGAAGGTGATCGTCACGGTCGACCAGCATGCGAACACGTCGGCGGCCTCGGTTCCGCTGGCGCTCGACACGGCGGTGCGCGACGGACGCATCCGTACGAACGACCTGATCGTCCTGGAAGCGATGGGCGGCGGCTTCACCTGGGGCGCCGCGGTCATCCGATTTTAAGCAATCGATTGAGATTAACCAAGATAAATCCCTTTCGGACCCATAATCGGGTGTGATACCTGATCCCCTCACACCATTGGGGGGATGGCCATGAGGAATGCTGGAACTTTGACACGGGCGGATCTCGCCGAATCGCTCCACCAGGAGGTCGGCCTGTCGCGGTCCGATTCGGCAGAGGTCGTCGAGCAGATCCTCGTCGAGATGTGCGACGCGCTGTCTCGCGGGGAAAATGTCAAGATTTCAGGATTCGGTACCTTCGTGCTGCGCGACAAGGGAGAGCGGATCGGCCGCAATCCGAAGACCGGCGTGGAGGTGCCCATCGCACCCCGCCGTGTCCTGACCTTCCGCGCCAGCCAGATGATGCGCGATCGCATTGTCGCCGCGGGATAGACCGACACGCCCGTCGGACGGTGGAAAGACCGATGGTGCCCTGCGCACCATCGGCGAGGCTTCGCGTGAAACGGGGGTGGCGCAGCATGTCCTGCGCTATTGGGAAGGCCGTTTCCCGCAGCTTCGTCCGGTGCAACGCGCCGGCAATCGCCGCTATTACCGCCCGGAAGACCTGGCGCTGATCCGTCGGATCGACGGACTGCTCAACCAGCAGGGCTATACCGTGCGCGGAGTTCAGCAGTTTCTCGAAGGCGAGACGCGCAAGAAGGACGATCCCGCAACCATGCTGCGCCAAATCCGCGATTCGCTGGCCGAGGGGCTGGCGTGGGACGATCGGGCAGCCGGGCGGTAGGAGATTTCTCCGGGAATGGGGCCTCGCCTCGGTCCAGACACCGTGCAGGCTGCGCGGAAAGCACGCAGCGACCTGCACCGGATCAGGCGGGGAGCACCACCCCGCCCTGTTCACCCAGCAGCAGATCCCGGCAGGCCCGGTTATAGGCATGCGCCCGCCACCAGAACCAGCCGCCATTGCCGACGCCCCAGGCCGCCACGCCCAGCGCGGCCCAGGGCACCGCGCGCGCCACACGTCCGCCGCGCGCCGCGACCCGTCCGGCCGCCAGTCCGCCCTTGCCGATCTTGCGCGCGGTCTTGGCCAGCCGCCCGGCGGCACGCGCCTGCGACAGCAGCCCCGATCCGCCGCGCAGGTCGCCCAGGATCGCGGCCGGGCCGACAAAGCCCTTGAGCTTGCCGACGATCTCCTGCGCCTCGATCGCCATGCCGGGTTCCAGCTGGCGCCGCTGCGCCCCCGTCAGGCCGTAAGCATCGGCGATCGCATCGATCGTGTCCGCCAGGCTTTCGGTGCCGATGGTCAGCGCCTTGGCCCCGGCCTTCAGCGCGCGGCGGCGGATCAGCTTTTCATTGGCCTCGAAGGTCGCTTCGATCGCGGTGCGGTCCATGGTGGGTCCCTGTTCGTTCATCGTCGTTGAAGCCGCGAAACGGCCTTCCGGTTCCGCCCCCGGGACCGGATCAGCGCTCGCGCGTGGCGAGGAAGCGAACCTTGGGGTAGCGATCGGCGACATAGCCGACTTCCCAGGCGCTCTTGGCGAGGAAGACGGGATTGTCGTCGCGGTCCTTGGCCATGGCCGAGCGGTTCAGGTCCATGAAGGCCTTGAGGTCCGCCGGATCGTCCGCCGTGATCCAGCGCGCGGTGTCGAACGGCGCGGGCTCCAGCCCCGCCGCCACCTTATATTCCGCATCGAGCCGCGACAGCAGCACGTCGAGCTGGAGCTGCCCGACCACACCGATGATCCAGTTCGACCCGATCTCGGGATAGAAGACCTGGGTCACCCCCTCCTCGGCCATGTCGTCCAGCGCCTTGCGAAGCTGCTTGGTCTTGGTCGGGTCTTTCAGCGCGACGCGGCGCAGGATTTCGGGCGCGAAATTGGGCAGGCCGGTGAAACGGACATCCGCCCGCTCGGACAGCGTGTCCCCCACCCGCAAAGTGCCATGATTGGGGATGCCGATGATGTCGCCCGGAAACGCCTCGTCCGCGACTTCGCGATTCTGCGCGAAGAACAGGATGGGCGAGTGGACCGCGATCGGCTTTCCGTGCCCCGTCGGGGTCAGCTTCATGCCGCGCTTGAAGGTGCCCGAGCACAGTCGCATGAACGCGATCCGGTCGCGGTGCTGCGGGTCCATGTTCGCCTGCACCTTGAACACGAAGCCGGTGACTTCCTTGTTATCGGGCGACACCGGGGCGGGCTCGGCCGGCTGCGGCCGGGGCGGCGGCGCATGGCGGCTGAGCGCGTCGATCAGTTCGGCGACGCCGAAATCCTTCAGCGCCGATCCGAAATAGACCGGCGTCAGATCGCCGTTGCGATAGGCCTCGCCATCGAACGCGGCATAGCCGGCCTGCGCCAGTTCCACCTCTTCGGCGACCTCGGGCGGAAGGGTCGGCGCATCATCCACCTTGCCCAGAAAGGCGCGGCTGTCGCCCTCGGGACGGCTGACCTTGCCGGTGGTCAGGTCGAGAATGCCCTCGAACAGCCCGCCCATGCCGACCGGCCAGCTCATCGGCGCGACGTCGAGCGCCAATATGTCGGCGATCTCGTCGAGCAGCTCGAAGGGCGGACGGCCCTCACGATCGACCTTGTTGACGAAGGTGATGATCGGCACCGAGCGCAAACGGCACACCTCGAACAATTTCCGCGTCTGCGCCTCGATACCGCGCGCCGCGTCGATGACCATCACCGCCGAGTCGACTGCGGTCAGGGTGCGATAGGTGTCTTCGGAAAAGTCCTCGTGGCCCGGCGTGTCGAGCAGGTTGAAGGTCACACCGTCCTTCTCGAACGTCATGACCGACGACGTGACCGAGATGCCGCGCTGCTGCTCGATCTTCATCCAGTCGGAACGCGCACGCCGGTTTGCCCCGCGCGCCTTGACCTCGCCCGCCAGATGGATCGCGCCGCCGAAATAGAGCAGCTTTTCGGTCAGCGTCGTCTTGCCGGCGTCAGGGTGCGAGATGATCGCGAAGGTACGGCGGGGGGAAGTCATGGGCGGCTCTGTCAGATAAGGAGCGGGCATCGATCGGCCCGCAATGCTTGCGCCTGTTACAGCAAATTGTGGCACAAGACAGGCCCTGCTTCGCCTGATCTCCCCTCCCCTGAAGGGGAGGGGCTAGAAAGCTTACCCCGCCAGAGTCACCGTCATCTGCATGACCTTCTCGCCGCCGACCGGCACGACGAAGACGCCGGGCTTGTCGACGAACTCACCGTCGAATCCCTCGGGGTCGGCGATGCCGTGCCAGGGCTCGACACAGACATAGGCCGCGCCAGGCTTGGTCCAGATGCCGAGCTTGTCGGTATCCGGGAAGGCGATCCGCAATTGCGGCGCGCCGTCCGCGCCATAGCTCAGCGAATCGCTCTGGACGGGATCCCAGACCAATGCATCGTCGGTGAACAGATCGTCCGCCAGATGCAGAACGCGGCCGTCCAGCGGGCTGTCGCGGCGATCCTCGGCGATCAGGCCATCGGGCGTGATCCTGCGCAGCCGGGCCGGCTCTTCCCGCTCGAAGACGATCCGGTGGTCGGCCCGCGCTTGGCCATAAGGCAGCGGCCAGGCGAAGGCGGGGTGGAAGCCGAAACTGGCGGGCATCGCCACCTCGCCCCGGTTGAGGATGCGAACCTCGGTCACCAGCGTCGCCGCCTCCAGCCGGAACTCCGCCTCCAACCGGAAGGCAAAGGGGTAGGAGGTCCGCGTCTCCTCGCTGTCACCCAGCGAGAAGACGGCCCGGCTCGGCTCCTGCGTCACCAGCTCGAACATCGAATGGCGGGCGAAACCGTGCTTGGCCATCGGATAATGCTGGCCGTTCAGGCGGATGCCGTCGCGGGTCACGCCGATCACCGGGAAGAGCAAGGGGGCACGGCCGGTCCAGAAAGCCGGGTCCGCATTCGTCATCAGCTCGCGGCCGTCGGCGTCCTGCAACGACGACAGCTCCGCACCGAACGGATTGATCGCCGCCGACAGATGGTCATTGGCGATGCGGACCCAGTTTTCCTCGTTAGCCACGCAGCTGCGCTCCTTGCTTGGCGGCCGCCGCGACGATCTTGTCGGCGATGGCCTTGAGTTCCTCCTCGGTGAAGCTCTTCTGCTGGGGTTGCAGCAGAACCTCGACCGCGACCGACTTGTGCCCCTCGGGCACGCCCTGTCCGGCGAACACGTCGAAGACGCGCGCGGCGGTGATCGCCGCCTTGTCCGCGCCGCGCACCGCACGGATCAGCGAGTCGGCGGCGAGATCGGCGGGGACGAGGAAGGCGAAATCGCGCTTCACCGACTGCAAGGCGGGCGGGCTATAGGCGGGTCGCATGAAGCCGGTCGCGCGCTTCGGCGGGATCGCATCGAGGTAGATTTCCACCCCCGCCACCGCGCCATCGATGTCGAACGCCTTCAACACCGAGGGGTGGACCATGCCGAACGCCGCCAGCACCGTCTTCGGCCCCAGTCGCAGCGTGCCCGACTGGCCGGGATGCCAGGCGTCGCCCGCCTCGCCCATCACCTGCAAGTTATCCACAGGGGCCCCTGCCTGCGCGAGCAGCGCGATCGCTTCCGCCTTGGCGTCATAGGCGTCGAAGCCTTGCGCCTTGCCCGAGCGCCAGTTGCGGGGCGTCTTGTCGCCCGCCAGCACCACGCCCAAAGTCGGCCGTTCGGCCTCTTCCAGATAGCGGCGGCCGATTTCGAACAGGCGGACACTGGTCGCGCCGCGCTTGATGTTGCGCTCGGTCGCGGCGAGCAGGCCGGGGAGGAGCGAGGGCCGCATGACCTTCAGGTCTTCGCTGATCGGGTTGGCGAGGATGAAGGCCCCGCCACCGAAGGGCGCGGCCTGCACCTCGCTGATGAAGCTCCACGTCACCGCTTCGTCCAGCCCGCGTGCGGCGGCGGCGCGACGAGCGCGGCGCTCCAGCTTCTGCTGCGGGGTGGCGGTGGGACGCGCGACGCCGGGGGTGCGGGGCAGCGCGACCGGGGGAACATGATCGATCCCCTCGATGCGGATGACTTCCTCGACCAGATCGGCGGGGCCGTCAATGTCGCGGCGCCAGCTCGGCGCAGTGACCTGCCAGTCGGCGGTGACAGTGAAGCCCAGCGACTCGAGGATCGCCTTCTGCCGCACGGGTTCGACGGCGAGGCCGCCGAGCGTTTCCGCCAGATTCGGGTCATAGGCAATGGTCTTGCCCACGACCGGCGGCTGGCCCGCGCGCGTCACGCTGCTCGCCTTGCCTCCGCAGATGTGCAGGACCAGCGAGGTCGCGATGGCGAGGCCATCATCCAGGAACGCCGGGTCCACCCCGCGCTCGAACCGCTGGCGCGCGTCGGAGGTCAGGCCCAGCTTCTGCCCGGTCCGCGCGATCGCCTCGGGCGCGAAATAGGCGCATTCGATGATGACGTCGGTGGTCGTCTCCGACACGCCCGAATGCTCGCCGCCCATGATACCGCCAATGTCGTGGACGCCCGCATCGTCGGCGATGACGGTCATCCCTTCGGAAAGGGTATAGGTCTTGCCGTTGAGCGCCTCGACCGTCTCGCCGTCGCTAGCCTTGCGCGCGACCAGACCGCCCGACAGCTTGGCCTTGTCATAGACGTGCAGCGGGCGACCGAGATCGACCGTCATGTAATTGGTGATATCGACCAGCGCCGAGATCGGCTTCTGCCCGATCGCGGTCAGCCGCTGGCGCATCCATTCGGGGGCCTCGCCATTGGTCAGGCCCGACACCGCTTGCGCGTAGAAGGCGGGGCAGCCCTCGGCGTCCTCGATGCGGACGTCGGGACCGGGACCTTCGCCCGGAACTTGCGGAACGGTCGGCGCGATCAGCATGCCAAGACCTGCGGCGGCAAGGTCGCGCGCGATGCCATGCACGCCCATGCAATCCTGCCGGTTGGGCGTGATCGACACGTCGATGACCGGATCGTTCAGGCCCGCATAATCGGGGAAGGACGTGCCCACCACCGCATCCTCGGGCAGTTCGATGATGCCGTCATGGCCCTCGCCGATCTGCAACTCGCGCGCCGAGCACATCATGCCGTTCGATTCGACGCCGCGGATCGCCGCAACCTTCAGCGTCACGTCAAGCCCGGGGACATAGGCCCCCGGCGCACCGAACACACCGACCAGCCCTGCGCGCGCATTGGGCGCGCCGCACACGACCTGCATCGGGCCGTCGCCCGCATCGACCGACAGCACCTGAAGTTTGTCGGCCTGCGGATGCCGCTCCGCCGACAGGATGCGCGCGACGCGGAAGGACGACAGCGCCTCGCCCGGATTGTGCACGCCCTCGACCTCCAGGCCGATACGGGTCAGCCCCTCGACGATGGCGTCGAGCGAGGCGTCGGTGTCCAGATGGCTCTTGAGCCAGCCCAGGGTGAACTTCATGCGCCGACTCCTCCCGACAGCGTGGGTACGTCGAGGCTCGCGAACCCGTAATGCTTCAACCAGCGGATATCGCCGTCGAAAAAGGCGCGCAGATCGTCCATCCCGTATTTCAGCATGGCGAGGCGATCGATGCCGCAGCCGAAGGCGAAGCCCTGCCACTCGTTCGGGTCGAGCCCGCACGCCTCGATGACCTTGGGATGGACCATGCCGGAGCCCAGCACTTCCATCCAGCCGCCGCCGGACCCGCCGATGACGCGCTTGCCCTTCTCGATGGTGTAGCCGACATCGACCTCGGCCGAGGGTTCGGTGAAGGGGAAATAGCTGGGGCGCAGGCGCAGGACGATGTCGTCACGCTCGAAAAAGGCCTTGAGGAAGGTTTCCAGCGTCCATTTCAGGTGGCCGAGCGTGATCCCCTTGTCGATCACCAGCCCTTCGACCTGATGGAACATCGGCGTGTGGGTCGCGTCCGAGTCGGAGCGATAGGTGCGGCCCGGCGCGATGATGCGGATCGGCGGCTTCTGGTCGAGCATGGTGCGGATCTGCACCGGCGAGGTGTGGGTGCGCAGCACGCGGCGCACCGTGCGTTCGTCGCCGCCCGCCTCGACACCCGCCAGATAGAAGGTGTCGTGCATCGCGCGCGCCGGATGCGTCTCCGGGATGTTGAGCGCGGTGAAATTGTGCCAGTCCGTCTCGACCTCCGGGCCTGTTGCGACCGCGAAGCCGAGGTCGGCGAAGATCTCGGCCAGTTCGTCCATCACCTGGGAAACCGGATGGACCGTGCCGAAGCGCCCCCCCTCCACCGGCAGGGTCATATCCAGCCGCTCGGACGACAGCCGCGCGTCGAGCGCTGCCTGTTCCAGCGTGGCCCTGGCGCTTGCCAGCGCCTCGGTAACGGTTTCGCGCAGGGAATGGATACGCGGCCCTTCGACCTGACGTTCCTCGGGGCTCATCTTGCCCAGCGTTTTGAGCAGTTGGGTAATCCGCCCCTGCTTGCCCAGCGCGTCGACGCGGACCGCCTCCAGCGCATCCAGCGCGGGCGCATCCGCAATCGCGGCGAGCAGATGCTCACGCATTTGATCGAGTTCGTTGCTCACTCTTCACTCCGTCGGCCCATTCGGCCGCGCTGACGGGGCACGCTCGGCCCGTTTGCGATATCGCGCCCGCCGTAGCGGCTGGGGGCGGCCGGGATCAATCCTTCCTGATGCATCGCATGCATTCGATCGGAGGACCGTCTTCGGATCTGGCACCGGGTCCGGCCCGTCGGACCGGAAGCCGGCTCATTTCCCCTTCGCCAGGCCGCGCCCGATCCGACGGGCGTCGACCTGGCAAAGAGGCGGGAGGAATCACACCGCCTTGGCCGATCCCGGGGTGTTGACGCCCATCGACTGGAGATAGCGCTTGATGTTGCGCGCCGCCTGGCGGAGCCGCTGTTCGTTCTCGACCAGCGCGATGCGGACAAAGCCTTCGCCATTCTCGCCGTAACCGACGCCGGGAGCCACTGCGACCTTGGCCTCGGTCAGGAGTTGCTTGGAAAACTCCAGGCTTCCCAGATGCGCCAGCGCCGGCGGCAGCGGCGCCCAGGCGAACATCGAGGCGCGGGGGGACGGAATATCCCACCCCGCCCGGCCGAAGCTCTCGACCAGCACGTCGCGGCGCTTGTGGTAAAGCTGGCGGTTCTTCTCGACGATATCCTGCGGCCCGTTCAGCGCGGCACAGGCCGCCGCCTGGATCGGCGTGAAGGCGCCGTAATCCAGATACGACTTCACCCGCGTCATCGCCGCGATCAGCTTCCGGTTGCCGACCGCGAAGCCGATCCGCCAGCCCGCCATCGAATAGGTCTTGGACAGCGAGGTGAACTCGACCGCGACATCCTTGCCGCCCTTGACCTGAAGGATCGAAGGGGTCGGATTGCCGTCATAATAAAGCTCGGAATAGGCCAGGTCGCTCAGCACCCACAGCTCATGCTTCTTCGCGAAGGCGACGAGTCGCTCGTAAAAGGCCAGGTCCACCGTCTCGGCGGTCGGGTTGGACGGATAATTGACCACCAGCACCGAGGGGCGCGGCACGGTGAAGTGCATCGCGCGTTCCAGGCTCTCGAAATAGGCCTCGTCCGGCGTGGTCGGCACCGCGCGGATCGTCGCGCCCGCGATGATGAAGCCGAAGGTGTGGATCGGATAGGAGGGGTTGGGCGCGAGGATCACGTCGCCCGGCGCGGTGATCGCGGTGGCGAGGCTGGCGAGCCCTTCCTTCGACCCCATGGTCACGACGACCTCGGTTTCGGGATCGAGATCGACACCGAAGCGGCGGCCATAATAATTGGCCTGGGCACGGCGCAGGCCCGGTATTCCCTTGGACTGGGAATAACCGTGCGCGTCGGGCTTCTTGGCCACCTCGACCAGCTTGTCGAGCACATGATCGGGGGGCGGCAGGTCGGGATTGCCCATGCCCAGATCGATGATGTCCTCGCCGCCCGCGCGCGCCGCCGCCCGCATCGCATTGACTTCGGCGATGACATAGGGCGGCAGGCGCTTGATGCGGTAGAACTCTTCGGACATGGGTCCCTCGGTTGATAAATGGGACCCGATGCTTAGCGCCTTTCGTTGAACAACGCGACCCGACATGACGGCGCAATATCCTGACGCTAGGATGGGCCCAGACGAACGAGAGGATGCGATGACGGCCGCCCCCGCGACAGCCCCTGCCCTTCCCACGCTGGAAGAGTTGCAACACTGGACCTGGGTGATGGGTCGGGCGCAGCAGATGATGATGGAGGCCGCGCTGTCCCCCCCGCCCGAGGGCGTGCCGGTGGTGCCGGGTTTCAACGATCCGGCGACCGTCGAGCGGGTCCGCGACTTCTGGTCCGACTCGATGGCGCTGTGGCAACGCTTCGTCGATCCGGTCGCCGAGCCGAGCCAGCCCCCCAGGCCCGACCGCCGTTTCAAGGCGGAGCAGTGGCAGTCGCCGCTCTTCGACTGGATCCGGCAGAGCTATCAGGTGATCTCCGACCATATGCTGCGCGGGGTCGACGCGCTGGAGGGGATGGACCCCCGGCAGAAGGAACAGATCCGCTTCGCCGCCCAGGGCTTTGTCGATGCGATGAGCCCGGCCAACTTCCCCGCGACCAATCCCGAGGTCCTTGACAAGATCGTCGAGACGCGCGGCGAGAATCTGCTGAAGGGCCTGCAGAACATGCTCGCCGACCTGGGGCGCGGGCAGCTGACGCACAGCGACTCGACCGCGTTCGAGGTCGGGCGCAATCTCGCCGCGACGCCGGGCAAGGTGGTCAAGCGCACCGACCTGTACGAGTTGATCCACTATACCCCGACCACCGAACAGGTGGCGGCGGTGCCGGTCGTGATCTTCCCGCCCTGGATCAACCGCTTCTACATCCTCGACCTCGCGCCCGAGAAAAGCCTGATCAAATGGCTGGTCGACCAGGGGTTCAGCGTCTTCATGGTGTCGTGGAAGTCCGCCGACGCCACGATGAAGGATGTGATCTGGGACGATTACGTCACGGCGCAGGTGGATGCGATCGATACGGTGCGCGGGCTTCTCGCGGTCGAGGCGGTGCACAGCGTCGGCTATTGCGTGGCGGGCACCACGCTGGCCGCGACGCTGGCCTATCTCGCGGCCAGGGGCGAGGCGGACAAGGTCGCCAGCGCCACCTTCTTCACCGCACAGGTCGATTTCTCCAAGGCGGGCGAGCTGCTCCACTTCGTCGATGACGAGCAACTGGCGCTGATCGGCACGCTGTCGCCCGAGGGGTATCTCGACGGTCGCTATCTGGCGGCGACGTTCAACCTGCTGCGCGGACGCGACCTGATCTGGAATTACGTCACCAACAACTATCTGCTGGGGCGCGACTATATGCCGTTCGACCTGCTCCACTGGAACGGCGACGTCACCAACCTGCCCGCCAAATGGCATCTGAGCTATCTGACCGATCTCTACCGCGACAATCTGTTGATGAAGCCGGGGGCGATGGCGGTCGCGGACGTGCCGCTCGACCTGACCAGGGTGGCGACGCCCGCCTATGTCCAGGCGGGGCGCGAGGATCATATCGCGCCGCCCGAAAGCGTGTGGAAGATCACCGAGGCCTTTGCCGGCCCCTTGCGCTTCGTGCTCGCCGG
The DNA here is from genome assembly GCF_039594485.1 of Sphingomonas sp. Taxonomy (GTDB): domain Bacteria; phylum Pseudomonadota; class Alphaproteobacteria; order Sphingomonadales; family Sphingomonadaceae; genus Sphingomonas. The sequence goes on along the minus strand of NZ_JBCNNI010000018.1, from coordinate 30,522 downwards.
ATCCGGGCATATCGCGGGCGTGGTCAATCCGCCCGCATCGGGCAAATATCAATATTGGACCAATGACGCCCCCGCCGCGACGCTGGCCGAGTTCGTCGCAGGCGCCAGCGAGACGAAGGGAAGCTGGTGGCCCGACTGGGCGGCATGGCTGCACAACCACGACTCCGCCACGGTGGAGGCGGCGGGTGCGCGGATACCCGGCCAGGGCAGCCTCCCCGCGCTCGACGAAGCGCCCGGACGCTACGTCAAGCTGCGTTGAACCGGCTTTGCTGCATTGCACAATAGACTTGATTTCCATCACGCGAATCGCTATTGTGCAGCGCAACAAATCGGGAGAGCGCTCTTGGATCCGAAGAAGCAGACCGTTCCTGTCGGCAAGGCAGCGGCCAAGCCACGACGCGCGACCAAATCCGCTACCGCCAAGACCTTGCCCGGCCTTCCCTCCGATCCCAAGCCTGCTCCGCAGCCGGTGCCCGCTTCGGTGGTCGCCAAGGCCGATCCGGCTCCGTCGGTCGGCGCGAGCCGGCCCCTTGATCCGCCCGAGGCCAAGCCCGTGCCGGTCGCCGAAAAGCCCGTCGCCCCGGCGGCCAAGGCGGCAGACCCCGCTCCGGCCCCCAAGGTCGAAGCGCCCAAGGCAAAGCCCGTCGCCGCGACACCGGCCCCAGCGGTGAAGCCCGAGGCGCCCGAACCAAAGGCCCTGGAACCCAAGGCCGTCAAAGCGGCAAAGCCCGCCCCGGCCCCCAAGCCCGCCCAGGCCCCCAAGCCCGCGGTGCCTGCCGCAACGCTTTCTTCCCCGACCGCCGCGGTTTCGGCGGACTCAAAGCCCAAGGACATTATCATGGAAGCCACGAGCACCATCGAGAACGCGACCGCCAAGGCCCAGGCCTTTTTCGGCGACGCCCAGGCCCGCACCCAGGCCGCCATGGAAAAGAGCAGCAAGCTGTTCGAAGACCTGATCGCCTTCAACAAGGACAATCTGGAAGCGGTCGTCGAATCGTCGAAGATCGCCGCCAAGGGCGCCGAGTCGCTGGGCCAGGGCGCGGCGGACTATGCCAAGCGCTCGTTCGAGACCGCGACCCAGACGCTGCAGACCCTGTCGTCGGTCAAGTCGCCGACCGAGTTCCTGAAGCTCCAGTCGGACTTCGCCCGCTCGGCCTTCGACTCGATGGTCAGCGAAACCTCGCGTTCGACCGAAACCGTGATCAAGCTGGCCGGCGAGATCGCCCAGCCGCTGAGCAACCGCTTCGCGGTCGCCGCCGAGAAGATCAAGACCGTCGCGTAACGCGCACGCGGTCTCCTTCGCGGATCAGGGAAAGGGCGGTCGCGATGCGGCCGCCCTTTTTCATGCGCCGCCCCAACCATCCTTCCGGCGGGGAAGGATCAGAGTTCGCCGCCGTCCGCATCCCCACTGGCGTCCGACGCCCCCAAGCCCTATCTTCTCCCCCATGTCGTTTTTCGGACGCTTCTCGCCCGTGCGTGCAATTCGCGACCTGCGAATCTTCCTGTCGCACAGGCACCCCTATGAACTGGTGTTCCTGATGATCGCGATCGGGATCACCGGGTTCTTCATCTATGCCTTTGCCCGCGACGATTATGTGCCGGTGCCGTACAAGCCCGACATCGTCTATGTCGAACAATGGCCCGCCGACCGGACCGATGTGCAGATCCGGGCGCAGCAGAAGATCGATTATGTGAAGAAGAAGGAACGGCTGGCCGAGGAAAAGGCCGCCAAGGACCAGCGCCAGGCCGAATTCAAGAAGGTCGATGATGCGCTGACCAAGTGGGGCCTCTGACCGATCACCGCTGGATGGGTGTCGCGCTGGGGCTGGCAGGCCGCGGCGTCGGGCGGACTGCGCCCAATCCCAATGTCGGCTGCATGCTGGTGCGAGACGGCCGTGTGGTCGGACGCGGCTGGACGCAACCGGGCGGTCGTCCCCATGCCGAGGCGATGGCGCTCGCGGAAGCGGGCGAAGGCGCGCGCGGCGCCACCGCCTATGTCACGCTGGAGCCTTGCGCGCATGTCTCGACCCGCGGTCCGGCCTGTACCGACCTGCTGATCGCGGCCGGGGTCGCGCGCATCGTCGCCGCGATGGGCGACCCCGATCCCCGCACCAATGGCGAGGGCTTCGCGCGCGCGCGCGCCGCCGGGATTGCGGTCACGACCGGCGTACGGGAAACGGAGGCGGGTGCGATGATCGCGGGCTTCCTGACCCGCCGCGCCAAGGGCCGCCCCTTCGTCACGCTGAAGCTCGCCAGCTCGCTGGATGGAAAGATCGCCCGCCCCGATGGGGAAAGCCGCTGGATCACTGGCCCCCAGGCGCGCGCCCATACCCATCTGGAACGCAGCCGCCATGAGGCGATTCTGATCGGGCGCGGCACGCTGGAAGCCGATTCGCCCCGACTCGATGTCCGCCTGCCGGGCCTTGAATCGCGCAGCCCCCGCCGCATCCTGCTGTCCCACACGGCCGAGCCGGGTTGGCAGACGATCTCCTCCCCCCATGCCATCGCCGAACTGGCGGGCGTAGACCGGCTGATGGTCGAGGGCGGGGCACAGACCGCCTCCGCCTTCCTCGCCGGTGATCTGGTCGACCGGCTGCTTCTCTACCGCGCGCCCATCCTGATCGGCGAGGGGCGCGCGGCATTGGGCGATATCGGGCTTATGCGGCTGGCCGAGGCGCATGGCCGCTGGCGGTTCACCGACTCGCGGATGCTTGGCAGCGACCGGTTGGAGGTCTACGAGCGCGACTGATATGTTTACCGGGATCGTCACCGACATCGGCTCCGTCACCGCCGTCGAGGCGCGCGGCGACACGCGAGTCGTCATCGCCACCGCCTATGATATGGCGACCATCGACCTGGGCGCGTCGATCGCCTGTTCGGGCGTCTGCCTGACCGTCGTCGAAAAGGGCCCCGACTGGTTCGCGGTCGATGTATCCGCCGAGACGATCGGGCGCACCGCCGACCAGTGGACCAGCGGCCAGCGCCTGAACCTCGAACGCGCGATGAAGCTGGGCGACGAACTGGGCGGGCATATCGTCACCGGCCATGTCGATGGCGTCGGCACCGTGGTCTTGGTCGCGGAGGAAGGCGGATCGCACCGCGTCTTCGTGACCGTGCCCACCGACCTTGCCCCCTTCATGGCGACCAAGGGTTCGGTGACGGTCGACGGCGTCTCGCTGACCGTCAACAGCGTCGAGGATCGCCCCGACGGAACGGTCATCGGCCTGAACATCATCCCCCACACCGCCGCCGTCACCACATTGGGCGGCATTGCACAGGGCCAGCGCGTCAATATCGAGATCGACGTGCTCGCCCGGTACCTCCAACGCATGGAACATTATCGTGGCCGCTAATCCCGACGCGCTTTCCGGTCTGCGGCGCGGTTTCCTGTCCAGCCCCGAAGAAATCATCGACGAGGCGCGCAACGGCCGCATGTTCATCCTGGTCGATGACGAGGACCGGGAGAATGAGGGCGACCTCGTCATCCCCGCACAGATGGCGACGCCGGAGAAGGTCAACTTCATGGCGCGGCACGGGCGCGGGCTGATCTGCCTCGCCATGACGCGCGAGCGGGTCGATACGCTCGGCCTGCCGCTGATGAGCCCGAAGAACGGGACGCGGCACGAAACCGCCTTCACCATCTCGATCGAGGCGCGCGAGGGCGTGACCACCGGCATCTCCGCCGCCGACCGCGCGCGGACCATCGCGGTGGCGATCGACGCCGCGCAAGGTCCCGACTCGCTGGTGACGCCGGGCCATGTCTTCCCGCTGGTCGCGCGCGACGGCGGCGTCCTGGTCCGCGCCGGCCATACCGAGGCGGCGGTCGACGTCGCCCGCCTCGCCGGGCTCAACCCCTCGGGCGTGATCTGCGAGATCATGAACGAGGACGGGACGATGGCGCGGATGGACGACCTCGTCTCCTTCGCGCAGCTCCACAATCTCAAGATCGGCACGATCCGCGACCTGATCGCCTATCGCCGCCGCTACGACCATCTGGTCGAATTGCAGTCGGAAGCCAATTTCGAGAGCGAATGGGGCGGCACCTGGACCGCGCGCGCCTATCGCAACAAGGCGACCGGGACCGAGCAGGTCGCGCTGGTCAAGGGCAAGCTCGACACCGACCGGCCGGTGCTGGTGCGGATGCACGCGCTGTCGCCCTTTGCCGATGTGTTCGGCGAAGCGGGGTCGCGTGGCCATCTGCTCGCCAAGTCGATGCAGATGATCGCGGACGAAGGATCGGGCGTCATCGTCGTCATCAACCGCCCGCGCACCGACGCCTTCACTACCGCCGTCCGGCTGAAGGCGGGCGAGGAGGTGCGGATCGATATGGAGGAACTGCGCGATTACGGCGTCGGCGCGATGATCCTGGCCGAAATGGGCGTGCAGGACATGGTGCTGCTGACCAACACCCATCACACGCTGATCGGGCTCGACGGCTATGGCCTGTCGATCGTCGGCGAACGTCGTATCGCAAATTTTGAGGGAGACGCCTGATGGCGCATGTGTTGATCGTCGAGGCGCGCTTCTACGAGCATCTGAACGACCTGCTCCTGTCGGGCGCGCGCACCGCGATCGAGGAGGCGGGCCATAGCCATGAGACGATCACCGTCCCCGGCGCGCTGGAGATTCCCGGCGCGGTGGCGATGGCGGCGGACACCGGCCGTTACGACGCCTTCGTCGCCATCGGCGTGGTGATCCGCGGCGAAACCTATCATTTCGAGATCGTCTCGAACGAGAGCGCGCGCGGACTGATGGCGCTGACCATGGACGGTCTGCCCATCGGCAACGGCATCATCACCACCGAGAACGAGGCGCAGGCGCTGACCCGCGCCAAGCCGACCGAGAAGGACAAGGGTGGCGAGGCGGCCAAGGCGGCGCTCGCCATGCTGGCGCTGAAAGGTCGGTTCGGGTGACATCGCCCGTCCTCCAGACCGAGCGGCTGACCTTAAGGCTCCCCTCGGCGGAGGATTTCGAGGCCTGGGCGGCCTTTCATGCCGAGGAGGATACGATGCGCTTCCTGGGCGGGGTCCAGGCGCGCGGGGCGGCGTGGCGCTCCCTGTGCACCATGGTCGGCGCGTGGAGCGTGCGCGGCTTCGCCATGTTCTCGGTGATCGAGCGCGACACCGGCCGCTGGGTCGGGCGGATCGGGCCGTGGCAGCCCGAAGGCTGGCCGGGGCGCGAAGTGGCCTGGGGCGTGGCGCGCGAATTCGCCGGGCGCAGCTATGCGCACGAGGCGGCGGTCGCGGCGATCGACTATGCGGTCGATGTGCTGGGCTGGGACCATGTGATCCACACCATCGACCCGGACAATGCGGGCTCGATCCGGCTGGCGAAACGACTGGGCGCGGCGAATGAGGGGCCGGTCCGCCTGCCCGCGCCGCTCGAAAGTTTCCGTGTCGACGCCTGGGGGCAGAGTGCCGACCAGTGGCGCGCGCGGCGGGGCACCGCCACCACATGACCGACATGCCGCCCACCCGCTTTCGCGTCGTGGAGCGCGGGCGGCGGCTGGAGGTGATCGATACCCAGGCGGATAAGTCGGTGCCTGTACGACGGGCCGAGCCGCCGCGTCCGGTCAGTGGCAATATGCCACGGCTCAAGCTGCCGGAGAAAATGCGCTTCGATGGCGGCGGTTCTTGGGCGACCGACCGTTTTTACGATGCAAAAGGGCCGCGCACCCTCACCTTGGACGCCGGTGCGATGCAGAAGCTGCGTTATGCCGGGGCGGGATTGGTCGCGCTGGTGATCATATGGGCGCTGCTGGCGGCGAACGTGCCCGCCCTGTGGGGCGCGCCGCTGCTGCTGATCAATCCCAAGGTGCGCCAGACGATGCGCAGTCAGATGACGCGCTTCATCGACGGGTTGGACGCCAAGCAATAGCCCGTACCTCCGTTCACGCTGAACGGAGGTGGGATGGGCTGAGCTGTCCTTTAGCCACCACCACGGCGGCGGCCGAGGTGGCGAGGGCGGCAGGAGTCCGCCCCCGCCCCCGTCCCCGCATCGTCACGCCGCGCGGGTCTGCTCGTCAAGCGTGGGGTAGTCGATATAGCCCTCCGGCCCCTGGCTGTACCAGGTCTTCATGTCGCTCGGGGTCAGCGGGGCACCGGTGCGCAGCCGCTCGGGCAGATCGGGATTGGCCAGGAAGGTCCGGCCGAACGCGATCGCATCCGCCACGCCCGAATCAAGCGCCGCCTGCGCCTTTTCCCGGCTGTCGAAATCGCTGTTGAGGACCAGCGGGCCCTTGAAAACTTCCCGAATCCGCGGCGACAGCTTGGGCACATCGGTGCTGCCATAGGTGCCGTCCGGCCCGATCTCGCGCAGTTCCAGGAAGGCGATGCCGAGGTCCGACAGCATCTTCGCGGCAGGCACGAAGACCGAGGCCGGATCGCTGTCGTCCACGCCCTGGCTGTCGCCATTGGGCGACAGGCGGACGCCGACGCGATCCTTGCCGGCCACCGATATCACCCGCTCGGTGATCTCGCGGAGCAGGCGGATGCGATTCTCGGGGCTGCCGCCATATTCATCCTCGCGGAAATTGGCGTTGTCGCGCAGGAACTCGTCGATCAGATAGCCATTGGCGGCATGAATCTGCACCCCGTCGAACCCGGCGGCCAGCGCATTGCGGGTGGCACGCTCATAATCGTCGAGCAGACGCGGGATTTCCGACAGTTCGAGCGGCCGCGCCGTCTCGAAATCCTGCTTGCCCTCGAAGGTATGCGCCTGCCCCTCGGTGCGGGTGGCGGAGGAGGACACCGGCTGCACCCCGGTGATCGAGCTGTGCACCTGACGCCCCATGTGCCAGAGCTGCGCGACGATCCGGCCGCCCGCCTTGTGCACGGCGTCGGTCACCGGCTTCCAGTGCGCGACCTGTTCGTCGGTCCACAGCCCCGGCGCATAGGGCCAGCCCAGCCCTTCGCGGCTGATGCCGGTGGCTTCCGAGATGATAAGCCCCGCACTCGCGCGCTGGGCATAATATTGTGCCATGATCGGCGTCGGCACCGCGTCGCGCGTCGCCCGCGCGCGAGTGAGCGGGGCCATGAGGATACGGTTGGGGGCATGAATGGCGCCAAGTTCGATGGGATCGAAGAGCGTGGGCATCAAAATGGAATCCTTGCAGTGGCCTTTCTGGCCTGACGCAACGCAGATAGGACGTTAAGGGAGCCCATGCCCGTGTCCCCGCCCCCAAGAAAAAGTGAGTTGTCTGAAAGAGATCGTCTTTCGGACCGGACCGGAACCAATGCCACGCCGCCGCTGGCCTTCGCGGCGGTCATCCTGGCCAATGTCGCCCTGGCCTTCGGGCCGCTCCTGGTGCGGATGGCCGATACCGGGCCGGTCGCCTCGGCCTTCTGGCGGATCACGCTGGCCGCGCCCGTGCTGGTGCTGGTCGCCTTGGTCGCGCCCGCCCGTCCCCGGATGCCGGACAAGCGACAGATGGGGTTGTGGGCGCTGCTGCTGGTCGGCGGCGTCGCCTTTGCGGGCGATCTCGGCGCCTGGCATCTTGGCATCCGCCAGACGACGATGGCCAATGCCACGCTGTTCGGAAATTCGGCGACCTTCATCTTCCCGCTCTATGGCTTCCTCGTCGCGCGAAGCTGGCCTTCACGGATGCAGGGGATCGCGCTGATCCTGGCGGCGGTCGGGGCCGGGCTGTTGATGGGGCGCAGCTATCAGGTCGATCCGCGCCATCTGGTCGGCGATCTGCTCTGCGTGCTCGCGGGGGTGCTCTACGCGGTCTATTTCATCCTGATGTCGCGGGTGCGCTTCGCCATGCCGCCCATCCCGGCGCTCGCCTGGTCGACCCTGGCCAGCATCGTGCCGCTGCTCCTCTTCGCCGCGGCGCTGGGCGAGCGGGTGTGGCCGGACCATTGGGCTCCGCTCATCCTGCTCGCGCTGGGGAGCCAGATCATCGGCCAGGGGTTGATGATGTACGCGCTGGGACTGCTCAGTCCGCTGATCGTCGGCATTGCCTTGCTGGTGCAGCCGATGGTGGCGACCGCAATCGGCTGGCTGGTCTATGGCGAGACGCTGGCACCGCCCGACTGGGTGGGGGTGGCGATGGTCGCCGTCGCGCTGGTCCTGGTGCGACGCGGATCGCCCCAGCGGGCTACCCAGCCGGTTGCCAATCCAGACGACATGGACGACGAGAGACGCATCAAATGACCGAGGCTGCTGCCATGACCGATGTTCAGGACCTGACGCTCGACGAGGTGCGCGTGGCGCTGGCCGAAGGAATCGCATCCAATGCCGCGTTCGACGGCTGGGGCGATGCCGCACGCGACATGGCGGCGGACGCGATCGGCATCGACCGCGACATTGCGCGACTCGCCTTCAAGGACGGCCCCGTCGCGATGATCGACGCCTGGTTCGCGCGGATCGATCAGGCGATGGTCCAGGCGGTTCCCGTGGAACGCGCCGCCGCCATGAAGATCCGCCAGCGCATCACCGCGCTGGTCGAGGCGCGGCTGGCCGCGGTCGCCCCCAATCGCGAGGCGCTGCGCCGCGCGCTGACCATCCTGGCGATGCCACAGAATGCCGCGAGCGGGGCGCGACTCGGCTGGCGGACGGTCGATACGATCTGGGCGCAGGCGGGCGACACCGCGACCGACTATAATCACTATACCAAGCGCGCGACGCTGTTCGCGGTCTATGGCTCGACCATCGCGGTGTTCCTCAATGACGAGAGCGAGGATCATGCCGATACCCGCGCTTTCCTCGCGCGGCGGATCGACGGGATCATGCGGTTCGAGACGTGGAAGGCCGGCATGGTCAAGCGGGGCGAGACTATGCCCAGCCTGTCGCGCTTTATCGGGCGGCTGCGCTATCCGGCGGTGTGATCGGGATTGGCAGGGCGTGTGTCGGGCACGCTCCGCCAATCCTCTCATCCATTTCACCAGCAGGTAATTGATAATCACTCGCACCGGCGTTATGTATCCGCCATGGCGATGCTGAGCAGTCTCGAAACCCTTCCCCGTCGGCAACCGGCGACCGTGGCCGCGATCGACTGGACTCAGCTGGCTCTGCCCGAGGCGCGACGTCTGCGCGAACTGGGGTTCGATGAAGGCGTGGGCGTCGAGGTGCTGCACCGCGCGACGCTGGGCGGCGGGCCGATCGCCTGCCGGATCGGCCGGATGACCGTGGCGCTGCGTCGCCGGGTCGCCGCTTCGATCCGTGTCGCGCTGGACGCTTGAGGCCCGGCCGGACATAATGAACGCCGCACCGCTGGTTGCACTCGTCGGCAATCCCAATGCCGGCAAAAGTGCCCTGTTCAACGCGCTCACCGGCGCGCGTCAGAAGGTTGGCAATTATCCCGGCGTCACGGTCGAGCGCCATTCGGGCCGACTCGTGCTCGAGGATGGCCGCCCGGTCGAGCTGGTCGACCTGCCCGGTGCCTATAGCCTGGACCCCGGCAGCCTGGACGAACAGGTCACGCGCAACGTCGTGATGGGATCGCAGTCGGGCGAGCGCCGCCCCGATGCGTTGGTCGTCGTGCTCGACGCCGCCAATCTCGACAATCACCTGCGCTTCGCGCTGCAACTGATCGCGCTCGGCCTGCCGGTCGTGGTCGCGCTCAACATGGTCGACCTGGCCGAACGCGACGGGCTGACGCTCGACGCCGATATCCTGTCGCGCGAGCTGGGGGTGACGGTCATCCCCACCGTGGCGGTGCGCCGTCGCGGCCTCGACGCGCTGAAGGCCGAGGTCGACCGGCTGGTCACGCAGGAGCGCGCGCATCCCGTCGCGACCGCCGACCGGATCGACGACATCGTCACGCTGCAACGCCGTGCGCGCCAGATCGCCGCGGCCGCAACCGTGGCCGAGACGCCCACCCGCCGCTGGACGCACATGCTCGACTCGGTCGCGCTGCACCCCATTGTCGGGCCGATCCTGCTGGTCGCGCTGCTCTTCATCATGTTCCAGGCGGTCTTCGCCTGGTCCGAGACGCCCGTCAGCTGGATCGAGCAGGGCTTTGTCTGGCTGGAGGCACAGGTCGGCGCCGCCTTGCCGGAAGGCTGGGTCCGCAGCCTGATCACCGACGGCCTGATCGCCGGAGTCGGCGCAGTCATCGTCTTCCTGCCGCTGATCCTGATCCTGTTCCTGTTCATCCTGGTCCTCGAGGCGACGGGCTATATGGTTCGTGCGGCCTTCCTGATGGACCGGTTGATGGCGCAGGTCGGGCTGTCGGGCCGCGCCTTCATCCCACTCCTGTCCTCCTTCGCCTGCGCGGTGCCGGGCATCATGGCGACGCGGACGATCGATGACGAAAAGGACCGGCTGACCACCATCCTGATCGCGCCGCTGATGACCTGCTCGGCGCGGCTCCCGGTCTATACCATCATCATCGGCGCCTTCATCCCGGACCGGCAGGTGCTGCCGTTCGTCGGGCTCCAGGGGCTGGTGCTGCTCGGCCTCTATCTGATGGGCATCGTCGGTGCGTTCGTCGCCGCGCTGCTGCTGCGGCGGACGGTCACCAAGGGCGCGTCGTCGGGCTTCATGATGGAAATGCCCAAATATCAATGGCCGCAAGTCCGCGACGTGCTGCTGGGCCTGTGGAGCCGCGCGCTGATCTTCCTGAAGCGCGCGGGCACCACCATCGCGCTGACCACCGTGATCCTGTGGGCGCTGCTGTCCTTCCCCAAGCCGCCGGAGGGGTCGGGCATCTCGCCGGTCGATTATTCGATCGCCGGGCGCATCGCCAACGGGATCGAGGTCGTCGTCCGCCCGATCGGCTTCAACCGCGATATCGCGCTGGCCCTCGTCCCCGCCATGGCGGCGCGCGAGGTGGCGGTGGCCGCCATCGGCACCGTCTATGCCATCGACGATACCGAGCATGAGGGCGGGCAAAAGGCGATGACCGACAAGCTGAAGCGCAACTGGTCGATACCCACCGCGCTCGCCTTCCTGATGTGGTTCGTCTTCGCGCCGCAGTGCATTTCCACCATCGCGGTCACCCGACGCGAAACCAATGGCTGGAAATGGCCCGCCTTCATGGTGGCGTACTTGTTCATCACGGCCTATGTGATGGCAGGCATCACATATTGGCTGGCCGTTTTCGCCGGCCTTTAGAACACATACGGGACTGATACATGGCGGGCAGCGTCAACAAGGTGATTCTCGTCGGCAATCTGGGACGCGATCCCGAGAGCCGCTCCTTCCAGAATGGCGGCAAGGTGGTCGAGCTGCGCATCGCCACGTCCGAATCGTGGAAGGACCGCAACAGCGGCGAGCGCAAGGAAAAGACCGAGTGGCATACGGTCAAGATCTTCAACGAAGGCCTCGCCAATGTCGCCGAACGTTTCCTGCGCAAGGGCTCGAAGGTCTATATCGAGGGCGCGCTGACCACCCGCAAGTGGCAGGACCAGCAGGGCAATGATCGTTACTCGACCGAAGTGACGCTGCAGGGCTTCAACTCGGTGCTGACCATGCTCGACGGCCCCGGCGGCGGTCAGGGCGGCGGCGGTAGCCGTGGTGGCGGCGATTTTGGCGGCGGCGATGATTTCGGCGGCGGCGACTTTGGTGGCGGGTCGAGCGGGTTCGGCGGTGGTTCGGCGGGCGGCGGCTTTGGCGGCGGCAACCGCGGCGGTTCTTCGTCTTCGGGCGGGAACAGCGGCAATCGTGGCGGGTTCGGACAGGGCGGCGGGTTCGCCGACGACCTGGATGACGACGTACCCTTCTGATCGGGAGGATTTTTCCCAAGGGGTGGAGATGACGAACACGCTGGATGACGATGCGACGACCTGTCACAGCGCGAGTGTAGCGGAAACCCCTGCCCCCTCGTCCGTGACCGAGGAGCAACGCGCCGCCATCATCCGTGCCTATGACCTGGTGGGATATCGCGACAGCGGCGAACTGGACGATCTCGCCGCCTTCGCCGCCGAGCTTTGCGATACCCCGGTCGCGCTGGTCAGCGTGGTCGAGGAGGAAAGCCAGCAATTCCTGGCCACGGTCGGCGTCGATGTGGACCGGACGCCCCGCGACACCTCGTTCTGCGCGCATGTGATGGTCGGCCGGGACGAGACGATGATCGTCCCCGACGCCAGTGCCGATCCCCGCTTCGCCGATTTCTCGCTGGTGACGGGGCCGCCCCATATCCGCTTCTATGCCGGGGCGCGCCTGTTGTCGCGCGAGGGGGTTCCGCTCGGCGCGATCTGCGTCATCTCGCCTGAACCGCGTCCCGACGGGCTGACCCCGTTCCAGCGCCGCGGGCTGGAGGTGCTGGCCACCGCCGTCATGGGCCGGTTGCAGGATCGCCGCGCCCGGCTGGAGCATCGGCAGACGGTCGAGCGGTCCGAGGCGCGCGTCGCCGACAGCGAGCAGCGGTTCCGCACCCTGGCCGACACCATGCCGCAAATGGTCTGGTCGACCCAGCCTGACGGCTATCACGATTATTACAATGCCCGCTGGTATGAATTCACCGGCATGCCCGACGGATCGACCGATGGCCAGGCGTGGAACGGCATGTTCCATGTCGACGACCAGGAACGGGCCTGGGCGCGCTGGCGCCACAGCCTGGCGACCGGCGAGCCCTATCAGATCGAATATCGGCTGCGTCACCGCGACGGCGTGTATCGCTGGGTGCTGGGGCGCGCGCTGCCGATCCGGGATGCCGAGGGGCGGATCACCCGCTGGTTCGGCACCTGCACCGACATCCATGAGCAGAAGCTGGCGCTGGAAGAGCGCGAGATCGTCAGCCAGGAACTGAGCCACCGGATCAAGAACATCTTCGCGGTGATCTCCGGCCTGATCGCCTTTGCCGCGCGCAGCCATCCGGGCTTTGCCGCGATCGCCAGCGATCTGCGCGACCGGATCACCGCGCTGGGCCGCGCGCACGACTTCGTGCGTCCGCACAGCCCGCAATCGCAACCCAAGGCGCGGCAGGATTCGCTCCACGGCCTGCTGAACGATCTGTTCGAGCCCTATCGCGCCGACGACGCACCCCGCATCCGCCTGTCGGGGGACGATGTTCCGGTCGACGACCGCTCGGCGACGCCGCTGGCCCTGCTGTTCCATGAACTGGCGACCAACGCCGCCAAATATGGCGCGCTGTCGGTCATGACCGGCGCGGTCGAACTGGCGATCCGGCACCAGGGCGACATGGTCCAGCTCTGCTGGTGCGAGGAAGGCGGCCCGGCGCTGACGTCACCACCGGACCATGCCGGGTTTGGATCGCAACTGGTCGAATTGTCGGCGGTCCGCCAATTGGGCGGCCAGGTCAGCCGCGACTGGAAGCCGGAGGGGCTGGTCGTCACGATCGATGTGCCGCTGACCTCCTTCAGCCGCGCGCCCGGACTGGGTTCCGGTGCCGGAGCCTAACGCTGATACAAAAACGCCACCGGCCTTGCGGCCCGGTGGCGATCTTTCGGCGGTGCGCGAGGATCAGCTCGACATGCCCAGCGGGATGACGCCCTCACGCGCATCGCCCAACGCGCCATTGGCCGTCACGCCGTTGATCTCCGCGCCGGTCGCCAGCGCCGCCGCCGCCAGGATGGCATGCTCGCTGAATGGCTTGCGGATATAGCCGAGCGCCTGGATGTCGGCGGCGATCTGCGCGGGGTTGGCGGTGACGAAGACGATCTTCACCCCGTAATCCGCAGCAATACGGCGCGCGATCTCGGGGCCGGTCGGACCATCGCGAAGATTGACGTCGACAAAGGCAAAGGAGCAACCGGGAGCAGTTTCGATGGCGGTGCGGCTATCTGCCGCTATGCCCGCTACGGTGTAGCCAGCATCGGTCAGAATGCGCTCCAGATCGAGGGCCACGAATATCTCGTCTTCCACGATCAGGGCGGTTTGGCTCATGTCAAATTCCCGTCACTTTGCGCATGAACAATCTTGATACAGATAAAGTTCCACAAATTTTTCATAATGCTGTTAACGCCGTAAAAGGAAGACAGCATGCTCCGCGCGGAAGTTGGCGGCGGCCGCACTGGTGGGACGACCGCCGGACAGGAACCAGCTCCCCTCGACGGTGATCCGCCGCTCCCGGACGAAGGCGCGGAAGTCGTCGATCGTCACATGGTGGATGTTGGGCGTGTCATACCATTGTTCGGGAAGCAGCCCGGTCACCGGCATCCGCCCGCCCCACAGCAGCGACAGACGCACCCGCCAATGCGCGAAATTCGGAAAGGAGACGAAGGCGCGACCGCCGATGCGCAGCAGATGGTCGAGCACCCGGTCGGGCGCACGCGCAGTCTGCAACGTCTGGCTGAGGATCGCATAGTCGAAGCCCTTGTCGGGATAGCCCGCCAGGTCGGTATCGGCATCGCCCTGCACCACCGCCAGCCCGCGTGCGACCGCGGCGGCGACATTGGCGGGATCGATCTCCAGCCCGCGCGCATCGACCCCCGCTTCGTCACGCAACGCCGCCATCAACTGTCCGTCGCCGCATCCGACATCGAGGATGCGCGCGCCGCGCGCGACATGCGCGGCGATGATCGCCAGATCGGGGCGCAGGCGGGTGTCGCTCATGGCTCGGCCTTCAGGAAGCCGTCGATCACGCGGTTCATCTCGGGCGCCTCCAGCAGGAAGGCGTCATGGCCGTAAGGACTGGACAGCTCGACGAAGCTCGCCGCCGCCCCCGCCGCATTCAGCGCCTGCACCACGGTACGCGACTCGGAAGTGGGATAGAGCCAGTCGGTGTCGAAGCTGACCAGGCAGAAGCGCGTCCTGGTGCCCCGGAAGGCATTGGCGAGCAGCCCGCCATGCTCCTCGGCCAGATCGAAATAATCGAGCGCGCGGGTGATGTAGAGATAGGAATTGGCGTCGAAGCGGTCGACGAAGCTCAAACCCTGGTGCCGCAAATAGCTTTCGACCTGGAAATCCGCGTCGAAGCCGAAGCTCTTGGCGCCGTCCGGCCGATCGGGCCGCGCCTGGAGCCGACGCCCGAATTTCTCGGTCAGCCCCGCCTCGGACAGATAGGTGATGTGCGCCGCCATCCGCGCCACCGCCAGCCCGGCGGCGGGGGGATCGTTCGACTCGTAATAGGCACCGCCGCGCCATTTGGGGTCGGCCATGATCGCCTGCCGCCCGACCTCGTGAAAGGCGATGTTCTGCGCCGAATGCCGCGCGGTGGAGGCGACCATGACGCAGGCGCGGACGCGTTCCGGGAAGGTCGCGGCCCAGCTGATCGCCTGCATCCCCCCCATCGATCCGCCGACGATCGCCTTCAACTGTCCGACGCCCAGATGGTCGAGCAGCATCGCCTGCGCGCGCACCATGTCGCGGATGGTGATGACCGGGAACCGCATCCCCCAGGGCTCGCCCGTGGAAGGATCGATCGTCGCAGGGCCGGACGATCCCATGCAGCTCCCGATGACGTTCGAGCAGATGATGAAATGCCGCGTCGGGTCGATCGGCTTGCCCTCGCCCACCAGACGCGTCCACCAACCCGGCTTGCCGGTGCGTGGATGGGGCGAGGCGACATGCTGGTCGCCGGTCAGCGCGTGGCAGATCAGGATCGCGTTGGAGCCGTCCGCGTTCAGCGCGCCATAGGTCTCATAGCCGATCTCGACCGGCGACAGCAGGCCGCCGCCGTCCAGCCGCAATGGCCCGGGGAGTACGACATGCCGCGACAGACCGAAACGCTGGTCGTCGCTGGGGGGAGAGGCGAAAACGGAAGCGGCCATGGAGCGATATCCGCTAGGCCGCGATGCTTGGCAACGCAAGGGCGAGGCCGCTATGGCGGGTCGCATGACCGACCTTCAAGCTCCCGAACCGATCTCCTGGGTCAAGGCCATCGCGCCCTATGTTCCCGGCCGCGCGACGACCGATGACGGGCGCAAGGTCGTCAAACTCTCGTCCAACGAGAATCCGCTGGGCACCAGCGAGAAGGCGCGCGCCGCCTTCGCCGCCGCCGCGAACCATCTGGAGCGCTACCCGGATGCGAGCGCGACCGCATTGCGCGAGGCGATCGGGGCAGTGCACGGGCTCGATCCGGCGCGGATCATCTACGGCACCGGATCGGACGAGATCCTGCACCTTGCGGCGGGCGCGTTCGCCGGGCCGGGGGACGAGATCATCCACGTCCGCTACGGTTTCTCGGTCTATGAGATCGCGACCCGGCGGGTCGGCGCGGAGCCGGTGGTGGTCGCCGACCATGACTATGCCACCGATGTCGACGCGATCCTGGCGGCGGTGACGGACCGGACCAGGGTGGTCTTCGTCGCCAATCCCAACAATCCGACCGGCACCTATGCGGGGGCCCGCGAGATCGCGCGGCTGCACGCCGGATTGCCACGCCATGTCCTGCTGGTCCTCGACCAGGCCTATGCCGAATATCTGGGCGAGGGCGAGGATGATGGCGGGCTGGCGCTGGCCGGGTCGGCGCCCAACGTGCTGGTGTCGCGCACCTTCTCCAAGATCCACGGCCTGGCCGCCGAGCGGATCGGCTGGGGCTATGCCGCGGCGCCGATCATCGACGCGCTGCACCGCATCCGCGCGCCGTTCAACGTGACCATCGCCGGGCAGAACGCCGCGATCGAAGCGATCCGCGACCGTGATTTCGTGGCGGCGTCGCGAACGCACAATGCGACATGGCTGGCCTGGTTCGAGGCGCAGATCGCCGCGCTCGGCAATGCGGGGCTGCGCTGCGTGCCGTCCAAGGCCAATTTCTCGCTGGTCCTGTTCGAGGGCAAGCTGACCGCCGAGCGCGCCTATCATGGGCTGATGGATGCCGGCTTTATCGTCCGCTGGCTCCCCGGACAGGGACTGGGCCATGCCCTTCGCATCACCATCGGCACGGAGGATGAGATCAAGGGCGTCGTCGCCGCGCTCCGCGCGATGGTGGATCAGGTGGCCGTGGATCAGGTGGACAGGGCCAACTGATGCTGCCCTTCGCCCGGATCACCATCATCGGGCTCGGCCTGATCGGTTCGTCCATCGCGCGTGCGGTGCGCGCGACGATGCCCACGGTACGGCTAACCGGCTATGACGCCGATCCCGGCGTGCGCGAGACGGCACGGCGGATCGACCTGTGCGACGATGTCGCCGACAGCGCGGGCGCGGCGGTGATCGATGCCGATCTGGTGATGCTGTGCGTGCCCGTCGGCGCCATGGCGGCGGTCGCGGCCGCCTTCGCCGACGACCTGCCGGCCGACGCGATCGTCAGCGATGTCGGCGGGTCGAAGGGCAGCGTGATTGCGGCGCTGCGCTCCGTCCTGCCCGACGCCATCCTGGTGCCGGGCCATCCGGTGGCAGGGACGGAGAATAGCGGCCCGGAAAGCGGCTTTGCGACCTTGTTCCGGGGCCGCTGGTGCATCCTCACCCCGGAGGAAAGCTGCGCCGAGGCCCCGGTCGCCCGGCTGCGGGCCTTCTGGGAGGCGCTGGGCGCGAATGTCGAGTTGATGACGCCGCGCCATCACGACCTCGTCCTGGCGGTGACCAGCCATGTGCCGCATCTGATCGCCTATTCGATCGTGGGTACCGCTTCGGACCTGGAGGATGTGACGCAAAGCGAGGTCATCAAATTCTCCGCGGGCGGTTTCCGCGACTTCACGCGAATCGCCGCCTCCGACCCGACGATGTGGCGTGACGTCTTCCTCAACAATCGCGAAGCGGTGCTGGAGATCCTGCAACGCCTGACGGAGGATGTGACGATGCTCCAGCGCGCGATCCGCTGGGGCGACGGCGACGCCTTGTTCGACCTGTTCAGCCGCACCCGCGCCATCCGCCGCTCGATCATCGACCAGGGCCAGGACGATGCCCGCGAGGATTTCGGCCGGCGCCACGCGGAATAGGTCCAACCCTGGAGGTGGCCTCTTCGTCAGGCCTGACTGCCCGCCACCTCCGCGGACCGGACAGGACGGGATTCCAGCGCATTGATCGCCGCGTGCACCCGCGCCTCGGCCTCGGCGCGTGGCAGGCCAGGCGGGATCGTCTCGCCGAAGCGCAGCGTCACCACCCCCGGTCGCTTCAGCCCCTTTCTCGGCCAGACCCGCCCCGAATCGGTGGCGACCGGCACCACCGGCAGGTTCAGCATCCGGTAGAGCCCGGCGAATCCGGGTTTCAACGGCGGCGTCTCGCCCGGCTTCACGCGCGTCCCCTCGGGAAAGATCATGATCGCCCGCCCCTCGCCCACCGCGACCTTCGCGTCGCGCATCATGCCGCGCATCGCGCGGGCGGAGGCGTTGCGGTCGACGACGATCGCGCCATATTTGCGCACCGCCCAGCCCCAGAGCGGGATGTTCGCCAGCTCGCGCTTCAGCACCATGGCGGGCGCGCCCAGCATCCGCTGCAACTCCATCGTCTCGAACATCGCCTGATGCTTGGCGGGGTAGAGGACCGGGGTCGTCGGTATATCCCCCTCCACCACGACGCGGATGCCCAGGATCCAGCGGGTGCAGAGCCGGTGGAACCGCGTCCAGCTCGTCGCCCAGTGGATCACCGCCTGCCGCCCGCCCAGCGCGATCACCGGGGCGAGCAGCGCCATCACCGTCGAAACCGGGTAGAAGACGGCCACGAAGGCGATGTTGCGAAGAAGAATCACGCGCCAAACCCCGTCCAAAGCGCGATCCTGCGCAGGATCAGCTTGTTATATTCATTGACCAGCGTGCCCAGTCGCGGATCGGACGGCACGCCATCGCCCAGCACCAGCACCTCGCGGCCCAGCGCGGCGGTCAATTCCATCCGCGCGCGCGGCAGATGCCAGTCCGAGGTGACGAGCCGCACCGTGCGATAGCGATGCGCGCGCACCCAGTTCGCCGTCTCCTCGGCATTGGAACGGGTATCGACCGCCTCGCCGCCCAGATCGATGCAGCAGGCGAACAGCGCGGGCGAGGTGCGATAGGTGCGCGCCAGATCGATCGGCCGCACGCCCGGCGCGACCCCGGTGACCAGCATCCGCTTCGCCTGATGCGCCTTCAACAGCGCGATGCCCCGGTCGATCCGCCCCGCGCCGCCGGTCGGCACCACGATCGCATCGGTGGTGTTATGCTCCAGCGGGTGCGGCAGGGTCAGCATGAAGGCGACGAACCCCAGACACCAACCAAGCGCCACGAGACCGAACAGCCGCAGCATCAGAGCATCCGCCGCATCTGGCGCAGCACCGCCAGCCGCGCCGCCAGCACCGCCAGCCCGACAAAGCCGAAGGGCAGGACGACCAGCGCGGCCACATCGCCGACGCCCAGCCGAAGCCCGTCGAGCAGATCCGATTCGAGCGCCCCCACCTGTCGCGCGATCAGCAGGATCGCGGCCGCCGCCACGACGCTGCCCAGGGTCGCGCCGATCCCGGCGTCGAGTGCGATCCGCCGCTGGAACAGCCGCGCCACCTGCCGATCGGTCGCGCCCAGCATGTGGATGACCTCGATCGTGCCGCGATGCGCCTCCAGGCCCGCCCGCGCCGCCAGCATGACGACCGCGGCCGTCGCGCTCAGCATCAACAGGATGATCGCCCCGGCCAGCCAGGCCGCGGTGTCGAGCAACCGTCCGACCGGCCCCAGCCATGTCGCATGCGCATCGGCCCGCGCCGCCGGGCTGGCACGGCGCACCGCCGCGGCGACCCGCCGGATCGCCGCCCCATCGTCGCTGTTCAGGTCGACATCGATCAGCGCGGGCACCGGCAACCCGGCGGCTTCGGCATCATTGCCCAGCCAGGGCTGGAGCATCCGCGCCAGATCGGCCTGGGGCACCGGCACCGCGCGCGCGACATCGGGCAAGGCGCGCAGGGCCGCCAGCACGCGCGCGGCGGCGGCATCGCGCCGCTGCGGCTCGCCATCCACCACCTGCACGGTCAGCCGCCCCGCCATCTGCCGGTCGAGCGCCCCCGCCGCGCGGGCCGTCGCCAGACCGGCCGCCCCCGACAACAGGGTCAGGAACAACATGATCGCGATGACCCAGCTCATGACATGGGCGCCCCCGCCATCGTCGAGCGCCCGCTGCTCCGCCCCGGTGGCGCGGTCCCCGGCGACGCGCGTCACAAGCCGCTCCGCACGACGGTCGAGCGTCGCGATTCCGGCCGGGGGGCGGGGCCGATCGGGGGTGGCGGAGGCACGACCTGGTCCGTCGGCGGCTCGGGATCGACCAGCCGACCGCGCTCCAGATGCATGTGGTGCGCACCCGCCACCCGGTCGATCAGGTGCCAGTCATGCGTCGCCATCACGACCGTCGTGCCCAGCCGGTGGAGCGAATTGAACAGATGCAGCAGCCGCTCGGCCATCACCGGATCGACATTGCCGGTCGGTTCGTCGGCGACCAGCAGTTCGGGCCGTGCGATGACCGCGCGCGCGATCGCCACCCGCTGCTGCTCGCCGCCCGACAGGGTGGCGGGACGCGCGCCCGCCCGCTCGGACAGGCCGATCCAGGACAGCATCTCGCGCACCGCCCGCCCGATCTCCGATTCGGCCATGCCCGCGACACGCAGGGGCAGCGCGATATTGTCCGCCGCCGAGAGATGCGGGATCAGTCGGAAGTCCTGGAACACCACCCCGATCCGCCGCCGGAATCCGGGCAGACGGACGCGCGGCAGGATCACCGCATCCTCACCGAACAGCCGGATGATGCCCCGGCTGGGCCGCTGCGAAAGATAGAGAAGCCGCAACAGTGACGTCTTGCCCGCGCCGCTGGCCCCGGTCAGGAAATAGAATTGCCCCGACCGCAAGGTGAAACTGATATCGCACAGGCTTTCCTCGCCCGCGCCATAGCGAAGGCCGACATTCTCGAACTGGACGATGTTCGCCATGCTTGCATGGCCTTGGCATGGCCGGCTCCTCTCTTCAAGTTCCGCGCTTCAAGCTTGCCACGCCTATGGGCGGCGTGCTTACTGGACGTTCATGGGGGCCAGATCCGAATGGCCCCGTTCCATCCGCTGAAGTGCCGTTCCGCATGATCCTCGAATGCCCTGAGTGCCGCACCCGCTATCTGGTGCCCGACAGTGCGATCGGGCCGGAGGGGCGCACCGTGCGCTGCGCCAATTGCCGTCATAGCTGGTTCCAGTCGCCGCCCGATCCAGAGGAAATGGCGATCCCGGCCATGCCGCCGACGCAGGGCGAGGAAGCCGGGGAGAGGAGCATCGAGGCGGTCGACGCCGATCCTCCCGCTCCGCCACCGCCGCCAGCCATCGTGCCGCCGCCCGCCCCGCCGATCCTGGCGGCCGAAGAGCCCGGCTTCGACGCGTTCGCGCATCGCCCGCCTTTCCGCGCGCGGCGCAATCCGGTGCGGCGCTGGACGATCGGCGCGGTGGCCGCCGGCCTGCTGATGCTGGTGGCGACGGCGGCGATCCTGTGGACGGGGATGCCGGGCATCGGCGGCTGGCTGGGCCTGGGAAGTTCGGAATCGGCGCTGGAATTGCGCTCCAACCCGATCGAGCGGCGCGAACTGGAGAACGGGTCCGAACTCTTCGCCATTTCGGGGCAGATTCTCAATCCGTCCTCGACCCAGCAGCGCGTGCCCGATCTGCGCGCCGAGTTGAAGGATGCGCAGGGCCGCGTCGTCTTTTCCTGGGCGATCGCGCCGCAGCAGCGGACGCTCGGTCCCGGCGCGTCGATGGACTTCAACTCCGCCAAGCTCGACGTGCCCCCCAGTTCCAAGCGACTGGACCTGAGCTTCGCGGGCGAGGGGAATCCCGCGAACTGATCAGCCCGGCCGGAGACGCCGGGCGATCCACGCGAACCGACCGCCATGGAGCAACGCGGCGACCAGCATTCCCGCGCCCGACGCCCAGGCGAGCGCCGCCGCGCCCCACCCCGCGCCGACCAGCCACCAGCCGACGCCGCCGGTCACGACGAAATAGGCGAGGATGCTGTTGATCCCCGCCGCGACCTGATCGCCCAGCGACCGCAGCGCATAGACCAGCACCACCTGCACCCCGTCGAACAGGATGAAGGGCGCCCAGATCGCCAGCATCGCGATGGCCGCGCTCCGCGCCTCGGGGCTCGCGGGGAAGAGGCCGACCACGCCCTGCGGCCATAGCAACAGGCCCAGGCCGCACGCCCCCATCGCCAGCGCGACCAGCCCCACCGCGAGCAGGGTGCGCGACACCGCGGCGAAGGTCGCCCCCTCCCCCACGGCGTTGCCCGCGCGAACCCCGGCCGCCGATCCCAGTCCGATCGCCAGCGCGAAGGTGACATTGTGGACCGAGAACACGATCTGGAACCCGTGCGCGGTCGCCTCGCCCAGCCGGGTGGACAGCGCGATCAGGACGGCGAAGCCCGCCAGTTCCAGGCCAGAGGCGATGGCGGGGACCAGCCCGAATCGCGCCAGGCCGATCGCACCTGCCGGGGTCGTCGCCCAGGCGGCCCGGTCGATCCGACGCACGCCGCGCAATTCCCCGCGCGGCAGGCGGACGGCCGCCGCCACCATCGCCACGGCCCCGATGGCAGAGGCGATCACCGTCGCCAGCGCCGCCCCGACCGCACCCAGCACCGGTAACCCGGCCTGTCCGCTCGCCAATGCCCAGGCGAGCAGGGCATTGATCGGCAGGATCGAAAGATTGACCACCGTCACCCGGCGCGGGCGACTGATCCCCTCCAGAAAGAAGCTGGCCGCGATCAGCACCATCTGGAACGGATAGCCCAGCGCCATGACCGCCACGACCCGCGCGCCCGGCGCGACCAAAGCGGGCGCGACCCCGATCCCGCGCAACAGCGCCGCTCCGCCGAGCCCGAGGGTCAGCATCGCCGCGACGCCCAGCACCAGCCCCAGCACCAACCCGTCACGCAGCGCCTGTCCGGTGGCGGGCAGATCCCCCGCCCCGTCTGCGCGCGACGCCCGGACCAGCACGCCCGACAGCCAGGCGAGCCCGGTGACGATCGCCATATAGGTCAGCGACCGGCTGGCCGACAGCGCCGCCACCTCATGCTCGCCGACCATGCCGACGACGATGACATCGGTAACATGCAGGATCGTCCAGTTCAGGCTGGTCAGCATGACCGGCCATGCCAACCCCAGCAGGCGGCGCAGCTCGGCGCGATCGGGACGAAGGCTTCGGGACATGACTTTTCCCCTATTCGCAATGCGGGATGGGGAACAAGCCGACGAATCCGCATCAAAGCCCATTGCGCCCGCCGTATCGCTTTGCTAGGGGCACCCGCCTACCAGCCCTCCGGCTTGCCCGGTGGTGACTATCGAGTGCGGTCGTGGCGGAATTGGTAGACGCGCAACGTTGAGGTCGTTGTGGCCGAAAGGCCGTGGAAGTTCGAGTCTTCTCGACCGCACCAGATTTTCCAGAAATTCAGTAGATGGCGACGGATCGTCATCCTGGCGCCGGGTCAGCCCGGCAAAACCCGGGATCGCCCGTGGATTGTCGCTATCGCTCTTGCAGCGTGGTGGCGGCGACGCCCCATCCTGGCCGCCGGTCCCGCCGCTTCACCGCCGCGCGATGATCGTCGCCAGCGTGTCGATCGGCAGGGGCGAGACGAAGCGGAAGCCGAAGCGGCCGCCCTTGACCCAGCAGATCGTGCCGAAGATCGCCGTCCCCATCGGACGCACGGTGATATGGCCCGCCTGTCCTGCCTGGACCCCCTCGACCGCGGTCAACTTGGCACCGCCCGCCGAGATATCGATCATCTCGGCGGCGAACTTGCAATCGCCCAGCCGGACATCGGCCCCCAAGGTCACCGCGAATCGCGGCGGGCGCGGGATGGTGCCATCCTCGTTCTCGGTCGAGAAGATCCGTTCATAGGGCTGAGACGAATCGAACTGGATACCCGCCTTCTGCCCCCGCACCCAGCGGACCGTGCCGCGCGCTGGCGCCAGGCCACGGACCTCGACACAGACCGAATCACCCACTGCCGGCACATCGACGAAGCGCGCCATCAGGCCGTGTTCGGAAATATTATGGACCAAACATACGCCGGGGACATCGCCGCACAGCTTGCCCAGCAGCAGGACGGCCGAATGCCGCTTGCCCGACCGACGTTCGGCAGGCGCGCTCTGCTGCTGCTCGACCTGTTCCATTGCCGTCCTTTCCACCACGATCGCCCCCTTTCGCGGATCACGGTCTCCGGGCTGTAATAACCGATCGCGTATAAAAAATTAATATACTCGCGCGCACGCCGCGATGGCCCCGATAGGCGCGGTGGTCATGCGCGATCCGTCGGTTCAGGCGGTGGCAAGGCACGCTGCGGCATCGCCCGCTTGTGGTCATGTTCAAAGCCCTGTAATTCGCGAGCCGTCCCATGCCTCGCGCGTCGTCTTCCCGGTCATCCCGGCCCCGCTCTTCCAAGCCCCGCTCTCCCTGGCGGCGCCGGATCGTCGTAACCTTGCAGATCCTGATCGCGCTCGCCGTGCTGGCGGTCGGCGCGCTGGCGATCGCGGTCTATGTCGCGCGCTCGCAATTGCCGAGTTTCGAGGAGCTGAAATCCTCACCCAACGGCCAGATGATCCGCGTCCATGCCGCCGACGGGACGGTGATCGTCTCGCTCGGGCCGAGCTATGGCGAATGGCTGCCCTATGACAGGATTCCGGTCGTCATGCGCGACGCGACGATCGCGGTCGAGGATCGCCGGTTCCGCGAGCATCCCGGCGTCGATCCGATCGGGATTGCCCGCTCGGTTGAGGTCCGTCTGGAAAAGGGCCGCTGGAAACAGGGTGGCTCGACCATCACCCAGCAGATCACGCGCACTATCTTCCTGAACAATCAGAAGAAATTCGGTCGCAAGTTCCGCGAGGCGATCCTGGCGCTGGCTATGGAACTGAAGTTCTCGAAGGACCAGATCCTCGAGCTTTATCTGAACAAGGTCTATTATGGCGGCGGCGCATACGGCATCGACGCGGCGAGCCGGAAGTTCTTCGGCCATGGCGCGGATCATCTGAGCCTGTCGGAAGCCGCCGTGATCGCGGGGTTGGTGAAGGCGCCGTCCAACTATTCCCCGACCGCCGATGCCGAGGCCGCCGTGGGCCGTGCCGGCGTCGTCATCGACCAGATGAAGCGCAACGGCTTCATCACCGCCGACCAGGCGGCGAATGCCAACCCACAGACGCTGAAACTGGCGCCCGAGCCGAAGCAGAATTCGGTCCGCTACTTCACCGACTGGGCGTTGCCGCAGCTCGACATGCTGATCGACGAGCAGACCGCGCCGCTCGACGTGTGGACCACGCTCGACCTCAACATGCAGCGGGCGGCCGATGCCGCGATCCGCGCCGACGCGCCGCCGGAGACGCAGGGCGCGCTGGTCAGCCTGGACCGCGATGGCGCGGTGCGCGCGATGGTGGGGGGCAAGGATTATGTCTCCACCAACTATAATCGCGCGGTGACGGCGGTCCGCCAGCCGGGTTCCGCCTTCAAGCTGTTCGTCTATCTCGCCGCGCTGGAGGCGGGCCACAAGCCCGAGGACCAGGTGGTCGACGAACCCGTCACCATCGACGGCTGGTCCCCACGCAACGATTCGCGCCGCAATTCGGGCAGCGTCTCACTTCGCACCGCCTTCGCCTATTCACTGAACACGGTGGCCGCCAAGCTGGGCCAGGAAGTGGGTTTCCAGACGGTCGCCGACATGGCGCGTCGGTTCGGGATCAGCACGCCGGTCAACACCCATCCCTCGATGGTGCTGGGCACGTCGGAAGTGCGGGTGATCGACATGGTCAGCGCCTTTGCCAGCGTCGCGAACAAGGGTGTGAAGGTCACCCCCTATGGCATCACAAAGGTGACCGCCAACGGCCAGACCATCTACACGCATGAGGTGGACCGCAGCGTCGTGCTGGTCGCGCCCTATGTCGCCGCCGAGATGACCGACCTGCTCCAGACCGCGGTCAACACCGGCACGGGTCGCGCCGCGCAGATCGGGCGGCCGGTCGCGGGCAAGACGGGGACGACGACCAGCCTGAAGGACGGCTGGTTCCTGGGCTTCTCCAGCGGGATCACGACCGGCGTCTGGATGGGTCGCGACAATGCCAAGCCGGTCCCTGGCCTGCATGGCGGCAGCGCGCCCGCCAAGGCCTTTGCCGATTATATGCGCATCGCCACCGCCAACCGTCCGATCGAACAGTTCGATACGCAGGTGACACTGCCCGAATGGCAGCTCGAACCCGATGAGGAGAGCTATTTCGGCCAGCCCGACAATGGCGTGTCGGCGGTCGACGCCGACGGCAATCCGCTGCCCTCGCCGGTACCGGGCGAGACGGAGGGGGACCAGACGATGGAGATTCCTACCCATCGCGATCCCGCCGCCCCGGCACCGATCCAGCAGCCGCAGCCCGGCACGCCCGCGACGCCGCCGCCCGCCGCTCCGGCCCCACAGCAACGGCTGGACCAGGCGTGGATCGACCGGGTGACCGGACGCGGCACCGGCCCGGCGGCCAATCGTGACCCGCGCGCGCCCGTCAGCCCGGCCCGCCCGTCACCCCGCGAGCGTCAGGACGACCGCCCGAACCAGTGAAGCCCCGCGCCATGCTGCCGCAACCAGGCGGTGGCGGGCGCCGGATCCTCGCCCAGCAGTTCCGCGACGAGCGCGTGGAAGGCCGGGGCGTGATTCATATGGACCCGGTGCGCCACCTCATGCGCGACGGTGGCGCGGCGCACAAAAGCGGGGGCCAGGATCAGCCGCCAGCTATAGCGGATCGCGCCCGTCGAGGCGCAGCTTCCCCAGCGCGCCTTGGGATCGGCGACGCTGACCTTCGACACCGACACGCCCGCCGTGCGCGCGATCTCCGCCGTCTCGCGCGCCAGCACCTCCAGCGCCTGTCGCTTCAGCCACGCCTCCACCCGGCGGCCAAGCGTCTCGATCGGGCCGGAGGCGGACAACCGATCCTCCTCCAACTGGATCACCCGGCGGCTGCCGGCTTCCCATTCCAGCGTCAGCACCATGTCGCCGAACGGAATCAGCGCGCCGGGTTCGAACGGACGCGGACGGGGCAGCGCCGCGCGCTGCTCGGCAATCCAGTCCTTCTTGTCCTCGGCCCAGGCCAGCGCAGTCTTCAAGGGCGCGCGCTTGGGCACGACCAGCCGCGCGGTGCCGGTGGCGGGATCGATGCTCAGGCGGATGCGCTTGGCGGTCGGATGGCGGACGATCTCGTCGATCACAATTCGCGGTCCACGATATGGTTTTCGAAATCCCCGGCATCATCCTCGCTGATCGTCCAGCCGCGCACCGACTGCCCGGCGCGGTGCACCGCCTCACGGTCGCCGCAGATCAGGTAATGCCATTCGGGCAAGGGCTCGTTCGCCGCGCGCAGGCGATAGGCGCAGGTGGTGGGCAACCAGTCGATCGACCGGACATTGCCCAGGGTCAGCCGCACGCATTCGGAGACATAGGCGCGGCGATGACGGTAATTGGAGCATTGGCCGCTGCGCCGGTCGAGCAGGCGGCAGGCGACGTTGGTCGCGACCAGCTCGCCCGTCTCCTCATCCTCCAGCTTGTGGATGCAGCATTTGCCACAGCCATCGCACAGCGCCTCCCACTGCGCGCGGTCGAGGCTTTCGATCGGCTTTTCCCAGAAATGCTCCATCGTCAACGCTCCATCACCGGACCCATTGGTCCAGCGTCCGCGCCACTGCCTGCGGCCCTTCGTCCGAGGGGACGAGCGCCAGCGGCTTGCCCTCCGGGTCCATCAGATAGGTCTGGTTGCTGTGGTTGACGAGATAACCGCCCCCCGCCGAACGCTCGCCCTTCTGCGACCAGATGGCATAGGCCTTCTTCACCGCCTCGATCTGCGCCGGGGTGCCGGTCAGCCCGACGAAGCGCGGATGGAAGGCTGCGGCGAAGCGGGCGACCACCGGCACGGTATCGCGCTCGGGATCGACGGTGATGAACATCGGCACGATCCGGGCCACCTTGGCGGGCGCACTTTTTTCCAGGAGCGTCAGTCCCGCGCCGATCGCCTGCATGTCGGTGGGACAGACATCGGGGCAGAAGGTATAGCCGAAATAGACCACCCGGTAGCGCCCGGCGAAGTCGCGCTGGGTGACGCTGCGACCCTGTCCGTCGGTCAGCCGGAAGGGCCCGCCGATCTTCGCGCCCGCCAAAGGTGGCGACGCCTGCTGGTCGGAGGCGCCGCAACCGGCCAGCGCGAACGCCAGCGGGGCCAGAAAAGACAGGAACAATCGGGTCATGACGCCGACAGCCTTGCTGTGATAAATCGCCGGTTGCAAGCCATGCCCTATTGCTCAGGATCGATCCCCATGTCCCTTCGCCCCCTGTTCGCCGCCGCGCTTCTGGGTGTTTCCGCCCTCACCGTCATGGGGCCGGCAGGCGCGCAGATGATGCAGTCGGAAAGCTACAAGTTCCTCCAGGCGGTGCGCGAAGCCAAGGGCAACGACGTCACCAACATGCTCGATCGGCCGGGCGCCAGCATCATCAACACCCGTGACGTGACGACCGGCGAGGGCGCGCTGCACATCGTCATCAAGCGCGGCGACGAGACCTATCTGCGCTTCCTGCTGCAAAAGGGTGCCGATCCGAACCTGCGCGACGGGCGCGGCAACACGCCGTTGCTGCTGGCGGTGGCGGGCGGGCAGACCGACCTGATCCGCGTCCTGACCGCGGCCAAGGCCAATCCCAATATCGGCAATGCCAGCGGCGAGACCCCGTTGATCCGCGCGGTCCAGCGCCATGACATCGCCATGGTTCGCGAGCTTCTGACCGCCGGGGCCGATCCCGACCAGGCGGACAATGTCGCCGGCCTGACTGCACGCGACTATGCCACGCAGGACAGCCGCAACGCCGCCATCGCCAAGCTGTTCGCCGAAACGCCCAAAAAGACCCGGGCGGCGGTGGCCGGTCCCAAATTCTGATCCCGGCCGTCCTCCCCATGGCGGGGAGGACGGTCAGATCAAGCCCAGTTCGACCAGCTTGCCGACCAGGACGGGGGGCATCCCCTCGATCCCGGTCGCCGCGCCGCTGAGGTCTGGGGGTGCGTCCCCCGCCTCCAGGTAGCGCCAGCCCTGATGCGCGCGGCGGGGCAGCGCCTGGACCAGCACCAGCGCGGGGTCGATATGGATCGCGCAGCGCCCGCCCTCCGCCTCGCCGAAGGACAGGATCGGCGAGCGCGCGACAAGCTGATGCTTGAGGATCCAGTAGAGCGAACCCTGGCCCGCCACCTCCTCATGCCGCTTGGGCAGATAGCGGGTGGTGAGGAAGACGGGCCCGTCCTGTGCCCGCAAGGCCAGCCGTTCGGCGAGATGATCGATACTGGCCGCCCCGAATGCGACCTTGGTCAGATGAAGCGCCATGTCGCGCGGTGATGTGGGGTGGCCCGCGCGGAATCGCCAGTGGCCAAGAGACAGGGGAGCGAAGCGAGGCCGGTCCTCCCGGCCTGCCCGAACCACGCCATGATCCTTGACGATCCGCCGGACAAGGCGTTGCATTCCGCCGGGAACGGGCAACACAGATCAAGGCCCCATATGGTACAATGTGGAAAGACGGCGTGCAAAGGTTGACGGAGATAGGCCATAGCATACCCGATTCACCGATTCAGGGCGATCGCCACGCTGTCACCCGATGAAGAACATACCCTCATGGCGCTGGGCGATGCCGAGGTCACCCGGCGACGCGGCGAAGTCTTCCAGCGGGAAGGCGAGATGGCGAGCGGCTTTCACCTGCACATCAAGGGGTGGGTGACCTCGTCGATCGTGATGCGCAGCGGCCATCGCCTGATCCAGAAGGTGCATCTGCCCGGCGACATGCTGGGCACCCCCAGCATGGTCCTGCCCGAGGCCGCCGACACGCTGACCGCGGTGACCGAGGCGGTGACCGCATTCGTCCCCTATGAACGCGTGGGAACGCTGTTCGAGACTGCGCCCCGGCTCGCCGCGATGTTCACCGTGGCGGCGCAGATGGAGCGGCTGGCGCTGATCGACATGCTCGCGGCCACCGGCAACACCTCGGCGCGGGAACAGCTCGCCCGCCTGCTGCTCGACTTCCATGCCAGGCTGAGCCCGATCGGCGCGGTCGTCGAGGACAGTTTCAACCTGCCGCTGACCCAGGAGATACTGGGCGACCTGCTCGGCCTGACCGCGGTGCATGTGAACCGCACGATCCGCGGGCTGGAGACGGAGGGGCTGATCGCCCGTCAGGGGCACCGGATACGGCTGCTCAATCCGGCGGCGTTGCAGCGGCTCGCCGCGCTGCCGGTACGACGGCCCAAATTCGAACCCGACTGGCTGCCCGCCGCCCGGTAAGGACCGCGCGGACACAGGAAAAAGGGCGCCGGTGGAACCCCACCGACGCCCTTTCCTGATTTCCGGCGCTTGTCCGTCAGTCGCGAATTACGCGGCCTGCGGCAGAGCGGCCTTCGCCTGGGCGATGATCGCCGAGAAGGCTTCGCCCTCGTGCATCGCGATGTCGGCCAGGACCTTCCGGTCCAGTTCGACGCCCGCCAGCTTCAGGCCGTGCATGAACTGCGAATAGGTCAGGCCCTCGGCCCGGACGCCGGCGTTGATGCGCTGGATCCACAGACCACGGAAGGTCCGCTTCTTAACCTTGCGGTCGCGATACGCATACTGACCGGCCTTTTCGACGGCCTGGCGCGCAATGCGGATGGTGTTCTTGCGACGGCCATAATAGCCCTTCGCCTGATCCAAAATCCGCTTATGCTTCGCCTTGGTGGTCGTGCCCCGCTTGACGCGTGCCATATCTCTCTATCCTTCCAGAAATCAGT
>NZ_JBCNNI010000017.1:0-85202 GCF_039594485.1 Sphingomonas sp. | reverse complement strand
GCCGCGTCCTGCGCACGGCGCAGCTTGGCGGCGGCGACCATCTTCATCGCCTTGGTGATCTTCTGGGTCGACTTGACCGAGTTGATCCGGATCTTGAGGGCCTTGAGGGACGCCATCTTAGTCCTTCTTCTCCCTCTCCCCACTGGGGAGAGGGCCGGGGTGAGGGGCTGCCACGGGTGAGACGGCCTGTGTGGCGCCCCTCACCCAACCCTCTCCCCAGTGGGGAGAGGGCTAGAATGCCGTCTTACGCGAAGATCTTCGCGAACTGGTCGAGTGCGGCCTTGAGCTTGCCCTTGGCCTCGTCGCCCAGATCCTTGGTGTCGCGGATCATCGCCAGCACATCGGCGTGATCGTTGCGCAGATAGGCCAGCATCGCCGCTTCGTAGCGGACGACCTGCGCCACCGGCACATTGTCGATATAGCCGTTCGTGCCTGCGAAGATCGACGCGGTCTGCTCCTCGAAGGGCAGCGGCGAGAATTGCGGCTGCTTGAGCAGCTCGGTCAGGCGCGCACCACGGTTGAGCAGCTTCTGCGTCGAGGCGTCGAGGTCCGAGCCGAACTGCGCGAAGGCGGCCATTTCGCGATACTGCGCCAGCTCCAGCTTGATCGAGCCCGACACCTTCTTCATCGCCTTGGTCTGCGCGGCCGAGCCGACGCGGCTGACCGACAGGCCGACGTTGATCGCCGGGCGGATGCCCGCGAAGAACAGGTCGGTTTCGAGGAAGATCTGGCCGTCGGTGATCGAGATCACATTGGTCGGGATGTACGCCGACACGTCGCCCGCCTGGGTCTCGATGATCGGCAGCGCGGTCAGCGAGCCGGCACCGTTGGCGTCGTTCATCTTGGCCGCACGCTCGAGCAGACGGCTGTGCAGATAGAAGACGTCGCCCGGATAGGCTTCACGGCCCGGCGGACGGCGCAGCAGCAGCGACATCTGACGATAGGCGACGGCCTGCTTGGACAGATCGTCGAACACGATCAGCGCGTGCATCGCGTTGTCGCGGAAATATTCGCCCATCGCGGTGCCGGTGTAGGGCGCGAGGAACTGAAGCGGTGCGGGCTCCGACGCGGTCGCGGCGACGACGATGGAATATTCCATCGCGCCATTCTCTTCGAGCGTCTTGACGAGCTGCGCCACGGTCGAGCGCTTCTGACCCACGGCGACGTAGATGCAGTAGAGCTTCTTCGACTCGTCGGTGCCAGCGTTGACCGTCTTCTGGTTGATGAAGGCGTCGATCGCGACGGCCGACTTGCCGGTCTGACGGTCGCCGATGATGAGTTCGCGCTGGCCACGACCGACGGGAACGAGCGCGTCGATCGCCTTCAGGCCGGTCTGAACCGGCTCGTGAACGCCCTTGCGCGGGATGATGCCGGGGGCCTTCACCTCGACGCGGCGACGCTCGGTCGCCTCGATCGGGCCCTTGCCGTCGATCGGGTTGCCCAGACCGTCCACGACGCGACCCAGCAGGCCACGGCCGACCGGCACGTCGACGATGGTGCCGGTGCGCTTGACGGTGTCGCCTTCCTTGATCTCGGCGTCGGAGCCGAAGATCACGACGCCAACATTGTCGGCTTCGAGGTTGAGGGCCATGCCCTGCACGCCATTGGCGAACTCGACCATCTCGCCAGCCTGGACATTGTCGAGGCCGTAGATGCGCGCGATGCCGTCACCGACGCTCAGCACCTGGCCGGTTTCGCTGACCTGGGCCTCGGTGCCGAAATTGGCGATCTGGTCCTTGATGACCTTGGAGATTTCTGCGGCGCGGATATCCATGGGAACGTCAGCCTTTCATCGCGCTGGCGAGCGCATTCAAACGGGTGCGGATCGAGCTATCGATCATCTGGGAACCGATGCGGACGACGAGCCCGCCGAGCAGGTCGGGATCGACCGACAGGTCGACCGACACTTCGCGCCCGACGCGGGTGCGTAGCTGCTGCTTCAACTCTGCGACCTGCGCGTCGGTCAGCGGGTGGGCGCTCGTCACCTCGGCCGCGACCTCGCCGCGATGGCGGCTGGCCAGCTGGCGATAGGCGCGGATGATCTGCGGCAGCGCCGAGAGGCGCCGATTCTCGGCGAGGACGCCGAGGAAATTCTTGGTCACCCCGTCCAGGCCCAGCGTGTCGGCGACCGCCAGGATCGCCTTGACGGCGGCCCCGCGCGCCACGACCGGGCTCTTGGTCAGCGCGACCAGGTCCTTGTTCGTGGCCAGCGCGTCGCGCAGGGTCACGAGGCTGGCCTCGATCGTGTCGATCGAACGGCCCTCAACGGCCGTCTCGAACAGCGCGAGCGCATAACGTCCACCCAGACTCGCCTGGATGCCGCCTGTGCCGCTTATAGTACCGCCGGACATCTCCACGGATGCGAATTCCTCGAACAACGAACGGGTTGGCCCCATGGGAAACGAGGCGCGAAAAACGCGCCTGCGATGGGTTGGCGGGCGGTTAGCATCGGGAACCAATCGATGCAAGCTGCGTGGCGCAACTTGTGACAGGTCAGTGACGCCAATTTAACGGCTTTGGGCGCAAGCCGTGGGATGAATGCCACAGGCGCGCCTGCTAGGATCGCCCGCTCTACCGACGGAAGCCACCGGGACCGACAGCGATGATCGAAACTGCGCGAGCCCCGCTCGATCCCCCTATCGACGAAGACGCCGCCTGGGATGCCTTTGTCCGGCGCGACCGGAGCGCGGACGGACTGTTCGTCGTCGCGGTCCGCACCACCGGCATCTATTGTCGGCCGAGCTGCGCGGCACGGCGCCCCAGGCGCGAGCATGTCTGCTTTCACCCGGACGCCATGTCGGCGCGGGCGGCGGGGTATCGCGCCTGTCTGCGATGCCAGCCCGATGCGGTGACGCGCGACCGGCAGGCGGTGGCGGCGGCCATCGCGATTCTGGAGGCGGCGGACGCGGCCCCTTCCCTTTCCGAGCTGGCGGCGCGGGTCGGCTATACCCCGCATCATTTCCATCGCCTGTTCCGCCGCGCGACCGGGGTCACGCCCGCCGCCTATGCCCGCGCCCGTCGCGGCGTCCGCGCGACCGAGGCACTGGCACGCGAGACCAGCGTGACCCACGCCCTGTACGAAGCGGGCTATGCCGGGCCCAGCCGCTTCTATGCCGACAGCGAAAGGCGGCTGGGGATGGCGCCGGGCCAATGGCGACGTGGCGGCGCGGGGGTGACGATCGACTGGGCGATCCTGGCGTCGCCCCTCGGGCCGCTGCTCGTCGCGGTGACGCCAAGGGGGCTGGCGCGCATCGCGTTCGACGCGGATGGCGGCGATCTGGACATGCTGTTCCCGGCCGCCACGATCCGACCGGCCGACGCCGCGACGACCGCCCGCATCGCGAAGGCCATCGCCGCCACCCCGCCGCCCGACCCGCTGATCACCGAGCCCGCGCGCCGCACCGCCTTTATCGAGGCGGTGTCGCGCGCCTTGCTGTCGGCGGACTGATCCGCCCTACTCGTCCGCGTCCTGCCCCGTCGCCACGGCCAGCGCCTTTTGCACCTCGGCCCGACTGCCCGTTTCCAGCAGCGCCAGTAGGCGCGACGCCGGATTGTCGGGGGGCATATGCGGATCGAAGGCGAGCGGACGGAGCAGCGCCTTCGCCATGTCGATATCGTTGGCACCGATCCGCTGCGCCGCCAGCGTGAAGCGCAATCCCATGTCCTGCGGCACGAGCTGGAAGGCGCGTTCCAGGCCCAGCACCGCCGATTGCCGGGGCTTTTCGCCCGCCATCATGAAGCTGCGATAGAAGACCGCCAGGGGTTCGGCGGCATCGGGGTGGGCGCGATTGGCCTTGACCACCCAGCCGCGCGCCTCTTCCCAGACCTTGACGTCCCTGCTCCGCCCCGCCTGGGCACGGCGCAAATGGATCATGCCCTTGTAGAGCAGCGCCTGTTGCGACGTCGCATCGACCGCCAGCGCCCGGTCCGCCGCCGCCTCCGCCACGGCATCCTCGCCCGCGTCATAGGCGATTTCGGCGAACCAGCCCTGCGCGTTCGCGTCGTTCGGATAATGCGCCGCGATCGGGGCGGCATGGGCATAGAGTTCGCGGCCCGTCGTGCGGTTGACGCCACGGTCCGACTGGATCCGATCGTTGATCAGCGCCTGCTCCCCCGGGCTCAGGACGCGAACCGCGACATCCGCCTTGGGCAGCCGCTCGAACCGCACCAGCATACCCGGTATCCTGCTGCGCCCCAGATATTTTTCCAGGTCACGGTCGAGCTGCTTGAGTGACCCGAAAGCCTTCTCGCCCGCCGCGATGCTGGGCATTCCTGTGTTGAGCAGGTTCAGATATGTGTTGAACTTGGCCATCTGGCCCGGATCGAACATGATGAAATGGGTCAGGAGCCAGCCCCGGCCATAGACCTGATCGGTCTGCTGCGCATCCAGCTTGCGCCGCGACGAATCGAACAGCGTGTCGATCGGCAGCTTGCTGCTGTCCAGCAGACCATAGGCCCGGTGCTGCGCCGCGACGCCCACCATCACGCCGTCGCGATCGAAGCGGGCGGTGCTGGCGAATTCGGCGAATCCTTCGGAGAACCAGGCCGGATAGGCCTTGGTCACATTACCGAACAGGAAATGATGGGCATATTCGTGGAACAGCACATATTGCGGCTGGAGCGCGTTCGGCCCCTCATCCTCGCTGCGAAGCGGCGTGAAGGCGACCGATCCCGAAACCCGCGGCTGATAGAAGCCCGCGACATGGTCGCCGCCCTTGCCATAGAGCCGCCGGATCGCCGCCACATTGGGCACGACATAGACGGTGACGGGATTGCTATCCTGCCCCTCGACCTCGGGAAGCTGGTACACATAGCGCAGGACGCCATCGAACTGCTCCAGCCGCGTCGCCATGGCGCGGATCGCATCCTCCGACATATTGCCATAGAGGATGAAGTGCCGGGCACGGGCCTCGCGCCATTCGGCCTGGGCCGGCGTCGCCGACAACGCCGCACAGACCGTCACCATCGCGACCGCTATCCAGCGACGGGCGCGCATTCCCCTCTTGACCATCCCGGCCCTCCCAAGCCGTATCCTCGACGCCATCTTTTCGCCGGATCGACGGGGCGGGGACAAGCCCCGTTCGCTCAACGCGCCGATCGGCAGCTATAGACGAGCTTCTCGTTGGGCAGCGGCGGCAATTGCTGGCGGATCTGGGCCTGCTCGCCCTGCAGTTTCTGGAGCGCCACGTCCGCCGTGGTGCAGGCGTTCGGCGTTCCCGGCTGGCGCAGCTTGCGGACCGCCTCCATCGTCGCGACCGGCAGGAAGTAACGGGTCTGGGTATAGCTGCGGGTCACCGGATCGAAGCGTGCGACGGTGACCGTCTGCTCGTCGTCGGGGACGATGATTCGCTGCCAGCTTCCCTCGCCCTCCAGATATTGCTCCTTGCGGTCGGCACAGCCGTTCGCCCCCCAGTCGAGGCGCGTCTCGGCGGTCGAGGAGACGGTGATCCGGCTGCGGTCGGGTTGCAGCGTGCACAGCAGCGGACCGATCGCGGCGGCCGGCGGCGTCACGCTGGGCACGGCCAGGGCCTCACGCGGCAATTCGATCTCGCCCGAGGGACGCAGGAGGAAGACGACCACCGCTCCGACGATCGCGATCCCGCCGCCCGCCGCCGTCCAGATGGCGGCCCGGCGTGCCCGGCGCGTTTCCAGCAATCCCGCGCCGCCGATCGCCAGCGCCCCACCGACAAGAAGCAGGGCAGCGATCGCCATCACATTCTCGCGCGACCTTTCGGCCCGGGCGCGGGCAGTGTTCAGCGCCTCCTCGCGGCGGATCGCGGCGCTATTGGCCGCCTCGCGCCGGGCAGCGGCGGCATCGGCGATGGCGCGGGCATCGGCCGCGCTATCCTCGCGCAACCGCTCCTCGATCGAGGTACAGGGCACGCCGACCGAGACATAAGGCTGTTTGGCGGCGCGCAGAAAGGCCATCAGCTCGGTGTCGGCGATCGCGAAGCCGAAGGTCGAATCGCCATCATCGGCGCGGGTCAGCGCGGAGTTCACCCCGATCACCCGCCCGCACGGATCGAGCAGCGGGCCGCCCGAATTGCCGCGCGCGATGCTGGCGGTATGGAGTAGCACCTCGATCCCCGTCAGCGCGCGACGTCCCGAGGCCACGCCCTGCGACCGGACGGGCGAAAGCGGCCGGATATAGTCCGCCGCCGACTGCGCGGTCGCCAGATCGACATTGCCCGGATAGCCCAGCGCGATGACCTGATCCCCCTCCGTCACCGCGCCGGTGAACAGAGCCGCCGGCGGCAGCTTCGCCTCGCTCACTTCGATCAGCGCCAGGTCGCGGCGCGAATCATAGGCGATGACACGCCCCTGATAGGATTTGCTGCCCTCCGACGGGACGACGCCGATGACGACATTGTCGGGATAGCGCTCGGCCAGTTCGACGACATGGGCGTTGGTGACGATGCGGTTGGGCGCGACCGCGAAACCCGATCCGTGGCCGAAGCCCGCCACCTCGCCATCGACCATCGCGATGGTGACAACCCGCACGACGCTGCGCGCGGTGGCGGCGATATCGTCGGCGCGCGCAGGCCCGGCGGCCAGCCCGGCCACGATCACGACAAAGGCGAGGACAAGGCGGCTCAACATCTCGGGCCGCCATATCCCGCCATTTCCATCGGCTGCAACCGCGATCGGTTAGGCATATGGTAAATCTTGCCAATTACCTAGCTGCCCCATGACATGGGGAAATATGGGATGAATGCGTTCGGCCGCCGTCAGGGTTTGGGCAGCGCGACGGGTGGGCGACCGGCCTTCGGCCTCGCGCGGCCGATGCACGGCCCCGCACCCCGCCCTGACCATGATTCGCCGCCCCCCGGCGGACAGCAATTCCCGCCGCTGACGCCCGAGAATATCCCGCCCCTGCCCGCCAGTGCCGCCGATGCGATGCAGCGCCTGGCCGAACGCCAGGCCGCCTCGGCCGAGCCGACCCCGGCTCGCGGCGAAGGGTTCGACGCGTCGATCCACCGGATCAAGGAGCAGGTCCTTCCCCGCCTGCTCGAACGCGTCGACCCCGAAGCCGCCGCGACGCTGGGCAAGGACGAGCTGGCCGAGGAATTCCGCCCGATCATCGGCGAGGTGCTGGCCGAGCTGAAGCTGACGCTCAACCGGCGCGAGCAATTCGCGCTGGAAAAGGTGCTGGTCGACGAACTGCTGGGCCTGGGACCGCTCGAGGAACTGCTCGCCGACCCGAACATCACCGACATCATGGTGAACGGCCCCGAGCAGACCTATGTCGAGCGCAAGGGCAGGCTGGAGCTGGCGAACATCCAGTTTCGCGACGAGGAGCATCTGTTCCAGGTCGCGCAGCGGATCGTCAATTCGGTCGGTCGACGCGTCGACCAGACCACGCCGCTGGCCGATGCGCGCCTGAAGGACGGCAGCCGCGTCAACGTCATCGTGCCGCCGCTGAGCCTGCGCGGCACCGCCATCTCGATCCGCAAATTCTCTGCCAAGCCGATCACGCTCGACATGATGGCGGCGGGCGGATCGATGAGCCAGAGCATGGCGACGCTCCTGAAGATCGCGGGCGCGTGCCGGTTCAACATCGTCATTTCGGGCGGCACCGGCTCGGGCAAGACGACGATGCTCAATGCGCTGTCCAAGAT
Source organism: Sphingomonas sp. (assembly GCF_039594485.1). Classification (GTDB taxonomy): domain Bacteria; phylum Pseudomonadota; class Alphaproteobacteria; order Sphingomonadales; family Sphingomonadaceae; genus Sphingomonas. The sequence goes on along the minus strand of NZ_JBCNNI010000017.1, from coordinate 77,583 downwards.
GATCGACCCGGGCGAGCGCGTGCTGACCATCGAGGATGCGGCCGAACTCCGCCTGCAACAGCCGCACTGGCTGCCCCTGGAAACGCGCCCCGCCAATCTGGAGGGTCAGGGGGAGATCAGCATCCGCGACCTGGTGAAGAACGCGCTGCGCATGCGCCCCGACCGGATCATCCTGGGCGAAATTCGTGGCGCCGAATGTTTCGACATGCTGGCGGCGATGAACACCGGCCATGACGGATCGATGTGCACGCTCCACTCCAACTCCCCGCGCGAGGCGCTGGCCCGCATGGAGAATATGGTGATGATGTCGGACATCAAGGTGCCCAAGGACGCGATCAGCCGCCAGATCGCCGATTCGGTGGACATAGTGATCCAGGTCAAACGCCTGCGCGACGGCAGCCGCCGGGTGACCAACATCACCGAGGTCATCGGCATGGAAGGCCCGGTGATCGTGACGCAGGAGCTGTTCAACTTCGAATATCTGGACGAAGGCACCGACGGCAAGATCATCGGCGAATACCGCTCGGCGGGCCTGCGCCCCTATACGCTGGAAAAGGCCAAGCAGTTCGGGTTCGACAAGGCACTGCTGGAGGCGTGTCTTTAAGCCGAAGCGGCCGCGCTCCCAATAAGGCGGGACAGGTCTGGGCCGACCCGCTATCGCCGTTCGATGCCTGGCCCGACGACGATCAACCCGGACGATTTCCTCGAAACGCCAGAGGGTCGGGTCTGGACACCGGAACGCAACGCCGAAGCATGGCGGCTTTCCTATGCGGCTTTGGAGCGCGCCATCGAACAGGCCCCGGCATCGGTGCGTGTCGTGGTCGTCTGCGGGATCCAGGGGGCGGGGAAAACGACGTGGATATCTTCGCAGCCGGCATCGCCTTCCACCATCTATTTCGACGCGGCGTTACCCGGTGCGCGTCATCGGACCGAGGTCATAGCCATCGCGAAACGGCTGGGCGCAACCGTCGAAGCGGTATGGATCGACACGCCGCTTGACGTGGCGATCCAACGCAACGCGGCGCGACCGCCCGACAAGATGGTGCCCATCCCCGCGATCGTCGCCGTCGCCGGACAATTCGAGGCACCCGTGGCGGCCGAGGGGTTCGATCATGTATCCGTCCAGGACGGCGCCTGATGGCCGATGACGGGTGGCAGCGCCCGCCACATCGCCACGCGATTTGCCGCGCGCGCAGCTTCGCGATCGTCTAGGCGTTGGGGAGTCATGCGTCGTCTGTTCTATCTGCTGCCCATCCCGCTGCTGCTCGCCGGTGCGATGGTGGCTCCCAAGGCATCCCGTCCCACCCCGTCCGATCAGGGGACCGAGGACATCGTGGCCGCCGCCGCGCGCGATCCGGGGGTCGCCTCGCTCGCGCCCGATGCCGAGGATCGCTGGATCCCGTTTCACCTGACACCCGGCAACCAGATCCGGTTCACGATGACCATCGACGGGCAGAGCGTATCCGCGATCCTCGATACCGGGGTCAGTTTCACCCTGTTGTCGCAGACCTCGCCGATCGCCGCCAAGGCAAAGGTCCGCCCCGGCGGGCAGGCGAGCGCGATCGGCGGCGCGGTGGCGATCGGCTGGATGCCGACGCGCACCCTCTCGCTGGGCGGGCTGACGCGGCGGGGCGGCGGCGTGGCGGTGGCGCCGCTGCCCGCGCTGGCGACGGGCGACAGCAAGGCGGTCGACCTGCTGGTCGGGCGCGACCTGCTGGCCGCGCATGCGATCGACATCGATTATGCCACCAAGCGCTTTCGCCTGATCGCCTCGGGCCGGATGCCCTTTACCGGGGCGACCGCGCCGCTGACCATCTCATCCGAACGGCGGGTCTATGAAAGCGCGATCCAGATGGGCGCGGCTCGCCTGTCGCCGATCATCGTCGATACCGGCGACGGATCCTCGCTGACCGTGTCGCGGGCGAGCTGGCGAGCGGCGAAGCTGACCGACCTGCCGACGACCAGCGCGATCGGCTTCGGGCTGGCGGGCCCCTCGATCAACGACCTGGCGATCGTGCCGGAGGTTCGGCTGGGCACGCTCACCGCGCGCGAGGTGGAGGTGCGGATCGAGCCGCCCCAGGGTTTCAGCGATTCGGTCGGCGTGGCCGGACGCCTGGGATCGGGGCTGCTCCAGCGCTACCGCGTGCTGCTCGACCCCGGTGCGGGGCGGATGGTGCTCGCCCCCGGCCCCCATGCCGATGCACCCGCGCCGCGATCCACGACAGGGCTGCTGATGGGCGTGGCGGGCGACCGGCTACGCGTGCTCCACGTCATGCGCGGCGGGCCGGCCGAGAAGAGCGGCTGGCGCGAAGGCGATACGATCTGCGCCATCGACGGACAGCCGATCCCGGCCGATTATGTCGACAGCCCGCTCGCCCGCTGGACGGTGGGCAAGCCGGGCACAACGGTCGCCCTGCGCACCTGCGACGGGCAGGAGCGCAGATTGACCCTTGCCCGCTTCTACTGACGCGCCTTTCCCCATTCGCGCGCGACGGTATAGCCCAGATAGCCGGTGCCGAAGAGCGCATAGAGCGGCTCTGGGATGGCGGCGAGATATTGCGCCATGCCCCGGATCATCGCCACGGCCATGCCGGGCCGCACCCCGGCGAGCAGGCCCATGGGAATGCTCCAGAGCAGCAACGCGTACATGACGTAAAGAAATGTCGGCCGGGCGCGCCGGGTCCAAGGGTCGGTGCCCTCCTCGCCGCTCATGACAGCCGATCCGCAAGCCAGCCGTACAGGAACGCCTCATTGGCGGGACGTCGCTCGGCCAGCGTCAGATAGCGTTCGCCCTGCAACGCCTCGACCGCCTTCAGCAGGACCACCTCGCCGGCCGCTCCGCGATGATCCAGGAACGCCCGGAGCGCGGCCAGCGTCGCTGGCCCCACCCGCCCGTCCGCCGCGAGATCGGGATAATCCCGCGCGCCCCGGTTCAAGGCATTGAGCGCGCGCTGGAGAAAGGTCGCCGCAACCACCGTCCCCATGTTGACGCCGGTGTCGAACAGTTCCTCGGCCAGCCGGGGGGCCAGCGCCGCCACCTTGTCCAGCCCCGGCGCGACCCAGTAGAGCCGCCGATAGATCGCCTCCGCCCGCGCCAGCGGCAGGGCCCGCATCGGCCCGCCATAGCCATCGACGCGGGCCACCGCCTCGCTGATGCCGAATCGCGTCGCCCCGCCCCGGTCGGCGGGATGATCACTATAATCCCCCTCGCGCGCGATCACCTGCGCGATCAGCGCGTCCACGTCGGTCGCCTGCCCCTGCCGTCCCATATCGCCCTCCCCGATTGCCGGAGAAGACGAACCATATCGGTTCGCTGTAGGACAGCGATTTCTGGGGTCAGTCGAGAACGCTGCGCGCCAGGGCCAGCGTGCCCAGCGGCCCCGCCTGATCGCCCAACTGCGCATGGACGATCCGGTTGGCGACCTGGGCCGCGTCGACGAAGGGCAGATAGCCCGACAGCTTTTCGACCGTCGCACGACGGATCATGTCGAGCAGATGCGGCTGGCCCACGCCCACGCCGCCGCCGATCACGATCCGGCCACAGGCCAGGGTCAGGAAAAGGCCGGCAAAGCTCTCCGCCAGCGCGTCGGCGACGAAATGCCATGCGGGATCGTCCGCCGCCAGTTCCTGCGCGGGTCGCCCGGTGCGCGCCGCAATGGCCGGTCCCGCCACCAGCCCTTCCAGGCAATCGCCGTGGAACGGACACGCCCCGGCAAAGTCGTCGCCCGGCACGCGGCGGACGCGGACATGCCCCGCCTCCGGGTGCATCCGGCCCGACACCGGCTGACCATTGACGATGATGCCCATGCCGACGCCGGTGCCGACGGTGACATAGATATGGTCGGACAGGCCGCGCGCCGCGCCCCACTGTCCCTCGGCCAGCGCCGCGCCGGTGACATCGGTATGGATCGCCACCCGTTCGCCGAATCCCTCCGCCAGCGCGCCGACGACATCGGCCCCCGCCCAGCCCGGCTTGGGGGTGGCGAGCATATGGCCATAGTCCATGCCGGTCTTGTCGAGCGCGATCGGACCGAAGCTGCCGATGCCCAGCGCCGCGGGCTTATACTGCTCGGTCCATTCGGCCAGGCGCTGGCGCAAGGCGGCCAGCGTGACGGCGGGGGTTGTCGTCGGCAGTCGCTCGGACACCAGAATGTCGCGCCCGCGGCCGATCAATACAATCGATTTCGTACCCCCAAGTTCGACGCCTGCGACAATAGGATCCTCTGCCCCGGTCATTCCAATCTCCCGCCAGTCGCTTTTCGCGACCCAATCGCGGTGCGCCTGCGCGAAACCGCGCATCCGGGTCAAGAGCCAAGGGGCAAAAAGGGCGGGCGGGGCCCGGTTTAGAGCGTGGCCAGCGCCGCCAGCGCCGTCGCGCGCAGATTGGCGATATGCGCCAGCGTGAGGGTGAGGCTGCCCGTCACGGTGATCAGGAGGCCCGCCATGCCGCCTTCGAGGAGCACGCCCGCCACCAGCAACGTCAGTCCCGCCGCACCGAGACCCAGCGGCACCCGGCGATGATGCCGCCGCCACCCGAGCAGCAGCGTCGACCCGCTCAAGGGAAGCGCGATGCCGAGCATGACGACATGCACCCCTTCGCCCAGATCGGCCCACTCGGCAATCGCCGGCAGAAAGGCGAGGACGACGGGCAGCACAAGGCAGTGGATCAGGCACAGGGTAGAGGCGGAGATCGCCAACCCGTCCCATCCCCAGTGCGCTCGATGAGGCTGGTGCCCGGCGGCGGACCGTTCGCTCTCTACAACCTGATCATTCATTCTCCTTGAATGATACATTGTATCATTGAGTGCAAGTGCAATTTTATCCCGAGCATCCCTTTAAACTGTATTCCGTATAATATAACGGTATGGGAAACGATCGAGGATAGGACCCATGACGATTTCGCGGCTTTTCCTTTCGGCGGGCCTGTCCGCCGTGATCGCCGGGTCCGCCATGGCGCAGACCCCAGCGACGTCCCTCCCCGACTGGGAAAACCCCGCCATCGATCGAATCGGTGCCGAACCGATGCACAGCAGCTTTGCCGGGTTCGAGACCCGGGCCGGTGCGTTGGCGGGAGACGTGGCGAAGTCGCGCTATCACCTTTCGCTCGACGGGCTGTGGAAGGTGCATATGTCGCCCAATCCCGAAGCGCGCCCCGTCGGCTTCGAGGATCCGGCCCGCGACGTGTCGCAATGGCAAGAGGTGGCGGTGCCCGGCATCCTCCAGGCGGAGGGACTGAGCCGCCCGGTCTTCGTCGGCAGCGACTATCCCTTCCCCCGCAATGCGCCGTTCATCAAGCACACGCTGAACGAGGTCGCGTCCTATCGTCGCGATGTCGTGATCCCGGCGCATTTCGCCGGGCGTCGCCTGTTGCTGACGGTCGGCGCGGCGGGCGCGGCCTATTATCTCTGGGTCAATGGCCAGCGGATCGGTTATTCCGAAGACTCCAAGCTTCCCGCCGAATTCGACATCAGCCGCGCGGCGAAGCCGGGACGCAATACGATCGCGATCGAACTCTATCGCTTTTCGGACGGCAGCTATCTGGAGGACCAGGATTTCTGGCGGGTCAACGGGATCGAGCGGTCGATCACCCTCTATGCCGCGCCGCAGACGCATATCCGCGATCTGGGGATCGAGGCGGGGCTGAACAACGACTATCGCGACGGCACGCTGGCGGCCACGATCGATGTGGCGGGCGCGACCCGGGCGACCTCGGTCCGGGCCACGCTGCTCGACGGCCAGCGGACCGTACTGACCCGCACCGCGACCCCGGCCGGAACCGTCGCGACGATCGCCGCCGAGGTGCCCGGCGTGAAAAGCTGGAGTGCGGAATCCCCCAATCTCTACACGCTGCTGGTCGAACTGCTCGACGATCAGGGCAGGCTGATCGAAGCGACCAGCCGCCGCATCGGTTTCCGCACCGTCGAGGTGGCGGGCGGCGAGGTGCGGGTGAACGGCAAGCGGATCATGATCCGCGGCGTCAACCGGCACGAGCATGACCCGCATAGCTTCCGCATCGTGTCCGAGGCGACGATGCGCAAGGATATCGAACTGATGAAAGCCGCCAATATCAACGCGGTCCGCACGTCCCACTATCCCAATGATCCGCGCTGGTATGACCTCGCCGACGAGTACGGCCTGTACGTGATGGACGAGGCCAATATCGAGAGCCACGGCTACTTGAGCCTCACCCAGGAAAAGGGCGATCCGACGCTGAACCTGGGGCACAAGCCCGAATGGGCCGCCGCGCATCTCGACCGGGTGCAGCGCATGGTGGAGCGTGACCGCAATCATCCCTCGATCATCTTCTGGTCGCTGGGCAATGAAAGCGGCGTCGGCCCCAATTTCGAGGCCGCGGCGCAGTGGATTCGCGCGCATGACAAGACGCGGCTCATCAACTTCCTCGGTTACAGCATGAGCGGCTGGCGGCATCCGACCAATTCCTATGTCGACATCTTCGCGCCCATGTATGATGATGTCGAAAAGCTGGCCGATTACGCGACGCAGCCCGAATTCACCCAGCCGCTGATCCTGTGCGAATATGCCCATGCGATGGGCAACAGCCTGGGCGATTTCCAGGGTTACTGGGACGTCTTCCGAAAGTATCCGAAGTTGCAGGGCGGCTTCGTCTGGGACTGGGTCGACCAGACGATGATCCTGAAGGACAAACAGGGCCGACCCTATTGGGGGCAGGGTCTGGATTATGATCCCGATCCCAAGGATGCCGGACTGCACGGCGACGACAGCCCGGTGGGCGACGGGGTGATCCAGTCCGGCCGGACGCCCGACCCGGAATATTACGAGATGGCGCATGTCCAGTCGCCGATCAGCTTCACGCACAAGGATGGCGGCTGGCAGGTCGTGAACCGCCACGATCATATCGACCTGTCGCGCTTCACGCTCGACTGGACGGTGTTGGAGAATGGCATCGAGACGGCGCGGGGCAGCATCGCCACCCCGTCCGTGGCGGCCGGGGCGAGCGCGCCGATCGCCGTCTCCCTGCCCCCGGCCAAGGATGCGTCGGCCGAACGCTCGCTGATCCTTCGCGCGCGGACCCGGGCGGGCGCGATCCCGCCGCTGCCGGCGGGCCATGTCGTCGGCTGGGAGCAGTTCGCCCTGTCTCCGCCCGTCTTCGCCGCGGTTCCGGCGGGCTCGGTCGCGCCGGAGGACAGCGCTGATGCAATGACGCTGAAGGCCGGGAATGCGGTGCTGGAGATCGACCGGACGACCGGCCTCGTTCGCCGCTATGCCCGCGATGGCAAGGTGTTGCTGACCGGCGGCACCCCCAATTTCTATCGCGCGCCGACCGACAACGACATCGGCTCGGGCGTACCCAAGAGCCATGCCATGTGGCAATATTTCTCCGAGCATCGCCGCCTGGACGGCATCCACCGCGACGGGAACGCGATCGTCGTCGATCAGGACATGGGCGTGGGCTCGGTAAAGATGCAGACCCGCTGGACCATGGCCCCGGACGGCAGCGCGACGGCGACGGTCCGCTTCACACCCCTGCGGGCGACCTTGCCCGACCCGCTGCGCGTCGGCCTCGCCTTCACGACGCCGGGGCAGCAGTTCACCCGCCTGAGCTGGTTCGGACGCGGCCCCTGGGAAAACTACTCCGATCGCAAGACCGGCGCGATGATCGCGCGCTGGGACGGGGCCTTGGCCGACCAGTATCACGACTATGCCCGGCCGCAGGAATCGGGGAACAAGACCGATGTGCGCTGGCTGCAACTGACCGGCACCGGCACGGGGCTTCGCGTGACGGGGGCGCAGCCGCTCTCGGTCAACGCCCTGCCCTTCCCTTATGGCGACCTCGCCATGAAGCCGCCGTCCCAGGCGCATAGTTCCGATATCCGCCCGCATGGCGACGGCACGCTGCTGATCGACGCCGCCCAGGCCGGGGTCGGCGGCGATACCGGCTGGAACCTCGATGGCCGCGCGCACATGCCGTACCGGATCGCGCTCCAGCCGCTGACCTACAGCTTCACGATCGGAGCGGCGCAGTGAGGCGCCTGCTCACCCTGGCCCTGCTGCTGACCACCACGCCGCTCGCGGCGCAGCCCGTACCCGACCGCATCGCCAGATCACTGGCCCTTCGCGACGAGTGGCAATGGCTGACCCGCGATATCGCCTCCCCCGCCGAATGGGACGCGGACGGGCGGCATTTCCATTATCGCAAGACGGTGGCGGGCGGCTTCGCCTTTGTCGATGTGGACGCCACCACCCGCGCCAAGGCCCCCGCCTTCGACGCAGCCGCGCTCGCGCCTGCCCTGTCCAAGGTGATGGGCAAGCCGATCGAACCGCTGCGCCTGCCGTTCGAGCATTTCGCCTACACGCCCGACCATTTGGCGATCACCTTCAGCATCGGCTATGAGGACGGTGTCGCCTATCGCTGCGTCCTCGCCCGGCCGCTATGCGCCGTGGTCCCGCCGGAGAATCCCAGCCGCCCGCGCGGCTTCGGCGTGGTGCGCGACCTGCGCGTGCCGGCCGACAACCATCCCCGCCTCTCACCCGACGGCAGGCTAGAGGCGCTGGTCCTCGACGACAATCTGGTCGTGCGCGAGGCGAAGGGGGGCAAGGAATTGTGGCGGTCCCAGGACGGGATGCCGGGCAATTTCTACGATCCCGAGACGATCGCCTGGAGCCCGGACGGCCGGCATATCGCGCTCCAGCGGGTCCGCCCCGGCTATGCCCGCATGGTCACCCGCGTCCTTGCCGCGCCGCCGGGCAAGGTCCAGCCCGAGGTCGTGCAGCAGCTCTATCCCAAGCCGGGCGACGCGGTGGACCAGGAAGCGCCCGTGCTGTTCCGGGTGGCGGACGGCCGACGGACCGAGATCGATCCGACGCTGTTCGCGGAGGCCTATACCCTGTCGGCGCCGACATGGCGGGCCGATGGCAAGAGCTTCGCCTTCGACGATCTGAAGCGCGGCTTTGGCGAGGCGAAGATCATCGCCGTCGATGCCGATACCGGCAAGGCGCATGCCGCCGTGGCCGAAACCGCGAAGACCTTCGTCTTTCGCGACCGCATCTGGTCGCATGACGTGAAGGACATGGGCCGCGAGATCCTGTGGGCGTCGGAACGGGACGGCTGGCGGCATCTCTACATGATCGACGGCACGACCGGCCGGATCGTGCGCCAGGTCACCAAGGGCAACTGGGTCGTCCGCGACATTGCCAGGGTCGATGACGACAAGCGGCAAATCTGGTTCTCGGCCAGCGGCTTCGTGCCCGGCGAGGACCCCTATTACAAACACTGGTTCCGGGTCGATTTCGACGGCCGCAACCTGACCCGGCTGACGCAGGAGAATGCGACGCACGAGGTTCGGTTCTCGCCCGACATGACCACCTGTGTCGACGTCTATTCGCGCACCGACCTGCCGGAGACGATGGAACTCCACGACGCACGCGACGGCCACCTGATCGAGACGCTGGAAAAGGGCGACATCGCCGCGCTGACCGCCGCCGGGTTCCGGCCGCCCGAACGCTTCACCGCCAAGGGCCGCGACGGCAGGACCGACATTTACGGACTGGTCGTCCGCCCGCGCGATTACGATCCCGCCAAACGCTATCCGGTGATCGAGAACATCTATGCCGGGCCGCATGACAGTTTCGTGCCCAAGGCCTTCTGGCCGTTCGGCGGCTTTTCCGGCGGCGACAAGGTCATGGGGATGCAGCAGCTCGCCGATCTGGGCTTCATCGTCGTGATGATCGACGGCATGGGCACCGCCAACCGCTCCAAGGCGTTCCACGACGTCGCCTGGAAGAATCTGGCGGACAGCGGCTTCCCCGACCGGATCGCCTGGATGAAGGCGCTGGCCGCGAAAGATCCCGCCGCCGATATCAGCCGCGTCGGCATCTATGGCGGCTCGGCGGGCGGGCAGAGCACGCTCAACGCACTGCTCTTCCATCCCGAATTCTACAAGGCGGGGGTCGCCTATGCCGGATGTTTCGACAACCGGATGGACAAGATCGACTGGAACGAGCAGTGGCTCGGCTATCCGGTCGACCAGAGCTATCTTGACGCCTCGGGCGTCGTCCATGCCGCACAGTTGCAGGGCAAGCTGATGCTGGTCGTCGGCGAGCAGGATTCGAACGTCGACCCCGCCAGCACGACGCAGGTGGTCGATGCGCTGATCAAGGCGGACAAGGACTTCGACCTGCTGGTCGTCCCCGGCGGCGAACATACCGCCGGACGATCGACGGGGCCGGTCGCCTATGCGATGCGGCGGCAATATGCCTTCTTCCTGAAGGCGCTGCGCGGGGAGGAGTAACGCTCTTCCCCCCTCATTCCTCCCTGGCAGGGGAGGAATAGCGGTGTTGCCTCCCATCCCCCACACGCCTATCGCCCATATTGCGACAGGTTTCCCTTCGGGGATGAAAAGGGAATGGGGTGCGATGCCCCGGCTGCCCCTGCAACTGTAAGCGGCGAGCCGTTCGCCATCACGCCATTGGGGCTCATCCCCCGAGAAGGCGGCGGACCGGCACCGACCCGCGAGCCAGGAGACCTGCCCGTCGCGGTCGTCTTTCGGCCGGTCAGGGTGTACCGGGCGGACGGGGCTATCCCCTCGCGCGACGACAGCGCCCTTGTGGAGATGTGCCCCGATGACCGAGCCCTGTTCATGCTGAAACCCGCCGCCCCCGGCCCCGCCGTGGTCGCCTGCAACACCTGTCGCCTGAGCGACGATGCCCGCGAGGATGCCGAAGGCAGGCGCGGCGGCGCGCTGCTGGTCGAGGCGTTGCGCGCGGTGAAGGCCGCCGACCCCGCCTATGCGCAGGTGGCGGTGGAGGAGATGCCCTGCCTCTTCGCCTGCCAGTCCTTCTGCACCGTCCATCTGCGCTGTCCGGGCAAGGTCGGCTATGTGATGGGCAAGTTCACGCCCGACGAGGATGCCGCACGGGCGATCCTCGACTATGCGCGGGCCTATGCCGACAGCGAATGGGGACAGGTGCCGTACAAGCAATGGCCGCAAGGCGTGAAGGGCCATTTCCTGACCCGCACGCCCCCCGAGGGATTCGTCGTCGAATGACCGCCTTCCCGACCGTCGCCGCGTTCAAGACGACTCTCGCCACCCTGCCCGAAGCCGATCGGCAGGCCCGCGCCGCCGCCGCCCGGCGTCAGGGCCAGTTGACCAAGCCGCCGGGTTCGCTCGGCCGCCTGGAGGACATCGCGATCTTCCTTGCCGGATGGCAGGGCATCGAACGACCCCGGATCGAGCGGGGTCGGGCGGTGATCTTCGCGGGCAATCACGGCGTGGTCGCACGCGGGGTCAGCGCCTTTCCGGCGGAAGTGACCGCACAGATGGTCGCCAATTTCGCCGCCGGCGGTGCCGCGATCAACGCGCTGGCCGCTGCCGCGGGACTGGACCTGTCGGTCGTCCCGCTCGACCTCGACCGGCCGACCATCGACTTCACCACCGGCCCGGCGATGAGCGTCGAGGAATGCCTGGCCGCGCTGTCGGCCGGCGCGGCGGCGGTGGGCGATGCCGACCTGCTGGTGCTGGGCGAGATGGGGATCGGCAACACCACCCCCGCCGCCGCGCTTGCCGCCGCCAGCTTCGGGGGGGCTCCCGCCGACTGGATCGGCCCCGGCACCGGAGTCGATGCGCAGGGCCTGTCGCGCAAGGAAGGCGCCGTCGCCGATGGGCTGGCGCTGCACCGGGATCACCTGACCAGCGCCTTCGAAATCCTGCGCCGTCTGGGCGGGCGCGAGATCGCCGCGATGGCGGGCGCCGTACTGGCGGCGCGGACGAAGGGCGTGCCGGTCATACTCGACGGCTTTATCGGCACCGCCGCCGTCGCACCGCTGGCGATGACCAATCCGGCGATCACCGACCATGTCCTGGCCGGGCATTGCTCGGCCGAGCCGGGCCATATCCGGCTGCTCGATCGCTTGGGGCTGCGGCCGATCCTGTCGCTCGACATGCGGCTGGGCGAGGGGAGCGGCGCGGCGGTGGCGGTGCAGGTCATCCGATCGGCGATCGCCGCGCATGACGGCATGGCGACCTTCGCCGAGGCCGGGGTCGCCACCGCGTGAGCCCTTTCCGCCTGCACCTGCTCCGGCATGGCGAACCGGAGGGGGCCGGGCGGATGCTGGGCCGGACCGACAGCCCCGCGACCGCGCAAGGGATCGCAGCATGCACCGCGCGCGCGGTGGGCCTGTCGGTCACGCGACGGATCAGTTCGGACCTGTCCCGCGCCCGCGCCTGTGCCGAGGCGATCGGGCCGACGTACATCGATCCCCGCTGGCGGGAGATGGATTTCGGCGAATGGGACGGCCTGGCACCCGAGGCGATCGACGGGCAGGCGCTAGGCCGCTTTCGTACCGATCCCGACGCGGCACCCCCGCCCGGCGGCGAGCGCTGGTCGGATCTGGTCGCGCGGGTGGGGGCCGCGATCGCCGACCTGTCCCCCGAACCGACGCTGATCGTCACCCATGGCGGTGCGATGCGGGCGGCCCTGCATGGGCTGTGCGGTTTTGACCTGCACGCCGTCTTCGCCATCGCCCTGCCCTATGCTAGCCTGTTGACGCTGGAGGTGTGGGACGACACGCCGCGCTGGGCCCGGATCACCGGGCTGGCCACCCTATGAAGAGCCTGATCGTCGCGCTCGGCTTCCTCACCCGCCTGCCCATGCCGCGGGTCGCCGCCGACGAAGCCGATTTCGCGCGGGCGATCCGGCTCTATCCGGTCGCGGGGCTGGCGATCGGGGTGATCGTGGCGGCCTCGGGCTGGCTGGGTGCGCGGATCGATCCATGGGTCGGGGCGCTGGCCGCGCTCGCCGCCTGGGTCTGGGCGACCGGGGCGCTGCATCTGGACGGGCTGGCCGATCTCAGCGACGGGCTGGGCGCGGCGCATGGCGATCGGTCGCGGCTGCTCTCGGTCATGGCCGACCCGCATATCGGCAGCTTCGGCACCGTTGCACTGGTGATGCAGTTGCTCGCCAAGCTGGTGCTGCTCCACGGCGTGCGCCCCGACGACTGGGCGATGATCGCGACGATACCGGCGGTGGCGCGGATCGGGCCGCTGGTCTGGGCGCGGTTCCTGCCGCCGTTGCGGCCGGGTGGCCTGGGAGCGATGGTGGCGCAGGCGGTGCGCCCCGTCGACCTGGCACTCTGGTCGGTCGTCGCGATCGCGCTCATCCCGCTCTATCCGCCGCTGGTGCTGGGCCCGGTGACGATCCTGGTCCTGGCGGGCTGGTTCCGCCGTCGCCTCGGCGGTGTGACCGGCGACGTCCATGGCGCGGGCATCGAATGGACCGAAACCGCGCTACTGCTCGCCGCCCTGCTCTACGCCGCGCCCTGAGCGATCCGCAGCAGCGCATCGCAATCGACATGCGCCTCCAGCGTGGCGGCGATGGCGTCAAGCGCCTCGTCCACATCGGCGCGGTGATCCGGCCCGGCCCCCTCGACCCCAATCCGCGCCAGCCATGCCGCCCGCTGCCCCGCCTCGCCCAGCAACCCGTGGATATAGCTGCCCGCGACCAGCCCGTCGGCGCTGATCGCGCCCTCGGCCCGGCCATCGGCCAGATGCCCCACCGGCCGCGCGGTATCGGGGCCGCTCGTCCGGCCGAGATGGATCTCATAGCCCGAAAAGGACGCGCCCAGCGCCTCGCCCGTGACCGGGCGCACCGTCTTTTCGCCGGTCAGCACGGTTTCCACGTCAAGCAGTCCCAGCCCGGCGACACTGCCCGCCGGTCCCTCGATCCCGTCCGGGTCGGCGACGCGGGTCCCCAGCATCTGATAGCCACCGCACAGCCCCATCACCGCCCGTCCCCGTCGGTGATGCGCGGCGATGTCGATGTCCCAGCCCTGCGCGCGGAGGAAGGCGAGGTCGGCAATGGTCGCCTTCGATCCCGCCAGCACGATCATCGCCGCGTCGGGAATCGGCGCGCCGGGGCGGACCATGACCAGATCGACCTGCGGCTCAAGACGCAGCGGATCGAGATCGTCGAAATTGGCGATACGCGGCGTGATCGGACAGGCGATCACCACCCGCCCCCCTGGCGCGGCGGCGGGACGCTCCAGCGCCACCGCATCCTCGCTCGGCAAGCGGTGCGCCTCGCTCAGCCATGGGATCAGGCCCAGCGAGCGCCAGCCGGTGTGTGCCGCGATGATCGCCATACCATCGGCGAACAGCGCGGGATCGCCGCGGAACTTGTTGACCAGAAAGCCGCGGATCATCGCCGCGTCTTCGGGATCGATCACCGCCTTTGTGCCCACCAGCGATGCGATCACGCCGCCGCGATCGATATCCCCCGCCAACACCACCGGCACGCCCGCCGCGCGCGCAAAGCCCATATTGGCGATGTCACCGCTGCGCAGGTTCACCTCGGCTGGCGAGCCCGCGCCCTCGACGATCACAAGATCGCTCTGCGCCTCCAGACGGCGATAGCATTCCACGACCTCGGGCAGCAGGCCGATCCGCCCCTCGCGCCACTTCGCGGCAGGCAGCATCCCGCGCACCTGCCCGCGCACGATCAGTTGCGAGGTGCGGTCCCCCTGCGGCTTGAGCAGCACCGGGTTCATGTCGACATGCGCCTCGACCCGCGCGGCGATCGCCTGCGTCGCCTGCGCCCGCCCGATTTCGCCGCCATCTGGGGTGGCGGCGGCATTGTTGCTCATATTCTGCGGCTTGAAGGGGCGAACGCGAAGGCCACGATTGGCGAAGGCCCGACATAGTCCCGCGACCAGCACCGACTTGCCGACGTCGGAGCCGGTGCCCTGGATCATCACGCCAGCCATGCCACGCCCCCCGCGATCACCCAGAGCAGCAGGCAGGCGCGCGCATAGATTTGCAAGGCGGTGACGATATCCCCGGGCGTCGCCGCCCGTCCGCCGCGCCCGATCCACGGCTTGATCTGGGTCACGCCGTCATATGCGACCGGCCCCGCCAGCGCGACGCCGAGCGCCCCCGCCATCGCCGCTTCGGGCCATCCCGCATTGGGCGAGGCATGGGCGCGTGCATCGCGCTTCATCACCCGCCAGCCGCCCGCACCCGCGATGCAGAGCAGAACCCCCGCGATCCGGGCGGGCAGCCAGTTCGCCCCGTCATCGATCCGCGCCGCCGCCCAGCCAAAGGCCCGCCAGCGCGGTTCCTTGTGCCCGATCAGGCTGTCGGCGGTATTGATCGCCTTATAGACCCACACGCCGGGCAACCCGAACAGCAGCAACCAGAAAAGCGGCGCGACGATGCCGTCGCAAAAGCTCTCCGCCAGCGTCTCGATCGCGGCGCGCGACACGCCCGCCTGGTCCAGCCGATCGGTATCGCGCCCCACCACGCGCGCGACCGCCGCCCGTGCCCCGGGAAGGTCGCCGCGCATCAACGCCTCGGCGACCGGCCGGACATGCTGATGGAGGCTGCGCTGCGCCAGAGCGGGCCAGGCGAGCACCGCGCTGGCGATCCAGCCCCAGCGGCCGAGCAACAGGTGCGATTCCCGGTCGATCCACCATGCCGCCGCGCCGGTCAACGCGATCAGCGTGACGATGGTGACGATCCCCAGCGCGCGGCGCACGCCTTCGGACCGCTCGGGCCGATTGCCATGCCGCTCGGCGAAGGTCAGGACGCGCGCGAAGGCGCCGACCGGATGACCGATCCGCGCATAGAGCCGGTCGGGCCAGCCGATCGCGGCATCGAGCACCAGTGCGACCAGCGCGACGGGATCAGCCATGCCGCAATGCCCTGTCCAGTCGGGCAAGATCGCCCGGTGCCGCGGGCACGCCGAAGCGCAGTCGCTCGGGCGCGTCGGAAAAGGGGCGGACGAGAATGCCCGCCGCCGCCAGTCGCGCGAAGATCGCGGGCGCATCCGGCGTCTCGATCATGCGGAACAAGGGACAGGCTCCCCGTGCGATCAGGCCGTGCCGCGCCAGCACTTCGTCCAGCGCCGCCGCCCGCTCGGCCAGGGCGATTCGGGTCGCCGTGATCCATGCGCCATCGGCATAGGCGGCACTCCCCCATGCGATGGCATGACTCGACACCGGCCAGTCCCCCAACAACGCGCGAAGCCGCGACAGGACGTCCGGCGCGGCGATGACGAAGCCAAGCCGTATCCCCGCCAGCCCGAAGAACTTGCCGAACGACCGGAGCACGATGACCCGCCCGCCCCCGCCAAAGCCGGGTCCGGGCATCGCATCGGCAAAGGCCTCGTCGAGGATCAGCCAGCCATCCGCCCGTCCTTGCGCCGCCGCCAGTTCGGCCAGGCGCTCCGGGGCATGATGGGCACCATCGGGATTGTTGGGATTGGCGAGGAGCAGGGCCGCCGCCTGCCCCTGCCAGCGGTCGAGCCCCGCACCGTCGATCCATGCCGAGGCGACCGCGCCATGCGTGCCATAGCTGGGCCGGAACGCGACGATCGGCTGCGCGATGCCCAATATGGGGAGCAGCCGGAGCGCCATCTCGCTTCCCGGCACGGCCGCCACCCGCTTGGCCGCGACGCCGAAATGCGCCGCCGCCCGCGCCTCCAGCCGCGCGATGCCGGTCGGGTCCGGCAGGGGTCCGGCGTCGACGGTCAGCCCATCGGGGGGACTCCAGGGCGATGGATTGATCCCGGTCGACAGGTCGAGCCAAGGCTGGGCTGCGTTCGGGAACACCGCCTTGGCTGCGTCGATCCGGCCGCCATGATGGGTCAGCGCCGCCATTTCCGCTTGCGTCACAGCGCCGCTCCCGCGATGCGGACAGGGATGACGAAGCCCCGGACCATCCTCGTCCTCGGCGGCGCCCGGTCGGGCAAGAGCCGCCATGCGCAGTCGCTGGCCGAGGCGATGACGCCGACCGGCTGCTTCGTCGCGACCGCGCAGGCCTGGGACGAGGAAATGCGCGAGCGGATCGCACGCCACCAGGCCGATCGCGATGCGCGCTGGACGACGGTGGAGGCACCTTTGGCCCTGCCCGAGGCGGTGACGGAACACAGCCGAGCCGACCGGGTGCTGCTGATCGACTGCCTGACGCTCTGGCTGACCAACCTGCTGCTGGGCGAGGCCGATCTGACGGCGGCGGGCGATGCGCTGGTCGCGGCGATCCAGGATGCGCCCGGCCCGGTCGTGCTGGTCAGCAACGAGGTCGGCTTCGGCATCGTCCCCGACAATGCGCTCGCCCGCCGCTTCCGCGACGCGCAGGGCACGCTCAACCAGCGGCTGGCGCTGGCCTGCGAGGCGACCGACCTGGTGGTGGCGGGACTGTCCTTGCGACTTTCAGGAGAGAAATGATGCGAACCGACGCCGAACATGCCGAGCGCATGGCCAAGAAAAAGGCCGCGCAGGATAGCAAGGTCGCCGCGCGCGACGCCGAAAAGGGGCTGCTGATCGTCCATACCGGCAAGGGCAAGGGCAAGACGACCGCCGCGCTCGGCATGGTGATCCGCGCGGTCGGGCACGGGATGCGCGTCGGCATGGTCCAGTTCGTCAAGGGCGCGATGACCACCGGCGAGGCGGCGGTGCTGGCACGCTTCCCCGAGGTCGATTTCCACGCCATGGGCGAAGGCTTCACCTGGAACACGCAGGACCGCACCCGCGACATCGCCACGGCGCGCACCGCCTGGGACGAGGTGAAGCGGATGATCGCCGACCCGTCCTACGACCTGATCGTCGCCGACGAACTGAACATCGTCCTGCGCTACGACTATCTGCCGGTCGACGAGGTGCTGGAGGTGCTCGGCACCAAGGGGGCGATGACGCATGTCGTCATCACCGGCCGCAACGCCCCCGAGGCGCTGATCGCGGCGGCCGATCTGGTGACCGACATGACGCAGGTGAAGCATCCCTTCCGCGAACAGGGCGTGAAGGCGCAAAAGGGTATCGAGTTCTGACCCCTTTCCTTCCCTGCAAGGGGAGGTGGCGCGCATAGCGTGTCGGAGGGGTGTCGCGCTATCGAGAGGGGGACACCCCTCCGACAGGCCTTCGACCTGGGACCTCCCCTTAAAGGGGAGGATCATGTCGGACGACGTCAAAGCCCCTCCCCCGCCAGATCGCCGCCCCGCCGGAGCAGATAGACGTCCATGATCCACCCATGCGCGCGCCGCAGCTCGGCCCGGCGTGCGACGATCCGCTCGGCGGCATCGGCCAGCCGCCCGGCCTCGATCGCCTCCTGCGCCATGCCCAGATACGCCCCCCACCAGATCGCCGCATCCGGCTGGTCAAGCGTCGTGAAAGCGCACCCGCCGTCCAGCATCACCGCGACGCTGTCCGCTCCGTCCGGCCAGCCGCCCTCGCGCAGACGCCGCCCGGTCGTCACCATAACCGGCGCGCCGACCGCGTTGAACGGAATGGCGTGCGCGGCACACAGGGCCTGGAGGCTGGTGATGCCCGGCACCACCGTCACCCGCTCCACCGCGATCAGCCGCCGGGCGATACGGATCGTGCTGTCGTAGAGCGACGGATCGCCCCAGACGAGCAACGCCACCCGCCCGCCATCCGGCAAGGCCCGCGCGATCTCCGCCGCCCAGCACCCGGCGATCGCATCGTGCCAGCGCTCGACATTATCGAGATAGTCCCCCTCTGCGGCACGGACCGGCAGGTCGAACTCGACGAGCCGCGTCGCCGCCCCCGCCAGCACCTGGGCGCAGATGTCGCGGCGAAGATCGATCAGTTCGGCCTTGTCCGCCTTGCGCGGGAGCAGGATCAGGTCGGCGGCGCGCATCGCGGCTTCGGCGGCGCGCGTCAGATGGTCGGGATTGCCCGTACCGATGCCGATCAGGTCGAGATGGATCACAAATCCTCCATCAACGGGCCGTAGAGGATCAGCGCCGCCCTGCCCGACACGCTGTCCGCCAGTTGCGTCGCCAGACCCGCGATGGTCGAGCGGGTCAGTCGCTGATCGGAACATCCGACATGCTCGGCCATCAGCGCCGGGGTTGCCGGCGACAGGCCATGGGCGACCAGCGCCTCGGCCAGCGCGGGGAAGGTGCGCTTGGGCATGAACACCACCGTCGTCGCCCCCGCATCAGCCAGCGCGGCCATGTTGCGGTCGGCGGGCAGCGCGCCGGTCACGTCATGGCCGGTCACGAACTGCACCCGCCGCGCCTCGTTACGCCGGGTCAGCGGCAGGCCCGCCACCGCCGCCGCCGCGCTCGCCGCGCTGACGCCGGGAACGATCTCGAAGGGGATGGCCGCCGCCTTCAGCGCGACGATCTCTTCCTCCAGCCGCCCGAAAATGCCGGGATCGCCCGACTTCAGCCGCACGACCCGTTTGCCCGCCGCCGCATGGTCGACCAGCAGCCGGTCGATCTCCGCCTGCTTGGGCGAGGCGCGTCCCGCCCGCTTACCGACCGCGATCATCTCGGCATCGGCACGGGCATGGCTCAGCATCGGCCCGGTGGCGAGGTCGTCGAACAGCACGACATCGGCCTGCGCCAGGCAGCGTACCGCCTTCAGCGTCAACAGTTCGGGATCGCCCGGCCCCGCGCCGACCAGATGGACGAAGCCGCTCACCACCAGCGCGCCACGAGATGGAAGAAGGTGCCGGTCACCTGCCCCCGCCGCGATCCGGTTTCGGGCACGGCATCGCCCTGCGCATCGACGACATGCGCGAGCGGCGCGTCGGGCTGTTCGAGCACCGTCGAGTAATGGAACTCGTGACCGCCCAAGACCGCCCCCTCGGGCATCCCCGCCACCTCGCCCAGCAGGGTCGCGCGGCGATAGCCGAGATGCATCTTGCGCTTGGCATAGCTGGTCACGAGGCCGAGCAAGCCCGCCATGCGATGGCTGACACCCTGCGCATCGATCAATGCCTCGCCCAGCGCCATGTACCCGCCGCACTCGCCATGAATCGGTCTGGTCCGGGCATGATCGGCCAGGCCGTTACGGAATCGCTCCGCCGCCGCCAGCCGCCCGGCATGAAGTTCGGGATAGCCGCCGGGCAGCCAGACCAGATCGGCCGACGCGTCCGGTGCCTCGTCGGCCAGCGGCGAGAAGGGCAATATCTCCGCACCTCCGGCGCGCCAGCCCGCCAGCATATGCGGATAGACGAAGGAAAAGGCCGCATCCTGCGCCAGCGCGATCCGCTGCGCCGGGGGTGGCGGCAGGATCGCGTCGATGACGGGGGCGGGCTGGGCATAAGCCGCCGCGCGCACCGCCTCCAGATCGACATGCGCCGCCAGGAACGCGGCATAATCGCCGATCAGCCGGTCGAGTTCGGGATGCTCCACTGCCTGCACCAGCCCTAGATGCCGCTCCGGCAGCACCAGATCGCCGCGCCGGGGGAGCGCGCCGAAGACCGGCAGGCCGATCTCCTCGAAACCCAGCTTCGCCAGCCGCTCGTGACGCGGGCTCGCCACGCGGTTGAGGATCACGCCCGCGACGCGCAGGTCTGGATCATAGCGCGCGAAACCCAAGGCCGTCGCCGCCGCCGACTGCGCCTGTCCCGACACGTCGATGACCAGCACCACCGGCCAGCCCATACGCCGGGCCGTCTCCGCACTGCTGCCCATGCCCGTCGCGCCGGGCTTTGCCACGCCGTCGAACAGCCCCATCGAGCCCTCCGCCAGCACCAGTTCGGCATCGCCCCCCCGCTGGCCCAGCGTGTCGAGCAAAGCGGCGGGCATCGCCCAGCCGTCGAGGTTGAACGACGCGCGCCCGCAGGCCGCACGGTGAAAGGCGGGGTCGATATAGTCGGGTCCGCTCTTGAACGGCTGCACGCTCACGCCCGCGTCGCGGAACGCGCGCAGCAGGCCCAGCATCACCGTCGTCTTGCCGGTGCCCGAGGCGGGCGCCGCGATCATCAGCCCCGGAGTCGATGGCCGCGTCATTCGACGCTGTTCCCGGGGCGATAGCGGCGATCATAACCTTCCGCGTACAAGCGGCTCTCGGCGAAATCGCTCTGGTCGAGCACGCGGCCGACCAGGATCAGCGCGGTCCGCTCCGGTCCGTCGGCGGCGGCCTCTTCGATGGTGGAGAGCGTCGCGCGAACGATCCGCTGTTCGGGCCAGCTCGCGCGCCAGACGATCGCCACCGGGCAATCCGGCCCATAATGCGGGGTCAGATCGGCCACCACCTTTGCGAGATTGTGGATCGACAGATGGATGGCGAGCGTCGCCCCCGTCGCGGCGAAGGCGGAGAGCGACTCGCCTTGGGGCATGGCGCTGGCCCGGCCGGGCGTGCGGGTCAGGACCACCGACTGGGCGATGCCGGGCAGGGTCAGCTCGCTCTCCAGCACCGCCGCCGCCGCCGCGAAAGCGGGCACGCCCGGCGTCACCGAGACGGGAATGCCCAGCGCGCGCAATCGCCGCACCTGCTCGCCCATCGCCGACCAGACCGACAGGTCGCCCGAATGGAGCCGCGCGACATCCTGGCCCTTGGCATGGGCGTCCGCGATCTCGGCGACGATCTCGTCCAGCGTCATCGGCGCGGTGTTCACGATCCTGGCCCCCGCCGGGCAATGGTCCAGCACCGCCTCTGGCACGAGCGATCCGGCGTAGAGACAGACGGGGCAGGCCGCGATCAGGTCACGCCCGCGCAGGGTCAGCAGATCGGGCGCGCCGGGTCCGGCACCGATGAAATGAACGGTCATCTTACAATCCCTGGGCAATGGCGCAGGTCGCCATGCGGTCGGAGGAAATTACACGGGGCGTCATGATCCGCGCGCCCGGTCCGGCGGCGGCGAGCGCCACGGCTTCGGCAACGCTGCCGACGCCGCGGGCGGCATGGCTGACGGCGGAGCGGGTCGGGGTGTCGATACCTCGAAGCCTATCGGCCGCGACGGGCAGAACGGCCAGTCCCTCGGCTTCGGCAAAGGCGGCGATCAGGGCCAGGCGGTCGGCGGGCACGGCCAGGCGGTCGGGGCGAACCCCCACCGCCGCGAGGGCGCTACGGAACGACTCGGGGCTGGCCCCCGCACGGCATCCGAAACCGGCGATCACCATGCCACCCGCCATTGCACGATGGGATAGCTCGCCTTCCATCCCCGCTTGGTGCCGATCGGCCGCGCACGCGCGAGTTCGATGCGCAGCAATTCGCCCCCGTGGCGCGCCTGACACTCCGCCAGCAGGGCTTCGGTCTCCAGCGTCACGGCATGGGCGACCAGACGGCAGCGCGGCAGCGTCCGCAACGCCTCGACCAGCGGCCGGGACAAGCCCCCGCCGACAAACACCGCATCGGGGTGCGGTCGGTCGGGAAGCTGGGCGACCGCATCCCCCTCCACCAGCTCCAGTCGCGTGATGCCCAGCCGCGCCGCATTGTCGGCGGCACGAGCCAGACGGGCCGGATCACGCTCGAACCCCACGGCCCGGGTCGTCGGGTCGCTCAGCAGCCATTCGAGCGCGACCGAACCCGATCCGGCACCGATATCCCACAGCATCTCGCCCGGGCGCGGGGCCAGCGCGGAGAGTGCGAGCGCCCGGACGGGGCGCTTGGTGATCTGTCCATCATGAGCGAACCAGTCGTCGTCCAGGCCACTCGCGCGCGGCAACACGCGGGCCCCTCCGGCGGGCTCGATCGCCACCGCCACGGGATGCGCGATATCGGTCCAGTCGAGCGTGTTCGCCGTGCAGGCCCGCACCCGCTCGCGCGGGCCGCCCAGCGCCTCCAGCACAGTGAGCGCACTCTCGCCGAAACCCTGCTCGGCCAGCCATGCCGCAAGGCCCGTCACCGACGCCCCGTCGCGCATCAGCGCCAGCAACCGCTGCCCCGGCGCCAGATGCGGGCGCAGCGTCTCGACCGGCCGAGCGTGCAGTCCAAGGCTGTGGATCGTCTCGACCGGCCAGCCGAGCCGCGCCGCCGCCAGCGAGAGGGTCGAGGCCGCCGGATACGCCACCCACTCCCCCGGCTCCAGGTGACGGGTCACGACCGACCCGGCCCCGAACCAGAAGGGATCGCCCGAGGCGAGCATCACCACCCGCTCCCCCCGCCGTTCGATCAGCAGGGGAATGCCCCCGGCAAAGGGCACCGGCCAGACGATCCGCGCCGCGCGGCCCGACTGGGGCAGCAGCGACAGGTGACGCGGCGCGCCCATCACGCTATCGGCGGTCTCGATCGCGGCGCGCGCGGGGGCGGTCAGGCCATCCCAGCCATCCTCGCCGATCCCGACGATCGTCAGCCACGCCTGGGAGTCAGCCATGCGCCATATCCTTCTGCTCGGCGGCACGACCGAGGCGAGCATGCTGGCCACCGCGCTGGCCGAGCGTGGCGAGCGTGCGGTGCTGAGCTATGCCGGGCGTACCGAGGCACCGCGCGCGCAGGCGATTCCGACGCGGATCGGTGGTTTTGGCGGCGTCCAGGGCCTTGCCGACCATCTTCGCCGGGGGGGCGTGACCCATCTGGTCGATGCGACCCATCCCTTCGCCGCGCGGATCAGCGCCAACGCCATCGCGGCGGCGGACCTGGCGGGCGTGAAGCTGCTCGCGCTGACCCGACCGGCCTGGGAGGCGTGCCCCGGCGATCACTGGATCCGCGTTGCCGATACGAAAGGGGCGGTGGCCGCACTGGGCATGGATCCGATCCGCGTCTTCCTCGCGCTCGGTCGCCAGACCATCGGGGACTTTGCCGAGGCTCCGCAACATTTCTATCTGCTGCGCTTCGTCGATGCCGCCATGCCGCCCGCTTTGCCCCGCCATCATCTGGTGGTGGATCGCGGCCCCTTCTCGCTGGCAGGCGAACTGGCGTTGCTGCGCGAACACCGGATCGAGGTCATCGTCGCCAAGAATGCGGGCGGCGCGGGCGCGCGGGCGAAACTGGATGCGGCGCGTGAACTCGGGCTGCCGGTCGTGATGATCGACCGGCCCTTCATTCCCGATCGCCCGCAGGTGGGCCGTGTCGCGCAGGTGCTGGACTGGCTGGATCACGGCGTCGTCCGGGGGGTGTAGAGGATCGGCCGCCCCGCATGGGGGACGATCCGCGTGCGGCTGGACCCGATGATGACGACGGTACGCATATCGGCCATCTCGCCCTTCGCTTGCGGAAGCGGAACGATGCGCAAGACCTCTTCCCCCGTCGAGACGGCGCGAGCGAACAGCACCGGGCGATCGTCGCCACACACCTCGCACAACAGCGCAAAGGCCGCATCCAGCGCATCGGGTCGCGCCTTTGACCGGGGGTTATAGAGCGCGATCGCGAAATCCGCTTCGGCCGCCAGCCTTAAGCGCCGTTCGATCACCGCCTGGGGCTTGAGGTTGTCCGACAGGTTGATCGCACAGAAATCATGGCCGAGCGGCGCACCCGCCCGCGCGCTGGCCGCCAGCATCGCGGTGATGCCGGGCAGGACCCGGATGTCGAGATCGTGCCAGCGGGCCGGGTCTTCCTCCACCCGCTCGAAGATCGCCGCCGCCATCGCGAACACCCCCGGATCGCCCGACGAGACGACAATGACACGCTGTCCCGCCTCCGCCATCTCCAGCGCGTGGAGCGCCCGGTCGCGCTCGACCCGGTTGTCGCTGGCGTGACGGGTCAGGCCGGGGCGTTCGGGCACGCGGGCGACATAGGGGATATAGCCGACCACATCGGTCGCCTCCACCAACGCGGCCGACACCTCGGGCGTGACCATCGCCTCCGCCCCCGGCCCCAGCCCCGCGACGATCAGCCAGCCGCTCATGGCCGCCGCCCCTGCCCATGGATCAGCGCGATCGAGAAATAGGGGGCGGACGCATCCTCCACCTCCACCAGCGGGCGGACCCGCTCGCCCGCCTGCGCGGCATGTTCGATCAGCCAGGCCTGCCCCTCACGCCCCGCCGCCGCGATGGCGCGGCGCAGCTTGGGCAGGTGGCGGCCGATCTTCATCACGACCAGCGCATCGGTTTCGGCGATGCGGCGGGTCAATTCCTCCTCGGGCAGGGTCGCCATCGCGACGGTCAGCACATCGTCGCCCCAGGTGATCGGCGCGCCGCTGGCGGTCCAGGCCCCCGACATGCCGGTGATGCCCGGCACCACCGCGACGGGAGCGTGGGGCCGCAATCGGCTGTGCAGGTGCATGAACGAGCCATAGAAGAACGGATCGCCCTCGCACAGCACCACCACGTCCTCGCCGCTGCGCACCAGCGACAGGATATGCGCGGTGCATGTCGCATAAAAGGCCGAGAGGCATTCGTTATAGCGCGGGTCGGTGAAGGCGATTTCGGTCGTGACCGGATAGTCCATCGGATATTCGACGACATCGTCGCGCAGCATGCCGTCGACAATGGTGCGGGCATGGCCCCGCCGCCCGCTTTTGCGGAAATAGGCGACATGGCGTGCCCCCCGCACCAGCCGGTCCGCCCGGACGCTCATCAAGTCCGCCGCACCCGGGCCCAGGCCCACGCCGTGGATCGTTCCCATCGTCATTCGGCGCGGCTCGCCAGCGCGTTGATCGCCGCGACCGTGATCGCGCTGCCGCCCGGCCGCCCCTTCACGATGGCGCAAGGGACGGGCTGCGCCTCCCAAAGCGCGTCCTTCGACTCCATCGCGCCGACGAACCCGACGGGACAGCCGATGATCGCCGCCGGGCGCGGGCAGTCGGGGTCTTCCAGCATGGTCAGCAGATGAAACAGCGCAGTCGGCGCATTGCCGATCGCGACCAGCGCGCCCGCCAGATGCGGCCGCCACAGCTCCAGCGCGGCGGCGGAGCGGGTCGTGCCCATCTCCTTGGCAAGTGCAGGCACCGAAGGATCGCGCAAGGTGCAGATGACCCGATTGTCGGCGGGCAGGCGCGCGCGCGTGACGCCTTCGCTGACCATATGCGCGTCGCACAGGATCGCCGCGCCCGCCGCCAGCGCCTGCCGCCCCGCCGTCGCGAAACCGCTTGAGAAATGGATCGACGGGGCCAGTTCGACCAGTCCGGCGGCATGGATCATGCGGACCGCGACCGGCTCCTCCTCCGCATCGAAGCGGGCGAGATCCGCCTCGGCGCGGATGATGGCGAAGGACTGGCGATAGATCGCCGCGCCATCGGTTTCGTAACTATACGGCATCAACAGGCTCCGAGAAGCGCGACCGCCCGCTCGGGCGTCAATCCGGTGTGAAGCGGTGCCGCCCCGGCGCGCGCGTTGCGGGCCAGATCGAAAGCCCCCTCGCGCCCGGTCAGCACCCAGTCCGCCGCCCGTGCCCGCGCGCAGCCCTTCGCGCAACCCGAGACGTGCAGGCTTCCTTGCATCACGGTGGCGAGACGGGCCGCCAGATCACGGGTTTCGACGCTCGCCTGCGGACAGGCAGGCGCGCCGACACAGGCATCGACGTGCAGGATCGGGGCATCCTCCTGCATCATACCCGGGGCAGGCTCCGGTGCAACGCCCTCCGCGATCAGCAGCCGCCAGGGCGTCAGCCGCACCGCGCAGCCCCGCGCGCCGACGTACCCCGCCAGCGCCGCCGCCTCGATCCGGCCAAAGGGCAGGCCATGGACCGTCCCCATCGGATGCGAGCCGGGGCGCAATGGCGCGGCAGCGCGCGCCGGAACCATCGCCCCCGTCGCCCAATCGGGCAGCGGCACGGCATGGCGCGCCATTCGTCCCGCGGCCGGACCCCCGCTCTCCACGAACCAATGGGCCAGGCGGATCATCGCATCGACCGCATCCTCTCGCGAGACGGCCATCCCGCTTTGCCGACCCTCGGCCCGCAGCAGCAGGCCGCCATCCGCCGCACGCTCCACCCGGAAATCGGCGGACGCCTGGGCGAGCATCGGGACGCCTCCCGCATCGATCGCGAATCCGACCTTGCCGGGCAGGTCCGGCAATTCCGCCAGCCGTTCGCGCAACGCCAGGGCGATGGCATGCGAATCATCGCCCGCGCGCCAATCAGGATTGATCAGGATCGCGCCCCGTCCCTCACGCACCGGATCAGGATCGACCAACCCCAGGGCCTGAAGTTCCTCGACCATCAAGGGCCAGCCCTGCTCGGTCGCCCCCCGCAGTTGCAGGTTGGCTCGGACGGTCAGGTCGATCTGGCCATTGCCATGCCGGATCGCGGCTTCGCACAGCCCCGCGACCTGCTCCGCCGTCAGCCGACCCAGCGGTGGCCGCACCCGGACCAGCAGGCCGTCCCCCGCCATCATCGGTCGCCAAGCATCGGGGCACCAGCCCTTGACGACGAACCCGCTCATGCGCCGCCGTCCAGCATGGCGAGGATCGAATTGCGCCGCGTCCGCCACAGCCCGGCGGCATGCAGCGCGGCAAAGCGCGCCTCCATCTCCGCCAACGCCTTGGGGTTGGACTGCGCCATGAAGTCGCGGACCGCGTCCCGCGCCAGCGTCGCGTCCCAATACAGGTCGATCAGCGATGCCGGCACCACATCGGCCAGATGCGCGAAGCTGCCCAGTTGGTCGAGCGTCGCGGCAATCTCCGCCGCGCCCCGGAAACCATGCGCCATCATCCCTTCGACCCAGCGTGGGTTGGCCGCGCGGGCATGGACGGTGCGGGCGATCTCCTCCGCTAGCGTCCGTGCCCTGGGGCTGGCAGGATCGCGCGTATCGAGATGATAGAGCGACGCCGCCCCCTCGCCGACGGCCGCGCGGGCCGCCGCGAACCCCGCCTGATGCGCGGCATAGTCGGGGCTGAGCAGCAGGTCGCTTTCGGGCAGGTCATGGACATGGACGAAGGCCTGCGCCCCCGCCACCCGTGCGGCGATTCCGTCGGCATCGCGCCGATCACCGTCATCGAGCGCCGTGGCCGACGCGGCCAGCCAGCTCCGCCCGGCATCGATCCGCGCCGCTTCGTCATAGCCCGCATCGGGGTCCAGTCCGATGCCGTAGCGCCCCGGCGCAGGGCCATAGACGCGCGGTGTCGCCTGTCCGACAAAGGGGTTCCACGCCGGGTCTTCGTCGCGCATGCCCAAGGCCTGCACCGCCTGCCCGAACAGCGCGACCAGATGCGGGAAAGCGTCGCGGAACAGCCCCGACACGCGCAAGGTCACATCGACGCGCGGCCGGTCGAAGCGCATCAGCGGCATCACCTCGAACCCCGTCACCCGCTCGGAGCGATGGTCCCAGACCGGCTCGACCCCGATCAGGTGCAGCGCCATGGCGAACTCCTCGCCCGCCGTGCGCATCGTCGCCGATCCCCACAGGTCGACGATCAGGGTGCGGAGGTGATCGCCCTCCTCCTGCATGTGCCGCCGGATCAGTTCCTCGGCGAGCTTCACGCCCTGCGTCTGCGCGGCACGGCTCGGTACGGCACGCGGATCGATGGCGTAGAGGTTGCGCCCGGTCGGCAGCACATCGGCGCGCCCGCGATAGGGCGAACCCGATGGCCCCGCCGCCACGCGCCTGCCGTCCAACCCGGCGAGCAGCCCGGCGCGCTCGGCCGCCCCCTGGTCTCCGCGACCAAAGACATGGAGCCCCTCGCCGAACTGGCTGTCCTTCACGTCGCAGACAAAGGCGTCGATGCGGGCAAGCGGATCCTCTGCGCCCGCCAGCCCCAGCGTCTCGCCCAGACCGACGCTCTCCGCCTCCTCGGCGATGCTCGCGCGGAGCCGGTCGCGGCGCGCGGGGTCGAGGCCGTCGGCATTGGCATATTCGTCGAGCAACGCCTCCAGCCGCCCCAGCCCCGCACCCGTCTCCGCCTGCACCAGCGCCGGGGGGGCATGACCGATCGTCACCGCGCCCAGGCGCCTCTTGGCCTGCGCCGCCTCGCCCGGATCGTTGACGATGAAGGGATAGAGGACCGGCCAGTCGCGCGTCAGCGCCTCGGGCCAGCAGGCGTCCGACAGCGCGACCGCCTTGCCGGGCAACCACTCCAGCGTGCCATGCGCGCCGACATGGACCAGCGCGTCGATCCCCCGCGCCCGCAGCCAAAGATAAAAGGCGACATAGGAATGACGCGGGCAGCGCGACAGGTCGTGATACTCCTCCGCCCGTGCGCTCGGTCGGCCGCGTTCGGGCTGAAGCGCGACGATCGCCTTGCCACAGGCCAGGGCGGGGAATTGGAACGCGCCATTCTCGACCAGCGGGTCGTCTTCGGCCCCGCCCCAGCTTTCGAGCAGGTCGCCCCGCAACGCTTCGGGAAGAGCGGCCAGCGCTTCGTGATAGGCGGACAAGGGCCATGCGATCCGGCTTTCCGCCAGGACGGCGGGGAGATCGGCCCGCGGCGCCACCGCATATCCGGCATCGCGCAGATCGGACAGGATCGCCTCCGCCGACGCAAAGCCGTCCAGCCCGACCGCATGGGCCGCCTGCCAGTCCTTACCCGGATAGGTCGACAGCAGGATCGCCAGCCGCCGCTCCGCCGCCGGAGTCGTGGCGAGCGCCGTCCAGCCCGCCACCCGGTCGGCGACCGCGGCGATGCGGCGCGGCTCGGCGCGGTGGAGGCGCAGGGCGATGTCGAAATCGGGGTCGCGTGTCCCCGGCTGCTTGAAGCTGACCACGCCCGCGAACAGCCGCCCGTCAATCTCGGGCAGGACGACATGCATGGCGAGATCGGCGGGCGACAGGCCACGCGCCGCCCCCTCCCAAGCCTCGCGATCGCTGGTGGCGAGCGCGACCTGGAATACCGGCACGCCCGCGCCATCCAATGGCGTCGTGTCGTCCTCGCCCCGAGCCGAGAAGGCGGTCGCGTTGACGATCGCGGACGGAGCCAGCGCCGCCACCCAGCGCGCGACCCAGGGCCCCGCCCCCTCCGCCTTGAGCGAAGGGACGAACAGCGCGACGGGATCGAAACCACGCGCGACCAGGGCAGCATGGAGCGCGGCGATCGGCTCCAGATCGGCGGCGACCAGATAGGCGCGGTAGAAGACGATCAGCGCGCGGGGGCGGCCGATGGTCAGCAACGACGCGGCCGGACAGGCCACGCCCCCCGGCGACCAGCCGCCGACCGGCGCCACCGCAAAGCCGCCCCCCCGAACCATCGGGGTCGCGGACAATTCGGCCAGCGCCAGCGCGGCGGCCTGCGCCCCGCCTGCATCGCACAGCGCGGTCAGACGTCGCACCATCGCGTCGTCGACCGTCGAGGCCGCGGCCAGCCGTCGATCCTCACGCCCGTCCGCCGCCAGCACGGCGAGCGCGATCCCCCGCTCGCGCGCCAGCCGCTCGACCTCGCGAAGGCCATAGTCCCAATAGGCCGCGCCGCCGATCAACCGGATCAGGATCGCCTTCGCATGCGCCAGCGTCTGCTCGACATAGGTGTCGACCGACAGCGGATGGACCAGCGCCGCCAGATTGGCGAGCCGCAAGGACCAGCCGAAGCCGCCTGCGCGCCACCCCGCCGCAAAGGCGCTCAGGTCGCTGTCGGAAAAGGACAGCACCACCACGTCACCGGGGCGTTGCCCCAGATCCTGTGGAACCGCCTGTTCCTCCAGCCCATGGCTCTCGCGAAAGACGAGATGCACGGTGTCAGCCCTTCAGCACGGCCTCGATCGCGGGGCGGTCGATCCGGTCATGCTCGGCGATGACCACCAGTTGCGTGCCGCGCGGTTCGCCCGCGCCCCAGGGACGGTCGTAATTGGTGCGCACCCGGCGGCCAACCGCCTGGACCAGCAGCCGCATCGGCTTGCCCGCGACCGCCGCATAGCCCTTCACGCGCAGGATATCCTGCTGCTCGGCGAGCGTCACGATGCGCGCCGCGATCGCCTCGGGGCTCTCCACCTCGCCCAGCATCACCGAGATGCTGTCGAAATCATCATGCTCGTGATCGTCCGCGCCGTCATGATGCGAGGGGCGCGCGGCGATATCGTCCTCGGCGGCGGCTTCGAGCCCCAGCACGATCTCGGCGGAGACGATGCCGTCCACCGCCTCGACCATGGGCAGTGGGCGCGGGGCCTCGGCGGTGATGATCGCGCGGGCTCTGGCGACGCCCTCCGGTCCGGCCAGATCGGCCTTGGTCAGCAGGACGATATCGGCGCAAGCGAGCTGGTCCTCGAACACCTCGGACAGCGGGGTTTCATGGTCGAGGCTGGGGTCGGCGGCACGCTGCGCCTCGACCGCGTCGAGATCGGGGGCGAAGCGCCCCGCCGCCACGGCTTCGGCATCGGCGAGTGCGACCACGCCGTCGACCGTGATGCGCGAACGGATGGCGGGCCAGTCGAACGCCTTGAGCAGCGGCTTGGGCAGCGCGAGGCCCGACGTCTCGATCAGGATGTGGTCGGGACGCGGC
The DNA here is from genome assembly GCF_039594485.1 of Sphingomonas sp. Lineage (GTDB taxonomy): Bacteria > Pseudomonadota > Alphaproteobacteria > Sphingomonadales > Sphingomonadaceae > Sphingomonas. The sequence continues at coordinate 46,614 of NZ_JBCNNI010000017.1, read as the reverse complement.
TCCATCGCCAGCAACCGCTCGACGGTGGGGATGAAGTCGTCGGCGACGGTGCAGCAGATGCAGCCATTGGCCAGCTCGACGATATTCTCCGCCGGGCAATCGGGGATGGCGCAGGACTGGAGGATGTCGCCGTCGACGCCCAACGTGCCGAACTCGTTGACGACGACTGCAAGGCGGCGGCCGCCCGCGTTGCGGATCAGATGGCTGATGAGCGTGGTCTTTCCGGCGCCCAGAAAGCCGGTGACGATGGTGACGGGGACCTTGCTGAGGTCACGCATTGCTATTCTCCGACGCGCCGGACGAGCGAGGACGGCGCGGGGCCCATCGCCGGAGCGGAGACGGACGGGCGCAGTCGATTGCGTCCGCCCCGCTGACCGGCGACCGATGCGGCCCCGGCCGCATGGCTTCGTCGCTCCCCGACGGAGAACCGTGCCCCGACCATCCCCTGGGCCCAGGCAAGAGCGACCATGACGCCGGCAGGTCTCCTGGCTCGCGGGTCGAAGCGAAGGGATGCGCCTTCCCGGACAGGATCCAGTGGCCGTGCTTCAAGGGAGCACCAGCATCGCTCGCTCACCGCTTACAGTTGCAGGGACAGCCGGGGATTTGCACCCCATTCCCGTTTCAAAGCCCAAAAAGGGCACCGGCGCGATCTTCGAGACTTTTCGGTCCCGACAGGCGGCATTTATCCCGCCCCGCCGGGCTTTGCAATTCGCGCCTCCATCGCCGCGAACCCGCGCCAGCGATAGAGGAGGAAGCTCGCACCCCAGCAGAGCACGAACAGCCCGACGATCGCGAAGCCCAGTATGTTGAAATGCTCGGACAGCGCCCCCGCATAACGGAACGGCCCCGCCGTCCAGCCGAACCGCTCGGCGAGCAAGGCGGTCGCCTGGATCCCCCCGATCACCAGCGCGACCAGCGCGGAGACCAGGGTGATCGTCATATTGTAGTAGAGTTTGCGCAAGGGGTGGACGAACGCCCATTCATAGGCGCCCAGCATCACCAGCCCGTCGGCCGTGTCGATCAGCGCCATGCCGACCGCGAACAGCAAGGGGAAGACCAGGATCGTCATCAGCGACACGCCATCGGCGGCATGCGATCCCGACAGGCCCAGGATCGCCACCTCGGTCGCGGTGTCGAAGCCCAGCCCGAACAGGAAGCCCAGCGGCGCCATGTGCCAGCTTCGCCGGATCAGCCGGAAGAGCGGGCGGAACAGTCGCGACAGCGGCCCCTGGCCCGAGAACATCAAGGCGGCATCGTCCTCCGCCATCGATTCGCCCCGCGCGACGCGGCGGAAGCGGGTCCAGACATCGCGCAGGATGATCAGGTTCATGATCGCGATGGCGAACAGGAAACCCGCCGAGACGATCGTGGCGATCGTTCCGCCGCTCTGCCCGAACGCCTCGAAATCGGCGAGCGTGCTGGCGGCGAGCGCGACCGTGGTCGCCGCGATCAGCACGATCCCCGAATGGCCGATCGCGAACCACAGTCCGACCGCGATCGGGCGCTGGCCGTCCTGCATCAGCTTGCGGGTGACATTGTCGATCGCCGCGATGTGATCGGCATCGACGGCATGGCGCAGGCCGAGGCTGTAGGCGAGCAGGGCGGTGCCGAGCATCAGGCTGTTGCCCGCAAACAGGGTCAAGGCCCAGCCCCAGACGGCGATGTTGACGACGATCAACGCGCCCATCAGCAGCACGACACGATGTTTGAGAGAAGATCGGACAGAAAATTCGGACATGGGCGGATCAGCCTCCCATAGCGCCGTTGCGACAAGGGCCGATCATCCGCTCTCGCGGCGGTTCCCCACCACGAGCGGGCGCACGCCGGGCGAGGTTCCGAGCCGATCGGCCAGGTGGCGTCGCCCACATGATACAATATATCCTGGCCATGACCATCCCCTGGATCGCGGCAAGAGCGACTCGCACCGGCAGGTCTCCTGGCTCACGGGTCGATGCGTCGCGATACGGCCTTCCCGGATGACTCCAGTGGCTGTTCCCTGTTGCAGGAACCGGCATCGTTCGCTCACCGCTTACAGTTGCAGGGACAGCTATGGCTTTGCACCATATTCCCGTTTCAAGCCCCAAGGGGCACCGGCGCGATTGGCCGGATCGGGCTGAAAGCCCATCCGGTCGGCTTCGGGATAGACTGCGGCAGGCGGAGGCGCAAATCGCTTTATCGCGGCGCGCGGCGGGCTTAATTCGGGTCCCATGGTGTTGGTCAAAGCATTGCGTCGGGCGGCCCCGGCGGCGGCCTGTCTGGTCGCCGCCTGTTCGGGCGGGAATTACCGGCCGGTCAGCGATTATCCGGTACGCATCGGCAAGCCCTATACGGTGCGGGGCGTCACCTATGTCCCCGCCGAGGACGCGACCTATGACATGCTGGGCTATGCGAGCTGGTATGGCAGCGAATCGGGCAAGCGCACCGCCAATGGCGAACGCTTCCGCCCCGGCTGGGCCACGGCGGCGCATACCACCCTGCCGCTGCCCAGCTATGTCGAGGTGACCGCACTCGAGACGGGACGCCGCATCATCGTGCGGATCAACGATCGCGGACCATTTGCCGGATCGTCGCGGATCATCGACCTGTCGCGCGGCGCGGCCGAGCAGCTGGGGCTGCGCGCGGTGGGCAGGGCGGCGGTGCGGGTGCGGCGGGTGGAGCCGGACGAGAAGGACCGCGAACGCCTGCGCCACGGCAAGGCGGCGCGGCCATTGCCTCCGGTATCGGATGCGGTGCGGGCGAATCTGCTGGCGCAGGTCGCGGCGGCGGGCATGACGGCGCGATAAAAGTCCGTCATCCCAACCTTCGCTGGGGCGACGATCCGCATCGTGCCCATAACGAAAGAGCGGGTTTCCACCCGCTCCGCCGTCATCTGCCAATTTTGGAAGAAGATTGGTCGGGGCGACAGGATTCGAACCTGCGACCCCCACACCCCCAGTGTGATGCGCTACCAGGCTGCGCTACGCCCCGACCGAGCGGCGGCCTCTAGGCGGGTTTTATGCGGGATGCAAGCCTTGATGTTGCGATGGCGGCAACCCCACATCCGGCTCTCCATTGCGCCTGTCCGCCTGCGATGGTAGCGGGCAGGCTATCCGACATGGGGGCTGGTCGATCGTTCGCGGTCGGCGGGTGCCCGTGCCCATCCAGCATAGACGGGTCCGAATGTTCATTCCCATCACCGCCCCAGTCGCCGCGATGGCTGCTGCAACCGGCACCGCCGCATCGAGCGGAGCCGCCTCGTTCCTCAGCCTCGCGCCGCTGCTTCTCGTCTTCGTCGTCTTCTATTTCCTGATGATCCGCCCGCAACAGCGCCGGATGAAGACGCTGCAGGCGTCGATCGAGGGGGTCAAGAAGGGCGATCAGGTCACTACGGCGGGCGGCATCGTCGGCAAGGTGACGCGCGTCGAGGACACGCTGGTCGAGGTCGAGATCGCCCCGAACGTGCGTGTTCGCGTCGTCAAGGCGACCCTGACCGACGTGGTCGGCCCCAACGCCAAGCCCGCGAACGACTGATCCACCGATGCTGGATTTCCCCCGCTGGAAGGTCGCTTCCATCGTCGCGCTGCTGGCGGCCCTGTGCCTGCTGGCGATCCCGAGCTTCCTGCCGGAAAGCATGACCAACACATGGGGGGCCATCCCCCATCCGCGCGTGAACAAGGGCCTCGACCTGGCGGGCGGCAGCTATCTGCTGCTGGAGGCGGACACCGCCGACCTCGCCAATTCGCGGCTGGAGGCGATGCGCGACCAGGTCGCGGCCGAGATGCGGCGCGGCAATCCGCGCATCGACATCGGCGATATCTCGGTGCGTAACGGCCAGCTCAGCTTCATGCTGCGCGATCCCACCCAGGTCGATGCGGCGCGCGAGCGGCTGCTGTCGATCACCGGCGGCGGGGCGGGCATGACCGGCCAGCGCGAATGGGACATCCAGGTCGTCGACACATCGCGCTTCGTGCTGAAGCCGACCCAGGCGGGCCTGAACCAGGCGGTCGACACCGCGATGAAGACCGCGACCGAGGTCGTCCGGCGGCGCATCGACGCGCTCGGCACCAAGGAGCCGACGATCCTGCAACAGGGCAGCAACCGCATCGTGGTGCAGGTGCCCGGTCTTCAGGATCCCCAGCAGCTCAAGGACCTGATCGGCAAGACCGCCAAGCTGGAGTTCAAGCTGGTCGACACGACCGCCAATCCGGTCGAAGTGGCCAAGGGCAATGCGCCCGCCGGCAGCCAGGTCCTGCCCTATCCCGGCAATCCGCTGGGCGCGCCGGTGATCGCGGTCAAGCGGCCGGTCATCATCTCGGGCGACCAGTTGATCGACGCGCAGCAGACCTTCGACCAGCAGACCAACGCGCCGCAGGTGGCGATCACCTTCGACGCGCAGGGCGGTCGCAAGTTCGCGCGGATCACCCAGGAAAATACCGGCAAGCCGTTCGCCATCATCCTCGATGGCCAAGTGCTATCCGCCCCCAACATCAACGAGCCGATCCTGGGCGGCCGCGCCCAGATCATGGGCAACTTCACCGTCGACACCGCCAACCAGCTCGCGATCTCGCTGCGCTCGGGCAAGCTGCCGGTCGATCTGAAGGTCGTCGAGGAACGCACCGTCGGCCCCGATCTGGGCGCCGATTCGATCCGCGCGGGCATCCTGGCCTCGGCGATCGCGGCGGTCGCGGTGATCGTGTTCATGACCGTCACCTATGGCCGGTTCGGCATCTATGCGAACATCGCGGTCGTCATCAACGTGCTGGTCATCCTGGCCGTCATGGCGATGCTGAACGCGACGCTGACCCTGCCGGGTATCGCGGGCTTCATCCTGACCATCGGCACCGCGGTCGATGCCAACGTGCTGATCAACGAGCGTATTCGTGAAGAGCGACGGCGCGGGCGAAATGTGATCCAGGCGGTCGAGCTGGGTTACAAGGAAGCCAGCCGGACGATCTTCGAGGCGAACGTGACCCACGCCATCTCGGGCGTGATCATGCTCGTGCTCGGCTCGGGCCCGGTCAAGGGCTTCGCGGTCGTGCTGCTGATCGGCATCGTGACCAGCGTGTTCACCGCCGTTACCTTCACGCGGATGCTCGTGGCGCTGTGGTTGCGTCGCGAAAAGCCCAAGACCATCAATATTTGAGGCAGGAGAACAGATCATGCGCCTCCTGAAACTCGTCCCCGACAACACGAACATCGACTTTGTCCGCCTGCGCGGCTGGGCGTTCGGGCTGACGCTCGCGCTCACCCTGATCGCGGTCGGCGTCACCTTCGCGCGGGGCCTCAATCTGGGCGTCGACTTTGTCGGCGGCCTGATGATCGAAGAGAAATTCCCCACTCCGCCTTCGGCCGACCGCGTTCGCTCGGTCGTCGATGGCTTGGGCGTGGGCGAAGCCAATATCCAGACGGTCGGCGACGGCCGCACCATCAGCATCCGCCTGCCGGTGCCCGACTCCAAGGACGAAGGCGCGACCAACGCCGTCGTGCGCAAGGTCGAGACCGCGCTGGGCCAGCAATTCCCCGGCGCGACCTTCAGCCGTTACGACACGGTGTCGGGCAAGGTCTCGGGCGAGTTGATCAAGCACGGCGTGCTCGCGGTCGTCCTGGCGATCCTGGGCATCGGCCTGTTCGCCATCTTCCGTTTCGAATGGCAGTTCGGCGTGTCGACCATCGTCGCGATCGTGCACGACCTGCTGGTGACGCTGGGCTTCTTCGCGGTAACCCAGTTCGAACTCGACCTGACGATCATCGCGGCGTTCCTGACCATCATCGGCTATTCGATCAACGACAAGATCGTCATCGACGACCGCATCCGCGAGAATATGCGCCGCTATCGCAAGATGGAAATGCGCGAGATCATCAACCTGTCGGTCAACGAGACGCTGCCGCGCACGGTCATGACCTCGGTCACGATCCTGCTGGCGCTGGTCGCACTGCTGCTGCTGGGCGGCCATGTGCTGCGCGGCTTCACCGCGGCAATGATCCTGGGCATCGTGGTCGGCACCTATTCGTCGATCTATGTCTCCTCCTCGCTGCTGATCACGCTGGGCCTGCGCGCCGAGCCCAACCGCGAGAAGCCCGGCACCACCGACAAGCGCTCCATCTCCGACGCAGAGCGGATCACCCCGCGCGAGGGGTGAGGACTTAGGCGATGAGCGATTCGATCCGCATCACGCGCGATCCCACCGCGCCCGGCCCGATCGTCCGTGGCTTTGCCGCCAACGGCTTTCGGGTCGGCGAGGTCGCCTATCCGGCGCTGCTGCTCTCACCGGACTGGCATGAGCTATGGACTCCGCCCGCCTTCGACACGCTCGACGCACGCGCGGTCCAGGCGTTGATCGATGAAGCGCCGGAGTTCCTGCTGCTGGGCACCGGCGCGACGCTGCGTCGCGCCCCCGCCCCGTTCCGCGCGGCGATGGATGCCGCCGGGCTCGGTGTCGAGGTGATGGACAGCCGCGCCGCCGCTCGCGCCTGGGGCGTGTTGCGCAGCGAAGGCCGCAAGATCGTCGCGGCGCTCTATCCGCTCGACGCCTGACGCATCCGGGTCGGGCTTACCGTCCCGTCCCACCGCGCCCGACCAGTTCGGCCAGATGCGAATGCAGCGCCGCCGCATTGGCCGCCCAGGTAAAATCCCGCGCCGCCGCGCGCGTCGCCCAGGGGTCCGGCGGATGATCGAGCAGGTCACGGATCGCGGCGGCGAAGGCCTCGGCATCGGCGCCCGCGATCCGTCCAGCCGCACGGCTGGTCACGACATCCCCCGCCCCGCCCGCAGGCGTGATGACCACCGGCGTGCCGCAGGCGATCGCCTCGACCCAGGCATTGGCCAGCCCCTCCGACGCCGAAGCCAGCGCCATCACATCCGCCGCCCCCAGTAGCGCAGGCAGTTCGTCATGCGGCACGCCGCCGATCAGCCGCACGCGGTCGGCGATACCCAGCCGCCGCACCCGGGCCTGTAGCGCGGCCCGCTCCGTCCCCTCGCCCACGATCATCAGTGTGACGCCGGGCAGGCGCGCGACGGCATCGATGACGACGCCATGCCCCTTGCGCGGGATCAGCGCGCCCAGCGACAGGACCAGCGGCCCCGTCACCCCCAGCACCCGTTTCGCGGCGAGGCGGTCCGTCGGCTGGAAACGGGTCTGGTCGACGCCGGTATGATGGACATGGACACGTTGGCGCGGCACGCCAAGCGCCGCCACATCGTCGGCCATCGCGTCACTGACCGCGAGCAGGCCATCGGCCCGCACCGCCGCCGCCGCGACCTGGGCGCGCGTCGCGGGGGCATTCCCCCAATGATGGATGTCCGCCCCCCGCGCCTTGATCGAAACCGGAACGCCGTAACGCCGCCCCATCGCGACCGCGGCAGGCCCGTCGGGAAAGAAGAAGGACGCATCGATCACGTCGAAAGGCTGCTCGGCATGCAGGCGATCGAGCACCGGCCCCAGCGCGCGGACGAGGGCCGCCACATGGAACCGCCCCCCCGTCCCCGGCACCGTGACGAAATGCGGGCGGCTGACGTCCAGGCCATGCCAGTCCTCGCGCGGCGGCGGCGCGGCGCGGGCGCGAAATCGCGCCGCACGCGACAGCGGCCAGGGGGGCAGGCCAATCGGTGCGACGACCCGGACCGACACCCCCGGCCGGTGGCTGAGCGCCATCGTCTGACGCTCGACGAAGATACCGAAATTGGGGCGCGTGGCGTCCGGGAACAGGCTGGAAAGGGTCAGGACATTCAGCATGAACCTTCAAACTCCCGACGGACCGGCGGGGCGCTCCTCACCCCGACAGACCTTCCTCTCCACTTCACTCCGATACCGAAGTGATCGGAAGCACTTTACGAGCAACATATCGGAACGTCATCCATCGAAGTCCCCTTGCCCAGAGACAAGAACGATGTCGTCCAAGTCGAGAATCGTTCATTCCCGCGACAAAAGTGCCCTGACACATTGTCGAAGACGGGCTAACCAGCGGATGGACAGAGGGGGATGCGATCTCGATGACGCGATTCGGGCATTTCGGCGCGCTGCTGGCGCTGGCCGCCACGCTGGCAGGTTGCGGCGGAGACGGCGGCGGTTCGATCAGTTCCACCGGCAACGCCACGGGCGGAGCAAGCGGATCGACCTCGAACGGCTGTTCGCTGCGCGACCGGCAGAACTGGGTCGCCGCCCAGATGAACGAATGGTATCTCTTCCCCGATACCCTGCCGACCAATCTCGACCCGTCGGCCTATTCCACCGTCAGCGACTATATCGATGCGCTGACCGCCACCGCACGGGCGCAGCGCAAGGATCGCTATTTCACCTATCTCACCTCCATCAAGGAGGAAGATGCCTATTATAATTCCGGTTCCAGCGCGGGCTTCGGCTTTCGCCTGACGACCGATTCGACGCAGAGCAGGCTGCTGATCGCCGAATCCTTTGAAAGCGGCGCGGCGCTGGCCGCCGGGATCGATCGCGGGACGGAGATCCAGGGCATCGGCACCTCGACCAGCAATATCCAGTCGATCGCGGACATCGTGAGGGCCGATCCCAATAACGGCCTGTCCAACGCGCTCGGCCCCGATACGGCGGGCACGGTGCGCGTGTTCCGGGTCGCCGCCCCCTCGGGCGCGGTGCGCACGGTCTCGCTGACCAAGAGCGACTATACGCTGCAACCGGTATCGCCCAGCTATGGCACGCAGATCATCACTGATAACGGCCAGCGCTATGGCTATATCAACCTGCGCACCTTTATCGGGACGGCGGATGCGCAGCTTCGTTCGGCCTTCGCCACCTTCAAGCAGCAGGGCATCACCCAGGTCGTCGTCGATCTGCGCTACAATGGCGGCGGCGCGGTATCGATCGCCGACCTGTTCAACAATCTGCTGGGCGGCGCGCGCCAGACTTCGGACGTGCTGAGCTACACCACCTTCCGGCCCAGCAAGTCGGCGGAGAACCAGACCAGCTTCTTCGCGCCACAGCCCGAATCGATCACCCCTTCGCGTGTGGCCTTTATCGGGACCGGCGGCACGGCCTCGGCCAGTGAGGGGGTGATCAACCGCGCCCTGCCCTATCTGGGGACCAACATGGCCCTGATCGGTGCCAACACCTATGGCAAGCCGGTGGGTCAGATCGCGCTGGACCGGTCCAGTTGCGACGATCGGCTGCGCGTCATCGCCTTCGCCATCCAGAACGCCAATCGGCAGGGCGACTATTATAACGGGCTGGTGGGCACCGTGCCCACCACCTGCCGCGCGAATGACGACCTGACCCGCAAGATGGGCGATCCTCAGGAAGCCTCGACCCGCGCTGCGCTCGACTTCCTCCAGGGAAAGAGCTGCACGCCGATCAGCGCATCGACCGCCTCTGCCCAGTCGGTGGGCGACGGCCCGCGCCGCCTGGTCCAGCCCGAACGCCCCTCGACCGCGCAACGCGAGGTGCCAGGTCTGTTCTGAGGCTGGCTCACATCCGACATGACATATACGGGGCCCGGCATGGCGATCATGCCGGGCCCCTTGTGCATTACAGCCGCTGCGTCCCCGAATAGGCGAACAGCGCATCGCCGTCGCCCGACAGGGTCACCGTCTCGGCACCCGTGACCGTCAGGCACTGACCGGCCTGGAACGCGACGCCCGCGACCTCGCCCGTGCCGGTGATCGGGATCAGCCAGGCGGTGCGGCCCTCTGGAAGGGCGACCGCATGCTCGCCCGGCGCCCAGCGCTCGAGCACGAATTTCGGCCCCTCGACCAGAATGTCGCGCCCCTCGCCCGCCGGGCCGGGCGAGACGATCGGCTGATAGGGCGTCAGGTGCGCGACATCGACCCCGTCCTCCAGATGCAGTTCGCGGTCGCTGCCATAGTCGTAAAGGCGATAGGTGGTCTCGCTGTTCTGCTGCACCTCGATCACGGTCAGGCCGGCGCCGATCGCGTGGATCGTGCCCGAGGGCGCATAGTAGAAGTCGCCTTCCTTCACGCTCACCCAGTCCAGATCGGCCTCGATCGACCCGTCCCGTGCGTGGGCGCGCAACTGGTCCTTGGTCATCGGCGCCTTGGGGCCGAGCGCGATGGTCGAATCGGGCTCGGCGGTCAGGATCGTCCAGCATTCGTCCTTGCCGCGCGGCAGGCCACGGGCATGCGCCTGTTCGTCATCGGGATGGACCTGCACCGACAGCTTCTCGCTGGTGAACAGATATTTGATCAGCAGGTCGGGCGAGGTGTCGCCCGGCTCCTGGAACCACACCTCGCCCACCGGCGCCCCGCCCGGCGCGACATCCTCGAAACCCGGATAGAGCTTATGGCGGCCCCAGGGCTTTTCGACGCGATGGGTGTGGAGCAGCGTGGCGGGCATGGGTCTGTGATTCCTTCTGACTCGGGTCGACGGTGAAAACCGTCCGGGCGATGGGCCGTTCCCGCCCCAGCACCCTGCCCCTGGCCCATGCCGTGCACCGTGCATCGATGGCAAGCGGCCTGTCGCGACGTCGCCCCTCGCCCGCCTGTCGCAGGGGGTGCGCGGAGGGACTGTTCCCCGCCGTCCGGCTGCGCTAAGGACATGCGCGATGCGTAACCCCCGTTCCCGTGCGCTTTCGCTGGCGCTGATCGCCGCTCTGGCCCTTCCGATCGCGGGTTGCGCCCGCAACCGTACCCGCACCGACCTGCCCTATGTCGCGCGCGATGTGGGCACGCTGTACACGGCCGCCAAGGCGCGGCTGGACCAGCATCGGTACAAGGAGGCGGCCTTGTTGTTCGACGAGGTGGAGCGCCAGCACCCCTATTCGATCTGGGCCCGCCGTGCGCAGATCATGAGCGCGTTCAGCTATTATCTCGGCCGCGACTATACCCAGTCGATCCAGTCGGCACAGCGCTTCATCTCCGTCCACCCGGGCAATCGCGATGCGCCCTATGCCTATTATCTGATCGCGCTCGGCTATTATGAGCAGATCCAGGACGTCACCCGCGACCAGAAGATCACCCGCCAGGCGCTCGACGCGCTGGGCGAGCTGATGCGCCGCTATCCCAACACCCGCTATGCCGCCGATGCGCGGTTAAAGGTCGATCTGGTCAACGATCACCTGGCGGGCAAGGAAATGGAGATCGGCCGCTTCTACGAGGATCGCCACCAGTGGCTGGCCGCGTCGATGCGCTTCCGCACCGTCGTCGACAAATACCAGACGACCAGCCATACCCCCGAGGCGCTGATGCGCCTGACCGAAACCTATCTGGCGCTGGGTGTCCGCCCCGAGGCCGAACGTGCCGCCGCCGTCCTGGGTGCCAATTATCCGGGGACCGACTGGTATTCGCGCGCCTATAAGCTGATGCGCGAATATCCGGTGCAGCCGATCCCCGCGATCCAGCCGGGTCAGCCGATCGTGCCGGTCGGCACGCCGGGCTCGGTCAATATCGGCCTGCCGGGCGCGTCGGGCACCGCGACGCCCAATGCCGCCGCGCCAGGCCGCCCGACCCCGACCAGCAACAACAGCTCCCCGACGAGCTGAGCTACGACCGGATGGGTCGGCAACGCCTGGCGACCCACCAGCCCGAACAAATCGGGATCATTTTCGCGTCGGGGGATAACATCGCGCGGCGTTTCGCTTTATATCGCCCCCCATGCTGACCGCGCTGTCCATTCGTGATGTCGTCCTGATCGAGGCGCTCGACCTCGATTTCGGCCGGGGCCTGGGGGTTCTGACCGGCGAGACGGGAGCGGGCAAATCGATCCTGCTCGACGCCCTGGGGCTGGCGCTGGGCGGCCGCGGCGACACGGGGCTGGTCCGCCAAGGTGCCGGGCAGGCGACCGTCACCGCCAGCTTCGAGCCCCCGGCCCCGGACGGCCGCCTCGCCGCGATCCTGGACGAGGCGGGAATCGCGGTCGAACCCGGCGAACCGCTGATCGTGCGACGACTGGTGAAGGCCGATGGCGGCAGCCGCGGCTTCGTCAACAGCCAGCCCGCGTCAGCAGCCCTGTTGCGCGAGATCGCCCCCTTTCTGGTCGAGATCCATGGCCAGCATGACGATCGCGGCCTGCTCAATCCGCGCGGGCACCGGATGATGCTCGACGGTTTCGGGCGGATCGATACGACCACGGTCGCCGCCGCCTGGACCGCCCTGCGCGAGGCGGAGAGCGCGCTCACCACCGCACGCGACGAGATCGAGGCGGCGGCGCGCGACCGCGAATGGCTGGAACATGCGGTCGCCGAGCTGACCAGGCTCGCCCCCGAACCCGGCGAGGAGGAAGCGCTGGCCGATCGCCGCCGTACCATGCAGCGTTCGGAAAAGATCGCCGGCGAACTCGCCGCGATCGAGGAGCATCTGCAAGGCTCGGACGGCGCGCTGGCGGGGCTGCGCCAGGCCGCCCGCGTGCTGGAACGGATCGGCGAGGATCACCCGGCACTGGCCGATGCCCTTGCGGCGATCGACCGCGCGGTGATCGAGGCGTCGCTGGCGGAGGAACGGCTGTTCGAGGCGCACCGCGAACTGGCCTATGACCCACGCGCGCTGGAAGAGGATGAAGCACGGCTGTTCGAATTGCGTGGCATGGCTCGCAAGCACCGCGTCCAGCCCGACGAACTTGCCGATCTGGCCGAACAATTGTCCGGGCGACTCGAACGTCTGGATGCGGGCGAGGAAGGCATTGGACGCCTGGAGGCCGCCCTTGCCACCGCGCGCGCCGCCTATGACCAGGCCGCCGCACGGGTCACCACCGCACGGGTCGCGGCGGCGGAGCGGCTGGATCAGGCGGTGAAAGGCGAACTCGCGCCGCTCAAGCTCGACGCCGCGCGCTTCCGCACCGTCGTCGCCACGACCGAACCCGGCGGCTGGTCGGCGGCAGGCAAGGACCGGGTGGAGTTCGAGATTTCGACCAACCCCGGCGCACCCTTCGCTCCCCTGATGAAGATCGCCAGCGGCGGCGAATTGTCGCGCTTCATCCTGGCGCTCAAGGTCGCGCTGGCGGAGGAAGGCGGCGCGACGACGATGATCTTCGACGAGATCGATCGCGGCGTCGGCGGCGCGGTCGCTTCGGCAATCGGCGACCGGCTGCACCGACTGGCCAGGCGGACGCAGTTGCTCGTCGTCACCCACAGCCCGCAGGTCGCTGCGCGGGGTGCCGCGCATCTGCTGATCGCCAAGAGCCATGATGGCACCGTCACCCGCACCGGCGTCCGCGCCCTGAACGAGGCCGAGCGGCGCGAGGAAATCGCACGGATGCTGTCGGGCGCGACCATCACCGACGAAGCCCGGGCACAGGCCGACCGGCTGCTCGAAACATCATGACATGGTATCGCTCACCAAAATTTATTTTATGTTTCATGTTTATGATATATCGGGGACGGACGTTAACGTCCGGATACGTGCATGCCTGGCCAACCTCCCACTGTCATCAAGCACAATGATACAAACGATATAATTCAACTGGTTACGGCCGTACGATCCTGTCTGGCGCTGGCCGACCAGCTACAATTGCCGATGGTCGGCATCCATCTGGAGCAGGCGCGGGCCTGGTTGATCCAGCATGGTCATGACGAAGTCGGCTTTCCCAGCGACATCCCCGACGACACGCCGCCGTGCACGATGCTGACGCCAAGCTCCTGAACCGGCATAGCGGGCATCGCGAGCCTTGATCCCGCGACCGGGGCTGGACTAGCACGGGCGCGTGACGCCCTCGACCCCAATCCCGCAGACCGATCTCGAAGCCGCCGCCGATCTGGAGGCGCTCGCCCGCGAGATCGCGCATCATAACCGGCTCTACCATACCGACGACGCGCCCGAGATTTCGGACGCGGAGTATGACGCGCTGGTCCGCCGCAACACGGCGATCGAGGCGGCCTTCCCCCATCTGATCCGCAGCGACTCGCCCAGCCGGCAGGTCGGCGCCGCGCCCGCCGCGCATCTGGCCAAGGTCGCCCATGCGCGGCCGATGACCAGCCTCGACAACGCGTTCACCGACGAGGAGGTCGAGGAGTTTGTCGGCCGCGTGCGCCGCTACCTGAAGCTGCCCGATGACGCGCCGGTCGTGCTGACCGCAGAGCCCAAGATCGATGGGCTGTCCTGCTCGTTGCGCTATGTCGACGGCGCGCTGGTCCAGGCGCTGACCCGCGGCGACGGCGCGATCGGCGAGGACGTGACGGAGAATGTCCGCACCATCGCCGACGTGCCCCAGGCCATTCCCGCCCCCGGTGTGTTCGAGGTGCGCGGCGAGGTCTATATGAGCAAGGCCGACTTCACCGCGCTCAACGCCCGCCTGGCGCAGGAAGCGGCCGAGACGGGCAAGGAGGCGCGCCAGTTCGCCAATCCGCGCAATGCCGCGGCCGGTTCGCTGCGCCAGAAGAATCCGGCGATCACGGCGGGCCGCCCCTTGCGCTTCCTCGCCCATGGCTGGGGCGAGGCGAGCGAGGTCCCGGTCGACAGCCAATATGAGATGGTCGAGACGTGGCGACGCTGGGGCTTTCCCATCGCCGACGCCTTCACGCGCGTTCCCGACGCCGCCGCCGCGCTGGCGGTCTATCGGACGATCGAGGCGCAGCGTGCCGACCTGCCCTTCGACATTGACGGCGTGGTCTACAAGGTCGACCGGCTCGACTGGCAGGCGCGACTGGGCATCGTCGGGCGCACGCCGCGCTGGGCGATCGCACACAAATTCCCCGCCGAGCGCGCGCAGACAACGCTGGAGAAGATCGACATACAGGTCGGCCGGACGGGCGCACTGACCCCGGTGGCACGACTGGAGCCGGTGACGGTGGGCGGTGTCGTCGTGACCAACGCGACGCTGCACAATGCCGACGAGATCGCGCGACTGGGCGTCCGGCCGGGCGACCGGGTGGTCCTGCAACGCGCGGGCGACGTCATTCCCCAGATCGTCGAGAATCTGACCCGGGACGTGGCCCGCGAGCCCTTCGTCTTCCCCAATCATTGCCCCGAATGCGGCAGCCTGGCGACGCGCGAGGAGGGGGAGGTGGTCATCCGCTGCACCGGCGGCCTGATCTGCCCGGCGCAGCGGGTCGAGCGGCTGATCCATTTCGTGTCGCGCCATGCCTTCGACATCACCGGGCTGGGCCTGGTGCGAGTCGAGGATTTCTTCCGTGACGGGCTGATCGCCTCCCCCGCCGACATTTTTCGCCTGCACACGCATCGCGAGGCGCTGATCCAGCGCGAGCGCATGTCAGAACTGGTCGTGGACAAGCTGCTCGCCGCGATCGATGCGCGGCGCGAGATCGCACTCGACCGATTCCTCTTCGCGCTCGGCATCCGGCATGTCGGCGAGATCACCGCACGCGACCTGGCCCGCCGCTTCGTCTCGATGGCCGGGTTCCGCGCGATGATCGACAACGCGCTCCAGGTCCGCGCCGACACGGTGCCCGCGCTGGGCGAGCCCGACCGCAAATATGAACTCCGCCGCCAGCGCGCAGTCGTCGCCGCGATCGACACGCCCCAGATCGGCCCGGAGGTCGCCGACGCGCTGCTCGACTTCTTCGCCGAGGCGCATAATCGCGAGGTCGTCGACGACCTGCTGAGCGAGGTGACACCGCTCGACACCGTGCACCAGACCCGCGAATCGGAGGTGACGGGCAAGACCCTGGTCTTCACCGGCACGCTCGAAACCCTGTCACGCGATGAGGCCAAGGCGCAGGCCGAGGCGCTGGGCGCGCGCGTGTCGGGATCGGTATCGGCCAAGACCGACCTGGTCATCGCGGGGCCGGGCGCTGGCTCCAAGCTGAAAAAGGCGCAGGATCTGGGCATTCGCGTGATCGACGAAGCCGAATGGAACGCGCTGGTCGCGGCGAGTTGAATCCGCCGATCGATGCCGGGTAACCCGGACATGACATCGCCGTCATTTGGAATCCGTGGTTTTCCGTCATTGCCCGGGCGGCGACCGCGTTCCGCCAGGACGTAAAGCTCTAAAATCGAGCGTGATCTGAACGCGATATGCCAACTCTCGGGCCGGCTACCGTTGCCAAACTGCAACGCCCGCCAACGGAGTGAAACGCCCCCTGTCACAAGCATGAAGTTTGTAACATAATGGCAATGTTCGTGAGCCAGGGCACGCGTAACCGAGCCGGATAACACGGCCGGAGCGCGCAGCTTTTGCGCGAAAAGGGGATCTAAAATCTATGCGTAATACGCTTTTCCTGGGTGCGGCGGTCGTCGCGCTCGCGATTCCGGCGGCGGCTGCCGCACAGGAAACCACCGCCACCATTCGGGGTTCGGTCTCGGCCAACAGCGCACCGGTCGTTGGCGCGCAGGTCACGATCACCAACACCTCCAACGGCTCGGTCAGCCGCGCCACGACCGATGCGAAGGGCACGTTCCAGGCGACCGGCCTGCTGCCCGGCGGCCCTTACACGGTTGCGGTCGTCGCCAATGGCTATAACTCCGCCCAGATCACCGACATCAACACCGTCGTCGCTCAGTCGTTCGAACTCCCGATCGAACTGACCTCGGCCGATGTCGCGGGCGGCGAAGTCGTCGTGACCGCCTCGCGCCTGCCCAATGCCCGCTCGGTGAGCCAGGGTCCGGCGACCGTGCTGAACGCGACTCAGATCGCCAACATTGCGACCGTCAATCGCGACATCCGCGATCTTTCGCGCCGCGATCCCTTCGCGCGCCTGGACGACAGCCCCACCGGCGGCCGCGCCATTTCGTTCGCGGGCCAGAATGCCCGCTATAATCGCTTCTCGGTCGACGGCGTGCCGATTACCGACAATTTCGGCCTGAACACCGACGGCCTGCCCAGCCGCCGCTCGCCGATCCCGCTCGATGCCATTGGCCAGTTCCAGGCCAAGGTCGCGCCCTATGACGTGCGCGAGGGCAATTTCCAGGGCGGTGCGATCAACATCGTCCTGAAGTCGGGCACCAACAGCTTCCACGGCACCGGCTTCTACTCGCAGACCAACGACGATCTGGTCGGCAAGCGCACCAAGTCAGGCCCGGGCATCCCCGATGGCCGCGCCCAGGTGCCCGATTTCAAGATCGAGAATTACGGCGCCGAACTGTCCGGCCCGATCATCAAGGACAAGCTGTTCTTCATGGTCGCGGGTGAGCGCCTGCGCGGTGGCCGTCCGATCGCCGAGGGCCCGACCGATAACAATGCGGGCACGGCGATCCCAAACCTGACCCAGGCACAGGTCGACCAGATCTCGCAGATCGCCAAGAACGTCTATAACTACGACACCGGCGGCGTGCAGCGGAACCTGGGTGACAAGGACGACCGCCTGGTCGCGCGCATCGACGCCAACCTGTCGGATACGCAGCGTCTGTCGTTGACCTACACCTATGCCAACGACGCCATCAACTACCTGAACAACACCTTCTCGTCGATCACGACCGGCAGCCCCGGCCTGGGCCTGGCATCCAACGCCTATATCCAGGGCAACCGCCTGCACACCGGCGTGGCGCAGTTGAACAGCGACTGGTCGGACACTTTCTCGACCGAAATTCGCGGCTTCTACAAGAATTACAAGCGCATCCAGCAGCCGCTGCTGGGCCGTGGCTTCGCGCAGTTCCGCGTCTGCACCAACCCGACCAACAGCGTCGTCAGCTCGATCAATCCGAGCGTCTCGCCGCTCGGTTGCGAACGCAGTTCGGCGAACGAAACCGGAACCGACGCGGTGGTATCCTTCGGACCGGACAGCTCGCGCCAGACGAACGAACTGCACACCGAAACCTGGGGTGGCCTGGCACAGGCTCGCCTGACGATGAACAACCACGATGTGCGGCTGTTCACCGAAATGCAGTTCGTCAGCGTGTTCAATGCGTTCCTGCAGAACACGGCGGGCAACTATTATTTCGATTCGATCGACGACTTCCAGAACCGTCGCGCCAGTTCCTTTGGCTATGGCAATGCGGTTCCGTCGCTGAACCCGAACGATGCGGCCGCGAACTTCAAGTATCAGGCCTATACCTTCGGCGTGATGGACACATGGCGGATTTCCGACACCTTCAACGTCAGCTACGGCGTCCGCTACGACCTGTTCGGCCAGCATGACAATCCTGCCGCCAGCGCCCCCTATCTGTCGCGCTACGCCAATGGCGCCTATGTCAACGGCCGCATCGTCCAGGTCGGCGGCAACACCACCAACATCTCCGGCTTCAACCTGGTCCAGCCGCGCTTCGGATTCGACTGGAAGCCCGCTCCCCGGGTCAGCATCCGTGGTGGTACGGGCATCTTCGGCGGCGGCACGCCCGACGTCTATGTGTCGAACAGCTTCTCGAACACCGGCGTCCTGACCAACTCGATCTCGATCAATCGGACGGCGGCGGGCGGCATCTCGGGCGCGACCACCGATGTCGCCACCGGCAACGCCATCCTGACCGGCGTCACCGGCACGTCGATCCCGGGTGCGGCGAACACGCTGCTGAACAGCGCCACGGTGTCGACCGCGTCGCCGGTCAATGCGATAGACCGGAACTTCAAGATGCCGTCGCAGTGGCGTTCGACCCTGACCGGCGAATACACCGCCGATCTCGGCCCGCTGGGCGATGGCTGGACCTTCGGTGCCGACCTCTTCTACTCGAAGGTGCGTCAGCAGGTCTTCTTCACCGACATTCGCTCGATCCCGATCGCCATTGCCAATCCCTCGGCGGCGGCGAACATCATGCGCACCCCGGATGGCCGTCTGCGCTATCAGAACGTGATCGACGGCGCGGCCAGCGCCAACACCAACAGCGACATCCTGCTGACCAACACCGACAAGGGTCGTTCGCTGATCGCGGTCGCCCGCTTCGACAAGTCGTGGGATTCGGGCATCAGCATCTATGGCAGCTACACCTACCAGGATGTGAAGGATCAGGCGCCGGCAACCTCGTCCACGGCAGGCTCGAACTATTCGAACGGCGCGTTCGTCGACCCGAACAACGTCGCCTATGGCACGTCGAACGATCAGGTGAAGCACCAGTTCAAATATGGCTTCACCTTTGATCACGCCTTCTTCGGCGACGCCAAGACCTCGTTCGCGCTGTTCGGCGAGACCCGTCAGGGCCATCCGTTCAGCTATACCTTCCAGGACTTCGGCTCGAACCGTTCGGCGGTGTTCGGCACCACCGGCCGCTCGACCGCGACCGGCACCGGCGGCAACCGCTATCTGATGTACGTGCCGACCGTGAACGATCCGCTGGTCCAGTACAGCTCGGCGGACTTCGCTCAGAAGGTCAATGCGTTCATCGATTCGTCGGGCCTTGGCAAGTATCGCGGTCAGGTCGCACCGCGTAACGGCTTCACCTCGCCCTGGTTTACCCGCGTCGACCTGCACGTCGCGCAGGAAATCCCGACGGGTGTGGGGCGTTCGAAGCTTCAGGTGTTCGCGGACATCGAAAACTTCACCAACCTCCTGAACCGGAAGTGGGGCCAGCTGCGTGAGTATGTGTTCCCCTACAACGCCGCAGTCGTCCAGGTGCAGTGCCTGACCACTTCGGGCAACGCCACCCCGGCCGCCGGCGCCACGCCGACCGGCGCGGTCGCGGCCAACGCGTCGCAGGCCTGCGCCCAATATCGCTACTCGCCACTCGGCGGGACCAACGATTTCGTGAAGCCGACCGATCAGGTTTATGTGAACCAGTCACTCTACACGATCCGCATCGGCGCACGTTTCAGCTTCTAAGCCAAAGCGTCCGACCCAACCGGACATCAGGGCCGCCCCTCCTTCGGGAAGGGCGGCCTTTTTTTGGCCTTTTCGCCAATCTTTGCCCTTCGGCGGCGGGGCGTGTAGATGTCGCCCGGCCATGGCCATCCATTCGCCCGCCGCGACCAGCACCGCTTCGCCTTCCTCCTCCGACCAATTGTCGGTCCGTCCGTTTTTCGAGAACAAGGCGCGCGCCTTCTGGATTCTCCAGGCGATCGGCTGGTCGGGCTATCTGGTCCAGCGCTCGGTCGTGGGCGTCTCCAACGGCTTTTCGCTGGAGAAGATCATCCCGGTGATCATCGAGGCGATCCTGGGATATTGCATCACCCTGCTGCTCTCGACGCTCTACGGCTATTACCGGCGGCTGCCGCGCATCATGGGGGTGTTCCTGACGCTGGCGACGCTGGCGGCGGCGACCTTCCTCTATGCCGCGCTCAACGCCTTTTCCTTTTCGTTCATCACCACGACCCAGCCGGGGGTCACCGTCTCGCTGCTGATCGGCAACCTGTTCCTCACCTTCGAGGTGCTGGCGGGCTGGTCGGCGCTGTATTTCGCGATCAACTATTATCTGATCGTCGAAAGCCAGATCGACGAGATGCGCGCGCTGGAACTGCAGGCCTCGACCGCACAGCTTGCCATGCTGCGCTATCAGTTGAACCCGCATTTCCTGTTCAACACGCTCAATTCCATCTCGACGCTGGTGCTGCTCAAGCAGACCGAGCGGGCGAATGCGATGTTAAGCCGACTGTCAGCCTTCCTCCGCTACACGCTGGCGAATGAACCCACGGCGCACGTCACCGTGGCGCAAGAGGTTGAAACCCTGAAACTCTATCTCGAAATTGAGAAGATGCGCTTTGAGGATCGCCTGCGCCCCAGCTTCGAGATCGATCCCAGGGCGGAGCGCGCGCGCTTGCCGTCGCTGCTGCTCCAGCCGCTGGTCGAAAATGCCATCAAATACGCCGTCACCCCGCAGGAGGAAGGCGCCGATATCCGCGTCGATGTGCGACTGGTCGGGCAACGGGTGCGGATCGCCGTATCGGACACCGGTCCCGGCTTGCACGAGGTGCGTCATTCCTCAAGCGTTTCGACCGGCGTCGGATTGTCCAATATCCGGGAGCGACTGGCCCAGGCCTATGGCCCGAACCACCGTTTCGAAACCCACTCCGCGCCGGCTGGCGGGTACTCGGTCGAGATCGAGATTCCCTTCCAGCTCGAGAATGTGAACAGAGAGGCCGCATGACCATCCGCACCATCCTCGTCGACGACGAGCCCCTGGCCATCCAGGGACTGGAGCTTCGCCTTCAGGCGCACGACGATGTCGAGATCATCGAGCGCTGCTCGAACGGACGCGAGGCGATCCGCGCGATCAAGACGCACAAACCCGACCTCGTCTTCCTCGACATCCAGATGCCCGGCTTCGACGGCTTTTCGGTGATCCAGGGCCTTTTGGAGGTGGAGCCTCCGCTCTTCGTCTTCGTCACCGCCTATTCCGACCACGCCCTGCGCGCGTTCGAGGCGCAGGCCGTCGATTATCTGATGAAGCCCGTCGAGGAGGCACGCCTGGCCGATACGCTCGACCGCGTGCGCCAGCGGCTGAATGAAAAGCGCGGCGCGGGCGAGGTCGAGAAGCTGAAGGAAGTGCTGGCCGAACACGCCCCCGAAGCGGTCGCCGACCTGGCCGAAGGCGGCGAGGTGGCCTCCAGCCGGTTCGAGAAGCTCATCAACATCAAGGATCGCGGCCAGATTTTCCGGGTCGATGTCGACACGATCGAGATGATCGAGGCAGCCGGCGACTATATGGTCATCAATACCGGCGACAATTCGCTGGTCCTTCGCGAAACCATGAAGGATCTGGAAAAGCGGCTCGATCCGCGTCGGTTCCAGCGGGTGCATCGCTCGACCATCGTCAATCTGGACCTGGTGAAGCAGGTCAAGCCGCACACCAACGGCGAATGCTTCCTGCTGCTCGAATCAGGCGCGCAGGTGAAGGTTTCGCGCAGCTATCGCGACGTAGTGGCGCGGTTCGTCCACTGAGGAGTCTTTCCTCCCCTTGCCAAGGGGAGGTGGCAGGCCAAGGGCCTGACAAGGGGTGTCACGCTATCCAAGGGTGACACCTCTCCGACAGCTTCACTGCCCCCCTCCCCTTGCGGGGGAGGAATTGAGACTAACGCAACCCCAGCATCTTGTGCGTCTGGAGCGTCAGCCGCCAGCGCGGGTGCTCCATCACCATGGCGATGCATGCCTCACGATTCGCCTCCGCATGCGGATCATCGAGCGGCTGGAGCAGGTGATTGGCGAAGTCCCACCGCTCCAGCTCCGCCGGATCGATCCCGGACTGTGGCCAGACCAGCTTCAGTTCCTGGCCCGAACGTTGAACCACGTCCGACCCGGCTTTGGGGCTGATGCACACCCAGTCGAGTCGCGGATGCGCGGCAATCGTCCCGTTGCTCTCGATCGCGATGAAGAATCCCGCCTCATGCAGCGCATCGACCAGCGCGTCGTCGACCTGCAGCATCGGCTCCCCGCCGGTCAGCACGACGAAGCGCTCGTCCCGATCGGCACCCCAGAACCCCTGGACCGCCGCGACCAGCGCCGCCGCATCGGCGAAGCGCCCGCCGCCCAGCCCGTCGACCCCGACGAAATCGGTGTCGCAGAAGCGGCAGATCGCCCTCGCCCGATCCTGCTCGCGCCCCGACCACAGGTTGCACCCGGCAAAACGCACGAAGACCGCCCGCCGCCCGGCCTGCACGCCCTCACCCTGGAGCGTCAGGAACATCTCCTTGACGGCATAGCTCATGGCGTTCAGCCCTGCGGCTTGACCGCATAGGCGGTGGGATCGGGAATGCCCGCTTCCTCGAACCCCTTGGAGCGCAGCCGGCAGCTGTCGCAAAGCCCGCAATGCAGCCCCCCCGGTGCGGGATCGTAGCAGGACCAGCTCAGCCCCATATCGACGCCCAGCCGCGCGCCTTCACGCACGATATCGGCCTTGGTCATGTGCTGGAGCGGCGCGTGGATCTTGAACGGGTGCCCCTCGACGCCCGCCTTGGTCGCGATCTCCGCGAGCCCCTCGAAAGCCGAGATGAATTCGGGGCGACAATCGGGATAGCCCGAATAGTCGAGCGCGTTGACCCCGATGAACAGGTCGCGCGCGCCCGCCGCCTCGCCCCAGCCCAGCGCCAGGCTGAGGAAGATGGTGTTGCGGGCCGGGACATAGGTAACGGGAATGCCGGGCTGTACCCCGTCCTTGGGCACCTCGATATCGGCCGTCAGCGCCGAGCCGCCAAAGGCCGACAGGTCCAGCGGCAGGATGATGTGGCGCTCGGCACCCAACGCATGGGCGACCCGGCGCGCGGCGGCCAGTTCGATATGGTGGCGCTGATTATAGTCCACCGACAGAGCGAGGATGCGATAGCCTGCGGCCTTCGCCGACGCAGCGGAAATCATCGAGTCCAGCCCGCCCGAAACGAGCACGACCGCCATGGGAGCAGAAGATGTCATGATGGCGCCGACCGCTACGCGCATTGGCGCGCGGTTGCAACTCCGGTGGCAGGAATCGACGGCAGGACCCAGCGAAAAGCCGGGACCGCAGGGCCCCCGCGCCATGGGGCAGGGGAGCGACGCGGTCCCGCCGAAGGACCAGACCGGGCATGCTGCTCACCCGGACGAGGGAGTTTCCGCTACTGAAGCAGAGACATGTCTGTAGCAGCGGCGGCGTGAAGATCGGGTTAAACCGACCTGCCTAGTTTTTCAGTTTCCAGCCCTTGCGCAGCAGGACGTAGCAGAGAACCGCCATCACGATATCGATGCCCAGCACGACCGCGCCGCCCAACGTCACCGGCGAGTCGGCCAGCCCCAGAAAGCCGTATCGGAAGCCCGAGATGACGTAGAAGAAGGGGTTGGCGTGGCTGATCGCGCGGAAGGCCGGGGCCAGGCCGTCGACCGAATAGAAGGTCCCCGACAGCAGCGACAGCGGCACGACGACGAAATTGGTGACGGCGGCGGCATGGTCGAACTTCTCCGCCCAGATCGAGGTCAGCACGCCCAGCAGCGCCAGGAACACCGATCCCAGAAGGCCGAACCAGACGACCGCGAAAAAGGCGTGCGGCGTGACATGCACGCCAGGCCAGATCGCCATCGCGACCCAGACCGTCAGGCCGACCAGCACCGCGCGCGTCACCGCTCCGCCGACCAGCGCGGCCAGCAGTTCGGCGGTGGACAGCGGCGGCATCAGATAATCGACGATCGTGCCCTGGATCTTGCCGACCAGCAGCGAGAAGCTGGCATTGGCGAAGGCGTTGTTCATCATGCCCATGACGATCAGGCCCGGCGCGATGAAATCGGCGAAGGGCACCTGCATTCCCGCCACCGGCACGGCGTGACGCCCGCCCAAAGCGGTGGTAAAGATGATCAGATAGAGAAGCGTCGTGACCGATGGTGCCCAGATCGTCTGGAGCTGCACCTTGAAGAACCGGCGCACCTCCTTGATATAGAGGGTTCGCAGGCCGCCCCAGTTGATGTTCCGAATTACGGGCTCACCGGGGGCGGCGCGGACGGCCGAACGGATTTCACCGATGGGGGGCTGGCTGCTCATCGGCATAGCGCGTAACCGCTGCCGTGGCCGCCCGCAACCCGGTGCGATGATGATTGAGGAAAGGTTTCGAATGTCGTGGACCGATGAGCGGATCGATACGCTCAGGACGATGTGGGAGGCGGGACAGACCGCCAGCCAGATCGCCGAAGCACTGGGCGGGGTCAGCCGCAACGCGGTGATCGGCAAGGCGCATCGCCTGGGGCTGCAGGCGCGCCCCTCGCCGGTGAAGGCCAATGAGCCGGCCGCCGTGGCGGTGGAGGCCGTGGCGCCGACCACGCCTGCCCAGACTCCCCCCGCCCAGACTCCCCCCGCACCGCCCCCGGCGATCGAGCCGGAGGAGGAGCCCGAGCCCGTGGCGGCCGAACCCGTCACCATCGCCGAGCCGGTGCGCGAGGTTCAGCCGATCCTGCGTTCGGTCGGCCCGGGCGGCTTCGTCCGCCAGTCGCCCGGCGAGCAGCAGCCCCCGCCCTCTCCCGCCCCGCCGCGTCGCCTGGTTCCCGCCAAGCCCAGCGCCGAGATCGCGGGCAAGACCTCGCTGCTCGACCTGAACGACCGCATCTGCAAATGGCCGCTCGGCCATCCGGGCGAACCGGACTTCCACTTTTGCGGTGAAAAGGTGAACCCCGGCTTCCCTTATTGCGTCGAGCATTGCGGCCATGCCTATCAGGCGCAGATGCCGCGTCGCGACCGTCGCCCGCCGCCGCCCTTGCCCTTTGGCGGCCCGCGCGTCCGCTGATCCGGGTTCGATGACAGGAAAGGCCCGCTGGTCGCGCGACCGGCGGGCCTTTTTCGCGGGCGGATGCCCGACATCTTCGATTTCTGCGCCGGGTCGACGTGTATCGTAAGCGGAGAATGGCGGCGGATCGCGCCCTTCATCCGCACCGGGCGCGATCCGCACGCTCGACCGGAGGGGATAAGGGCGGCTCCCCGCAGGGAACCGCCCCGTTTCATCAGAACCGGAACGCCGCCGTGGCGCGCAGGCTGTGCCAGCGGAACTTCTCGTCCGAACGACGAATGTCCGTGCCCGCGGTGTTGGGGGCCAGCACGAAGGGGTTGGTCGCCGGCGCGCTCCCCTGCGTCACGCGGACGCGCGTGTCGTCGTCGTTGTACTGGTGGTACATATATTCCATGCCGATCGAGAAGTTGCGCCCGATCTTCTGTTCGATGCCGCCACCGCCAAGAAAGCCGAAATGGTTGCGATCCCCGCTCAGCGCGAAGGCGTTGGCCGTGTTCGAGGTGGTGAAGCTGCGATTGATCCGCGCATAGCCCGCGCCGAACGTGCCGTAGAACAGGGTGTCGTTCGCGGCATAGCCCGCACGCCCACGAACAGAGGCTTCCCAGTCGACGCTGCGGGTGAGGGTGTAGCGGGCGGGCGTGGTCGAGAAGGCGGAGACGCTGTCGGTGATCTCGCTCTTGCCGAATTCGCCGACGACGCCGTAGATGATGTTGCCCGCCTGATGATCCAGGCCCACGCGCCCGTAATAGGCGATGCCGTCCTTGTCGTTGCTACAGCCGGTCGCGGCATTCTGGGGCGAGAGCGCGCTGCGTGCCGCGCCGTTGCAGAAGCCCGGCGAGAAGGCGTTGGCACCGGTCGAGGTGGTCACGACGTCGCCGAACCGCCCGTCCAGATTGCGGTCGAACAGCATCCGCGACCCGACATCGTTCGACTGCACGTCATAACCGAAGCTGCCGCCGACATAGAGGCCCGAAAAGGGCGCGCGCCCGGTATCCGAATAGCTGTCCTGCGCCATGACCGGCGAGGCGAAAAGCGCCGAGGCCGCGGCCCCCGCCATCCAAAACTTGACCATAAATACTCCCGTCCCTTGGCTTAAGGTTCCGGCGAAACGGACGAGCGCGGGCGAGATATCCCGGAAATTAACATAAGCAAGCTTTTGTTACATTCGGGCCATGCCGCTCGGCGCTGGCATGCGGGGCGGGAAAGGCCTATGGTTCCCGTTATGTCCAATGATCTGTTCGCGGGCACCGCCCGTACCCAGCCCGCCTATGACGCCTCTTCGATCGAGGTGCTCGAGGGGCTGGAGCCGGTACGCCGCCGCCCCGGCATGTATATCGGCGGCACCGACGAGCGGGCGTTGCATCACCTGGCCGCCGAAGTGCTCGACAATGCGATGGACGAGGCGGTGGCGGGCCACGCCACCCGGATCGAGGTGAAGCTGGAGCCGGGCAACCGCCTGACCATCGTCGACAATGGTCGCGGCATCCCGGTCGACCCGCACCCCAAATTCCCCGACAAGTCGGCGCTGGAGGTGATCCTGTCGACGCTGCACTCGGGCGGCAAGTTCACCGGCAAGGCCTATGCCACCTCCGGCGGCCTGCACGGCGTCGGTATCTCGGTCGTCAATGCGCTGTCGTCGGACACGGTGGTCGAGGTGGCGCGCGAACGTGTCCTCTATCGCCAGCGTTTCGCGAAGGGGGCGACGCTGGGTCCGCTGGAGACGGTCGGTGCCGCCCCCAATCGGCGCGGCACCAGCGTCGCCTTCACCCCCGATACCGAGATTTTCGGCCCGGAATTGAACTTCAAGCCGGCGCGGCTGCACAAGCTGGTCCGCTCCAAGGCCTATCTGTTCGCGGGCGTCGAAATCCGCTGGCACTGTGCGCCCGAGCTGATCTCGGACGACACGCCCGCCGAGGCGGTGTTCCAGTTTCCCGGCGGCCTTGCCGACCATCTGAAGGAACAGGTTGGCGGCCGCGAATGCGCCACCGCCGACTTCTTCTCCGGCAATCAGGATTTCCCGGGCGAACAGGGCCGTGTCGAATGGGCGGTCGCCTGGCCGCTGTGGAGCGACGGCAGCTATAGCTGGTATTGCAACACCATCCCGACCCCCGATGGCGGCACCCATGAACAGGGCCTGCGCCAGGCGCTGGTCCGGGGCCTGCGCGCCTTTGGCGAACTGGTGAACCAGAAAAAGGCCAAGGACATCACCGCCGACGACGTCATGGTCGGCTCCGAACTGATGCTGTCCGTGTTCATCCGCGAACCGCAATTCCAGAGCCAGACCAAGGACCGACTGACCAGCCCGGAGGCCGCCAGCCTCGTCGAAAAGGCGGTGCGCGACCATTTCGACCATTATCTGTCGGCCAATATGGATCGCGGCAAGGCGCTGCTCGGCTATGTCCTCGACCGGATGGACGAGCGGCTGCGCCGCAAGGCCGAACGCGAGGTCAAGCGCAAGACCGCGACCTCGGCACGCAAGCTGCGCCTGCCCGGCAAGCTGACCGACTGCGCCGCCGACAGCCCCGAGGGAACCGAGCTGTTCATCGTCGAGGGCGACTCGGCGGGCGGCTCGGCCAAGCAGGCCCGCGACCGCAAGACGCAGGCGATCCTGCCGATCCGCGGCAAGATCCTGAACGTCGCCTCCGCCACATCGGCCAAGATCCTGCAAAATCAGGAGATTGCCGACCTGACGCTGGCCATGGGCTGCGGCACGCGCAAGGATTGCGACCCGACCCAGCTTCGCTACGAAAAGATCGTCATCATGACCGACGCGGACGTGGACGGTGCGCATATCGCGACGCTGCTGATGACCTTCTTCTTCCAGGAAATGCCCGATCTGGTGCGGCGCGGTCACCTGTATCTCGCCCAGCCGCCGCTCTATCGCCTGACGGTGGGGGCAAAGTCGCTCTACGCCCGCGACGACGCCCACCGTGCCGAACTGGAACGCACCGCCTTCAAGGGCAAGAAGGTCGATGTCGCGCGCTTCAAGGGGCTGGGCGAGATGAACCCCGGCCAGCTCCGTGAAACCACCATGGACCCCGCGACCCGCAGCCTGATCCGCATCACCCTGCCCCAGGAATATGAGGAACGCGCGGGGGTGAAGGACCTGGTCGACCGGCTGATGGGCAACAATCCGGCCCACCGCTTCGCCTTCATCCAGGAGAATGCGGCGCGTCTGGACGAAGAGGTGATCGACGCCTGAGGCGATGATGGGAGCGATGTTGTTTCGCTTTTGTTGATCGGCTATCGTGACGAAGGGCGGCCCTTGAGCCGCCCTTTGCTATTTGAAGGAGACGTCCCGTGACCATCACCGCCCTCATGCCCGTTTACCCACGGTGCGGGGTGCGTCCGGTCCGAGGCGAAGGCGTCTACCTGTATGGCGAGAATGGCGAGCAATATCTGGACTTTGCCGCCGGGATCGCGGTGAACGCGCTGGGCCATGGCCATCCCAAACTGGTCGAGGCGATCGCCAAGCAGGCCGCCACCCTGATGCATGTGTCGAACCTCTATGGCAGTCCGCAGGGCGAGCATTTCGCGCAGCGGCTGGTCGATTCGACCTTTGCCGACACGGTGTTCTTCACCAATTCGGGCGCGGAAGCGGTCGAGTGCGCGATCAAGACCGCGCGCCGCTATCACTTCGCCAATGGCAACCCGCAGCGTCATACGCTGATCACGTTCAACAACGCGTTCCACGGCCGGACGCTGGGTGCGATCTCGGCGACCAACCAGCCCAAGATGCGCGACGGGTTCGAGCCGCTGCTGCCCGGCTTCGCCTATGCCCCGTTCGACGATCTGGAGGCCGCGCTGGCGCTGATCGACGACAACACCGCCGGTTTCCTGGTCGAGCCGATCCAGGGCGAAGGCGGCCTGCGTCCCGCCAGCATGGAATTTCTGCAAGGTCTTCGGAAAGCCTGCGACGAGCATGGCCTGCTGCTGGTGCTGGACGAGGTGCAGTGCGGCTATGGCCGGACGGGCAAGTTCTTCGCGCATGAGCTGTACGGCGTGACGCCGGACATCATGGCGGTCGCCAAGGGCATCGGCGGCGGCTTCCCGCTGGGCGCGTGCCTCGCCTCCGAGGAAGCGGCCAAGGGCATGGTGATCGGCACGCACGGTTCGACCTATGGCGGCAACCCGCTTTCCATGGCGGCGGGCGAGGCGGTACTCGACGTGATCCAGGAGCCGGGCTTCCTCGAACATGTCGAGGCGATGGGCCAGCGGCTGCGTTCGACGCTGGAGCAGATGATCCCCAATTTCGATCATCTGTTCGAGGAGGTGCGCGGCCATGGCCTGATGCAGGGCCTGAAGATGAAGAGCGACAGCCGCCGGTTCGTGGCGCATTGCCGCGACAATCACGGGCTGCTGCTGGTCGCGGCGGGCGAGAATGTGATCCGCATCCTGCCGCCGCTCACCATCGACGAGAGCCATATCACCGAGTTTGCGACGAAGCTGTCGGACGCCGCGCGCGTCTACGTCCCCGCCGCCGACGATTGATGACCTTTGCCACCCCGGCGGCGGCGCCCGCCGGGGGACGGAGTTGAAGACCCATGACGATCCGCCACTTCCTGAACCTCGCCGATGCCGGTGCCGAGGGTGTGACCGCCATTCTGACCGACGCGCAGGCCCGCAAGGCCGCCCGCGCCGGTTTCGCCAAGGGCCGCGTCGATGCCGACGCGCCGCTGGCCGGCCACACGCTGGCCATGGTATTCGAGAAGAATTCGACCCGCACCCGCGTCAGCTTCGACATGGCGATCCGCCAGTTGGGGGGCACGTCGATCGTCCTCGACGCGGGCACGATGCAGCTTGGCCGCGGTGAAACGATCGCCGACACCGCGCGCATCCTGTCGGGCTATACCGATGCGATCATGATCCGCACCGACGACCATGCCAAGGTCGAGGAGATGGCGCATTACGCATCCGTGCCGGTCATCAACGGCCTGACCGATCTGTCCCACCCCTGCCAGATCATGGCCGACCTGCTGACCCTGATCGAAGCGGGCAAGACGCTGTCCGGCCTGAAGGTCGCATGGCTGGGCGACGGCAACAACGTGCTGCATTCGATCGTGGAGGCCGGGGGCCTGCTCGGCTTCGACGTCGTCGCGGCCTGCCCCAATGGCTATCAGCCGGAGCCGGGCACGCTGGCGCTGGGCCGGGGCCGCGCGACCTGCACCACCGATCCGCGGGCGGCGGTCGAGGGGGCCGACATCGTCGTCACCGACACTTGGATCTCGATGGGTCAGGCCCATGCCGAGGAAAAGCTGGCCGCGATGATGCCCTATCAGGTCAATGCGGCGCTGATGGCGCTCGCCAAGCCCGACGCCAACTTCCTCCACTGCCTCCCCGCGCACCGCGAGGAAGAGGTGACGAGCGAGGTGATCGATGGTCCCCAGTCACTGATCTGGCCGGAGGCGGAGAACCGTCTCCATGCGCAGAAATCGGTGCTGCGCTGGTGCTTTGGCCAAATCGGTTGATCGGCGACGAACCCATCCTATCTATGGAAAGGCCGGCGGCTTCGTCGGCCTTTTCTCTTTTCCCCGCCCCACCGGCACCATGTCGCCCGGCCCCTGGCCGGAGCGTAAAGGCACGAGCATGACCGACATCACCCTGCCCGACCTCGACCGCGCGATCGGCTTCACCATCCCTGAGCAGCATGCCCGCGGACGGCTGGTCCGGCTGGGCCCGGTGCTGGACGAGATTCTGGCGGCGCATGCCTATCCCCCGGTGATCGAGCGACTGCTGGCCGAAGCGCTGACCCTGACCGCGCTGATCGGGGCCACGCTGAAGGACACCAGCGGACAGCTGACCATCCAGACGCGCAGCGACAGCGGCGTGATCCGGCTGCTGGTATGCGATTATCGCGGCGGCGAACTGCGCGGCTATATCCAGTATGACGAGGACCGGCTGGCCGAACTGCCCGCCGAGCCGACCCTGTTCGCGCTGTTCGGTCAGGGCTATCTGGCGATCACCTTCGACCTGGCGGTGACCGGCGAGCGCTATCAGGGCATCGTTCCAATCGACGGCGAAACGCTGTCGGCGGCGGCGGAAAGCTACTTCATCCAGTCGGAACAGATTCCCAGCCTGCTGCGCGTCGGGATCAGCAAGGGCCCGGACGGCCGCACCGTCTCGGGCGGCCTTTTCCTACAGCATCTGCCCGAGGGCGAGGAAGGCCGCGAACGGCTGCACGTCAAGCTCGACCATCCCGAATGGGAGCATGTCCAGGCGCTGGGCCAGACGATGCAGGTCGAGGAACTGGCCGATGCCGGATTGCCGCTGGAGACCCTGGTGTGGCGCCTGTTCCATGAGGAGCAGGACGTGCGCGTGCAGGGATCGCCCGCCATCGTGCGCGGCTGTCGCTGCTCGGCGGAGTATATCGCCAGCGTCATCACCAAATTCTCGGTCGAGGAACGGCGCGAGATGGCGGACACCGATGGCCTGATCCAGGTCGACTGCGCCTTCTGCGCAAAGAAGTTCCCGGTTCCGTTCGACGCCGAGCCGGTGGCCTGATCACATCTTCCTTCCCTGCAGGGGAGGAAGTGACGTTCAACCTTCCCCGGTGAAAGCCGGGGCGGGTAGAATGGTTGGGCGGGCGTCAGCCCCCCAGCGCCTCGACCAGCAGCTTGACCTTCTGCTGCCGCCATTGCGGCAATGGGGCGACCAGCCAATAGCCCATCCGTGACGGCACCGCCTCGCCGGTGGCAACCACCCGCCCCTCGGCCAGGTCGCGTTCGGCGAGCAGGTGCGGCACGACGGCGCGTCCCAGCCCCGCCGCCACCGCATCGATGGCAAGACCCGCATCGGTCACGCGGACCAGGGGCGCGCCCTCTTCCGGCGCGCCGGGCCAGGCGATCAGCGGTGCATCGGCCAAACCGCCCGGCGCACCGATCGCGATCATCCCGTCCGACTCGATCGCCTCGCCCTCCAGCCCGCCCGGGCCATCCCCCCAGCGGATGGCGAGGTCGAGATTGGCCTCGGTGAAATCCAGCCCCTCGTCGGAGGCGATCAGCGAGAAGCGCAGGTCCGGGTCGCTGGCGGCGATCGCGGCCAGTCGCGGCATCAGCCATTTCTCGGTCACGTCACGCGGCGCGGCGATGGTCAGCGCCTTGGAAGACTGCCCCGCCTGCATCGCGCGGACCGCATCCTCGAACTGCAGGAACCCGGCACGCAGCGAGGCGAGCCCGGCCTCGGCCTCGGGCGTCAGCTCCAGCCCGCGTGTGGTGCGGCGAAACAGGACGACGCCGAGCGTATCCTCCAGCGCGCGGATCTGCTGTCCCACCGCCGCCGGGGTCACGGCCAGTTCGTCGGCGGCGCGGGTGAAGCTCAGATGGCGGGCGGCGGCATCCAGTACGCGCAGGCCATTGAGCGGCAGGTGAGTCCGCTTCACGATTCCACCGCCGGCGCGATCAGCGCGAAATGGGGGATGGCCACATCGAAGGTCACGCCGTCCGCACCGACCATGCGATAGCTGCCCTGCATCGCGCCGCTGGTCGTCGCCAGCGGACAACCCGACACATAGTCATAGGAGGCGCCCGGCTGGATCACCGGCTGTTCGCCGACCACGCCCTCGCCCTCCACCGAATGGCGCGCGCCGCGCCCGTCGGTGATGATCCAGCGGCGGGTCAACAACTGCACCGGCTGCTCCCCGTCATTCTCGATGCGGACATGATAGGCCCAGAACCAGCGCCCGCGCTCGGGCTCCGACTGTTCGGGCAGATAGCTGACCGACACGCGGACCGTAACCGGCCCGGTGGTCAGCGAATGGGAGAAGAGCGCCTTCACAGACCGACGGCGCTGAGCGCCTGGTCGAGATCGTCGATCAGGTCGTCCGCATCCTCCAGCCCGACATTCAGGCGCAACATCCCCTCGCCGATCCCCATCTCGACCCGCTTGTCCTCGGCGACGCCCGCATGGGTGGTCGATGCGGGGTGGGTCATCAGCGAGCGCGAGTCGCCAATATTGTTGGAGATGTCGATCAGTTCCAGCGCGTCGAGCAGGCCATGCGCCTGGGTCCGCCCGCCATCGAGTTCGATCGCGAAGATGCTGCCCGCCGCCTTCATCTGGCGCATGGCGAGTTCGTGCTGCGGATGGCTGGGCAGGCCTGGACACAGGACACGGGGCACGCGCCCCTCCAGGAACTGCGCGACCTTCAAGGCCGATTCCGACTGGCGATGGATGCGCAGGTCGAGCGTCTCCAGCCCCTTCAGCACCACCCAGGCGTTGAACGCCGACAGGGTCGGCCCGGTGTTGCGGGTGAAGGGCAACAGCGTGTTGGTGATGAAATCCTCGGTCCCGCACACCGCACCCGCCAGCACGCGGCCCTGCCCGTCCATCATCTTGGTCGCGGAATAAGCGGTGACATCCGCGCCGAAATCCATCGGCCGCTGGAGCGCGGGCGTGGCGAAGGCATTGTCGACGACCGTGGTGATGCCGCGTTCGCGCGCGATGGCGCAGATCGCCTCCAGGTCGGCCACGTCCATCGTCGGGTTGGCCGGGGTTTCGAAGAAGAAGACCTTCGTCTCCGGCTTCACCGCGTCCAGGAATGCCTGCGGATCGCGTGCATCGACCACGGTGGTCGCGATGCCGAACTTGGGCAGCAGCGTGTCGGTCAGCCAGCGGCACGATCCGAACGCCGCACGCCCGCCGACCAGATGGTCGCCCGCCTGCAACTGGCAGAGCAGCACCGCCGTCATCGCCGCCATGCCCGAGGCCATGGTCCGGCACGCCTCCGCCCCTTCGAGAAGGGCGACGCGTTCCTCGAGCATCTGGACCGTCGGGTTCTGAAGGCGGGAATAGGTCATCCCCTCCTGCTCGCCCGCGAACCGCGCCGCGGCGTCGCCCGCCCGGTCATAACAATAGCCCGAGGTCAGGAAGAGCGCCTCGGAGGTTTCGCCATATTCCGATCGCGCGGTGCCGCCGCGCACGGCCTGCGTCGCGGGGCGCCAACGGGTGGTGATCGAACGGTCCTGGCCAGTCTTGCGCTTCATGCCCGCCCATTTGCCGGTCCGGGCAGCGGCGTTCAAGGATATTCGGACGGATGGCCCATATGTCGCCGTTACACGAGCGGAACGGATCCGGGGATGATCCGGTTATTCCGACCGTAACGACAGGGAGAATGACGATGAAGATCCGTACCGGCCTGTTGCTGGCCGCCGCGCTGATGCCTCTGGCCGCCTGCAACAGTAAGGGGACCGACAAGCTGGCCGAGCGCGTCGAGGACGCCGCCGACAACCGGGCCGACACGATGGAGAACCAGGCCGACGCGCTGCGCAACCAAGCCAAGATGCTCGACAAGCGTGCCGAGAAGACCCGCGACTATGCCGAGGATCGCGCCGACGCGATCAAGGCGGCCGATATCAACGCCAGCGCGATGAGCCAGGAACAGCGCGACGCGATCGTCGCCAACCAGGCGGCGGCGGTACGCTGATCAAGCCTCCCCGGCGCGGGGCGGTGGCAGGCCGTCAGGCCTGACAAAAGGGGGACGTCGCTGGCGGCCGTCCCCCTCCCCTTTGCAGGCGAGGATTTTACTGCGCCTCGCGGTGGTTGGTCACCTTGCCATAGATCGGCTTGGCGACGGTGGTCAGCCGGTCGCTGGCATCGCCGGTCAGGTCGAAGAACAGGATCCGGTTCGCCCCCGCCTTCAACCATGGGGCGGGCGTATAGAGCGTGTGCACCGGCCCGATGCTCCAGAAACGCCCCAGATTATGGTCGTTCAACCACAGCTGCCCCTTATGCGCGCCCCGCATGTCGAGATAGGTGTCGCCCGGCTTCGCGACCGTCATCTCCGCCTCGTAGAAGCAGGGGCCGGTACAGGGCTTGGTGGAGAGCTTCAGCGTCGACAGATCGTCCATCGGCAGGCGGAACATCTGCCAGTCGCGCAAGGGCTGGCCCGCCAGCGTGACCGCGCCGGTAAGCCCGGCCTGTTCGGTGCGGATCGCGTGGGAATAGTTCACCCGGCCGGTATTTTCGACCAGGATGTCGAGCGTGGCGGGCCTGGACCGTGCGGGCAGTTCGACCGTCTCCTGATCCAGTCGCCGGTCGAGCGTGCCGACCAGCGCCCGGTTCAGATAGACCTGCGCATAGCTGTGCATGCCCTTCAGCGTCAGCGGCCCCGCCGCCCCGGCCGGAACGGCGACCCGGTAAAGGACATAGCCGTAATTCTGGTCCAGTTCCTCGAAGGTCTTCGGTTCGGCGGCACGGACCGGCCGGGGCAGATTGTCCCATAGCGAGGCGCTGCGCCGGACCGCCGAGACCGGGAAGGTCGTCGCCACCGTCGGCGCGGGCGTCGGGGCGGCGGGCTTGCCGGTCACCTCGGCGATGGCGGCGGCGATCAGGCCATATTTGTAGCGGGGATTGCCCGCCTCATCGATCGGCGCGTCATAGTCATAGCTGGTGGTGTCGGGGTGATAGTCCTTGCCGGTGTGCGAATCCGCGCCGTTCATCCAGCCGAAGGTCGTGCCGCCATGGACCATGTAGAGCGAGATCGAATAGCCGCGCTTGAGCATATAGGCCATTTCCTCGGCCTCCTTGCGGCCATCGGTCTCGTGATGGTCCTCGCCCCATTTGTCGAACCAACCCGCCCAATATTCGCCTACCATGCGCAGGCCCTCGGGCCGATACGCCTCCAGCTTGGCGACCGAGCCTTGTGCGCCGCCCGACCCGAAATTGACGACCGACGGCAGGTTGGGCAGCGAGCCCTTGGCCAGATCGCCACCCTGGTTGGAGGTGAACAGCACGCCATCGGCGAATCCCGCGCGCTTGTAGCTGGCCTCCAGCCCGCGCAGATAGGCCTGGTCATCCCCGAAGGCGCCATATTCGTTTTCGAGCTGGACCGCGACGATCGGCCCGCCATTCGCAAGGAGCAGCGGCTTGACCTCCTGCCCCAGCCGCATCAGCCAGCGATCGACCGCGGCGGTGTATTGCGGATCGGTCGACCGCAGCACGAGATTGCGATCCTTGAGCAACCATGACGGATAGCCGCCCAGTTCCCACTCGGCACAGACATAGGGGCCGGGGCGCAGGATCACGTCCAGCCCCTCGGCCTGCGCATCGCGGATGAAGGCGACGAGGTCGTTCTGGCCGCTGAAGTCATAGACTCCCGGACGGGGCTCATGCGCATTCCAGAAGGCATAGGTGGTGATGGTGTTCAGCCCCATCGCCTTGGCCTTGCGCAACCGATCACGCCAATAGGCGCGCGGGATGCGGACATAATGCATCTCGCCGGAGATAACCTGATGCGGCTGGCCATTGCGCAGGAACCCCTTGCCCTGCACCGCAAAGGTCCGGGCGGGCCCGTCATTGGCAAGGGGCCCCTGCGCCGGCAGGCTCTGGGGCGACAGCACGCCGGCCGCCAATAGGGTCAGGATCATCGGTCGGAACCGCTGCGTCACGTCACTCTCCCGTTTTCTCTGTCGCGTTCGCGCAGACGGGGCTCCGAACATACCGCACCATCGGCCCCCGCCTCGATGACATGGGTGCCATGCGGGATGGGGTACGTCAAATTGTCTGAGGAATTGATAGCAGACTCATTCCGATTTCCGGGTAGGAACCGATGATCTCGGCGATTTCGCTGGAGGTCCGCTCGATGCCACGCATCGCGTCCATTGCCCGCTGCACGCCCACGCCTCTTTCCGCCGCATGGCTCCGCGCCGACGCGGCGACCTGCGGAGTCGCGATATGCACAGGGATCGGGGTGACGAGAAAGCGCTTGGCTTAGCCCTGTCGATCGACGTTCAGCCACTCGAAACGGGCAAAGCCATCCCGCAACGCCTGTTGACCCATTCGCCAGCATGAATCTCGCTCGGGCGGCCATAGACCTTCTCGGCGACATTCCCGGCGATGAAGCGCCCTTCCGACAACAGCATCATCGCATCCGATGACTGCCGAAGAATCGCCTCGGCCAATCGAGTCTCAAGGCTCACGCCCTTCTTGCCCAGCCGAGCTATCATGCCACCCGCTCGCGTGCATCGAGCATCGCGGGCGATCGGAGTCTTCCCGATCGGATCCTTTGCAGGAACCCGGTATAGCGACCGCGCCCTAAGGATCTGTCAGGCATATTGGGCAATTAATACACTTACAGAAAAAGCATTTGTGCCCCCCGCACGCGCCCGTCATGACCACCCCATGCGCCGCCTGCTCGCTCCGCTCCGTCGTCCGGTTCCGGCCCTGATCGCGCTGCTGGTCGCCGCGCAGGCGCTGTTCTGCTGGCGGCTGACCACGCCGCACAAGCTCGTCTTCGACGAAATCCATTACGTCACCGCCGCGCGGACGCTGATGGCGCTGGAAGGGCCGGTGAATATCGAACATCCGCTGCTCGGCAAGACGCTGATCGCCGCCGGCATGCTGATGTTCGGCGACAATCCGCTGGGCTGGCGCGCGATGTCGACGCTGGCGGGCACGGCGATCGTCGGGGGCGTCTTCGCCATCGTCTGGCTGATGACCCGGCGGACGCGGGCGGCGGTGGTCGGGGGGCTGCTGACCCTCGTCAACTTCATGGTGCTGGTGCAGGCGCGGATCGCGATGCTCGACGGGTTCATGGCGGGCTTCGTCGTCCTCGCCGTCGCAGCCCTTGGCTGGGCGATGCGGGGCAATGCGTCGCAAAGCCGGTGGCGCTGGACATTGGGCGCGGTGCTGCTGGGGCTAGGCATGGGCGTCAAATGGGCGGCGGTGCCCTATCTCGGCTATGCCGCGATCGGCTTCGTCGTGATGAAGCATGGCGACCCCAGCCGCTGGCCGGGGCTGCGCTGGTGGTCGGCCTGGGCCTTGCTGGGGTTTGGCGCGGGGGTGGCCTATGCGGCGACCTTCGCCCCGGCCTTCTTCTATGCGCGCGAGCCGTTGACGCTCGGCGGACTCCTGCCCTTCCAATTGGAAATGTATGCGCGCCAGACCCAGGTCCTGCCGCCGCACGCCTATCAGTCGAGCTGGTGGAGTTGGCCGATCATCGGGCGGCCGATCTGGTACTTCTATGAGATCGCGGACGGGGCGCAGCGCGGCATCTTCCTGCTCGGCAATCCGGCGGTGATGTGGGGCGGGCTGGTCGCGGTGGCCGCCTGCCTGTGGGGCTGGCTGCGGCGCCGGGAGGTACGGCTGGGCTTCGCGGCGGCGCTATGGATCGGCGGGTTCGCGGTCTGGGCGATCATCCCCAAGTCG
Organism: Sphingomonas sp.; assembly: GCF_039594485.1. GTDB lineage: Bacteria > Pseudomonadota > Alphaproteobacteria > Sphingomonadales > Sphingomonadaceae > Sphingomonas. The sequence continues at coordinate 8,587 of NZ_JBCNNI010000017.1, read as the reverse complement.
CTGGGTTTCTATTATTACTATTTCCTCCCCGCGATCTGGCTGTCCGTCGCCATTGCGGTGGCGATCGATCGCTGGCGCGCCGCGCTGCGCAATTGGGACGAGACCTATCTGATCGGCGCGATCAGCCTGTTCGTCTATTTCTATCCGATCCTGACCGCGGGCGCGCTGGCGGGGCCGGGGTCCTTCGCGCGCTGGACCTGGTTCGCGGATTGGCGGTGAGGCCCCATCCCGGCCTCACCGCAAGCGGATCAGTACCGCCCCCAGACGAAGCGTGACGACAGCGCATAATTCCACACCGCGCCCACGAGCACTCCGATCAGCGCCGACACCGCCCATTCATTGGCGCGCGCATCGTGCAGGAAGGCCGCGACACCGACATTGGCGATCGCACCCACGGCACAGACCAGGCAGAAGGACACCCACCCGTCGAGCAGCGGCCGGAATCCCCGCAACCGTCGGTCGCGATAGGTCAGCGCGTTGTTCAGGAAGAAGTTGAACGTCATCGCGGCGGCCACCGCCGCGATCTGGCTGGTGAGGAATGCGGCCCCCAGCAGCACGAAGAACAGGCTGAGCACCGCCATGTGCACGCCCACCCCCAGCACCCCGATCGCCGAGAACATGGCGAAGCGCACCGGCACGACCTTGCCGAAGCGACGGTCGTAGAGCGCGATCAGATATTCCATCGCCACGACATGATCGAGCTTCGATTCGCCTTCGGTCCGCAGGCGGAAAACATAGGGCATTTCGACGGCGCGAAGCGGACGCGGCGAGGCGCTCATGATGTCGAGCAGGATCTTGAACCCGATCCCCGACAGATACGGCACCGTCTCACGCGCCACGGCCGTCCGCACCATGAAGAAGCCGCTCATCGGATCGGACAGGTCGACGTTCAGCACCCGCTGCGACAGCCTGGTGGCGAAGGCCGACTTGGCCACCCGGTCGCGATCCCAGTCGCCGGTGCCGCCGCCCTCGACGAAGCGCGACCCGACCACCAGATCGAGGTCGTTTTCCGCCTGCAACCGGTCGAGCATCTTCGGCAGCAGCGTCTCGTCATGCTGCAAGTCGCCGTCGATCACCGCCACCATGGGTGCGGCGGTGGCGCACATCCCCTCGATACAGGCCGAAGACAGCCCGCGCCGCCCGATCCGCTGGATCACCCGCACGCGGGAATCGACCCGCGCCAGTTCGCGCGCCGCGTCGGCGGTGCCGTCCGGGCTGTTATCGTCGACGAAGATCGCCTCCCACCGCCGCCCGGCCAGCGCCTGGTCGAGCTTGGCGATGAGCACGGGCACGTTCGCGCGCTCGTTGAAGGTCGGGATGACGACCGCGAGTTCGAGCAGCGCGCTCATGGCCGTCAGAGGCGCTGAAGAATCGCGTCGGCCATGGCGCGGGTCGACAGGCTGCCGCCCAGATCGCCGGTCCGCGCGCCGTCGCGGATCGCGCCCGCGACCGCCGCGTCGATCCGGTCGGCGGCCTCGGCCAGCCCCAGCGAATGGCGCAGCATCATCGCCGAGGACAGGATCGCGGCACACGGATTCGCCTTGCCCTGCCCGGCGATATCGGGGGCGGATCCGTGGATCGGCTCGTACAGTCCCTTGCCGGTCGCGCCCAGCGCGGCCGACGGCAGCATCCCGATCGAACCCGCACACATCGACGCTTGGTCGGACAGGATGTCACCGAACAGATTGCCGGTCAGGATCACGTCGAACTGGCCGGGATCGCGCACCAACTGCATCGCGCAATTGTCGACATACATATGCTCGAGCGCGACGTCCGGGTAATCCTTCGCGACCTCGATCACCACGTCGCGCCAGAGCTGCGAGGTTTCCAGCACATTCGCCTTGTCGACCGACAGCAGGCGGCGGCGGCGGCGCATCGCGGTTTCGAAACCGACCCGGGCGATCCGGGCGACCTCTTCCTCGTCATAGCGCATCAGGTCATGGCCTTCGCGCAGGCCGGTTTCGGTCGTCCCCCGGCCCTTCGCGCCGAAATAGACGTCGCCGGTCAGTTCGCGGACGATCACCATGTCGATCCGCCGGGCAATGTCGGGGCGCAGCGAGCTGGCATCCTCCAGCCCCTCGAACAGCCGGGCGGGGCGCAGGTTCGCGAACAGCCCGAACGCCTTGCGCAGGCCCAGGATCGCCTGTTCCGGCCGATGCGCCCGCTCCAGACTGTCGAAGCGCGGATCGCCCACGGCGCCGAACAGCAACGCATCGGCGCGGCCCGCCACCTCCAGCGTCTCGGGCGGCAGCGGATGGCCCGCCGCCTCATAGGCCGCACCGCCGACCTTCGCCTCTTCAAAGGTCAGGCCGAGGTCCAGCGCCTCCAGCACGCGCCGCGCTTCTGCCGTCACTTCCGGCCCGATGCCGTCACCGGCGAGGATCGCGATCAATGCCATGGCTGGCCCCTTCCCTTATCCTAGATCGTCGCGCCCTTTGCCTTGAGGGTCGGGATCACGCAACCGCCCTTTTGAACCGATCGAACAACCGGGTGCGCGCGGGCGACGGATCATGGCGCAATCCGGCCAGGATATCGCGCCCCAGAAAATGCGCGGTGATTTGCGCGGCCGCGAAGATATCGGGCCAATCCGCCACCCCGCCCTCGCGCAGAAAGGCCGGCAATGGGAACAGCCGCGCCTCATAGCCGAAGGCCGCGCCGACCGACACCGCAGCCCCGCTCCGGGGACTGACATAGGCGAGGTCATCCGTCCCGCCGGTCACGGTACAGCGTTCCAAATCCAGCCCGAAACCCAACTGCCCCAGCAGCAGCAATTCATAGCGCACCAGGGCCCCCGCCCAGCCCCGCGCCGAGGGCGCCGACTCGACCGCGGTCAACACCGCGTCAAGCGCATCGTAGAGGATGGGATAGGGCTGCTCCTCGGGAAGGGCGGCAGCAGTGAGCGCGCAGAGCCATTCGATCCCGGCGGCGGCCAACGGTTCGCCGTGGAGCCCCGCCCGGCTATGACCCGGCTCGATCGTCAGCGCAGCGAGTTGCTCGACGGTCCGCGCGCGCCACTCGCCGATGATCGCGTTGCCCGGTTGCAGCACCGGTCGCAGCGCCCGCGACCGCCCACCCCGGACATAGCCCGGTTGCACCCCATCCTCGCGGGTCAGAGCGCGCACGATCGCCCCATGCTCGCCATGCGGCCGGACCGACAGGATGATGGCGGGGGCGACGCGGTGCATGATTAAGGATGTAGGGGGGATTGGGGTGGGATGCTATGCGTGGGGCAGCGGACAACAGTATCGCCAAGAACGAGCATACGCCACCAAACAACGCCACGGCCGCCGATGAAAAGTTGGATGTCACGGCGTTTTCAGCTTGCCCCAATGACCCGCGTTACGTCACCATCCCGCAAAGTTATCTCGAGGCAAAATCGTAGAAATGGGCAGATCATTGATATGATTTTGGGTTTTGTCAAAAGATCGTTGACTTGGGCGGCATTGCTCACATTTTCCCAAGCGGCGCATGCACCGCTCTCGGCACTTCGAGCGCAAGAAAACCCCTCCACCCTACCCGCGACCTTTACCGACCGCCCGGTTTTCTGGATACCCGATGCCGGATCGGGATGGATCGACTTCGAGCCCAAAAGCGATATCGTCATTATTCCGGTCGTCTTGAACGGTCACCCCACGAAAGCGATGATTGATACGGGCTTCGATGATGTCGTTGTGAGCAAGGCCTATGCCGACGCCCATCATCTTCCCCTGACGCCTTGGGCCAAGCCGGAAAGTGTCGGTGGACCGACGCAGTTCTATACCACGCCGTCCGTCACCCTGGATGTCGGCGCGATTCGCACCACGAAACCCGGTGCCGTCACCGTCATGGACCTCAGCCGATTGAACGCCGTGGGCCTTGCCGATGTCGAGGTGGTCATCGGCCTGCCCATACTTGGCATCTTCGAATGGCAGGTCGATCAGGATCATCATCGTTTCCGGTTGCTAAGCAGCGGATCCATCCCGATCCCCGACGGCATTCCGATCCGGGTAGGGCCAAACAACTCTCGGCTGGTCACCGACGTCTCGATCAATGGCCAGTCCGTATCCCCCACGATGATCGACACCGGCAACGACAGCGCGGTTTCCATCTCGCCTGCTGTTGCCGAGCGTACGGGGTTCAAGCCGCAGACGGACATCGGATCGGTCGGCGCCGGGGGCATGGTCGTCCAACCCCTTGGCCGACTGACCGATTTTACGCTCGGGGCGCACAGGGTTTCGGGTGCCTATGCGACGGTCGATCAAGCAAACTGGTGGGGATCGAAAGAGATACAGGCATTGATCGGCATGGGCGTGCTGCGCACCTATAATATGACGGTCGACCTGACAGCGGGACGGATGCTCCTGGAACCACGAATGCCGCCGTTAAAGCCAGTCTATCGAAGCACATCCGGCATACAGGGATATACCCGGAACGGGCGGTTATCGGTCGTCCATGTGATGAGTCAATCACCAGCGGCCGCTGGCAAGCTGAAACCGGGCGACGAGATATGCACCATCGATCAAAAGGCCGTCTCAAAAGAATTGGTCGAAGACTATTTTGCTCACGCTGCCCCAGGAACCAAACATCTGCTGACTCTCTGCGATGGCACTTCGCGGGCAATCACATTACGCAGATTCTACTAACGGCGGCAACACCCTCACCGGCTATGGTAAAAGTCGTACACCTGCTGCGCCACCGCCTGGCTGACCCCCGGTGCCTTCCGCAGATCCTCCAGGCTCGCGTTCCGCACCGCGCGGCCGGTGCCGAAGTGCATCAGCAACGCCTTCTTCCGCGCCGGGCCGATGCCGGGCACTTCGTCGAGCGGGCTCGCACCGATCGCCTTGGCGCGCTTGTCGCGGTGGGCGCCGATCACGAAGCGGTGGACCTCATCGCGCAGGCGCTGGAGATAGAATAACAGCGGCGCATTGACCGGCAGCATCCGTTCGCTGCCGTCCATCATGTGGAAGACCTCGCGCCCCTCGCGGCCGTGATGCGGGCCCTTGGCGACGCCGACCAGGCAGACATCCTCGATGCCCAGATCCTCAAGCACCGCCTTGGCCGCGTTGAGCTGGCCGCGCCCGCCATCGATCAGGACCAGGTCGGGCCAGGTCGCGTCGTCGCGGTCGGGATTTTCCTCCAACTGGCGGGCGAAGCGGCGGCGGAAGACTTCGCGCATCATGCCGAAATCGTCGTTGGTCGCCGCCTCGTTCCCCTTGATGTTGAACTTGCGATACTGGCCCTTCTGGAACCCGTCCGGCCCCGCCACGACCATCGCGCCCAGTGCGTTGGTGCCCTGGATATGGCTGTTGTCGTACACCTCGATTCGCTGTGGCGGTTCGGACAGGTCGAAGAAATCGGCGACCTCGCGCAGCAGCCTGGCCTGGGTGGTCGATTCGGCCAGCCGCCGGTCGAGCGCCTCGACGGCGTTGCGCTTGGCCTGATCGAGCAGGCGGCGGCGGTCGCCCCGCTGCGGCACGGCGAGCTGCACCTTGTACCCTGCCCGCTCGCCCAGCGCCTCGGTCAGCAATTCGCCCTCCGGCAGGTCACGGTCGAGCAGGATCGTCTTGGCCGGCGGCACCTCCTCATAGAATTGGCTGAGGAAGCTGGTCAGCACCTCCTCCTCGGGCACGTCGGTCGTGTGCGCGGGGAAAAAGCTGCGATGCCCCCAATTCTGGCCGCCGCGGATGAAGAAGGCCTGGATGCCCATCACCCCGTCGCGGCACGCCAGCGCGAAGATATCGGCGTCGCCCACGCCCTCGGCGTTGATCGCCTGCGTCCCCTGGATGAAGGTCAGCGCCTTCAGCCGATCGCGCAGGATCGCGGCCAGCTCGAAGTCCATGGCTTCGGCCGCCGCCTGCATCTGCGCCCCCAGCTTGGCCTGGACCTGGGTGGACTTGCCGCCGAGGAAGTTCTTGGCGTCCGCGACCAGCTCGGCATAGGCGGCCTCGCCGATCCGGCCGACACAGGGCGCGGAGCAGCGCTTGATCTGGTAGAGCAGGCACGGCCGGTCGCGCGTCTTGAAGAAGCTGTCGGTGCAGGAGCGGAGCAGGAACAGCTTCTGCAACGCATTCAACGTGTTGTTGACGCTGCCCGCGCTGGCGAAGGGGCCATAGTAATTGCCCACCGCACGCCGCGCGCCGCGATGCTTCTGGATGCGCGGGAAATCATGGTCGTGGCGCAGCAGGATGAAGGGGAAGCTCTTGTCGTCGCGCAGCAGGACGTTGAAGGCGGGGCGGTAGCGCTTGATGAGCTGCGCCTCGAGCAGCAGCGCCTCCGCCTCGTTATTGGTCGTGACGATCGTCATCGAGCGCGTCTGCGACACCATCCGCTGGAGCCGCTTGGGAAGGCGATCGACCTGGGTGTAATTGGCGACGCGATTCTTCAGCGCGCGCGCCTTGCCGACATAGAGGACGTCGCCACGCGCATCCTGCATCCGATACACGCCCGGCCGCAGCGGCAGGGTCGCGAGGACGTTGCGGATCGCCGCCACCCCCGCCTTCAGATCGGGTGCATCGGCCCCGCGCAGGGTGAAGGTGGATTTCTCTTCGTTGAAACGGTCGACGGGAGGCTCGGACATTGGCTTCGATTTAAGAGCGCGGGGCGCGGATCGCCAGTCCGGTTCGCATGATTGATTCGCGCGAACCCAGGTTCAGCCTTGCGCGAAAAGCTTGGTGCCCATCACGCCGATCACGGTCAGGACCATGAAGCCCGCCTGGATCGGCGCGATCCTGTCGCCGAACACGATGGCCCCGCCGATGACCACACCGATCGCGCCCAGCCCCGTCCACACCGCATAGGCGGTCCCGGCCGGAAGCCCGCGCATCGCGAGCGCCAGCAGGCCCATGTTCACGAAGCTGAGGATGATCGGCACGCTCGACGCCTGCCAGCTACCGAGCGTCGCCGCCCATTTCAGGCTGAGCGCCCAGCAAATCTCGGTAATGACTGCGATGCCCAGAATGACCCACGCCATCGGAGCGTCTCCTTGGTCACGGGCTCGGAAATGGGCATCGTCGTCGGAAACCCGAAAGAGACGGCGATGCGGGCCCGGACTCCGCGGGCTATGTGTGTCGGGACCAGAGCCGCCCTTGTGGAACATGCCCCACGGCCCAAGCCCGCTTGGGGAGAAACGCCTTTCTCCCTTTGAGGGCGGCCCCGAAAACGACCGAACCGCGCCTCGGGCCAGCCCGAAGCGCGGTCCTGTCTCCGGCGGTTCCGCCGATCAGTTGGGGCGGCCGAGCCCCGCAATGGAACGGTCGATCATCGCCCGGTCGGCATCGGCCGAGTGGTGCTCGGCGATCAGCAGACCGGCGGCCTTGGCGGCGGCCTCGGCGGCGCGGGCGCGGACCTCGGCCAGCGCGGTGCGCTCGGCGGCCGCGATCTTGTCCTCGGCCATCTTGGCGCGACGCTCCATCAGCGCCTCGGCATCGGCCTTGGCCTTGCTGAGCAACTGCCCCGCCTCATGCTGCGCCTGGACGCGCATCGCCTCGGCATCGGCATGCGCCGCCTTGGCCTTGGCCTCATATTCGGCCTTCAGCGCTTCGGCTTCCTGACGCAGCTTGGTCGCCTCGTCGAGCTGGGCGCGGATCGCGGCGATCTTCTGATCGAGCGAACGCCCGATCATCGCCGGGACCTTCTTGATCAGCATCCCGATCAGCACGACCAGAGCGGCGAGCGCCACCCAGCCGGTCGAATCGAAGCCCAGCGCGGTCGGGCTGGCGGCATGCTCGGCTTCCGCGGGCGCCACCGTGTTGCCGGTCAGGCCATCACCCTCGCGGATCGGCTTCTGCACCATGCCTTCGGCCGAGGCCGCATCGGCCAGGTTCTGCGCGACCAGCGCATCGCCATTGGTCAACACGCCGTTTGCGGAATGATTAGCCATGCGCGCTCACCTTTCGCACCGCGTCGGCCGCCGCGTCCTCGCCCACATGGACGCCGGACAGCTTGGCGACGAGATCGCGCGCGGCCTCGGCCGCCACGGACTGAAGATTGGCCATCGCCTCGGCCTTGGCATTGGCGATCGCCAGGTCGTGATGACCCAGCCGCTCGGCCAGGTCGGCGTCGGCCGCCTTGACCTGTGCCTCGAACGCATGGGTCGCACGCGCCTTGGCGGCACCTGTTTCGGCCAGCGCGGCGGCACGGGCGGCATCCATCTCGGCCCGCCATGCCGCCTCGACCCGGTCGGCCTCGGCACGCGCGGCCTCCGCCGCCGCCAGATCGCCGGCGATACGGGCTTCGCGAGCGTCGACGGTCGCCTGAATCTTGGGCACCATCCCACGACCGACCACGAAATACAGCAGGCCGAAAGTGATCAGGAGCCAGAAGATCTGCGACGCATAGGTCGCACTGATCTGTGCTATCTGGGGCATGGGGTCCTCGTTGCCATATCAACCGGGCGCATCGTCATCGACACGCCCGGCCGATCCGAATGATTAGGCGACGAACACCAGGATGATCATCGTCACGAAGGCGAGCAGGCCCAGGAGCTCGGCACCGGCGAAACCGATGAAGAGGCGGCCCTGCTGGCTGTCCGCCGCACCCGGATTGCGCAGCGCGCCTTCGAGGAACTTGGCGAACACGTTGCCCACGCCGAGCGAGGCGATGCCCATGC
>NZ_JBCNNI010000016.1:0-88250 GCF_039594485.1 Sphingomonas sp. | reverse complement strand
CTCGCGCAGCCGTGGCTGGCGATACACGCGCCAGCGCCGTCGCGCCGCGCAGACGTCATCGCGTCCGCATTCCGATGCCATCAGGGCTTTTTTTATATCGAAAGCCCGCCGCCACCAGCACCCGCGACAACGACGCCGGGTGCGCCACCACCTTCGTCTCAGTCGCCAGGCGCCTGGCAAGCTCGGGCATCGTGATGTCGGGTGTGGCCTCAACCCAGCGGATCAACACCCAGAGGTACGGTGTCAGCTTGCCCGCCCCGGACGGACGGCCCTGGCGGCGCGGCGTCGCCGATCCCGTCTTCGCCACATGCTGCATCAGCTTGATCGCGCAACTCGGGCTGACCCCGAAGTGACGAGCCGCTGCCCGGCAGGAATGACCCGCTGATACATGCCCTACTATCCGGTCCCGTAGATCGCCTGAATACGCTCGACCCATGATCCACCTCCAGATCAGGAGGAATCACATTTCCTGATAAAGTGGAATCCCCCTTGATTCCCGCTTCACGCTCGGCGCTCTAGGTGCGCCAGCGCATCCCGACAAGCGGGGAAATGCGCCGCACGGTCCCGGCTTCAATCTGGGGGTCCGTATGTCTCTAAAATTTAGCCATCGCAGGGTCATGCTTGGCCTTGTGCTGGCATCGATGCCGGTCATGGCATCCGCCCAATCCAAACCCATCGGCGCGCCGGGCGCGTTCGTGCCGCAAAACGCGCTGTCTTATGGCACGCCCGGTAACCCCGCGACGGCGGTCACGCCTGCCACGCCGCTTCCGGTCGGCGGGACCGTATCGGTCGAGCCGCGCCGCGAGGCCTTCCAGCTCGCCTCCAGCAACACGCCCGCCAGTCCCGCGACGCTGTTCGGCGGGGCTTATGTCCTGACCCAGGGGTGCATGACATATGGGACGGTCACGCTCCGATACCGTGGGCCGGACGGGGTCACGATGATTGGCATGGTCAGCAAGACGGCGGCGGACAGCGGCGGCGGGACCGTCGTGTCTTTCGGCGGCGGTGCGATCGTCGACGTTTCGCTGTCGGGGACGGCGGGCTGCAATGTCGCGCTGTCGCGGGTGCCGCAATGATCGCCCGTCTGATCCGCATCGGCCTCGCCGCGCTCGCCCTGCTGTCCGGTGTCGCGACCGCCCAGGTCGTCGGCGCACCGACGCCGGTCGCATTCGCGGGAGGTGCGTCACAGCGCTTCGTCTTTGGCCCATCGCCCTGGCGCTTTTCGGTCGCGGGCGGCTTCTTCGCGCCGTCCTCGTCGCAGCTCAATGAGACGGTCGACCACTGGCTTTCCCCGCTCCCCGATGGCGGGTGGGTCATCTTCGCCAATTTCGCCCTGTCGACGGGCTCCAGCGCCAGCAGCGCGGTCGCGCGGGAGCGGACTCCCGGCAATGCCAATGTCATCGACTGGGCGGTGACGTTCACTCAGTCCGGCGGCGGCGGGACGGCGACCCCGCTGACCTTTTTCGGCGGCGGATCGAGCGCGACCATGGCGGATGGCGGCTTTGCGGCGGTGTGGGTGCTTGCGTGAGCGGGGCTACTTGCCGATGGGCGGACAGATTGTCGACGCCACGCTGGTGGCTGCCCCCAAACAGCGCAACACGGCAGCCTAAGGGCAAGCGATCAAGGCGGGGAGGACCGCGATGGAAATGTGGCCAGACGAACCGGCAAAGACGGCGCAGAAGGATACCGATACCCGCTAGAAGCTGAAGCCGGCGTGCTGCCCGGTGGCCGGCCGGGGATCGCCATCCCCAGCTTCGGCGACAAGAGCAGCATCGCGATCTGTCAGCGCTACGGTTTCATCCGCAAGGTCAAGGTCACCAATGGCGCGCGTTTCAACGGGCGGATGCTGCGCGACGCGGTCACCCGCGACAATACCGCCTCCGACGTCTGGGCGGACACGGCGTATCGCAGCCGCGCCAACGAAGCATGGCTGAGATCGTTGGGACGGGTCAGTCGCATCCACCGCAAGGAACCCAGCGGCAAGCCGATGTCGCCGCGCACTGCCGGGGCCAACGGGAAACGCTCCGTCGTGCGTGCCCGCATCGAGCACGTCTTTGGATCAGATAGGGCTGTTTATCCGCATCATTGGCATCGCCCGCGCCGAGGTGAAGGCCGGCCTCGCCAACCTGGCCTACAATATCGACCGCCTGATCTTCCACGAACGCCGTGCCGCCATGGGATAGCTGCGCCCGGTGTGGACGTTTCACGGCAAGGAACAGCCGAAAACGGCTCGTTCAGGCCGCCGGCCACATATCCCGTGCTGCCGTTAGCCCGCCCTCTTCGCCAAACGATACGTTGATGGGGGTGCTCACCTGATCCTCAGCCTGGCGGACGGCCAGACGATCCGCATCGACAATTTCTATAGATCCCAGCAGGTTGCGGTCAGCCGGCTGACCGCAACCTCACCGAGCGGGGGAGCGATGCGATGACCGCCATGTTGCGTCATCTGTTTGCGTCCATCGCCGAGGATGACGGGCCCCGGAACACCTCCTGAGCCGCGCCGGGGTGTCGCCCCGACGCCGCCCGTCTCCGGTCAGAAGCGCTGGTCCCATCCCAGAGTGAAGGTGCGCCCTCGCCCGGCGAAGAAGGCCAGATTGTCGTTGGGCAGCCGGGTGTCGCTGTTATAGTCGATATAGAAGCGGTCGAAGATGTTCTGCGCGCTGACATAGAAGCCGCCGATCCGCGTCTGATAGCGCAGATAGGCGTCGGTGACCGTATAGCCGCCGAAATTGTTGCGCGGGTCGGGGTTCGCCTTGCCGTGGAAATTGCGCGCCAGATAAAGCTGGGTCTGCACCCGCGCGGAGATCGGCCCGGAGGTATAGTCGGCCGCCACGTTCATCCGGTCGGGCGAGATGTTGGTGCCGTCCAGATCGGTGTCCACCTTGCCGTCCGGGTTGCGCGTGTCGCTGTCATAACGGCCGATCAGATGGGCGTAGCCGGTCGACAGGTGCAGCCCCTCGATCGGCATCTTCATGCCCAGATTCACTTCCAGCCCCTGGATCTCGACCCGCTGGCGCTGCACTTCGAAGATGCCGTTGCCGAGCGCCAGCAGCACCTGCCCCTTGTCGCTGGATGACCAGAAATAGGTGGCGCTGGCGTCCAGCGGTCCGCGCTTCACCTCGACACCGATCTCGCGATTGTTCGAGATGACGGGATCGATCGCGCGGAAACTGCTGAGGTCGGTGCCGGGCGTGGAGACCGCGCGGGTGATACGGCCGATATCGGCCATGGTGAAGCCCTGCGCATAGCTGGCATAGGCGCGGATGCCCTTCCACGGCTCCAGGATCACGCCGCCATTGTACAGCAACTGGTCGAAGCCGGGTTCGCCGCCCTTGACGCTGACGCCGCCATAGGTGGCCGGGTTCTTGCCGTCATAGGTGTTGGAGGCGAGCGTGTGGTAATCGTTGATGCGGACCTTCACATTCTCCCACCGGACGCCGCCCGCCAGACGGACGATGCCGTCGAACAGCTTCAGATTGGCCTGGGCGAAGGGCGCCAGGCTGCGGAAATCGGCGGGCGGCACCCAGACGCGGTTGGTGATGATCAGCCGCTGCTCCGACTTGTCCCACAGCGCGTCGAAGCCGATCGTCGCCACCAGCGCCTCGAACCCTGGCACTGCGCGTTCATAGCTGGCACGCGCACCCAGCTTGCGGGAACGGTTCTCCGACTGGTCGAGCAGCGTGCCGAGCGGCGCGATCGCCGGGTCCTGGAACGTCGCGATCGCGGTCGGCTCACCGCCGAACGTGTCATAGGTTCGGTTGACAAAAAGCTGCGCAACCAGATTGCCGCCCGCCACATCGCTGTCCGTATAGGATAGCGACAGCGCCTCGGCCCGGTTGGCGGCGGGCTTTCCGGGCGGATTGCCGCGCACCGCGCTGGTCGGCACGCCCGTCAGCCGGTTGCCCGCCAGCGGCACGAACCGCCCTTCCCCGTCCAGCGTGTAGCGGTTGGCGATCAGGTCCAGCCGCCCGGTCTCGCGTATCTGCGCCCCCAGTCGTGCGAACAGGTCGAGCGCGTGCGAATCCTGCGTCTCGCCCTGGGTCAGGTTGATGCCGATCCGCCGGTCCTGGCCATCATAGAAGACGCCGCGCCGCTCATAGGAGGCCCCGACCGTCGCGTCGAAAATGCCCGCCTTGTACTGGACGAGGCCGGCGACCTTGCCGCCCAGCCCGTCGCCCTTGAACCCGTCGGCGGTCGTGCCCTGCACCAGCGCGCGGCCCGACCAGCCCTCTGTCCGGGGCGGGCCGACCGTCACCTGGTTGATGATCCCGCCCGTCCCGCCGACACCTTGCAGCGCGTTGGAGCCGTAGATCAGTTCGACCCGGTCGACGAAGAAGCCGTCGATGGTGAAACCATCGCGGCTGCCATCGCGCAACGGCGTCGTCTGCGGAATGCCATTGATCGCATAGAGCGGCGAACGACCGCGCAACGTCTCCCCCGCGCCCGACAGCTTGCCGCGCGTCGGCGAGAAGCTGGGCGTCAGGACCGCGACCGCATCGGTCACGCTGCCCGAAATCGCGACCTGTCGGTCCAGCGCTTCCTTGTCGATAATGTCGATGGTCAGCGGCAAGGCATTGGGCGGCAGGACGGTGCGCGCGGCGGTGACCACGACCTCGGCCTTTTCGGCCTCCTCCGCGTCGCCCTGTGCCGCATCGGCGCGCACCTGCGCCATGACTGGCGATGCGATCAGGAACGCCGCCAGAGCGGTGCCGCCCAGACAGGCCCGACGCACGCCTTTTCGTGCCAATGCCCCCACCCTTTGCATCATTACTTCCTCGAAACCATTGACCTTGATGGCGACGCGCCCTAACGCTACTCATTCTCAATAACAAGCCTGGATCAACCGTGATCTCGACGCGAACGATATTGTTTCAGATCCACTGGTTCCTGGGCATCACCGCTGGCCTGGTGTTGGCCGTCATGGGCGTCACCGGCGCCCTGCTGAGTTTCGAGCCGGAGATCCTGGCCGCGACCAATCCCGGTATCGTCACCATCGCGCCGGGCAAGGCCGCGCCGCTCGCCCCGCCCGCGCTGATCGCACGGCTCCAGGCCGAGGTGCCCGACATCCGTATCCAGCGATTGGTCATCGATCGCGATCCGACCCGGGCGGCGATGGTCGGCTATACGATCGGCGACCAGAAGAAGCGGGAACGCAGCTATATCGATCCCGCGACCGGCGCCTTGCTGGGCGAGCCCAGGGGCAGCGGATTCTTCGAGACGGTCGAGAATCTGCACCGCTGGCTGGCCCTGCCGGGCAATGGCAACGGGATTGGGCGGCAGATCACCGGCTTCGCCGCGCTGTCGCTGATCTTCTTCGCGCTGTCCGGCCTGTATCTGCGCTGGCCACGCCGCGCGCTCGACTGGCGCAACTGGCTGGTGCTCGACCTGCGCAAGACCGGCCGCAACCTCTACCGGGCGCTGCACGCGGTCATCGGCGGCTGGGTGCTGATCTTCTATCTCATCAGCGCGGGGACGGGCCTGTGGTGGTCCTATGGCTGGTATCGCGACGGCGTCCGCCATCTGCTGAGCACCGAGCAGGTGGCCCAGGAACGGCGCGGCGGCCCCGGCGGCGGCGGCAAGCATGGTGGCGCGCGCGGCACCGGGCACGGTCGCGAGCGCGGTGGCCACAACGGCTCCGACGACGATGCCCAGCCGGACCTGGCCCGTGCATGGGCCAGTTTCGCGCAGGCGACCGGCGGCCACGCCTATGAACAGATCACCGCGTCCGTTCGCGACGGCAATGTCCAGTTCCGCGCCAAGCTGCCCGGCGGACGCCATGACCGTGTGTCGGATGAACTGACCGTCGAGGGGCGAACCGGACGCGTCACGTCCCAGACCCCCTATACCCTGCGTCACTGGGGCGATGACATCGTCACCAGCGTCTATGAGATTCACCGGGGCGCCTATTTCGGTCTGGTGGGCCGGATCGTGATGTCGCTCACCAGCCTGACGATGCCGCTGTTCACCATCACCGGCTTCCTCCTCTATTTCGCGCGGCGACGCCGCAAGAAGGCGCTGGGGGCGGTGCTGACCGAAGCCCCCGTCGCGCCATCCGGGGCCGCGACCACGCTGGTCGCCTATGCCAGCCAGACCGGCTCGGCCGAGCGGATCGCCCGGCTGACCGCGCAGGCGCTGCCCGACGCCGCCGCCGTCCCCGTCACCGCGCTGGATCCGGCGCGCCTGGCGGGGTTGCAACACCTGTTCGTCGTCGCCAGCACCTATGGCGAGGGGGAGCCGCCCGACGCGGCGCGGGGCTTTGCCCGGACCATGGCCAGGGCGCCGGGCGACCTGTCGCATCTTCGCTATGCCGTGCTGGCGCTGGGCGACCGCGAATATGCCGATTTCTGCGCCTTCGGGCATCAGATCGACCGCTGGCTCCATGCGGGCGGCGCCGAGCGGCTGTTCGACGCGATCGAACTGGACGGCGAGGATGCCGATGCCCAGCGTCTGTGGCAGCAGCAACTGGCGAGCCTCGGCGCGCGCACCGACCAGCCCGACTGGGCGCCGGCGCCGATGGCCGAATGGCGGCTGGTCGAGCGCCGCCTGCTCAATCCGGGCAGCAGCGGCGGCCCGACCTGGCATGTCGCGCTCGCGCCCGGGGACCGCGCGACCGAATGGGCGGCGGGCGACATATTGGAAATCCTGCCGCAACAGGATGCCCGCCGGGTCACCGCCTTCCTCGCGATGACGGGCCTGCCCGACACGCCCGAGCTTCACGCGCGGTTGATGACCAGCATCCTGCCACCCGAGGCGGGCCCCGGCTTCGATCCCGACACGCTCCGTCCGCTGGCGCACCGGGAATATTCGATCGCCTCGCTATCCTCCTCCGGCCGGGCCGAATTGATCGTCCGGCTCTGCACCGCCGAAGACGGCTTGCCGGGCTTGGGCTCGGGCTGGCTGTGCGAAGGTGCGCCGATCGGCGGCGTGGTGCAGGCGCGCGTCCATGCCAATCCCGCCTTCCACTCGCCGACCGACCCCGCGACGCCGATCATGCTGATCGGCAACGGCACCGGGCTCGCCGGACTGATGGGCCATCTGCGCCAGCGCGCGGCAAGCGGCGGCGGTCCGGCCTGGCTGTTCTGGGGCGAACGCCATCCCGACCATGATGATTATCACGCCGCCGAACGACGGGCCCTTGTCGAGTCGGGCGTGCTGACCGGCAACGTCACCACCTGGTCCCGGCTGGGCGCCGGTCCACGCTATGTCCAGGACGCCGTTGCCGCCTCGGCGGAGACGGTCCGGGCATGCGTGGCGGCGGGCGGCGTCATCTATGTCTGCGGCAGCCTGAAAGGCATGGCGGGCGACGTCCACCACAGGCTCACCGACATTCTGGGCGATGCCCTGTTGGAGGAACTGGCCGCGACAGGCCGCTACGCCCGCGACATCTACTGAGGTTCCTAACCGACCGTCAGGCGTGGCCGCGCACGGCCTCGCCCAGCCGGGTGAAGAAGCCGCGCGCGACATGGCATTGTGCGCCGTCCCATTCGGGATGCCATTGCACCGCCAGCACGTCCGCCCCGCTGCCGGGCGCACGAAACGCCTCGATCAGCCCGTCCTCACTGTCGCGCGCCTCGACCACCAGGCCATAGCCCAGCCGGTCGACGCCCTGCTGGTGCACCGAATTGACCTCCAGTCGCCGATAGTCGCCACGCTGCGCCAGAACGCCGCCGGGCGTCAGGTCGACCGAGTGATGATGGCCGAACAGCGACTCGTAATCCTCGTCCCAGCTTCCGCGATGATGGCGCGGCGACCCGCCGAGGCAGGTCAGCGTGCCGCCGAACAGCACATTGATTTCCTGCATCCCCCGGCAGATGCCATAGACGGGCTTGCTCCGCTCGATCATCCGTCCGGCGAGCGCCAGGGCGACGCTGTCGCGTTCCGGGTCGCACAGATGGCCGGCCAGGCGATCGTTCGCCTCATATTGCGCCGGCTCGACATGCGATCGGCCGCCGGTCAGGAGCAGCCCGTCGAGCATGTCGGCGATCACGACCGGATCCACCGCATCGCGCACGGCCGGGACGATCATCACGCTCGCGCCGCAGAGCCGGACCACGGGCTCGATGAAGCGGGTCGCGACGGCCTGGATCGGGCGGCCCGCAACCTCGTTGCCGCACATCAGGCCGATGATCGGTTTGCGCGTCCGGTTCATGCCGTGCCCTCCAGTTCCTGACGCAGCGCCCGCCCCTCCGCGCGCTGCAAGGCCCGCGCTTCCGGCTGCACGAGCACACTGTCGGGCGCGACATCGGTCAGCAGCCAGACATTGCCCCCGATCACCGAGCGCGCGCCGATCGTGACCCGACCCAGCACGGTCGCGCCAGCATAGACGATCACATCATCCTCGACGACCGGATGCCGGGCGAACCGGTCGCGCGGCGAACGCGGCGCGGTGCCCAGTGCCGATCGCGCGCCCAGCGTCACATGCTGGTACAGCCGCACCCGCTCGCCGATGATCGCGGTCTCGCCGATGACGACGCCGGTGCCATGGTCGATGAAGAAATGCCGCCCGATCGTGGCCCCCGGATGGATGTCGATCCCGGTCCGCTCATTGGCGAGTTCGGAGATCATCCGCGCGACGATCGGCGCGCCCAGCTCGTTCAGCTCATGCGCGATGCGGTGATGCAGGCTCGCAACGGCACCGGGATAGCAGAGCAGGATCTCATCCACGCTGCGCGCGGCGGGGTCGGCCAGAAAGGCCGCCTCGACATCGCTATCGATCAATTCGCGGACGCGCGGGAGCGTCGCTCCGAACAACCGGGCGATCAGCGCGGCCTGTTCGGGCGGGAAAGCCGCGTCCGCATCCTTCTGCCAATAGGCCAGTTCCGCACCCATCTCGCGCTCCAGCGCGGTCAGCCCGGCGAGCAGCTTGGCCGCGACGAATCGATCCTCCTCGACCCCGGCGCCACGGAAATGGCCCAGGCGACGCGGGTACAGCGCGGCGGCGACCAACGCGACGACATCCTCGACCCCGGCGCGCGAGGGAAAGCGCTCGACATCGCGGCCCGCATCCTGCCGCCGCCGCCAGTCGTCGCGGGCCGTACGCAAGGCCCCGACGATGCCGTCGATCCCGGTGGCAGGCTCATGGGCGGCCGCCATGGCGGCCCGGTCCGGTGCGGTCAGCGTTCTGGTCGACATCATGATCCTCCGACCCTCACCATATCCCATCGCACACATGGGATATAACAGAAATGCTACGCCCCTATAAAGCGCTCTCTTCCCTTAACGGGCGGTTGCGCGGGGTCGGGGGCCGAGGCATGGTCCGCGCCGCCACCCTTGGGAGCGAAACGACGATGACAAGCCCGCGCCAGACGACGTTGACGCGTTTCCTGATCGAGCAGCAGCGCCGATGCCCCGCAACCTGCCCGCCCGAGCTTCGCCTGCTGATCGAAACGGTCGCGCGCGCGTGCAAGGCGGTGAACCAGGCGATCTCCAAGGGCGCGCTGGGCGATGTGCTGGGATCGCTGGGCAGCGAGAATGTCCAGGGCGAGGTCCAGAAGAAGCTGGACGTGATCGCCAACGACCTGTTGCTCGACGCCAATGAATGGGGCGGGCATCTGGCGGCGATGGCGTCGGAGGAGATGGAGACGATCCACCGCATCCCCAACCGCTATCCCAAGGGCGAATATCTGCTGCTGTTCGATCCCATCGACGGGTCGAGCAATGTCGATGTCGACCTGTCGGTCGGCACCATCTTCTCGGTGCTGCGCGCGCCGGAGGATTGCGCGGGACGCGAGGTGACCGAGGCGGACTTCCTGCAACCCGGCCGGGCGCAGGTTGCGGCGGGCTATGCCATCTATGGCCCGCAGACCTTGCTGGTCCTGACCGTCGGCGATGGCGTGTACGAGTTCACCCTCGACCGTGAACTGGGGTCGTGGCGGCTGACCGACGGGCCGATGCGCATCCCCGCCGGCGCCCGCGAATTCGCGATCAACATGGCCCGCCGCCGCCAATGGTCGCCCGGCATCGCGCGCTATATCGAGGAGCGGATCCTGGGCGCCGAGGGGCCGTGCGGGGCCGATTACAATATGCGCTGGACCGCATCGATGGTGGCCGACATCCACCGCATCCTGAAGCGCGGCGGCGTGTTCCTCTACCCGGCGGACCATCGCAAGGACGGCAAGGCCAAGCTGCGCCTGTTGTACGAGGCCAATCCGATGAGCTTCCTGATCGAACAGGCGGGCGGCGCGTCGATCGACGGCGCGGGTGCGATCATGGATGTGGCGCCGATCGGACTGCACCAACGGGTCGGGGTGGTGCTGGGCGACGCCGAGGAAGTGGCGCTGGTCGCGGAATATGGCCGAACGGGGTGAGGGTTTCGCCGGGGCCGCGCTATATCCGAACCGCCACCGACTCCCGCGAGACCAGTTCATAGGCGACCACCCGGTCCTCCACGGCGCGCGAGCGGAGCGAGGCCAGCACCTGTTCCACCGCCTGGAACGCCATATCCCCCACCGGCTGGCGGATGACGGTCAAGGGCGGCCAGACCCGCGCCGCGATCGCGGTGTCGTCGAACCCCGTCACCGCCAGATCAGCGGGCAGGCGCAGACCCATGCGATGCGCCTCGCCGATCAACCCGGCGGCCATGTCGTCGCTGCTGCACAGGATCGCACTGGGCCGCTCCGCCAGGGTTAGAAGTGCCCGCCCCGCCGCCGCCCCGCTTTCCGGGTCGAAGCCGCCCCGCACGACCAGCCCCGGATCATCGGCCAGCCCGCTTGCCCCCAGCCCGTCGCGAAACCCGGCCAGCCGTTCGTCGGCAAC
Organism: Sphingomonas sp.; assembly: GCF_039594485.1. GTDB lineage: Bacteria > Pseudomonadota > Alphaproteobacteria > Sphingomonadales > Sphingomonadaceae > Sphingomonas. The sequence goes on along the minus strand of NZ_JBCNNI010000016.1, from coordinate 77,495 downwards.
CGAGAAATGTCGCGGCCCCGCAAGAAAACCGATCCGGCTATGCCCCCGCGCCACCACCGCGCGGGTCATCGCGGCCATCGCCGCGCGATTGTCGATCCTGACGGTCGAAATGTCGGGCATCGCCTGGCCGGTCGCAATCGCCGCCGCCGCGACGCCCAGTTCGGCGAACAGCCCCGAACCGCTGAGCAGTTCGGCAAAGGGCGGGACGAGCAACACGCCCGCCGCCCCGCCCTGCACCAGCGCGCGCACCGCCGCTTCGGCCGCTGCGCGGGTCAGCGCGTCCTCCGCCTGGGCGATGAACTGCAACCCGCGCGCATTGGTCGCCCGGAGCGCACCGAGCAGCACCAAGTCGATGAACGGCGTGCCCTTGTCGCTGTAGAGCAGTCCCAGCGTCGTCACCCGCGCCTTGGCGAGCCGCCGTGCGGCGACATTGGGGACATAGCCCAGCGCCTCGATCGCGGCGAGCACGGTCGCGCGCGTCGCGGGGCTGACCCGCCCCACGCCGTTGATGACGTTGGAAACCGTCATCGCCGACACCCCGGCGCGCGCACCGACCGCGCGAATGGTGACGCCCTCGGGGCGCTTGCTCGCCATGCGGGGCTTAGACCGCCCCCGCCTTCAGCCCCTTGACCGCATGGTCGGCCGCACGCGCGGTCAACGCCATGAAGGTCAGCGAGGGGTTCACGCAGGACACCGATGCCATCTGCGCGCCATCGGTGACATAGAGGTTGGAGGCGTCATGCGCCTGGCTCCATTTGTTGAGGACCGACGCGCGCGGGTCCGCGCCCATGCGCGCGCCGCCCATTTCGTGGATCGCGTCGCCGGGCACATGTTCCTGCTCGCCACTGGTCACGTTCTTCAGGCCCGCCGCGCGCAGCATTGCCTCGCCCTCGCGCCGGGCATCGGCCATCATCTTCAACTCATTGTCGCGGAAGGTGACGTCGAATTTCATCAGCGGCACACCGAAACGATCGACCTTGCTGGGGTGCAGCGACACGCGGTTATCCTCATAGGGCAGGCACTCGCCGAACGCGCCCATGCTGAATTGCCACGGACCATAACGGCGCATGCCATGCTTCATCTCCGCCCCGAAGCCAACCGGCTTGGCGGCATTGCGATAGGCCGAGCCCTGATAGCCATAGCCGCGGCTGAACCCCAGCCCCTCATCGCCCTTCAGGTTGCGGAAGCGCGGCACATAGACCCCGCCCGGACGGCGGCCATATTCGATCAGGTCCTCCATGCCCGGAATCTCGCCCGACACGCCGACACGGAAGATGTGATCCATGACATAGCGGCCGAGCGTCCCGCTGCTGTCGAAATGGCTCCGCTCCGAGCCAGCCGCGCGCGAGTTCATCAGGATCTGCACCGAAGCCATGGCAGAAGCGCAGACAAAGACCAGATTCGCACTGACCGTCTGCGCCTGCCCCGTCTTCGCATCGATATAGCGGACGCCGGTGACCTTCTTCTTCGCCGGATCATAGTCGATCCCCGTCACCACCGCATCCGACTGGAGCGTCAGCCGCCCGGTGGCGCGGGCCGCGGGCAGCGTCACCGCCTGGGTCGAGAAATAGGCCCCGAAGGAACAGCCATTGCCGCACTGGTTGCGGAACTGGCATTTGGTGCGGTTCTGGTCGGGCTTGTCCTCGGTCATGTTGGACAGGCGGGTGTGGATCAGCTTGCGGCCCGGAAACTGGCCCTCCAGCCGTTCCTTCAGCCACTTTTCGGCGACGTTCATCGGCATGGGCGGCTGGAACTCGCTATCTGGCAGATAGGGCAGATTCTCGCGCGAGCCCGAAACGCCGATATATTTCTCGACATAGGAATACCAGGGCGCGACATCCTCATAGCGGATCGGCCAGTCGGCGGCGACGCCCTCACGCTTGTTCGCCTCGAAATCATCGGGGCTCCAGCGGAACGACCAGCGCCCCCAGATCAGCGACTTGCCGCCAACCGCGCCGGGGCGGATCCAGTAGAATTTGCTCCCCTCGTCATAGGCATAGGGATTCAGCCGGTCGTCATTGTAGAATTTGCGGTTGCTGGGCGCGACATAGCCGTGTGTGCCGATGAAATAATCGCTCTCGACCAGCGGCTTGGGCATGATGTTGCGCGCGGGCACCTCGAACGGCGGCTTGCCGTCATAGGGATAGCCCTCGCCATGCTCGACCATGACGCCCCGGTCCAGCATCAGCACGCGCAGGCCTTTTTCGGTCAGTTCCTTGGCGGCGAACCCGCCGCTGATCCCCGACCCGATCACGATCGCATCGAAACGGTTCGTCGCCGCCATGGCCATCCTCCCTTTATCGTTTTTTAGAATCGCAAGCCGCGCAGCGTGCGGTAGCTGGTCGTGATGTCGGGCAGATAGGGCGCGGGCGCCTGGTCGTTCTCGACATAGAAATGCTTCACGCCCACCAGCCTGTTGAGCTTGAAGATCGAGGCGAAGTCGATCTTGCCCGCCCCTACCGCCGTCATGCTGCCATCGGCCCGCGCATCCTTGACATGATAGGCATAGATGCGCCCGGCCAGCCGCCGGATCAGCGGCTCGGCATCCTCGCCCGCATGGATCGCCCAGTAGAGATCGATCTCCAGCTTCACGAGCGCCGGGTCGGTACCCTTGAGCAGCCGCTCGTACAGACTGATGCCACCAGGCTTGGTGGTGAACTCGAAATCATGGTTGTGATAGGCAAAGCCCAGCCCGGCCTTCTTCAACTTCTCGGCAAAGCGGTTGAAATTGGGCAGCGCCGCGTTCCAGCCCGCTTCGTTCCGATGCTCGTCGGTCATGTACGGCAGGACGACCGTATCCGCGCCAAGCGTCTTGGCCATCGTCACGCACTTGTCGAAATCACCGAGCAGCGCGTCATAGCCGATATGGACCGATGGCGCCTTCAGCCCCAGTCGATCCTGCGTGCGGCGGAGCATGGCATGGTCCATCGCGTCATAGCCGCCACCGCCATATTCGATCTCGCGATAGCCGATCCTGGCCACCGCCTCGAGCGTCTTGACCGGATCGGCCGAGAACAGCTCGCGAATGGTGTAGAGCTGCAACCCGATGGCCCCGAGTTGTGCGGCCTGCGCTTCGCCTGGCAACAGCGCCGCCGCGCCAAGGCCAAGTCCCGCCCCCATCAGCGAACGACGATCGATCATGCCGAATACACCTTGTTGACCTGAGAATAGGGGAAAGCGCCGTTATACTCGCCGGGCACGGGCAGATATTCGCGCTCCTGGGTGATGCCGATTTCCGACGTGTAATAGCCGGTGATGACGAGTTGCCGGAACGGCTCGAAGAACGCCCGCCCCTCGGGCAGCACGCCCTCCATCGCCTCGGTCAGCAACGTGTCCTGCTGCGCGGGCGTCGCCTTGGCGGCGGGCAGATGGTTGACGCTCTGGCTGCGCGCCTCGATCGCGTTCAGTCCGGCGATGATCGGCACCCGGTCGGCGGGCAGCGACCAGTCGGCCAGCATCTTCTCGATGAAATCGGGCACCCCGGCCGCGATCGCGCCGGGCGTGTCGGTGGTCGGGATCACGCGATCGGCCAGCGCGGTCATCGTCGCGCGCTGGGTCGGGGTGAACACCGCGACGCTGGGCGGCCCGTCGGAGATGACGGGAATGCTCCCCCGCATCTGCTCAACCGCCCCCGCCGCACGGGCGATGGGCGCGAACAACGTGGAGCCGAACATGGCGGTTATCCCCGCCAGCGCGTGCCTGCGGTCGATATGGGGGGTGGCGATCATCGGGCATCCTCCGGCAGGTCCTGCGCGATCGCCTCGGGCGGCAGCGGGCGGACCCAGATGTTGCGGAACGAGACGGGCGAGTCGTGATCCTGAAGCTGGATCGGCGCGGCATCGCCATGCGCCTGGTACTTCTCCACCTGCCGCCAGATGGTGGTGCCCAGCATCGCCTGATGATTCTGGACGACCACACCGTTCAGCAGCGCGGTCACATAGGCGGGGCGCAGCAGCTTGCCGTCGCTGCCGAAGCGCGGCCGCTCGAAGATGATGTCATAGCTCTGCCACTCGCCGGGCTTCCGCGCCGCATTCACCAGCGGCGGCTTCCAGGCATAGACCGCGCCGACCTGGCCATCGGCATAGGTCGGGTTCTCATAACCATCGAGGATCTGCACTTCATAGCGCTGCATGAACCAGATGCCGCTATTGCCACGGTCCTGCGAGCTTTTCTGCGGCGGATTGGGTGAGCGGAACTCCAGGTGAAGCTGGACGTCGCCGAAGCTCTGCTTCGACACCAGCACGCTCTCCGCCTTGCCGTCGCGCGGCGGCACGGTCATCGCGCCATCCTTGAGCATCCATGGCCTGCCGCTCGGCGTCCAGGCATCCATCGAGCGACCGTCGAACAGCACCACCGCGTCGGACGGTGGGCCGCCGGGTTGCGCGGCGGGCGTCACCACCCTGGGCGCCGGGCGGTCGGGATCATGGACATGCCACTTTCCGCCGGGCAGCATCGGCGTGTCACGAAAGCCGAGCCCCGGCTTGTCCTGCGCCATCGCGCCGCTCGCGGCGACCAGCGCGATCAACGATAGCATCCGCATCGCTCCCCTCCTCATGCTGTCGGATCGATCGCGCGGTATGCGGCGATCAACTTTTCTTCGCCGGCGCGGCCCTTGACCGAATTGCCATGTTCCATGCCGATCACCCCGGCATAGCCCTGTGCTTTCAGGAAACGGCAGATATTGGCATAGTTGATCTCGCCGCTGCCCGGCTCGTTGCGGCCCGGATTGTCGCCGAACTGGATATAGCCGATCTCGTCCCAGCAGAGCTTCAGCGTGGGGATCAGATTCCCCGACTGGATCTGCTCGTGATACAGGTCGGCAAGCACTTTCACGCCCGGACTGTTGGCCCCGCGCGCGACCGCATAGCCCTCCGCGATCGACTGCATGAAGACGCCGGGATGGTTGGTCCGGGTGTTGAGCGGCTCCATGACCAGCGCCATTCCGTGCGGCGCGACGATATCGCCCGCCCGGCGCATCACGTCGATGATCCGCCCCATCTGGATCGCGGGATGCAGCTTCTTGTCCATGAAGCCGGTGACGACCGTCATCCGCGTCGCGCCGACCCGCTTGGCGACATCGATCGCGCTCGTCACATCGGCGAGGAAGGCCTGTCGCTCGGCATCGTCGTCACCACCCAGCAAGGGCCGGGACTCGGACCATCTGGGCATCGACGCGACGAAGACGCCCATCGTCATCTTCCGATCGCGCAGCGCCTTGGCGATCGCCTCCTGCTCGGCAACTGGACGGAGGCGATATTCATTATCCTCCCATGCCCAGAAACCCTGGTCGGCGGCACAGGCGATCTGCTCGACCGAACTGTCGCCCCGGCTGGCGAAGCTGCCCAGATGCGGTGCGAAGCCCAGGGTGAAACGGGCGGCATTGGAGGACTTGGACGCCTTTTGCGCGGCCAGCGCCGCCACGGGCGCGGCAGCCGCAAGACCGCCAAGGATGGTGCGACGCGACCAGCTCATGCGACACTCTCCAAAACGGGACGGCACGGGCGGCGGCGCTCGGCCAGCCAGATGCCACCGAAGACGAACAGCAATATCACCGGCACCAGCGCCAGCCGGGCAAAGGACTGCGACGCCGCCGCGTCCTCGACCTGTTGCAGGGCCACGCCCGTCAGCCGCTTGAACGCCTCCGGTCCACCGGCCAGTTCGACCTTGGCGGCGTCGAACATCGCGCCGAGACGCGGCAGGACGAAAAAGCTCGCCAGCGCCCCCGCCGACCCGACCAGCCCCAGCGCCCAGGCGCCGCCGCGCGGATAGCGCTCGGCGACCGAGGCAAGCATGGTCGGCCACATCGCGCACACGCCCAGCCCCCACACGGTCGAGGCCAGGATCGCCGCCACCGGCGACTGCGCGCGCGACAACAGGAACAGGCCGATCCCCGCCATCAGGCTCGACACCCAGAGCAGCCCCGGATTGGACAGCCGCCCCGCGATCCGCCCGGCAAAGTGGCGGAACACGAACATCAACGCGCTGACATAGACGAGCAACAGGATACCGCGCATCCCCACCCGGCTGCTGAGCGCCACGTCCAGCCACTGGCCGGGTGCGAGTTCCGACGCGGCGGTCAGGAACATTGCGCCGAACCAGACGAAGAAGCTGGGGCGTTTGAACACCTCCGCGATCATTCCGCCGAACCCGACGTCCCGCACCGCGCGCGGCACCGGCGGGAAGCGGGTGGTCGCCGCCATCACCAGCACGCCCAGCGCAGGCACGAGCACCAGCGCCATGATCGCCTGCCAGGACAGCAGGTTCGCCAGCAACACGCCGGCGAGGCCACCGACGATCAGCCCGCCCGGATACCAGGCATGGAGCACGTTCAGCCGGTGCGTCGTCTCTTCCGGGTAAAGTCGCGCGGTCAGCGGGTTGATCGACGCCTCCGCCAGCCCCCAGCCGATGCCGCTGAGCAACATGCCGCCCCAAACGACATGATAGACCGCCATCCCGGTGGCGACCTGTCCCGCCCCGATGATCGCCGCCGTGCCGACCAGGAAGCAAAGCCCGCAACCGATCAGCATCTGCCGCGCGCCGATCCGGTCGAGCAAGGCGCTCGCCACGAACAGGGTCGCAGCAAAGCCCAGAAAGGCCGAACCCAGGGCCGACCCGATCAACTCCCCCGCCTCGACCGGCGCGATAGGATCGATCCACTGCGCCTTCAGGCTGCTCGCCACCGCCGCGCGCAAGGCCGCACTCGCGGCGGCCGTGAACAGCGCCAGCACGCTCAGCCAGAACAGACGCGACCGATTGTCCGGTATCGCTTCCATGCCCCTCTCCCGTTTATATTTTATGTCAGACTTTACCGTCTCTGGTGGATGGTCAAGCCCTTGCAATCGTTAAATTCCCAGCCAGCGCCGATTGGCATCGGGGTCACCGCCGCCAGCGAAGTCATCAAATGCCCGCTCGGCCCGTCGGATCATGTGCGCGGCGATGAAGGGAGCCCCTTCGCGCGCGCCATCGTCCGGGTGCTTGAGGCAGCATTCCCATTCCAGCACCGCCCAACCGGCATAGCCATATTGCGCCAGCTTCGAAAAAATCCCGCCGAAATCGACCTGTCCGTCGCCCAGTGAACGGAACCGCCCGGGCCGATCGATCCAGTCGCCATAGCCACCATAGATGCCCGCACGCCCGGTCGGATTGAACTCGGCATCCTTGACGTGGAACATGCGGATTCGGTCGTGGTAGATGTCGATGAACTGGAGATAATCCAGCGCCTGCAAGACGAAATGACTGGGATCGTACAGGATGTTGGCACGGGCGTGACCGCCGACCGCGTCCAGAAACCGCTCGAAGGTCACGCCATCATGCAGATCCTCGCCGGGATGGAGTTCGTAGCAGAGATCGATCCCCTCCTCCTCGAACGCATCCAGGATCGGCCGCCAGCGCTTGCCCAGTTCGGCGAAGCCTTCCGCGACCAGCCCGGCGGGGCGCTGCGGCCAAGGATAGACGAAGGGCCAGAGCAACGCGCCGGAAAAGGTCGCATGCGCCTTCAACCCCAGCCGCCGACTGGCCTTGGCGGCCAAATGCAGTTGCTCGACCGCCCAGGCCTGCCGCTCGGCGGGCTTGCCCCGCACCGCTTCCGGCGCGAAGACATCGAACGCGGCGTCATAGGCCGGGTGGACCGCGACGAGCTGCCCCTGCAAATGGGTCGATAGCTCGGTGATCGCGACACCCGCCTCGGCACAGCGCCCGGCAAGGTCGTCGCAATAATCCTGGCTCTCGGCGGCCTGGCGCAGGTCGATGCAGCGGGCGTCCCATGTCGGAATCTGCACGCCCTCATAGCCCGCCGCAGCCATCCAGCGCGCCGCCGAGTCCAGCGTGTCGAAGGGGGCGGCATCGCCCATGAACTGCGCCAGGAAAATGCCCGGGCCGCGCATCATCGGGGCGGTTTCGCCGCTCATTTGGCGGTCTCGGCCTTGAGATAGGCGATCAGCGCGGCGCGCTTGGCGGGATCGGCGACTCCGATCGGCATCCGCGTGCCGGGAACCTTCTTCATCGGCGCGGCGATGAATTCATTCAGGGTCTTGTCGTTCCATGTCAGCCCCGAGGTCTTCATCGCGGAGGAATAGTTGAAGCCGGGCACTGCGCCCGCCGGTCGACCAAACACCCCGTTGAGATTGGGGCCGACCCCATTGCGCCCACCCTTATTCAGCGTGTGACACGCACGGCACGCGGCAAAGGCTTGCGCCCCCGCAGCGGGAGCGGATTGCGCGGTCGATGGCGCATAAGCGGCCATCAGGATTCCCACCGCGCCCGGCAATGCGGCCAGCCAGCAAAGCTGCCTCATCCTGTCTCTCCTATCGATTTTATGTCCAGAATCACTGGCCCAACAAAAAGTTTAACGGTAAACCTTCCACATGCAAGCAAGATATGGTGCCTTCTCAAACGGCACCGGGCGGGAGAGGATCATGACGAAGCGCAGGTTGCGACTGGCGATGGCGGGCGGCGGCGAAGGAGCGTTCATCGGCGCGATCCACCGCATGGCGGCGGCGCTCGACGGCGATTGGGAACTGGTTGCGGGCGCGTTCAGCAGCGATCCCGACCGCAACCGACGCACGGGCGAGCAGCTCGGCCTCACCCCCGATCGGGTTCACGACAACCTCGCCGATCTGCTCGCCGACGAGCAGGCGCGCCCGGCGGACGAGCGAATCGATGCGCTGGCGATCGTCACCCCCAATCACCTTCATGCGCCGATGGCGATCGCCGCGCTCGACGCGGGCTTTCCGGTCTTCAGCGAAAAGCCGATGGCGATGAACCTGACCGAGGCCCATGCCATCGCCAAGGCCGCGCGGGCGTCGGGCCAGCTCTATGCGCTCGCCTTTACCTATAGCGGCTATCCGATGGTCGAGGAGGCACGCGCCCGTGTCGCGCGCGGGGATTTCGGCAAGATCCGGCTGATCCATGTCGAATATGTCCAGGGCTGGCTGAGCAGCCCGCTCGACCGCGAAGGCAACAAACAGGCCGAGTGGCGCACCGACCCGGCCCGCGCCGGGCTGGGCGGCGCGCTGGGCGATATCGGCACCCATGCCTTTCAACTGGCCGAGCATGTCTCCGGCCTGACGGTCGAGGCGCTGTCGGCAGACGTCACCACCCATGTCGAGGGGCGGATGCTCGACGACGATGCGAATGTGCTGCTTCGCTTCGACAACGGCGCGCGCGGTACGCTGCGTGCGACCCAGGTGGCTGCGGGCGAGGAAAACGGCCTGCGACTGCGCATCCACGGCGAGAAGGGCGGTCTGGAATGGTCGCAGATGGAGCCCAATACGCTGACCCTGCGCTGGCTCGATCGCCCGGCCGAGATCATCCGCACGGGCGGTCCGGGTCTGGCCGCCACCACGCAAGGCCGCCAGCGCACCCCTGCGGGCCATCCCGAGGGCTATATCGAGGCCTTCGCCAATCTCTACCGCGCGGTGGCGAAGACGTTGGCCGAGACGGGACCGGCATCGGGCGGCGCGCCCGGTGACACCGACTGGTTCCCCGGCCTGACGCCCGGCCTGCGCACCATGGCCTTTGTCGAGGCGGTGCTCACCAATGCCCGGTCGGACCGCAAATGGACGCCCCTCGTGCCGCCCGAGGAGCGCTGACCCGCCGCTTGTCCCGACGGCACGGGCGAGTCGATCGTAGGGGACGGACTATTGCGTCCGCCCCCGCACGATCGCCGCTGCACTCGCCAGAACCGCGACGTCCTCGGCAAAGCCCGTCTTGGTCTGGCCATAGCGGCCCAGCGCGGCCATGCGCGTCCGCCACCCGGGATAGGAGGCGACCACCGCCGTCACCCCGCCGATCGCCGCGCCAAGCCAGCGCCGCTTCGGGCTGGCCAGCGCCGCGCCGGCAATGGCCGAGGTGGTAAAGCGCGCCGCCAGTCCGATGGGCACGATCCGGTCGGGCGCGGTCTTCTGCTTGTCACCCATCATCTCGCCGATGGCGAGCGCCAGCGTCCCCGCCGCGACGAACGGGTTGGCCAGCCAGCGCAGCACGCCCTTGCCCGGCGAAACCTCGCCCCGCGCCGCCGCGATCGACACCGCGGCGAGCGGCGTCATCGCGCGCTGTCCGCCGACCAGACCCATTTTGAACGATGCGAGCATGGAAAAATCCTTCACAAGGTGCTGTCCGATCCCGGCACAGCGTATCGAACGCGAGGGGGTTCCCACGCCTTGGAACGCCCCCTCTCCCCATGTCGGCCGACTTGCGCCATGATGGCGAACATGATCCGCATCCTGATGACCGCCGCGTTGCTGTCGCTCGCCGCCTGTTCCTCCAGCGATCAGCCGACCGGGCTGAGCGACGACGAGAACCGCCAGCTCAACGATGCCGCGGCCGCACTTGACGCCAATGCTTTCGATCTGAACGCGATAGCGCCTTCGGACGTTGAGGAGCCGACATCCACTGATAATGGAAGCTGATTCGCCATGACCGACACGCCGCTGCGCCGCCTGGGATCGACCGACCTGATGATCGCGCCGCTGGTGCTGGGCGGCAACGTCTTCGGCTGGACGGCCGACCGGGCAGCGAGCTTCGCGGTCCTCGACGCCTTTGTCGACCAGGGCGGCACGATGATCGACACGGCGGACGTCTATTCGGCCTGGGTCGAGGGTCATCGGGGCGGCGAGTCCGAGACGATGATCGGCGAGTGGCTGAAGGCGAGCGGCAAGCGCGACCGGGTGCTGATCGCGACCAAGGTGGGGATGCTGCCGGGCGAAGGCGGCGAAAAGCTGGCCCCCGCCCGGATCGCCGCGGCGGCGGAGGCGTCGCTGCGACGTCTGGGCACCGACCGGATCGACCTGTACTTCGCGCATCAGGATGACGAGGATCAGCCGCAGGAGGCGGTGATGGAGGCTTTTGGCCGATTGGTGGAGGCGGGCAAGGTCCGGGTGATCGGCGCGTCCAATTTCCACGCCGCCCGCCTGAAATCGGCCAATGAGGCGGCACGTGCGGCGGGCCTGCCCCGCTTCCATGTCCTGCAACCCGAATATAATCTGGTCAGCCGCCACAAGTTCGAGGGCGAATTGCAGGATTATTGCGTCACCGAGAATATCGGCGTCGTTCCCTATTACGGGCTGGCCTCGGGCTTCCTGACCGGCAAATATCGGACCCATGCCGACCTGTCGCAAAGCGTGCGGGGCGCGCGGATGGGCGAGTTGCTCGATGGCAAGGGCGCCGATGTGCTCGCCGCCCTGGACGAGGTTGCAGGACAGACCGGGGCCACCCCGGCACAGGTGGCGCTCGCCTGGCTGATGGCGCAACCGGGCGTCACCGCCCCGATCGCCAGCGCGACGCGGCCCGAACAATTGGCCGAACTGATGCCCGCGATGCGGCTGGTGCTCTCGAAGGACCAGCTCGATCGGCTGGATACCAGTGGCGCCTGACGCATCAAAGCGTCGCGTGCTCATCCTTTTCTGTGACGATACACGAATAGCGAATGCATAGAGATCATATGGATTCTGTTTTGCCGACCATCCTGGTGGTCGAGGACCAGCCGCTGCTGCTGCTCCACGTTCAGTTCGCGTTCGAGGATGCGGGTTATACCGTCATCCAGGCCGCCAGCGCCGACGAGGCCCTGGTGGCCCTTGACCGCTATCCCAAGATCCGTGCGGTCTTCACCGATGTCGCGATGCCGGGGTCGCTGGACGGCGCGGCGCTGGCGGAACGGGTCCGCGACCTCCATCCCCATGTGACCATTCTCGTCACGACCGGGGAACGCGGATTCGATCCGACCACCCTGCCCCAGGGGGTACGCTTCGTCACCAAGCCCTATTGCGGCCATGACATTATCCGGGTGATCCGCGAGGATATGAGCACCCCACCGCGTTACGCGGTCAAGGGCCTCGCACTGTCATAGCGGACCAGTCCGGCCGCTATGCCGCCCGCGCCTGTTGGAGGGTCGGACGGCCGATCAGATAGCCCTGGACCTGATCGCACCCCAGTTCGAGCAGCGTGGCATGCTGTGCTTCGGTCTCGACGCCTTCGGCCACGATCGGGATGTTCAGACTGCGGCCGAGCCCGATGGAGGCGCGGACGATCGACAGGGCCGGTCCCTTCTCATCCATCGCGCTCACGAAGCTGCGGTCGATTTTGATCTTGTCGAACGGGAATTGCTGAAGGCTGCTGAGCGAGGAATAGCCGGTGCCGAAATCATCCATCACGATCCGCACCCCCGCTTCGCGCAGACGAAGGAGGTTGGCGGTGGCGGTCTCCCGCTGCTCGATCAGCACGCCCTCGGTCACCTCGACCTCGATCCGCCGGGGGTCCATGCCGTGCGCGCGGATGAGCTTGAGCATATCGGTCGCCAGCCCCGGGTCGCGCAGTTGCACCGGCGACAGGTTGATCGCCAGCATCCAATCGGGTGGCCAGCAGCGCGCGATCATCAGTGCCTCGATCAACAGATGCTCCCCGATCTCGAGGATCAGGCCGTTTTCCTCGGCGATCGCGATGAACACATCGGGCTTGATCGGTCCCAGGACGGGATGGGTCCAGCGGGCCAGCGCCTCCTGCCCGATGATCCGCCGGGTCTTGCAGTCGGCGATCGGCTGAAAGGCGAGGCGCAGTTCGCCGCGCAGCGCCGAGTCGCACAATTCGTGCGCCAGCCAGTGACGCTGGCGGCGCTCCTCGTCCATCGCCGCATCGTAATGGCGCGCCCGATGCCGACCATCGGCCTTGGCGCGATACAGGGCGATGTCGGCGCAGGCTTGAAGCTCATCCCCCTCCAGCCCGTGCCGCGGCGACAGGGCGATGCCGACGCTAAAGCGGATCGCCGGGCTGCCCGGATCGGCCGCGACGATGGCGAAGAGCCGATCGACCAGCGCTCCTGCATCGCTTTCGCCGGGAGGAAGATGGTGGATGATGGCGAACTCGTCGCCGCCGATCCGCGCCACGACATCCTGCTCGCCGGCCGCCTGGACCAGCAAGGCGCCGGCCCGTTTCAGCAGCATATCGCCGGTCGCATGACCCAACGTGTCGTTGACACCCTTGAACCCGTCCAGGTCGATGGCGAGCAGCGCGATGCGATGCCCCGCCCGCAGCGCCATGGACAGGGCGTCGGCAAAGACGAGGCGGTTGGCGAGGCCGGTCAGCGAGTCATGATGTGCCAGATATTCGACCTGTCGCTGGATGCGCTCGCGCTCCTCGGCGGCGTGTCCCAGCGCGTCGAGCGCAACCGCCAGTTCGCCCAGTTCGTCACGCCGCCCGATCAGGGGCAGCGGCGTCGGAGCCTCCCCCGCATTCATCGCGCGGACCGCCGTGACGATGGTCATCAGCGGACGCATGATCCGCATTCGCAGCCAGACGAACAACAGGGTGACGAGCATCACGAAGATCGCGACCGCGACCGCCATCTGCACCAGCGCACGCCGCGCCAGCGCCTCGACGAGCCGGGACCGCCAGTTCAGTTGCTTCACCAGTTGCTGGTGCACCTGAAAGCGTTGCTGTTCCAGATCGTGCAGCGCCGCCACGAACCGCGGCATGTCGCGCTTGATCGCGCCATCGTTCCGGCGTGCGCCGCGCATCAGGATCGCCGCCGCCTCGGCGAACCGCTGTTCCTCGCGTCGCATGTCCACCATCGCGTGCTGCACATCGGTGGGCAGCGCGCCCTCATGTGGCCCCGAGTCGGCCAGACGGCTCGCGCTCTCATGTTCCAGCGCTTGCCAGCGGCTTTCCGGGACGATGCCTCCCTTTTCGACGCGGCGTGTCTGGTCGCCGATCGCGATCCGCAGGGCGCTCAAGTCCGCGCTGCGTTCGTCATGCCAGGCAAGCGCCGTGGTGATCCGCCGCGTCGATTCGACCATCCCCAACAAGGTCTTGTCCAGCAACAGGCCGACGCCGCTCAAACCCAGGAACACGAGCAGCACGATCGACAACATGGCCGCAAAGCGGAACTCCAACGATCTGATACGACGCCGAAACCTGTGCATGACGTCCTATGATATATGTTGAGTCCTTAGAAAGGGTGAAGCCCGAAGATCATCAGTCGCCACCGAAGACCAGCGGGGTCAGCCGCCGTTCGCGCTCGGTCACCAGCAGTGCGCGACCGGCAGGCGGCAAGGAACGCTGCGGACAGTCGGCACGCAAGCAGCGCCGGCATCCCGGGCCGATGGGCGTCGCCTGCTGTGCCGGATCGCGCCCGCGCGCCGCCGCCGTCTGCGCCGCCGGACCCGCCTCCAGCCCCAGGACGACCGCGAACCGGCCCGTCACGCCTGCGGTCGAACGGCCCGCACGCTCGACCGCCGTCGCCATGGTCAGGAAACGGGCCCCGTCCGGCATCTCGACGCTCTGCACGAGCGTCGTGCCGGGTCGATCGAAGGCAGAGAAGATACCCCAGAGCGGACACCGCCCCTCCGCCTCGACCAGCGCGGCGTTGGCCGCCCCGGCATAACGTTTGGACACCTGCCCCGCCCGGTCGATCCGCAGGAGGAAGAAAGGCAGCCCGCGTGCCCCGACCCGGCCCAGACTGGTCAGCCGATGCGCCAGTTGTTCATGCGACACGCCGAAGCGCCGCCGCAACAGGTCGAGATCGTAACCCGTCGCCTCGCACGCGCGCAGGAAGCGGGCATAGGGCATGACCAGAGCGGCGGCGAAATAATGCGCCAGATGGCGACGGAACAGCCGCTCCGCCGTGCGATCGCCAAAGGCCGCGCCGCGCACCAGCGCCTCGATCTCGCCCCGCGCCTCCAGCGGTGCCATATGCACCCCCAGCGCAAAGCCGCGCGCGGGCGTCTCCAGCATTTCGGAGAGCTGGAGCTGACGGGCATGCAGGTCGAGTCGGACGAGCATATCGGGCAGGATGTCGACCGGCAGGATGCGGATCGACAGCGCGTGGCGCACGCGCAGCCGCTCGGCCAGCGCCCCGTACAGATCGCCCGCCCCCAGGCGCAGTTCATCCGCCAGCGTCTCCGCCATCGCGTCCAGATCGGGGAAATGGTTGCGCCACCGCTCGATCTCCCGCCGCACGAGCGCGGTCGGGTCGACGCTGGCGGGGATGTCGGACGCTCCCCCGCCCTGCCCGGCCCAGCGGTCGAAGGCGCGCGCGAAAGCCTCCGCCCCGCCCGGCGCGGCGGCGAGCCATTCCTCCAGTTCGGTGCGGTCGATCTCCAGATCGGCGAACATCGGATCGGCCAACCGCCGTCGCATCGCCGCCGCGCCGCCGCCCGGTGCATCGGCGGTCAGGGCGCGTGGATCGAAGTCGAACGTCTCGACCAGCCGGACCAGCAGCGCGGCCGAAACCGGGCGCTGGTTGCGCTCGATCAGGTTGAGATAGCTGGGCGAGATGTCGAGCATCTCGGCCATGGCCGCCTGCGACAGGCCCTGTTGCCGGCGCAACCGGCGAATGGCGTGGCCCGCGATCAGCTTGGCTCCGCTCACCGTCCTCTCCTTGCTTGTCGCCGGGGACGCTGAGCCTTCCAGTCAAATTTGTCAATTCTTTACAATTTTTCATAGGCAAGCTGGTTCGAAGCGTACCTGACGACGCGGCAAACGGCCTGTAACCCTGTCGAGACGAGGGAAAACTGCGCATCCTGTCATCCATACAAGGCGATTTTGTAAAGGATCATGCGATGGCATACAGCTTCACCGACCTCATACCGGCCCCGGCCGGGCGGTTCGACGGGATCACCCGCCCCTATGGACCGGCCGATGTCGCACGGCTGCGCGGATCGATCGCGGTCGAGCATACGCTGGCCCGGCGCGGCGCGCTGAAGCTGTGGGAGCTGCTGAAGAGCGAGGATTATGTCCATGCGCTGGGCGCGCTGTCGGGCAACCAGGCGATGCAGATGGTCCGCGCCGGGCTGAAGGCCATTTATCTGTCGGGCTGGCAGGTCGCGGCGGACGCCAACACGGCGGGGCAGATGTATCCCGACCAGTCGCTCTACCCCGCCAATGCCGGGCCGGACCTGGCGCGGCGGATCAACGCGACGCTGGCCCGCGCCGACCAGATCGAACATGCCGAGGGGGCCGTGACCCGCGACTGGTTCGCCCCCATCATCGCCGATGCGGAGGCCGGGTTCGGCGGCCCGCTCAACTGCCACGAGATCATGAAGGCCTATATCGCGGCGGGCGCCGCGGGCGTGCACTTCGAGGACCAGTTGGCGTCCGAGAAGAAATGCGGCCATCTGGGTGGCAAGGTGCTGATCCCGACGGCGGCGCATATCCGCAATCTGGATGCGGCGCGGCTCGCGGCGGACGTGGCGGGGGTTCCGACCGTCATCTGCGCGCGGACCGACGCGGAAAGCGCGCGGCTGATCACCTCCGACGTGGACGAGCGCGATGCCGAGTTCCTGACCGGCGAGCGGACGGCGGAAGGCTTTTTCCGCCTCAGGCCCGGAACGGGCGTCGACCACTGCATCAAGCGCGGCCTGTCCTTCGCGGCCCATGCCGACCTGTTGTGGTGGGAGACGTCGAAGCCCAACCTGGCAGATGCCCGCCGCTTCGCCGAGGCGATCAAGCGCGAACATCCCGACAAGATGCTCGCCTATAATTGCTCGCCCAGCTTCAATTGGGAGAAGAATCTGGATCGCGACGACATCGCCCGGTTCCAGCGCGAGATCGGCGCGATGGGATACAAGTTCCAGTTCGTCACGCTCGCCGGGTTCCACCAGCTCAATTACGGGATGTTCGAGCTGGCGCGCGGCTATCGCGACCGCGGCATGGCGGCCTATTCGGAACTGCAACAGGCCGAGTTCGCCGCCGAGCCGCACGGCTATACCGCGACCCGCCATCAGCGCGAGGTGGGCACGGGCTATTTCGACCTGATCGCGCAAACCGTGGCGGGCGGCGACAGTTCGACCACCGCGCTCGCCGAATCCACCGAGGCCGCCCAGTTCGAGAAGGCCGCCTGATCACCGCATCACGAAAGGAGACCCTGCCATGCCGACCGAACCCCAACGCAGCCGCGCCGTCTTCTCCACCGAGGACTTCGCCCTGATGAAGGAAGCCGTCGCCGAACACGTCAAGCGCGTCGCCGACGATCCCCGCTCGATCAAGTTCGCGCATCTCTACCACCGATTGGGCCGGATCGCGTCCTGATCGAGGGCCGCCGCTTGGCCTGTCCAGGCCGAACGGGGCAATAACGGGGGCACCACCCCCGCCCCCTCTTCCTTGGGGAAGGAAGCGACCCCGCCGGCTGGCTGTCGGCGGGGTCTGTCGTACATGGGGAACAAGCCGCCCCATCACACGCTTAATCGCGCATGCCCGACACCGGCCTGACCGCGCGCATTCGCGAGAACATCGTCCTGTATGGCGCGCTTGCCGCCAATCTGGGGATTGCGGTCGCCAAGTTCGTCGCCGCCGGGATCACCGGATCGTCATCGATGCTGACCGAGGGAGTGCACTCGGTCGTCGACAGCGGCAACCAGATCCTGCTGCTCCATGGACAGAAGCGCGCGCGGCGCGGACCGGATGCGGTCCACCCCTTCGGCTATGGACGCGAACTCTATTTCTGGGCGTTCGTCGTCGCGATCCTGATCTTCGCGCTGGGGGCGGGCATCTCGATCTACGAAGGCTGGCTGCACATCATCGATCCCGAACCGCTGCGCGATCCGACGGTCAATTACATCGTGCTCGCCGTCGCCTTTGCGCTGGAAGGCGCATCCTGGACGATCGCGATGCGCGAGTTCGCCCGCGTCAAGGGCGATGGCGGCTGGTGGCAGGCGATCCACGAATCCAAGGATCCGGCCGGTTTCATCGTCCTGTTCGAGGATTCGGCGGCGCTGGCCGGTCTCGTCATCGCCGGGCTCGGCGTCTGGCTGTCGCATGCCACGAATGATCCCCGGATCGATGGCGTCGCCTCTATACTGATCGGGTTGGTACTGGGGCTGGTCGCCATCTTGCTGGCGCGCGAGGCCAAGGGCCTGCTGATTGGCGAACGGGCCGATCCGAAGGTGGTCGAGACGATCCGATCGATCGTCGCGGCACAGCCATGGATCGCCCATGTCAACCATGTCCGCACCATCCACACCGCACCCGACAGCATCTTCGCCGCGATCAGCGCGGATTTTGTCGACAGCGTGCCGATGGGCGCGGCGGAGACGATGATCGAAGCGCTGGAGGACGAACTGCGCCGCGCGGTGCCGCATCTGTCATCCATTTATATCCGACCGGAAAAGCGCGAAAATGCGGCCTCGACGGTGCCGCGTCCTCCATCATAGGGGCACTCCTGACCATGTTCATGCGACCTGCGATCGGCGTCATCGTCTGGCTGGGATTTGCGCTGCCTGCGCAGGCGGCCGTGACCATCACCTTCTGGAGCCATGAACTGGGGAACAGCTTTCCCCATAGCTTCTTCTCGCTTCGCGGCGTGCCCGATGCGGGCGGTCCGCCGGTCGACGCCAATTACGGCTTCACCGCCAAGTCGATCTCACCCGCATTGCTGATGGGAACGGTCAAAGGGCGGCTGGACATCTCCAAGCCCTTCTACATCGCGACCAGCGACGCGCAGTTTTCCTATGTGATGACCGATGCGCAATATGCCGACATCCTGGCGCTGGTCGCCGCCTGGGACGAGAAGACGGGCGACGCGCGGTACAATCTCAACAACCGCAATTGCGTGCATTTCGTGCAGGAGGCGGCCCGACGGATCGGGCTGGTCGGGCTAGAACAACCGCTATTGATGAAGAAGCCCCGCTCCTTCCTGAAGGCCGTGGCGCAGGCCAATCCGGGGCGGGTGACCGTCATCGGACAGCATGGCAAGGCGTATCTGGCCTCGCTTCCGCCCCTGACGGCCAAGACGACGACCGCACCGATGCCACCCGTTACTCAGCCGGTGGCGGGCACCAGTTCGAGTATGTCGACCACCGATTCATAAGCGGGATAGGGAAAGGCGATCCGCCACCTCCTGGCGTCGACCCGTTCCAGCACCCCCGCCATGTCGCGCGCCCGGTCACGGCCATAGGCATAGGACCGCTCCTCGTCGCCCAGGATCAACGTGCCCAGGAAGATGCTGCGCGCGTCGGTATCGGGATAGAGCCGCCCGGCCAGCCGCTGCGACCCGTCCAGCTTGACCAGCCGAACGCCGCCTTCCGATACGCGGCACCGGAAAAAGGGATAGGCGACATAGGTGAGCACGGCGCGCCCCTGCGACCCCAGCTTGATCGTCCGGCACCGATAATCACCATCGGGAAGGGTCGGTCCCGCGATCGAATGATCGGGATCGGCCAGCGGGCCCAGCGCCGCGACATCCGCCGCCGCGCCGCCGCTGCGTGCCTGCGCGATCCCCTTGACCCAGGCGGTACGCCAGCCGCGCAGACGGACGCGATCATCCTCCGTCGCCGCGCGGCGCCAGTCATTGGCGTCCGCCAGCCGCTGCGCGACGGCGGGCGCCGTCAACGCGACCGCCAGCCCGATGGCCGCCACGACGCGACGCCTCGCCCTCCCGCTGGCCGCTCCTCTCACTGCGCCGTCCACCCACCATCGACCGACAGATTCGCGCCGGTGATCGCCTTCGCCTCGTCCCGGCAGAGGAACAGCGCCAGGGCCGCGACCTGCTCGACGGTCACGAACTCCTTGGTCGGTTGCGCCTTCAGCAGCACGTCCTCGATCACCTGCTCGCGGGTGAGACCACGCGCCTTCATCGTGTCGGGGATCTGGTTCTCGACCAAAGGCGTCCAGACATAGCCGGGCGAGATGCAATTGGCGGTGATACCATCGGTCGCCACCTCCAGCGCCACCGTCTTGGTGATGCCGACGACGCCGTGCTTCGCCGCGACATAGGCCGATTTGTTGGGGCTGGCGACCAGGCTGTGGGCGGAGGCGGTGGTGATGATCCGGCCCCAGCCCTTGGCGCGCATATGCGGGATGGCCGCACGCATCAGGTGCCAGGCCGAGGACAGGTTGATCGCGATGATCGCATCCCATTTCTCGACGGGAAATTCGGTGATCGGCGCGACATGCTGGATACCGGCATTGTTGATGACGATATCGCACGATCCGGTTTCCTGGACCGCGCGCGCGATCATCGCCTCGATCTGATCCGGCCGGGTCATGTCGGCCGCGTCGTAGAGCGCCGCCGCGCCGCTCAGCTCCTCCAGCGCGACGCGGTTCGCCTCGATCTCCTGGCGATCGCCGAAGCCGTTCAGCACCACCGCCGCGCCCTCGGCCGCCAGCGCCCTGGCATAAGCGAGGCCGATGCCCGAGGTGGAGCCCGAAATCACCGCCGTCTTGCCCTTCAGGAACATGCAATCCTCCCTTGGTCCGTCCGCACCATGCGGCCGGACGCCCCCCGGTGCAACCGCCGTCGGTTCCGGGGGTTCAACGCATGACAAGCCGGTTATAGAGTCCGATACAGGGACAGGAACGAAGGGGAATGGCATCATGCGGCTCGACGATTATGACGACGACATCAATGTCGGCGAGGCGCAGGGGTCGGGAGGCTTTGGTGGTGGCGGCGGCGGCGGATTGCTGTTCGGCCTGCTTCCGCTGATCGGCAGCCGCTTCGGCTGCGGCGGGATCATCGTCGTCCTCATCATCCTGGCGGTGCTGGGCGCCAACCCCATGGGGCTGTTGAACGGCGGGGGCAGCAATGCGCCCGTGACCCGCTCGGCCGGATCGTCATCGGGCGCAAGCGTGCGACAGGTCTGCGAGGCCTCGCCCGAGCGCCGGGAAACCTGCCGCGCGTTCAGCAATGCGCAGAACACCTGGGAACGCATCTTCGCCGAGTCCGGCCAGCGTTTCGATCCGCCGGGCATCCGCTTCTTCAGTCGGGCGGCGCAGTCGGGTTGCGGCGCGGCGCAATCGGCGATGGGGCCCTTCTATTGCCCGACCGACCGCAACATCTATCTCGACACCAGCTTCTTCAACGAACTCGAAAACCGCTTCAAGGCGAAGGGGGATTTCGCCCGCTACTATGTCGTCGCGCATGAGTTCGGCCACCATATCCAGACGCTGCTCGGCACCTCGGATCAGGTTCGTCGCGCGCAGCAGACGGCGGGCGAGGCCGAGGGCAACGCCCTGTCGGTGCGGCTGGAATTGCAGGCGGATTGCTATGCGGGCGTCTGGGCGGCGAAGAACCGCGACCGGCTGGAACCGGGCGATGTCGAGGAAGGCATGACCGCCGCCCGTGCGATCGGCGACGACACGCTCCAGCGCGAGGCGACCGGGCGGGTGGTGCCCGACAGCTTCACCCATGGCACCTCCGAACAACGGATGCGCTGGCTGCGCCGGGGCATGGAAACGGGCGACCCCGCCCAGTGCAATACCTTCTCGGGCGCGATCTGACGCCCGACCGGCAAAGGCCCCGGCCACAGGACCGGGGCCTGATCCACCCGCTTACAGCCTGACCAGCATCTTGCCCTTGTTGCCACCGGAGAACAGCGCCAGGAAAGCCTCCGGCGTCCGCTCGAGTCCCTCGAACACCGTCTCCTCGCGCTTCAGCGTCCCCTCGCGCAGCATCGTCGCCATGTCGCGGTAAAAGCCCGAATGGTCCTTGAAGTCGGCGATGATGAAGCCCTGGATCCGCACGCGATTGCCGATCAGCCGGGCGAGATATTTCAGGCTGGTCGGCTTGGCGTCGTTATAGACGTCGATCATCCCGCAAATGGCGAACCGCGCGTGCAGCCGCGCATGGGCCAGCGCCGCGTCCAGATGATCCCCACCGACATTGTCGAAATAGACGTCGATCCCCTCCGGCGCGACCTCGCCCAGCGCCTCGACCACCGAGCGTCCGGCCTTGTAGTCGATCACCGCGTCCGCCCCGAGTTCTCGAACCCAGGCGCATTTCTCCGCGCCGCCCGCGGACCCGATGACCGTCATGCCCTTCGCCTTGGCGATCTGCACCACCGTCGATCCGACCGCCCCGGCCGCCGCGGAGACGAACACGGTATCGCCCGCCTTCGCCTCGGCGATCTGTAGCAGGCCATAATAGGCGGTCATTCCCGGCATGCCGAACTGGCCCAGAAACGCCTGGGGATCGACGCCAAGCTCGGGCAGCGGCTGGACATGCTGTGCCGGCAGCACCGCCTCGTCGCGCCAGCCCGCCATGTGGCTGACCAGCGTGCCGACGGGGATCGCGTCCGCCCGGCTCTCGACCACTTCGCCGATCGCCCCGCCCTGCATCGGTTCGCCGAGCTGAAACGGCGGGACATAGCTTTTTACGTCGTTCATCCGCCCGCGCATATAGGGATCGACCGACAGCCAGCGATTGACCACCCGCACCTGCCCCTCGTCGAGTTCGGGCAGCGGCTGTTCCACCAGCGCGAAATGCTCGCTCTGCGGCAACCCCTCGGGTCGCGCGGCAAGTGTCCAGGCTTTCATCATAATTTCCTTTTTCCGTTCGTCCCCGCAAATGGGCAGGGGCCCGGGTGAATTCCACCCGAGCCCCCGAAGAACGTCACCGACTGGTGACTTTTCTTGTTAGTAATTGCGGTTCGTGTCGGTCGTTGCCGTCCCGTTCGTGGCGCTGCTGGCGCTGGTTCCGGTCGTGCCCTGACCCGTGGTCCCGGTCCGGTCGTAATTGCCGGACTGGCCATATTGCGTGGTCTGGCCATAGCGGTTCGAACCGGCGTCGCTGGTCCGATCGCCGAACATCGCACGGGCGTTTTCCTCTTCGCGCCACTGGGCCTTGGCCTCTTCGGCGGTCTTGGTCAGCGTGACCTTGTCCTCGACCGACTTCAGCCAGCGCGACGGGATCGAGTGGTGCTGGCCGCCCGCATCCTTGTCATTCTTGGTCAGCAGGATGCGATCGCCGCGCACCTTGTCGACGGTGCCGACATGCTCGCCGTCGGAACCCAGCACCTCCTGATGTTCGGTCACCTTGGACAACAGCCCGCGCTGGCCCTGGCGCTCGGTGCGCCAGGTGTTGAATTCATTATGGAACTTGGTGCGATTCTCGTTGCGATATTCGTCATAATCGCGGTCAAGCGCAGCGATCTGGCCGGAGCGCCAGCTATTATAATCCTCGTCCTGCGCGGCATAATAGCGTTCGTCGTAGCGGGCATCCGCCTCACGACGGCGCTCCGCCTCCTCGTCGCCGAACCAGGAGCGGACCTCATCGCCCGCGCGAGCGAAGAAGCCGCGATCCTCATAGTCATAACCCTGAGGCTGGCGGCCATAGTCGCGGCCCGATTGCGGACGGCCATAGTCACCACGATTCTGGCGATCATCCCGTCCATAGCGGTCGCCGGTATATCCATAGCCTCGCGCCGAATCGCCGTAGGACGAGCCGCCACGATAGCCCTCGCGCCCATCGCCCCGGTCCCCCGAACGATAGGTGTCGCGCTCATTGCCGCGATAGGCGCCATATTCGCCCGAGCGACCCTCGCCGTAACGGCCCTCATTATCGCGGCCGTCGAAATGCTGGCGTCCACCGCGATAGCCGTCATTCTGGCCATAGCCCTGACGGCCATAACCCTGATGGCCATAGTCGCGCGCGCCATAGCCGCGGCGGCCGTCATTGCGGTCATTCCTGTCATCATCGAACGCGCCCGCCGCTTCGTAATCGCGTGCGCTGGAATAGGTATAGTCCCGCCCCGAGCCGTAGTCCCGGCCATAGTCGAAGTCGCGATCGCCACGATTGGCACCGCGGGAATAGCGTTCGTAAGCCATTCTAAACCTCCTGAAATTCGGTCCTGCGGGGGCCGACGCCGCTCGTCCGGCGGGTCGTGCCTTCCGAGCGTTTCAATGAGACGAATCAAGACATTGTTCCGTTGCCGCGGCACTGCGCGCGACGGAACGAGCGAGGCGCGGGGTCAAGTTGGAGCCGAGCGGCGGGGAAAAATTTTGCGCGATCCGGCCAAAGCGGTGTTGCGTCGCCCCCGATCACCGGCTAATGGCGTCGCTC
Source organism: Sphingomonas sp. (assembly GCF_039594485.1). Lineage (GTDB taxonomy): Bacteria > Pseudomonadota > Alphaproteobacteria > Sphingomonadales > Sphingomonadaceae > Sphingomonas. Next base: position 53,731 of record NZ_JBCNNI010000016.1, on the reverse strand, counting down.
CCGACGTTAGTCGGGCACGGGGCGGGGCTGTAGCTCAGATGGGAGAGCGCTGCAATCGCACTGCAGAGGTCAGGGGTTCGATTCCCCTCAGCTCCACCACCCCGAAAAATTCCCTCCCATCACTGATCAATCCGCCGCCAGCATCATTGGCCCGCGCCGATCGTTGAGGGACATGATGACCACCGACGCCGCGCTTCCCGCCCCCATCCCCGCCGCGACCCTGATCCTGTTGCGCGAGGGCCCGGGCGCCGGCGATCCGCCCGAAATCCTGATGATCGAACGCGGGGCCGCGCTGGCCTTTCTCGGCGGCGCGATGGTGTTTCCCGGCGGACGCGTCGATCCGCAGGATCGGGCGCTGGTCGCCCCCATCGATCCCGACGCGGAGGAAAGCGCCGCCCGCATCGCCGCCATTCGCGAGACGATCGAGGAAGTGGGATTGGCCGTGGGCCTCTTCCCCGCCCCCGATCGGGGCGCGCTCACCTTCCTCCGCGACGGATTGCGGCAGGGCCGACCGTTCGCCGCGCTGCTCGCGGAGACGGGTCGGCATCTCGACCTCGACGCGCTGACGCCTTTTGCCCGCTGGTGCCCGGAACATGCTCCGGTGCGACGGTTCGACGCGCGCTTCTATCTCGCGGCGATCGATCGGGGGGCGTCGGCTCCGTGTATCGACGGCGGCGAGACGGTGCGGGCCGAATGGCTCTCCGCCGCCGAAGCGCTCGCCCGCGCCGACGCGGGGGCAATGCGGATCATCTTCCCCACCCGCCGCACGTTGGAACGTTTGGCGCTCTACCGGGATTTCGCCTCTGCCGCCGCCGATGCCCGCGCATGGCCGGTGCGGCGGATCATTCCCTTTTTGGCGGAGCGTGACGGCGTGCCATCGATCTGTATCCCCGACGATCTGGGCTTTCCGATTACATCCGAACCCGTGACCAAGGTGGAGCGCGGGTGATGCGCGCGCTCCGGCGATGGACGACTGCGCTGGTCGTACTCGCCGGACTGGCCATGGCGGCGCTGCTGCTCTGGAGCCTGGCGCGACAGCGACCGCAGGACGTGCCCTGGACGCCGCTCGACCTGGGGCAGCCGGTGGGGATGTTCACGGGGCGCAAGCTGACCGCATTGACGCAGGATCGCGGCGCCTGCCTCGCCCTGCTCGACCGGGCGGGCATCCGCTACAACCGGCTTCCCGACCGGCGGGACGGGCCGCAATGCGGTTATGACGATGTGGTGCGATTCCTGCCCGGTGGAGCACGGGGCCTGGCTTACCGCCCCGCCTCGCTGGGCATGTCCTGTCCGGTCGCAGCCTCGCTGGCGCTATGGGAATGGAACAGCGTCCAGCCCGCCGCGCGCGAACTGCTGGGCACGGAGGTCGTCGCGATCGCCCATCTGGGCAGCTATAATTGCCGTCGGATCAGCGGGCGGAGTTCCAGCGACTGGTCCGAACATGCCAGCGCCAATGCGGTCGATATCGCCGGCTTCCGCCTGGGCGACGGGCGGCGGATCATCGTGGTGCGCGACTGGGACGATGACGGTGCGGTCGGGCGCTTCCTGCACCGCGTGCGCGACGATGCCTGCGGATTGTTCGCGACGACCCTGTCGCCCGATTACAATGCCGCCCATGCCGACCATTTCCACCTGGACCAGGCCTATCGCGGCCCGATGGGCTGGCGTGCCTGTCGATAGGCCCGACGGTGACGGCCCGACGGTGACGGACCGTGATCCGCCACCGCCAGCAGTCAGTTGGCGAGCGACGTGCCGTTGGTGTCGACCTTTTCGACCCAGTGCGGGAAGAAGGCCGGCTGGCGGCTGGACCAGCCGGAAGCGGTCGCCGCCGCCTCGCTGATCGACTGCAGCAACTGGCGACGCAGCTCTGGATGGAGATGCGGCAGTGCCGCCGCGGCGCAGAAGACCGATGGCAACCAGGGCCGCACCTCGGCCCCGACCAGCCGTTCATACAGGAAGCGGAAGGCGGAAAAGCTGGTCAACCGCCCCTGCCCCAGGTCGAAGGCCGCGATCATCACGAAGGGGGTCATGAACGGCTCCAGCGATTCCAGGCCGCTGTCGACCGGGATATGGTGCCGGATCTCGGCGAGGTTGCGATAGAGACGCGCTTGCGCCCGGATGCTCGCCGCCTCGACCACGTCACGCGACCAACGCGCCATCGCGTCCTCGCGGTCCAGCCCGATATCGAGGGAGCGGCGGATATAACGCTGCGTCGAAGCGGCGAACCCTGCGAACTCCTTCATTTCGGCCAGTGTCATCGCGCCTTCGGCCGGTCTGTTCCTAGATCCCATATGCTAACCCCGCCCATCGAAATTGCCCGATCATCATGCGCTCTTTTGGTTAACACAATGCTGAACAGGTCGATCGACAGACGATCATGAAATCCGCCGCACCGCAACATGGATTGCGACGAACCGTTCATGACGTAAGCAACCGTCTCAAAAATGTAGGCGAATGTTATTTTCCAGAAGTTTGGCGGCAACGGCGCGCGGTCATGTCGCGCGCCGCACCGCCCTGCTCCGTCCGGCCGGTTCGCCGGACGCCGGGGATCAGCGATCCTCCTCGCGATAGCCCGAGGATTCGGCCGGGCCGTCACGTCCCGGCTGGGTGTTGGAAGGCGGGTCGCTGGCATCCATCGATTCGTCGAGGCTCTCGTCGAGCTGTGCGTCGACATCATCCGGGTTACGGGCCAGTTCCTCCCGAATGTCCGGGTCTTGTCCCGCATCCTGCTCGGGCGGGCGCGGGCGATTGCCCTGTTCGGCCTTGTCGCCGCCGGGTGCGACCGAAACGCTGTCCAGCGCGCGATCGTCGATGCTGTCGTTCATGGCACTTCCCCATCTGCAGTGAACAGGATCAACGAGCCATGACGCACAGCGTTCCTGCCCCGTTCAGTCCAGACGGCGAACGCTAACCTTCTGATCGCAAAGCTGTGCATCGCCGAACACGGTCATGAAGGCGATGTCGGTCGCGTCGCGCCCCACGCCGACCCGCACGATTTCGTCCGCGCGCGCCATGCCGGTGGCGTCGACCAGATGCCATGTGCCGTCCAGCCACAACTCGGCCACCGCATGGAAATCGGGCGGATCGACGCCGGGTGCATAGGCGGAGACGCAACGCGCCGGAATTTCGGCCGCACGCGCCAGCGCGACCAGCAGATGCGCATAGTCGCGGCACACGCCCATCCGGCTGGCAAAGGTGTCGAGCGCGGTCGTATCGCCCTGCGACGCGCCGCTGCGATAGGTCAGTCGGGTCGCCACCCAGTCGGTCAGCGCGGTCGCCATCGCACCGCCCGAAAGTCCAGCGAACCGTTGTCGCACAAAGCCTTCCAACCTGTCCGACTGGCAATAGCGGCTGGGCAGCAGATAGGGGATCAGCGACCCGTCCAGCGCACGGGCGGGCGTCGCGGGCAACGGTTCAAGCATCAGGGCCGGCCGATCGACCACAACCACCGCCTCGTAACGCGCGATCAGTGCGTGGTCGGCGCGGACCCAGCAACGCTGCCCGATGCCGTCCTCGCCCGGCACGGCCGCCACCCGATGATCGGACCAGATGGTCAGCGACTGATGCTCCAGACGCTGATCGGCCATATCCGCCGCCTCGATCTGCAGCAGGACATCGGCCGGTTGGGCCATGGTATAGTCGAGCGACACTTCGATCGACAGGCGCATGCCGTCATCCCTTCACCAGAAAAAAGGGCCCGGCGGACGATCCGCCGGACCCCTTGGGTAATGCCTGGACCCGTTTCCGGGCGTCAGTCGCGGCTGGAGCCGAACAGACGCAGGATGAACAGGAACATGTTGATGAAGTCGAGATACAGGCTCAGCGCCGACATGATGACCACCCGGTCCTGCATGCCCGTGCCGCGAACCTGATAATACATCTCCTTGGTCCGCTGCGTGTCATAGGCGGTCAGGCCCGCGAACAGCAGCACGCCGACGAAGCTGATGACCAGCGCCATCGTGCCCGACTGGAGGAAGACGTTGATCAGGCTGGCGACGATCAGGCCGACCAGACCAACGATCAGGAAGGTGCCGAAGGCCGACAGGTCGCGCTTGGTGGTGTAGCCATAGAGGCTGAGCGCCGCAAAGCCCGCCGCCGTCGCGAAGAACGCGCCAGCGATCGACGCACCGCTATAGACCAGGAAGATGGTCGACAGCGACAGACCCATGACGACCGCGAATGCCCAGAAGAGCATCTGCATTGTCGAGGTCTTCATGCGGTTGACGCCCATGCTCAGCGCGAACACGAAGCCCAAAGGCGCGAACATGATGACATATTTGAGCGGCCCGCCGTTCAGGAAGACCTGCGCGGCCATGCTGTCGCGCCCGCCCCATGCGAAGAGCAGCGCGACGATACCCGTCAGCAGCACGCCCGACGTCATATAGTTATAGACGGACAGCATGTACGAACGCAGACCCGCATCATAGGCGGTCGAGCCCGTGGTGGCTGTGGTACCGAACGGCGCGGCGCTCGGCCGTGGATCAGACCAGTTTGCCATGGTGAACTATTGCTCCTTTGGCCGGCCACATGCCGGTTGACCGAAATATCGCTCTCCTGCCGACGCTTTTCAAGCCAAAGCCGTTCCCGTTTCCCGCCTCCGTGCGATAGAAACATTTTGTCATGCTCCGTTTATTCGTCGCCCTCCGCCCGCCCCCCGCCATTCGCGACCTGCTGACCGATGCCATGGACGGCATCCCCCTCGCCCGCTGGCAGGATGACGAGCAACTGCATCTAACCCTGCGCTTCATCGGCGAGGTCGACCGACCACAGGCCGAGGATGTCGCCGCCGCGCTGGCCCAGGTCCATGCCCCCGCCCCCGCCGTCCAGATCGCGGGCGTCGGCGCGTTCGACACGCGCGGGCGGATCGACACGCTCTGGGCCGATGTGACGCCCCATGACACGCTGGCGCATCTCCACCGCAAGGTCGACCAGGCCTGCGTCCGCGCCGGGCTGCCGCCCGAACGCCGCGCCTATCGGCCGCATATCACGCTGGCGCGCCTGTCCCGCAGCGCCGGGAACATGGCCGAGATCGACGCCTGGCGCGCCGTCCATGCGGGGCTTGCCAGCGAGCCCTTCATGATGGAGCATCTGCTTCTCTACCAAAGCCATCTGGGGCATGGTGGCGCATCCTATGAACCCGTGATGCGTTGGCCCCTGAACACCGATCGATAGGGCACACCCATCGACAGGACATATCGACCGGTAGAAACCGGCACGCGATCATCATCTCGTTCGATCAGGGAGCTTTCCGACATGAAATACCTCACGCTGCTGACCATCGGTACGCTGTCGCTCGGGCTGCTCGCCTGTGAACAGAACAGAATGGAGACGGGCGCCCCGACGCCGGGCGGTGCCAGTGCGACCGCGACCCTGCACACCGGAACCGGAGTCGACGCGGGCCGCGCCACCGCGACCGAAGTGGCGGGCGGCCTGCGCATCACACTGGATGCGATGAACGTGCCCGCGGGCATGCACGGCGTCCATATCCACACGGTCGGCCGCTGCGACGCGCCCGATTTCACGACGGCGGGCGGCCATTGGAACCCCACCCAGCGCCAGCATGGCAGCATGAACCCGCAAGGCCCGCATGAGGGCGACATGCCCAACATGACGGTCGGCAATGACGGTCGGGGTACGCTGGGCATCGTTCTGCCGGGCGCGACCCTGGCGGGGCTGCTCGATACGGACGGCTCAGCGATCGTGATCCATGCGGGCGCGGACGACCTGAAGACCGATCCGAGCGGCAATAGCGGCGGCCGCATCGCGTGCGGCGTCTTCCAGGCCAACTGACCCGCCTTCCCCCGCCGCCGATCGCGCGGCGGGGATCCCTCATCCCGGAGTGCCGATGACCAAAGCCCTGCCGAGCCGCGCCTTTGGCGGCTTCCTGTTCGACATGGACGGGACGATCCTGACTTCGATCGCCTCGGCCGAGCGCGCCTGGGCCGCCTGGGCGGAGCGGCATGGGCTGGATGTCGAAGCGTTCCTGCCGACCATCCACGGCGTGCAGTCGGTCGAGACGATCCGGCGGCTGAACCTTCCCGGCGTCGATCCGGTCGCGGAAGCACATGCGCTGACCGAGGCGGAGATGCTGGATCTGGATGATATCGATCCGATCGACGGCGCGGCGGCCTTTCTGGGCGCGCTGCCGACGGATCGCTGGGCGATCGTCACCTCCGCGCCGAGACGGCTCGCGGAAGTGCGGCTAAGGGCGGCGGGACTGCCGCTGCCCGGCGTGTTCGTGACGGCGGAGGATACGGAGCGGAGCAAGCCCGCGCCGGACGGCTTCCTGCTCGGTGCGCAGCGGCTGGGCATCGCACCAGAAAATTGCCTGGCGTTCGAGGATGCCCCGGCGGGAATCGCGGCGGCCGAGGCCGCGGGGATGACGGTGGTGGTGATCACCCAGACACACCGCGATGTCATGGATACGCCGCATGCCACGGTCGCGGACTATCGCGACCTGGCGGTCGAGTGGGATGGCGCGAGCCTGAAGCTGGAGCACCGCATCTGACGAACGGCGAGGCGGGAGCAGAGGAAAGCGGATAGTCCCCTGCCCCGTTCGGCCCGAACGCCCGCGATCCCCGCTGACGTCAAACCGTGAAGCTTTCCCCGCACCCGCACGCGCCCTTGGCGTTCGGATTCTGGAACACGAAGCCGGCGGTGAAGTCATCCTCCACCCAGTCCATGGTCGACCCGATCAGATACAGGATCGACCCGCCATCAACGAACAGGGTGCCGCCGGGCGTATCGATCTTTTCGTCGAACGCCTTGGCCTCGCTTACATAATCGACCGAATAGGCCAGCCCCGAACAGCCCCGGCGCGGCGTCGACAGCTTGACCCCGATCGCGCCCTCCGGCGCGCGCGCCATCAGGTCGGCGATCCGTGCCTCGGCGGACGGCGTCAGGTGCAGCGCGGCAGGGCGCGGGCGGAGCGTGGTCGCCATGGTCAGAGCATCCCCAGTTCGAGCTTGGCTTCGTCCGACATCTTCTGCGGGTCCCAGGGCGGATCCCAGATCAGGTTGACATCGGCCGTCGCGATCCCAGGCACCGCCGAGACGCGCAATTCCACCTCGCCCGGCATCGACTCGGCGACCGGGCAGTGCGGGGTGGTCAGCGTCATCGTCACGATCGCATGGCCGCCCTCGGTCACCTCGACGCCGTAGATCAGCCCCAGGTCATAGATGTTGACCGGGATTTCCGGGTCGTAAATGTCCTTCAGCGCGTCGATGATCCCGTCATACAGCGCGCCGCCCGGCTGGGTCGGATCGTCGACGTTCGGCTTTTGCGAGAGGAAGCCCGACAGATAATCGCGCTGCCGCTCCGTCGCGGCTTCGGCCGCCGGTGCCTCGACCACGTCCTGCACCCGCGCCTTGGGCGGCTGTGCGACGCTATCCACTTCCTCGATCTTATAGTCGCTCATCCGAAAATCCTCGTGACCCGCCGGACGCCATCCACCAGCGCCGCAACGTCATCCGATCCGTTATACACGCCGAAACTCGCCCGTGCGGTGGCGGGCAGGCCGAGCGCCTCCATCAGCGGCTGGGCGCAGTGATGCCCTGCGCGGATCGCCACCCGGCTCTCGTCCAATATGGTGCCGATGTCGTGGGGATGAACCCCCTCGACCGCGAAACTGACGATTCCGGCGGAGTCCTCCGGCCCCAGCAGCCGCACCGAATTGATCGCCGACAGCCCCTCGCGCGCCTGCGCGACCAAGGCCGCCTCATGCGCATGGATCGCGTCCAGGCCGATGCTGGTCACATAGTCGATCGCGGCATGGAGCCCCAGCGCGCCGACGATATGCGGCGTCCCCGCCTCGAACCGGCCGGGCGGCGGGGCATAGGTGGTCTTCTCGAACGTGACGCGATCGATCATCGACCCGCCGCCCTGATAGGGGGGCATGGCCTCCAGCAATTCGGGGGGCGCCCACAGCACGCCGATGCCGGTCGGGCCGTAGAGCTTGTGGCCCGAGAAAACGTAGAAATCGCAATCGAGCGCGGCGACGTCGACCGCGATGCGCGGCACCGCCTGGCACCCGTCGAGCAGGATCTTCGCACCGACGCCATGCGCCAGATCGGCAGCACGGCGGCCATCCAGCACCGAGCCCAGCACGTTCGACACATGGCCCAGCGACACCAGCTTGTGCGCAGGCGTCAGCATGCGCTCCATCGCATCCAGGTCGATGCGGTGGTCATGGGTCAGCGGCAGCACGTCGATCGCGACGCCCAGCCGCTCGGCGACCATCTGCCACGGCACGATGTTGGAGTGATGCTCCAGCATCGACAACAGGATACGGTCGCCCGCCTTGAGGTTGGTCGCCGCCCAGCACTCAGCGACGAGATTGATCCCCTCGGTCGCGCCGCGCGTGAAGACGATCTCACTGGGCGAGCCCGCCCCGATGAACCGCGCCGTCGCCTCGCGCGCCGCTTCATAGGCCAGCGTCATGTCGGCCGAGCGCTGATAGACGCCGCGATGCACGGTGGCATAGCTGGTGTCATAGGCGCGGGTGATCGCGTCGATGACGGCCTGCGGCTTCTGCGCGGTCGCGGCGGTGTCGAGATAAGCCCAGCCGTCCGGGATCGCCGGAAAGTCCGCCACCCGGTCGAGAGGCGCGGCGCTCGTCAAAGCGCCGCCTCCAGCCAGGCATCGGCATCCGCCGCAAAGGCCTCGCGCACCACCTCGTTGCCGATCCGGTCGATCGCATCGGCGACGAAGGCGCGGGTCAGCAGCGCCTGCGCGCGTGGGCGCGGGATACCCCGGCTCTGCATGTAGAACAGCGCACGCGCATCGAGTTCGCCGACCGTCGCGCCGTGCGCACACTTCACATCGTCGGCGAAGATTTCCAGCTCGGGCTTCAGATTGACCGTCGCCGTCCGCTGGAGCAGCAGGCCGCGCAAGGACTGCTCGCCATCGGTCTTCTGCGCGTGACGCGCCACCTCGACCCGCGCGGCGAGGCTCGCCTGGCTACGATCGGCGGCGACCGCACGCCATAGCTGGTGGCTCTGGCCGTTCAGCGCGGCGTGGCGCAAGGCCACCGCGCATTCCTGCTTCAATTCACCCTTGGTCAGCAGCGCACCGCCGAACTCGGCATAGGCGCCGTCGCCGGTCTGGGTGATGCCGCCGTCGATCCGCGTGCCCATATTGCCAGCCGCCAGGAAGGTCGCGGTCAGGCTCGCGCCCTCGCCCAGTTCGGCTTCCTCGCGCAGCGAGACGAAACCATCGTCCTGCAACAACCGTACCGCGCGCATCAGCCGCGCCGACGCCGCCAGCTTCACCCGCGTCAGCCGGTTGCTCCAGCCGCGACCGACATAGGTCTCATAGACCTGCGCCGCCGCATCCTCGGCCAGCACGATCTCGGCGGGCAGATGATTGACCGCGCCGCTGGCGACATGGACGATCTGAACCGGATCGGCGACCGCATCGCGATCCAGCCGCAGCGACCAGCCACGCCCCAGCGCTTGGCGCCCGAGCGGATGGTCACTGGCGTCAATCTGGGTCAGGTTAACCGGGCCGAGAGTGCTGGCGCTTTCATCCAGCACGCCGTCAACGAACAACAACCGCGCACCCGACAGATCGAGGAAGCGGTCCGCCCCGGCGACCGGCACCGCCCGTTCGCTCTCCGCCGCGCGGCGAAGCGCGTCGATATCGGCCCAGCGCCAGGCCTCCTCGCGGGTCGAGGGGAGTTCCAGCGTGGTCGTCACGCCGCCGCTCCCTCGACGCCCGCATAGCCCTCACGCTCCAGTTCAAGCGCGAGTTCGGGGCCGCCCGAGCGCACGATGCGGCCATCGGCCAGCACATGGACCCGGTCGGGCTGCACATAGTCGAGCAGCCGCTGATAGTGGGTGATCAGCAGCACCGCCTTGTCGGGCGCGCGCATGATCCGGTTGATGCCGTCGCCGACGATGCGCAGCGCGTCGATGTCGAGGCCGGAGTCGGTTTCGTCCAGGATCGCGAACTTGGGGTTCAGGATGCCCATCTGGACCATCTCGTTGCGCTTCTTCTCGCCGCCCGAGAAGCCGACATTGACCGGACGCTTCAGCATGTCCTGGTTCAGCCCCAGCCCATCGGCCTGCGCGCGGGCCAGCTTCAGGAATTCGCCGCCCGACAGCGGCGCTTCCTCACGCTGGGCACGCTGGGCGTTCAGGCTCTCGCGCAGGAACTGAACGTTCGACACGCCGGGGATTTCGACCGGGTACTGGAAGCCCAGGAACAGCCCGGCGGCGGCACGCTCGTTCGGCTCCAGTTCGAGCAGGTCGACGCCGTCGAACGTCACCGAACCCTCGGTCACTTCGTAACCCGGACGCCCACCCAGCACATAGCCGAGCGTCGACTTGCCCGCGCCGTTGGGGCCCATGATCGCATGGACTTCGCCCGCTTTCACCTCGAGCGTCAGGCCCTTGAGGATCGGCTTGCCGTCAATCTCGGCGTGGAGGTTTTCAATCTTGAGCATGACCGCCCTCTGAAAGCGCTGTAAGTTGGGTAAGATCGCCGCCGTAACGGTGATAAATGGCATTTAATTCTTCAAGATCGGTCGCCGTGACGGTGGATCGGTCAATGTCCATAAAGACACGGCGCCCGACGCCTTTCACACTGCGTATGCAGGCAATCCGTTCCATCCAATGGAAATGAGATGCCTCATTGCCCCGCGACCGATATTTCGTTCCTTCAAAGAAGAATGGGCTATCCAACCGAACCCTCCAGCGAAATCCCCAACAACTTCTGCGCCTCGACCGCGAACTCCATCGGGAGTTGCTGCAACACCTCGCGCGCGAAGCCGTTGACGATCAGCGCGACGGCCGCTTCCTGGTCCAAGCCACGGCTCATCGCGTAGAAGAGCTGGTCCTCGCTGATCTTGCTGGTCGTCGCCTCATGCTCGATTTGCGCGCTGGGGTTCTTCACCTCGATATAGGGCACGGTATGCGCGCCGCACTGGTCGCCCAGCAACAGGCTGTCGCACTGGGTGAAGTTGCGGACATTCTCGGCGGTCGCCGCCACGCGAACGAGGCCGCGATAGGTGTTGTCCGAGCGCCCGGCCGAAATCCCCTTCGACACGATGGTCGAACGGGTGTTCTTGCCGAGATGGATCATCTTGGTGCCGGTATCGGCCTGCTGGCGATTGTTGGTGACGGCGACCGAGTAGAACTCACCCACCGAGCCATCGCCCGCCAGCACGCAGCTCGGATATTTCCACGTCACCGCCGAGCCGGTTTCGACCTGCGTCCACGACACCTTGCTGTTCTTGCCCTGGCACAGCGCGCGCTTGGTGACGAAATTGTAGATGCCGCCGACGCCATTCTCGTCGCCCGGATACCAGTTCTGGACGGTCGAATATTTGATCTCGGCATCGTCCAGCGCGACCAGTTCGACGACGGCAGCGTGCAACTGGTTCTCGTCGCGCATCGGTGCGGTGCAGCCTTCGAGATAGGAGACATAGGCCCCCTTGTCCGCGACGATCAGCGTGCGCTCGAACTGGCCGGTATTCTCCGCGTTGATGCGGAAATAGGTGGACAGCTCCATCGGGCACCGGACGCCCTCGGGAATGTAGACGAACGTCCCGTCCGAAAAGACCGCCGAGTTGAGCGTCGCGAAATAATTGTCCCGCTGTGGCACGACCTTGCCGAGCCACTTCTTCACCAGCTCGGGATATTCGCGGACCGCCTCGGAGATCGAGCGGAAGATCACGCCCGCCGCTTCCAGTTCCTTGCGGAAGGTCGTCGCGACCGACACCGAGTCGAACACCGCATCCACCGCGACCTTGCGCGCGCCCTCGACGCCCGCCAGCACTTCCTGCTCGGCGATCGGAATGCCCAGCTTCTCATAGGTCCGCCGGATTTCGGGATCGAGTTCGTCCAGCGACGCGATCGTCTTCTTCGTCTTAGGCTCGGCGTAGTAATAGGCGTCCTGATAGTCGATCGGCGGGATGTTCAGCTTGGCCCAGTCCGGCGTCTCGAGCGTCTGCCACAGGCGAAATGCCTTCAGCCGCCAGTCGAGCATCCATTCGGGCTCGCCCTTCTTCGCCGAGATATAGCGGACCGTATCCTCGCTCAGCCCCTTGGGCGCGAAGTCCTGCTCGATCTCGGTGGCGAAGCCCCACTCATATTTCTTGTTGGCGGCGGCGAGCGCCTCTGCATTCTTCGTGGCCATCAGGCGAATACCCCCGGACGTGGCGACACGCCCATCACTTGCGATTCAACAGGATCGGCGGCGAGCGTCGCAAGCGTCACCCCGGAAAAGGCGGCGCGTACCGCCTGATTGACGACATGCCAATGCGGACGAACGCGACATTGCATTTCAAGGCCACAGTCATGCGCGGCACCGTCGACACAGGCGGTCAGCGCGATCGGCCCGTCCACCGCCTCGATGATGTCGGCCAGGCTGATCGCATCGGCGTCGCGGGCGAGGCGGATGCCCCCGCCGGTGCCGCGCGTGCTCTCGATCAGGCCCGCGGACGCCAGACGGCTGACCAGCTTCTGCGCGGTGGGCAGCGGCACGCCCGTCTGCCCGGCCAGCAAGGTCGCATTGCTCCGCCCACCGGCACCTTCGCGCGCGGCGGCGGACATCATCACGACCGCATAATCGGCTAGGCTGGAAAGGCGCATGATCTCCCAATCGGATGGATTTGGTCCGATTGGCAAATGGGCGTAGGAAGCCGGTTCGTCAACCGGGTTTCGGCGCGGGAATCTCGATGGGTGTGATCGACTTCCTCCCCTGCGAGGGGAGGGGGACCGCCGCGAAGCGGTGGTGGAGGGGTGTCATCGCTTATCGAGACACCCCTCCGTCAGTCCTGCGGACTGCCACCTCCCCTTGCAGGAGAGGAATAATGGTCAGCGGCCGATCAGGCCCTGCGCGATTTCGTCCGCCACGTCCGAGGCCGGATGGCCGGTTTCGGACGAACGCTGCCAGACCTGCTCCAGCCGCTCGGGGATCTTGGCGATGCGCGCCATCACCTCGGCCTCATCGCCCTGGCCCAGATATTCCAGGCCGACATTGATGATACCACCCGCGTTGATGACGTAATCGGGGGCATAGAGGATGCCCGCTTCCGCCACGCGCGCGCCGTCCTCGCGGGTCGCGAGCTGATTGTTCGCGCCGCCCGCGACGACCTTGGCCTTCAGCCGCTGGATCGAATCGGCGGTCAGCACCGCGCCCAGCGCGTTGGGGCTGACCAGATCGACATCGGCGAACAGGATCTCGTCGGCCGAGGCGACGCTAGCGCCCAGTTCCGCCGCCATCGCTTCGGCACGCGGCTGGTTGACATCGGCGATGGTCAGGATCGCGCCGTCCTTCGCCAGCAGCTTGGCCAGACCGCCGCCTACCGAGCCGACGCCCTGGATAGCGACCCGCACGCCCTTCATGTCGGTGGCACCCAGCCCACGCTTCGCCGCCGCCTTGACGCCCAGATAGACGCCGTGCGCGGTGTACGGGCCGGGATCGCCGCCCGCCGCGCCGCTCGCGACCGGCAGGCCGGAGACATAGCGGGTCTGGGTCGCGATGACCTTCATGCGCTCTTCGGACATGCCGACATCCTCGGCGGTGACATAACGACCGCCCAGCGACTCGACCGCGCGACCAAAGGCTTCGAGCTGCGCCGTGGTGATGACGTCACCCTGCTTGGCCGCCAGCACCACGCCCTTGCCGCCGCCCAGCGCCAGGCCGGCCATGGCGTTCTTGTAGCTCATGCCGCGCGACAGGCGCAGCGCGTCGGTGATGGCGAGTGCCGGGGTGGCATAGTTCCAGAAGCGCGCGCCACCGGCCGCCGGGCCCAGATGGGTGGAATGCACCGCGATGACGGCCTGCAAACCCGATGCGGGATCGGTGAACAGATGCACGCCCTCATGCGCGTCGAAATCAGGAAAACCCCAGCTCGTCATGCTCGTCCTTCGGTCCGACAAATGCGGAACCGGACCGAGTCTTCGAACCCGGCCACCCAGATCGGCGAGGATATTGGGGGACACGGCTCTGAAGGGGGCCGGCGCCGTGGCCAGCAAAATGGCCGGGAAATAATGGGGCGACCGACGGGACTTGAACCCGCAACTTCCGGCATCACAAGCCGGCGCTCTAACCAATTGAACTACGGTCGCCGCGAAGGCTTGCGCCCCTAAACGGGATCACCCGGTTTCGTCAAGCGGTCAAAAGCGACCTTCTGCCGAAAGTCGATACCCGCCGCCCGAACCGGCCACGAATCCCAGTTGCTCCAGCTTCGCCGCGGCGGCCGGATCGCCCGGCGTCAGAACCAGATCGGCGGTGTAGCGGCCATCGGGGCGAATGCGCAAATTCACCGCCTCGGTGCCCCCCTGCCCCGTCATCGGCAGCAGCAGCGCCCCCGCCTCGCACCGGGCATCGCCCATCATCGTCGGCGGCAGGGGCAAACCACCCGCCTCGCCCGCCACGGTCGCGCGGACCCGCCCCGCCGCCGCCTCGCATACGCCGTCACGGAAGCGGACCGTCACATCCTCCAGCGCCAGGGTGGTCACGGGGAGCGGCGCGAACAGGGTCGCGGCAGGCAGGGTCGCGGTGACGCCGTCGATGCCCATCGCATGGCGCCCGATCGTCGCCGCGCCCGCGATCGGGCGACCATCGACGCCCGCCCCCTCGAAGGCGAGGCGCGCCTTTCCGACGAGCAGCGCCAGGGGGGACAGCGAAACGCGCAGATCGCCCAGCGGCACATCGCCGAATCGCGCCTCGATCAGGCTGCCGCCCCAGATGGTGCCGCCGACCCGCCGGGCGCTCAGTCCCTCATCGCCCAGCCCGGTCGCACCCAGCACAAGGCGCATCGGGAAGAACACGACCAACGCCACGGCCAGCATGGCAGCGAACAGCACCGGCGGACGGGTGGCGAGCCGCACCCGCATCACGACGCCCGCGCCCGCAGCAGCAACGCCACGCCCACGGTCCGGTCGCCATTGTCGGTCAGCGTCGCCTGCTCGACCAGCACGCCGCCCCGCTCCAACCGAGCGAGCCAGGGCGTCAGCGCACCGGGCCGGGCCGAGGCGATCTGCGCGCGCACGCGACCGGGACCGTCCTCGGTCAGCGCGGACAGGGCGAAACCCGCCTGCTCCGCCGACAGCCGCACCGTATCGGCCAGCGACCCCGCCAGCGTCGGTCGACGCCGCCGCTGGCGTAGTTCGTCGGCCATCGCCTGTGCCTCGCCCAGCCGGATCACCGCATCGGCATGGCGTTCGCGCGCGCTCGACAGGCCGTCGCCCAGCGGCCGTAAAATGCCGCCCCAGACGATCGTGACGGCCAGCAGGCCCACCATGACCAGCAACAGCCGCTTTTCGCGGGTCGAGCGTCCGTCGAACCAGAGTTTCAGCGCCTTCATCGTGCGCGCACCGTGAATTCTCCCGTGATCCGGCCATTGGCCGCGACGAAGGTGCTCGGCTGGACGGTGAAGCCCTCCGCCTCGATCGCACGCTTCAGATCGGTGGCCAGCGCCTCGCGGTCCACCGCCACGCCCAGCCGAATGTCGCCGCTCGGCTGAAAATCAAGCGCGGTCAGCTCGGTGCCGGGGACGCCACGCACCGCCGCGAAGACCGCCGCCGCGGTCCGGCTGAACCCCTGTCCCGGCCCGCGCACCGCAGACAATCGCTCGGTCAGTTGCCGGTCGGCATCGACCAGCGTTTCGCCGCGCGGCAGGGCGGTACGCGCGACCTGCTCGATCCGCGCCTCGGTCGCGTCGGCGGCGAAGCTGTATTTGGTCCAGCGTACCAGATCGATCGAGATCGTCACCGCGACGATCGCCAGCCCCAGCCAGCCCAGCCGTCGCACCAGCCGCCAGTCGATCGCCAAGCCGCGCCGCCGCGCAAAGGGGCCCTGCCGCAGGTCGAGCGTCGGGGCCGCCACCGCCGTTCCCAGCGCCGCCTCGATCCCGTCGGCGTCCAGCTCCGCAAGCGGCTCCTCGGCAATGACGATCTCGGTCAGGCCCGGTTCGTCGGCAAAGCCCGACGCGCGCCCCCGCACCACGCCCTGCCCGGCCAGATCACCGCGAACATAGCCCTGCTCGGGACGCGGCAGCAGCAGCGGCGCTGGCACGATGGCGACCGGGTCGACTCCCGCCGCGCCCAGCCGCGCCAGCCATCCGGCCATCGCGCCGCGATTGACGATGCCGATGGGCCGCCCGCCCGCTTCCTCGTCGCCGACCGCGACGTGAAGTTCGTCCATCGGCGCGGCGCTGACCTCTGCGGCGAGCAGACGCGCGGCGGCGGCGGCCTGCGCGGTCGAACGGGCGGGAATCTCGGCCCAGTGCAGCGACACCGCATCGGCGGGCGCGACCGCGATCACCGCGCCGTCCCCCTGCGGCAGCCCCTCGCCCGCCGCCGCGACCCGCGCATCCTCGATCCGCATCCAGCGATAGTCACCGCCCTCACCCGGCGGCAGGAACAGGAGGTTGGTCGCACTCATCACTCTTCCCCCCATATCCGCGCCACCAGTTGCGGCGGCTGGCGTCGCGCATCGACCAGTGCGCGTTCGTGCACCGTCACGCTGCCCTGGGTCACATCGATGCGCAGGTTGAACCAGCGGGTATTCGTCGTGACACCGCCTGCGCCCGCCGCACCCGACGCCTGTGCCCAAAAGGCGCCCACATCCGCATAGCCTTGCGGCGGGCGGCGCAAAAGGGCCTGGGCAATGGCGGCAGGTGAAATCGTATCGACCTGCGCCATCGCGACCAGGGGTGCCTGTTCGGGGGCCAGCGTGTTGATGTTGACCATGCTCGGCTGCGCCTCGGGCAGCGCGCAGATCCAGGGGCGCAGGCTGGCATAGAGTTCGGGTGTGACCCCGTTCACCATCCGCATCTCGCTGACATCCGCCATCATCGTGCCGGCGGTCCGATAGGGCGGATCGCGGGCCAGATAGAGCGCATCCTCCCCGCCATTGCCTTGCGGGTTCTGGTCGCCGTCGATCCAGTCGGAGGTCGCGGTCGCCACCTGTTCGGCCACTTGTCCGGGAATGCCGATGAGCCGCATCAGCTTGGCGAAATGCGCCGTCTCCACCGCATTGCCGATCAGGACCCCCGGCTGCCCCGGCACGGTCTGGGCCAGGCCGTTCAGGTTGAAGCAGTTGCCGCCATCGGTCACGCGCGCCACCGCCGTCGCGCCGCCCGCGACATCGCCGAGGGGCAGGGCAAAGGGCCGGTCGCTCCACCCACCGAGCAGCGAGACCTTGCCCTGCGCGCGTTGGAGCAGATCGCCGATACGGATGATCGCCAGCGCTTCGGCCGCATAGGCGTAACCCCGCGCCTGCTCGATCGCCACCGCATTGCCGCCCAGCCGGGTCGACAGACGCAGCTTTTCCAGCGCGGTCGCGGCCAGCACCGCGATCACCGCGACGAGGATCAGCACGGTCAGCAACGCCGCGCCGCGTTCGCCGGGTCGAGCCACCCGCCTAGCCATTGGGGATCGGTGTCGGCGTCGGCGTGGGGTTGGGCGTCACTCCGGCTTGCGGAGCCCCGGCATAGCCGGTGCCGACGAGGAAAAGCTGGCGAAAGATCATGCCGTCGTCGCGCACGATCGTCACTTCCGCCGCCTGGGGCAGCGCGACGCCGGGCTGTCCCTGCCACTGGTCGAGCCAGGCCCCCGCGAAACGATATCGAAGGTGCAACTCGCGGACATGGTCCATCAGCGCGGCGGGCTCCATCGCCGCCGCGCCGTCGAGCAGCGGCCAGGCAACCCGCTCCAGCACGTCGCCATTCAGGCGATAGGCGACCTTCTGAAGCGACGGACGCTGCGCGGCGTCGGGATTGCTCCAGCCCGCGCGGACCAGCCGCATCGCATCGGGGCCTGCCACCATCGCGGGGGTCTGGACGCCCGCTTCGTCCCGCGTAGGCCGGTCGACCGCCTGCGCCAGATCGGCGGACAGGATCGCGGTCGTCCGGCTGACCGCCGCCGTCGCGTCCAGCTTCTGGCCCGTCACGGCCTGCGCCCGCACGCTGAGCGAGAGGATCGCCACGGCGGCGGCGGCGAGCATCGAGAAGATGAGCAGCGCCACCATGACCTCGACAAGGGTGAAGCCGTTCGAAGGAACGCCACCCCGGCCTGCGCCCGGGTGGATCGAATTGCCGGTCACGATACCGAGACCCCGGCCGGAGCCACGGCCATTGGCGGCCGGACCATCGTCATCCGCCCGACGATGCTGCCCGCCGCATTCGCCACCGCGACGTCGATCCGCACCACCCGCACATCGCCCGTACCGCTGACGATCCGGGTCCATTTCCAGATTCGCCCGCCATTGACTTCCTCGGCCGTCGTGCGGCCCAGCGCCGGAGCCTGGGGATCGGTGACGGCGGCGATGGCGACATTGCGCGCGACCATCTGGGCGACCACCGTCTCGTCCAGGATCGCGGCGCCCCGGATCGTCGCGCTCTCCAGCCGGACGAGCGCCATCGCGGCCAGGCTGAAGACCGCGAGCGCGACCATGATCTCGATCAGGGTGAACCCGGCCTCGCGCCGGCGCCACGCCGCCCCGGCACGGGCGGGACCTAGCGGCCTGTCACCCATCGACCCGCACCGTCCCGTCCGCGCCGATACGGATGATGCTGCTCGCCCGCTCACGGGTCAGGCGCAGTTCGACCGGACGATCCGCCAGCCCGGTCACATCGAAGGTGATCCGCACCCGCCCGCTCGCATCGGGGATCTGCGCCTGGGTGCCGTCCTCCCATTGGGCGACGCGCAGGGGCTTGGCGGTCATCGGGCTCCACACCCCGTCCGCCCGGCGGTCGAAGCCATAGCCGCCGCGGGTCACCCAGATGCTGACCGGTGCGGCCTCGACCACCGCCACGTCATGCGCGGCGCGAACACGCGCGGCGAAGCGCAGCGCCTCGTCGGTGACGCGGCCGCGCCGGTCGGGCAGCGACAGGACCGCGATCGCCGACGCAAGGCCGATGACGGTGATGACGATCATCAATTCGACCAGGGTGAAGCCCGCCTGCCCCGCGCCGTTCCGCCTGCGCACGCTCGAAGACCACGCCCCAGGCCAGCCGGACAGCGTCCGCCCGCCGCCGTTCCCGGCATCCAGACGGGCGCGAAGGCTCACTTATCCCAATTGCCGATATCGGCGTTGACCCCTTCGCCACCTTCCTTGCCGTCGGCGCCGTAGGTCCAGACATCCGCCTCGCCATGCTGACCCGGCGAAGCATAGAGATAGGGGCGGCCCCAGGGATCGTCGGGCAGCTTCTTCAGATATCCGCCCTTCTGATAGCGTGACGGATCGGCCAGACCGGCGGGCATCGACACCAGCGCCGGAAGCCCCTGCGCCGTCGTCGGGAAGGTCAGGTTCTGGAGCTTGTACATCTCCAGCCCGGTTTCGATGTTCGCGATGTCCGCCTTGGCCTTCTGGATCTTGGCCGTGTCGCCCGAGGGCAGCACGTTCAGCGCGACGATCGTCGCCAGCAGGCCGATGATGACGATGACGACCATCAGTTCCACAAGGGTGAAACCGTCCTCGCGGCGCTTGCGGCGGATCGGCCGTCGGGTGGGATTACGCATGAACTTGTCCTCTCGGCTCATTGTCCCGCCAGCGTGTTGAGCTGGAGGATCGGCAACAGGATGGATAGCACGATCGTCGCGACCACGCCGCCCATCACGACGATGATCGCGGGTTCGAGCAGCGACAGCGCGGTCGCGGTGAAACGATCGAACTCGCGCTCCAGATAATCGGCGGCGCGCTCCAGCATCTCGTCCAGACGCCCCGCCGCCTCGCCGCTGGCCGCCAGATAGGTTAGCAAAGGCGGGAACACCCCCGCACGCCGCATCGCCGCCGACAGGCTGCTGCCGCCCCGGATCGCATCGACGATCGCGTCGGAGGCGACGCGCAGGCGGCGGTTGTGGATCGTCCCGGCGGTCAGCGTCAGCCCTTCGAGCAGCGGCAGCCGGCTCGCCACCATCGTCCCCAGCGTCCGCGCCATCCGCGCGGCGTGAAGGTCGCGGAGCAACCGGCCCAGCAGCGGCAGCTTCAGCAACCAGGTGTCGAAGGACAGCCGGATCGACGGCACCTTCAATGCGCGCCAGACGCCGACGCCCGCGACCACCACGACGCCCAGCATCAACCACCACCAGCCGACCAGCAGGTCCGACACGCCGATCACCATGCGCGTCAGGAAGGGAAGCTCCTGGCCCACCGTATCGAACTGCTCGACCACCTGCGGCACGACGAACATCATCAGCGCGGTGACGACGCCCATCGCCACCACCGCCAGGATCGTCGGATAGGCGAGCGCGGTGATCAGCTTGCCACGTATCTCCGCCTGCCGCTCCAGCAGGGCCGCCAGCCGTTCGAGGATGGTCGGCAAGGTCCCCGAACTCTCCCCCGCCGCGACCATCGCGCGGTAGAGCGGCGGGAAACTCTTGGGCTCACGCGCCATCGCATCGGCGAGGCGGCGGCCTTCAGTGACGCCCTGATGCACGGTCGCGACGATCGCGCGCACCCGTTCCTGCTCGGTCTGGCGGGTGATGGTGCGAAGCGATTCCTCCAGCGGCGAGACGCGGTTGAGCGTGGCGAGCTGACGGGTGAACAGGGTCAGCTGCTTGACGGACATACGTGCGCGGCCGAGCTTCAGCCCGAAGAGCGGGCGGCGTTCGGCGGTATCGCCGCTGCCCGGCTTGACCGAGACGACGTAAAGTCGCTGCTTCTCCAGAGCGGCGCGAGCAGCGTCACTGGTCTCGGCAGGGATGAAGCCCCGCTTCTCCGCGCCCTTGGTATCGATGGCGACATAGTCGAACCCGGCCATGTCAGCCCTTTACCCAATCGCGTCGCACCACCCCGGCGCAGGCCGGGGTCCAGTTGCGGCGATGGTCGAGAAGCGAGGTCCGGTATCGAAACTTTATCTCACGCGAAGCCGCGAAGCCGCGAAGAAGGATTTGTTCGCGCAGAGGCGCGGAGGGCGCAGAGAGGTTGTTCTCGCCGCGCCAGCGGCCCTCATATTTCGGCCGGTTGAAAAAGCGATGCGCTGCCGCGCGCCAGATACCTCTGCGTCCTCCGCGCCTCTGCGCGAACCACTCTTCTCTTCGCGGCTTCGCGGCTTCGCGTGAACCCGACTTCGTATCGCACAGCGACTGAACCCAGGCCTTTGCCGGGGTGGAACATGCTGATGGCAAGACAGACACGCCCCTCACCCCGCGTCGGAGTCGCGGCGGGATACGCGGATGGCTTCCTCCGCCGTCGTCACGCCGTCCAGCACCAACGCGCGCGCGGCCGTCGCCAACGTCGATTGCCTGGCAAAGGCGTGCGCCGCGATCGCCTGTTCATCGCCACCTTCATTGACCAGCCGCCGGATCGTGTCGTCGACCCGCACCGCCTCATACACCCCGGTCCGCCCCTTATAGCCGGTGCCGTTGCACTGCGGACAGCCGACCGCCTCGTACACGATCGCCTTGTTCTCGATGCCGAGCAGCGGCGCGACCGTATGCTTGGCCTTGACCGGCCGCCTGCACGCCGAACACAGCCGCCGCACCAGCCGCTGCGCGATGACGGCGCGCAGCGTGGAGGCGAGCAGGAACGGCTCGACCTTCATGTCGCGCATCCGGGTGATCGCGCCCACCGCGTCATTGGTGTGGACCGTCGACAGCACCAGATGGCCGGTCAGCGACGCCTGCACCGCGATCTCGGCAGTCTCGCGGTCGCGGATTTCGCCGACCATCACCACGTCCGGGTCCTGGCGCAGGATTGCGCGCAATCCCGCCGCGAAGGTCAGCCCGACCTTGGCGTTGACCTGGGTCTGGCCCACCCCCTCGACCGCATATTCGACCGGATCCTCGACGGTCAGGATATTGCGGCTGCCATCGTTGAGCAGGCGCAGCGCGGCGTAGAGGCTGGTCGTCTTGCCCGAGCCGGTCGGCCCGGTGACCAGGATGATGCCATTGGGTTCGCTCAACGCCTCGCGCAGCAGCGCGTACATCGCCGGCTTCATCCCCAGCGCATCGAGGTCGATCCCGGCATTCTCCTTGTCGAGGATACGCAGCACCACGCGTTCCCCCGCCCGGCTGGGCAGGGTCGAGACGCGCACGTCGAGCAGCTTGCCGCCCAGCGTCAGCGCCATGCGCCCATCCTGCGGCACGCGCCGCTCGGCGATGTCGAGGCGGGCCATGACCTTGATGCGGCTGACCACCACCGGCGCGACATGCGGCGGCATCCTGAGCGTCTCGCGCAGCACGCCGTCGATCCGCATCCGCACGACGAGGCCGGTCTCATAGGGCTCGATATGGATGTCCGACACGCCGTTGCGCGCGGCATCGGCGATGATGCCGTTGATCAGCCGGATCGCGGGCGCATCGTCGGCGGTGTCGAGCAAATCCTCGGCGGTCGGAATGCCGTCCGCCAGCATGTCCAGCTCGTCGCCCATGCCCACCGCCGCGATCGCGGTCGCCTGGCCGTCCATCGCATAGGCGTCGGACAGCAGCCTATCGAAGGCGGCTGCCTCGACCCGCGTGATGGCGAACGGGCGGCCGATATGGCGGCGCAGCTCGATCAGCGCGCGCGGATCGGCCCCCTCGCGAAGCGCGATGGTCAGCGGATCGGCGGAATGGACGACCGTGCCGAACTTTCGCGCATAGGCGTAAGGGATGGTCAGCGGGGCGACCAGTTCCAGTGTCTCGGGCACGTCCTCCGCCGGGGATGGGGATGCCCCCATCGGCAGGGGCACCATGTCCCCCGTCATCACCGGATCGATATCGTCAGTCACGACGCTTGATCGGTTCGAGCGGCTTGGCGACCGGGACCGCGATGCGCGGGTCCTCGATATTGCCGGGCATGGGCGCGTGCGGGATCGGCGGTGCGGCGTTCATGTAATCGCGGACCAGTTCGTCGATCGACGGCTCGACGCCGGGCTGCGCATAGCCCTGAAGCTGACGGAGATAGCCATAGCGCTGCTCGGTGACGCGGCGGCTGTCCTCGGGCGTGCGCAGGATGGTCGGGCGGATGAAGACCATCAGGTTCGTCTTCGACCGGCTCCGCGCCTTGGAGCGGAACAGCGCGCCCAGGCCCGGAATGTCGCCGAGCAGTGGAATCTTCTCGATCGTCCGCCGCTCATTGTCGTCGAGCAGACCGCCGATCACCGTGATCTGGCCGTCATCGGGCGTGAAGACATTCTCGAACGCGCGCTTGTTGAGGATCAGCTCGCTATTGTTGCTCGACACCGGCCCGGCGATCGAGCTGACCTCCAGCCGCACATAGAGTTTGAGCGAGCCGCCCGCATTGACCTGCGGCTTCACGTCGAGCTGGATGCCGACATTCTGGCGCTGCACGGTGCGGAAGGCATTGTCGAAATTGTTCGACAGCGCCTGTCCGGTCGTGACCGGGATTTCCTGCCCCACCAGGCTGTGCGCCTGCTGGTTGTCCAGCGTGATGATGTGCGGAACCTGGAGCAGGTTCGACGTGGTGTCGCTCTTCACCGCATTGATGATCGCGCCGAATACCGTGTCGCCGATCTGCCCGCCCCAGCCGGCAAAGCCGCCGGTGGTGCCCAGGATCGACTGGACCGCCGACTGGGTAAGCTGGTTATAGGCCTGGTTGGGCACATTGGTTTCGGTCCGCGTGCCATCGGGCGCGATGACGACGGTCTTGGTCCCGCCCAGCGTCTGCGCGCCCACTGCCCCTGCGATCTGGAGGATATTGGGCGCGGTATTGCCATAGGTCGACGCGGCGAACGCCCCACCCGACAGGCTGCCCAGCAGGAACTGTGCGCCCAACCGTCGCGCGGTCTGGTCGGAAACCTCGGCGACGATCGCCTCGATCAGCACCTGTTCGCGGCGCACGTCGAGCTGGCGGATCACCTCGCCGATCTGGCGCTGGATATCGGCGGGCCCTGCGATCACGATGGCGTTCGCCCCCACGAAGCGGGTGACGACCGCCGCCGTTCGCCCTCCTTGCGTACTGATCGCGGGCTGCTGGCCGGTCTGGCCGCCGGCGCCCGGCGCGCTCGCCGCCTGGGGCTGGGCGACCGGCTGGATGCGCTGCGCGATCGAGGCGCCCGCGGGTGAACCCGACTGATTGTTCGTCTGGGTAAAGCTGCCGCGCGACAAGGTGGTTTCCTGCACCGGATCGGGCGTCTGGCCGACCAGTTGCTGGAGCACCGGCAAGAGCTGTTCGGCATCGGCATTTTCGAGGAAGACGACGCGGATCTCGGTGCCGCTCTTGGCCTTGTTGTCCAGATCGATCGCGATCTGCGCGAAGCGCGCCACGCTCGACGGATCGCCGCGCAGGGCGATCGAGTTGGAGCTGTCGATCGCGACCACCGACACGCCGGTCGACCCTTGCGCGGGGGCGCCCCCCTGCCCGCCATTGCCCGCCAGCGTCTGGAGCGCGGTCGCGATCTCGCGCGCGCCCGCATTCCTGAGCGCGATGACGCGGGTCGAGGCATTGTCGGCGTCGATCCGGCGAACCACCTCGCGGATGCGGCGGATATTGTCGGCGAAATCGACCACGACCAGGCTGTTGCCCGCACGATTGGCGGTCACCGATCCTTGCGCGCTGACCAGCGGGCGGACCGTTTCCAGCGCGCTGTTGGCGTCGATCGCGCGCAGACGGATGATCTCGGTCACATAGGAATTGCGGTTCGCCCCCGCCGATCCGATCCGGCTGGGCTGCGACGCGGCATTGTCGATCGGCTGCACCCGAAAGGCCCCGCCCGAGGTCGGCACCGCGACCAGTCCGTTGGAGCGCAAGGTCGACAGGAATATCTCGAAATATTCCGACCGCGACAGGGGCCGGTCGGTGACCACCGTCACCTTGCCGTTGACCCGGCTGTCGATGATGAAGGTCCGGCCCGTGACCTTGGCTGCGTCGGCGATAAAGGCGCGGATATCGGCGTCACGAACGTTGAGCGTGGTCTGGGCGTGCGCGCCCGCCGCCAGTGCGATGGCCAGAACCGAACCGAGGATGAGCTTCTTCATGGCCGTTGCGCCGCAATCTGGAGGGAAAGCGGCAGCGTCTGATCGCCCCGCTCGACCGTGATGGAAAGAGAACCGCCCTGGGCGAAATCGACCGCCAGACGGTCCAGGTCGCCCGGCCCCGTCACCGGCCGTCCGCCGAGCGCGGTGATGATATCGCCCTCGCGCAGCCCTGCCGCGCGGAACGCCGTACCCGCCCCTATCGGCCGGACGACCAGCCCGGAAATGCGCCCGCTGTCGAGCCGGGGGATAAAGCCGATTTCGCTGCGGACCTGGGCGAGGGCGACGCCGCCCTGAGGCGGGACCGGTCCCGACAGCGGCGTCGACGCCGCGCCCGCCGACGGCATCGCCGCCGTCGCGGGTGGCGCATCCGACTGGTCGAGATACAGATCCTCGCTCGCGCCGCCGCGGTCGAGGGTGATGTGGTCGAACGCCACCGATTTCAGCGTGACGCCGGGCTGGATCTCCTCGCCGACCGAGACCGATCGTTGCACGCCGTCCGGTCCCGCCACGATGGCTGAGCCACGCCCCGTCGCCTCATCGATCCGGGTGCCGAACAGGGTCAGTTGCAGCGTCGTGACCGCCGACGGAGCGGCCTGCCCCCCCTGCAACCGGAAAAAGGGATCGAAGCCGTCGAGGATCGCGCCCGGCGATCCGGCAATGACGGGCGCAAGCGGCCGCCACGCGCCCAGCGGAGAGACCGGCGTGACGATCACCCAGAGCAGCCGCGCCCCCTGAACGGCGAGCACCGCCATCAGTACGAGTTCGGCCACCGAATAGACATTCACGACCGGCAGACGCCGTAACCACCGGCGCCCGCGCGTGTCGAGCCTCAACCGCATGAACCCTGACCCCATCCGCTTTTTCGGCCACTAGGCATGGCATGTTACAGGACCGCTTCAAAGCCCCGAAACAGCTTTGCCGTGAGGGTTTCCTCCCATGGCGGTTTTCGGACGGTTTTTTCGGCATGACGCCGCCGCCCGAATGCGCGATCAGAAGGTCGTGCTGATCCCCAGCGAGAAGACCCGACCCAGATTGTAACGGTTCAGATAGACGAACCGGCCACTCCCGAAATCCTGCCGCTCATTATACCGCGTGCGGGTCAGGTTGCGCGCTTCCGCCTTCAACTCGAATTTACCCCCCGCCAGCTCGAAACCCTGACGCGCGACGAGGTCGAGGCGGATGCCCGGCACCTCGATGATATCGGGCTGAAAGCCGGTGCCCGACAGGTTGGACGGTCCGCGATTGGTCACGCGGTTGCTGGCATAGTTGAACAGCAGCGTGACCTGCGACAGCGCGGCGCTATCCTCGATGCCGAGTTGCAGGTTGACCAGATGGTCCGACTGCCCGGTCAGCGACGCGCCATCGCGGAACAGCAACCGCGCCGGACCGAAGCCAGAGGCACACCCCGCCAGCCCCGGCGAACCCGCCGCCGAAGCGGGGTTGGGCACGCAGGAGCCGTCCGCGTTGATCTTGGACTTGGTGTAGGTGTAGTTCGCGATCGCGACCAGGCGGCGCGTGGCGAAGAAGTCCCCGCCAAGCCCGGCCAGCGGCACATATTTCTGCAACTCGACTTCGGCACCATATAGGGTCGCCGAGGGCAGATAGGTGAAGCCCGTCTGCAATCGGTCGTCCGCGCCGGTGTAGAAACCCACCTGCTCGATCGGATTCTTGATCCGCTTGTAGAAGCCCGCCAGCGTGAAGCGCTGGTCGCGCGCGTAATACCATTCGTAGCGCGCTTCCAGATTCCACAACTCGCTGTCGCGCAGGTTCGGATTGCCGAAGAACAGGCGGTCCGAATCGGGATCCCGGAACTGCTGCGGCGCGAGTTCGCGGAACTGCGGCCGCGAGATGGTCTTGGCCCCGCTCGCCCGGAGCTGCATGTCGGCGGCGAAATTCCAGGTCAGCGTGCCGGCGGGCAGGAAATAGTCATTCTTCAGCCGCGTCGTGGCGCTCTGCACCGGCGTCACCGTCTCGACCGCGGTCTCGTAGCGAATGCCCGCGACCGCGCGCAGGCCATCGGCCACCTCGGCCTCGGCCTGGGCGTAACCGGCATGGACGTCCAGCCTGGCGTCATAGGCATAGGCCCCCGCCTGGGTCGAGAATTGCAACTGAAGCGTACACGCCCCCTGCCCGCGCAGGGGGCAGGCATTGTTGATGACGTCGGGGCTCAGCAGATAGTCCGGGCGATAGAGATTATACGGGAAGCCCGGCGCCGTGCCCGCGCCGTCGCTGGTCTGGTAATTCAACTGGATACGGCTCGAATACCGGTCCGTGCCCTGGTAGAAATAGCCGGTGCTCAGCGTGATCGGACGATCGCTGTCGATCCGGTAGGAAAGGTCGGCCTGTCCGGTCCACAGATTCTCGTTCAGTTCCGAGAAGATGATCGAGGCGAACGGCGTGAAGCGCTGCGTCACCTGATAAGCGCCGTTGCACTGGAAGCCGCCCGCGCCATTGCCGCCGTCATAGCTGATCGGATAGCCGTTGGTCGTGCGGGTGGAGCAGAGATAGTCGAACTGCCGTTCATAGGGCGCGTTGCGCTTGGAATTGGCGAAGGCACCGCGCGCGTCGAATTTCAGCGCGTCGGTCAGCTTGAACTCGCCGACCAACTGGCTTTCGATCAATTGCCGCTCGAACCAGTTGGTATTCTGCTGGAAGCGCAGACCGCTGGCGTTGTTATAAACTTCGGCCGCCGAGCCGCGACCCTGCTTCAGCGTGTCGTGGATGTAGACGTTGGTCCAGCGCACCGTATTGCCGCCGAATTCATAACCCAGCCCGACCAGCGCATTGGCGACGATGCGGTTGTCGGTCAGCAGCGTGCGGTAATCGTTGCGGATCGTGCCGTCGGGCGACACCGAATCCTGCTGGATCGCCGAGCGGGTGCGGAAACTGTTGGAGAGGCTGAGCGAGGAGATCACGCCCAGGCGGTCGCTGCCGATATCGAACACCGAACCGGCCGAGATTTCGCCCGAGAGATTGGCGGGCAGGTGGTTGTTGCGTTGCAGCAGCGTGGTCGAGGCGTTGGAGAGCGCCGCCACCTGTGCCGCCGGGACCAGACCCGATCCGCGCCCGGCCTGGATGTCGCGGACGAATTGCGGCACCCCGCGCGTTCCGTCGTCGAAGCCCAGCCAGTCGGCATCGCCCCCCGCATAGGTATAGCCCAGCTCGCTGGTCGTCACATCGTCGGCCGCGACGGTGAAGCCGCCCGAGATGAAGTTCTTGGCCGGGATCGCCTTGGTCGTCAGGTTGATGACGCCACCGCCGAACTCGCCGGGATAATTGACCGAATAGGTCTTCTGGACCAGCGCCGAGCCGACGATGGTGGTCGGGAAGATGTCGAGCGGGACCGAACGGCGCAGCGGCTCGGGGCTGGGCAGCGGCGAACCGTTGAGCAGCGACGAGGAATAGCGGTCGCCCAGACCCCGGACGTAGACGAAGCCGCCGCCCACCACCGACAGGCCGGTGACGCGGGTCAGCGCGCCCGCGATATCGCCCTCGCCCGTCCGCGCGATATCGGCGGCGGACAGGACCGAGACGATCTGCGGCGTGGCGCGGATCGTGTTGGGAATGTTGCGGCCGACGACGACGATCTCGTTGCCGGCGGAGGCATCGACACCGGGGGCCGAGATTTCGACGGGCTCGTCGGCCGACGGCCGGTCCTGCCCATCCGGGCCCGTCGCGGTGGTGCTGGTCGCGGCGGTGCTGGTCGGGGCGGGCGCGCCCACCGTCTGCGCGAGCAGGGCGGGCGCGACGAGCTGGGAGGTCAGCAGAAGGAGGGAGGCATAAGCGAGGCGTCGCTGCATGGCCGGGTCATCCAATCAGATATATGGAGGAAAGCCGGGGCGGCGATGATCCGCCACCCCGGCTTGCCGAGAGCGCCCGGTCAAGCCGTGGGCGCATGGTCAGCGGGGCCTTAGCGGCCGTTGCAGCTGAAATAGACCGAGGTGAAGACCGGCGGGCCCTGGTCCTGCAGATCGGCATTGGCACCGCGGATCGTGGTGCGATCCGAACCGCTGCCGGCACCCGCGACCAGGTTGACGCAGGCAACGCCCGACTGGGTCGACTTCACGATGCCGTTGATGAAGGTCATGTCGGCACCACCGCGCAGGCGGATCGCGGCGGGCGCGTTCGCGGTCTGGATGAAGGTGAAATTGGCATAGCGGCCAAAGGTACGCGGCAGCAGGTCCTCGGCATTGTTCGAGTCGATCTCGGTCGAGAAGCTGTCCGCCGTCGCGCCGATGGTCCGCTGCGCCGCGATCATGAACTGCATGAAGCCGCGATAGCCATTGTCGATGTCAAAGCCGTCATCGTCCGCGCCGGTGATCGCGATGTATTTCAGGTTCGACGTGCCGCCGAAAATCTCGATGCCGTCGTCCGCCGAGTTGTGGCTCTGGATATGATCCAGAATGGTGCCCGATCCGGTGCCGCCCAGGGTCAGGCCCTGAAGCTCGTTGCCGTCGGAAATGGCGATGCCCGAATAGCGGATCTGGACATAGGACATCTGGCCCGACGAGTCGGTCTGGTTGGCACCGCCATAGAAGCGCCCCGTCACGCCCTCGATCGCGAGCTGGCAGGTGGTCGACGAACCGGCCGCGGTGTTCGGGCCGGTGCCGGTGGCGCAGACGGCCGTCGGTGCGCGGCCGAGCAGGATGATGCCCCCCCACTGGCCCTGGCTGGCGTCGGACACGCCGTTGCTGACCAGATTCTGCTGCGAGGTGAAGATGATCGGTGCGTCACGGGTGCCGATGGCCGAAATCTTCGAGCCACGATTGACGAGCAGCAGGTCGTTGGTCGCCTCGGTCGAGTCCGCCGCGATGACGGCGCCCGCCGCGATGGTCAGCGTGACACCAGTACCGCCGGTCGAACCCAGATCGGTGCCGACCTCCGTCTGGCCGCGCAGGCGATAGACGACACCCGCGATCTTGGGCAGCGACAGATCGGTGGTGATGGCCTGCGGCAGGCGGCAGAAGCGCAGCGTCGGGGTGGACGAGCTGTTGGTGCCGTCATCGATCGTCCCGCTCGGGCAGACCGAGGTTGCGGCGGCATAGGTGCCGATCGACGGGACCGCCGTGCACCGCGCACCCGAACCGCCGAACTCGGCAGAGGTCGAATTGCAGGTCCAGCCCTGGAAGGCGGTGTCCGACGGACCGTTGAGCGCACCGACATAGTTGGTCGAGGTGAAGAAGCCGTTGATGATCGACGGATCGGCGGCGGTGGTCAGCGAGGTGCTGCTGGCCGGATAGATCCCGTTCATCGCCGCGCCGGTGCCGTTGACGTTGTTGTTCGACCCGGCATTGACGATCGCAAGCTGCTCGTCGGCGGTGATCGACACGCCGTTGACGGTGGTGACCGCGGCGAACTGTGCCGCCGTGATCGGACCGATCGGCGTCGCGGTCGCCGTGGGGCTCGGCGACGGAGTGGGTTGCACGATCACCACGCTGCCCGCACCGGGCGACGCCACGCTGTCCGCCCCGCCACACGCGGAAAGCGCCGCACAGGCCGAGGTCGTCATGAGAATGAGGCCGAAGCGCTTGAAGCTCGCCATCGCCGAAAAACTCCCGATATTATCGTTGCCGTATCGGGCGACAGGCCGCCCGCCGATCGATCCGAGACAAGTCCCCCCATCGATCCCAAGTCGGGCGTTAGGCGTGGCTGATGACACCAAGATGCATTCTGGAAGAAACTTCGATGACATTTGCGCGTCACTTTCATGACAGCGCGGTCGCGAGAGCGTCATCGACAACCCGCCTTACCGGCGGAAAATCCCATGCGAAGCACCAAGCCGGGCAGCGTTGACGAAGATCGTATACCGAAATAGTCACCGGGAAAGCGACGGTCAGGGAGCGCGGACCCGATGAAATATCTCGTTCTGTCCTCCATCGTCATCGCGTGCCCGGCGATTTCCCAATCGACGCCATCCGCCCGCACGATCGTTGTGAAGGGAAACCCGATCCTGGCGGACGGCCAATATTACTCGACCGACCCCGCCCCGCTGGTCGACGGCGACACGCTCTACATCCTGGCCGGGCGCGACGAGGCGGCGGAGGGCGTGAACGACTTCATCATGAACGAGTGGCAGTTGCTGTCGACCCATGCCCCCGCCACGGGGCGCTGGCGGCACGTCCCGGCGATCGCCCGCCCCGAAACCGTCTTCGCCTGGGCCGAGTCCGGACGCGCCTATGCCGGTCAGATCGTGAAAGGGCGCGATGGCCGCTTCTATCTTTACGCTCCTGTTCTGGAGCGCGACAGTCCCGCCAAGGACCGGTTCGCGATCGGCGTCGCGGTCGCCGAAAAGCCGGAGGGGCCGTGGAAGGACGCACACCCCTCCGGCCCGATCATTTCCCAGCGCACGCCGCAGGCCAACGACATCCAGAATATCGATCCCACCGTCCTGATCGACGATGATGGGCGCGTCTATATCTATTGGGGCACATTTGGGCGGCTGCGCGGGCTGGAACTGGCGCCCGACATGGTGACGCCGATCGGCGAGGAGCATGTGATCCAGGGCCTGACCGGCTTTTTCGAGGCACCCTGGCTCTTCAAGCGCAAGGGCACCTATTATCTGCTTTATGCCGGGAACAATGCCGGACCGGACAGCCCCTGCACGCCCGCGCTCTATCACGCATGCCAGGCCTATGGCACCGCCCCCTCGCCGCTCGGCCCCTGGACCTATCGGGGCGTGGTGTTGAAGCCCGTATCCTCGACGACGTCCCATGCCGGAGCGATCGCGTTCAAGGGGCAATGGTATCTGGCCTATCACACCGCCGATGCGGCGGGGGGCGGCCATTTCCGCCGATCGGTCGCGATCGACCGGATGGAATGGGACGACAGCGCGACGCCGCCCGCGATCCGACCGGTCAGGCCCAGTCGCGCAGCCATGGCAGCCCCCGCCCCCACCCGCAACATCGCGGGCACGGCGACCGCGTCCGCCTCCAACATGCCGGTGCCGGTGCAATATTGGATCAAGGCGCTGAACGACGGCATCGTCCGCCATTCGCCGCTGCCGCCCGACATGTGGGGCTCCTGGTCGGGGGATCGCACCCCGGCGAGCGCATGGATCGAATATCGCTGGCCGACCCCGGTCCGCCTGAACGGTGCGCGCATCCGCTTCTTCGCCGACCAGCCGCCGGGCAGCGGCATCGGCGTCGCACCGCCCCGGTCCTGGCGGGTCGAATATTGGGACCATGGCTGGAAACCCGTGCCGAACGCGAGCGGCTATGGCACCGGCGCGGATGCCTTTCAGGCGGTGCGCTTCGACACGGTGGCCACACGATGCATCCGCGCGGTGTTCGCGGCGTCGTCCGCCGGGGGGAAGAATGCCGGGATCGGCGTGCAGGAATGGGAAGCGCTGGCCCCTACCGCGCCACGTATCGCCCCAACCGGACGGACGGCGGAACCCTGCGAGCGTTGACGATCATGGATCCCCGCCCGGACCGGTATCGGATCGGGGGGCCATAGCCATGCCCGTCTCGACCATGCTGGCCGACAGCGGGATGGCGATCGTGCAATGCACCCCTTCCGCGCCCAGCATATAGCTGGTCCTCGCCCCAAGTTGATAGGGGAGCGCCCGCTCGATCAGTTCGCGCCCCTGCCCCTTGCCGCCCGGTCCTTCCTCCACCGATCGCATGTCGACCCCGCTCTCCCGCCAGTCGATATGCAGCCATGGCTTGCCCCCCTCACCGCCCGGCTCGAGCGACCAGCGGATCGCCAGGCGTCCGTCGGGCTGGCCGAGCGCGCCATATTTGACGGCGTTGGTCGCCAGCTCGTGCAGAGCCATGGCCAGCGTATGCAGTGTCGACGAGCGCAGGCGCACGCCCGCCGGCCCCTCCAGCGTGACTCGATCGACGCCGCCGTCCATTGCCGCCAGTTCGGTGCGGATCAGATCGTCAAAGGCCACGCGGTCATATTCGTTCAACCGCGACAGCATCGCCTGCACGCGCGACAAGGCCGCCAGCCGGTCGCCGAAATGCGAGCGGAATTCCGTCAGATCCGTGCTCGCCCGCACGCTGTTGTCGGCGATCGAACGCACCACGCCCATCAGGTTGCTGGTGCGGTGCTGCAATTCGGCGATCAGCACCCGCTGCAATGTCTCACTCCGGCGCAGCGTCTCATCGGCCTTGCGACGCTCGGTCAGGTCGGAGGTGACGACGAGAAAGCGCCTCGCCTGCCCCCGGACATCGGGCAGGACGGAGATCGTGCTGCTCGCCCAGACATGCGAGCCGTCGGAACGGATATACCGCTTGTCGAGACTGCTCGGCAGTCCCGTCGCGGCGGCGCGTTCAAGGGCTTCCAGGCTGGGGCGGAGATGCGCCGGATGGGTCACGTCGGCGACGCCGGATGCCAGCAACGCCGCGCCCGGGCGATCCAGAATGCGGCAAAGCTCTTCATTGACCCGCATGAAACGCCCCTCCTCGCTGATGACGGAAAGGCCCACCGGAGCGGTGGCGAAGATCGCGGCCAACTGGCTTTCGGTCTCGGCCAGCTTGACCTGGACGACCTCCTCGCGAAGCCGCGCGATCTCGGCCTGCGACGCCTTCCACCCGGTGATGTCGCGCGTCGTCGTCGCCACACCGTCGCCCAGCCTGACGACCGTCTGATAGTACCAGCCATCGAACTGCTCATGCACATAATGATGCTCGGCCTGTTCGGACACGCCGGTTTCGGCCACCCGGCAAAAGGCGCCGAAAATCCCCTCCTCGATCACGCCCGGATTGCGCTGGAGCAGGCTTTCGCCGCGAACCTCGCCATAGCGGCTTTCCGAGCTGTAGTTGTTCAGCACCCAGCGGAAATCGACGATCCGGCCATCCTCGTCCCGGATCGCCTCGAACACCTGGATCATGTCGGTCGAGGCGTCCATCGTCGCCTGAAGCAGGTCGTGGCTATCCTGCAATCGCCGTCTGGGCATCGGTCGTCGTCACCTGGCTGGTCGCACAGTCCTGCCTTGATACTTAGCCAAATGGGACCGCCGTGACGATCCGGCTCATGCCCAAATCAGGTCAGACCCGTTCCGGCTGCGGCACGCCCACCCAGGTCTCCGCCTTTTCCAGCGCCGCGCGGTCATCGACATCGATCCAGTCAATGTCACTGGCGTCGACGGTCAGGGCCAGGCCCCGCCCGGCGAGAACCCGCATCCCCTCGGTCAGCGAGGGGTTGTCGAGCGTGTGGAGCGCCGCGAACAGAGGCGCGCCGATCGCGAATACCCCTGTGTCGAAGCAATCATAGTCCGCCAGCCCCTTGCCGATGGCGACGATCCGTTCGCCCCCGGTCCGCACGCAGGTCACGTCGTCCAGGTCGACCCAGTCGCTGTCCAGCCGGCGATCGATCGCCAGTCGGGCACCGCCCCCCGTCCCGGCGCGCGCCGTGCGGCGGTAGAGTTCGGGGTCGACCAGATGATCGCACATCGCCAGCAGCGCATGCCCCCCGGCGACCCGCGCCTCGGCGGCGAGAAGCGAGACGCCATTGGGTCGGCGATAATCGCCGGTTCGCACCGTCTCCACCGCGATCGGCCAGCCCGACGCCTCCAGATGCGCCTCGATCGCCTCCGCGCCATAACCCAGCACGACGACCGCGCGCCGCAGCCCCGCCGCAGCGAGGCCATGGATCGCATGGTCGATCAGCGGGCGGCCGCCGACCGGGCACAGCGGCTTGAACGGCGCAGCCGGGCGAAGGCGACTGCCCTCGCCCGCCGCGAGCAGGATCGCGGTGTCGATCATCTTACTGGAGCGTGATGAAGTCTTCGACCGCCTGCGCCGCCAGGTCGTCGGTCATCTGGATGCGCGGATGCTTGCAGAAATAGGCGGAGGCCGCATCGATCGGCCCCGCGAGCCCACGATCCTTGGCCAGCTTGGCGCAGCGGATCATGTCGATGGCGACGCCCGCGCTGTTCGGGCTGTCCTCGACCGACAGGCGCAGCTCCAGGTTCATCGGCACGCCGCCGAACATCGAGCCTTCCATGCGCAGGAAGCAGACCTTGTTGTCATTCTGCCACGGCACATAGTCGGACGGGCCGATATGGACATTCTCGTCCTCCAGCCGCTCGGCGGCGACGGACTGCACGGCCTCGGTCTTGGAAATCTTCTTGGACGCCAGGCGACGGTGGTTCGACATGTTGAGGAAGTCGGTATTGCCGCCGGTGTTGAGCTGATAGGTCCGCTCCAGCTTCACGCCGCGCTTGGCGAACAGGTCGGTCAGGACGCGGTGGACGATGGTCGCACCGAGCTGCGCCTTGATGTCGTCGCCGATGATCGGCACGCCCGCCTTCTCGAACCGCGCCGCCCATTCGGGATCGCTGGCGATGAAGACGGGGATGTTGTTGACGAAGGCCACGCCCGCCTCGATCGCGCATTCGGCGTAGAATTCGCTCGCCTTCTGGCTCCCGACGGGCAGATAGTTCATCAGCACGTCCGCCTTGGTCTCGCGCAGCGCGGCCACGACCTCTTCCTTGGTCGGCTCGGACGCATCGGCAAGCAGGAAGGTCCGGTCGTCCTGATATTCGGCCATGTGTTCGGCCACGCCGTCCAGGACCTTGCCCATGCGCACGACCGCGCCGGTGGGCGGAATCGTCTCGCAGAAGATCGCGGTGCAGT
Organism: Sphingomonas sp.; assembly: GCF_039594485.1. Classification (GTDB taxonomy): domain Bacteria; phylum Pseudomonadota; class Alphaproteobacteria; order Sphingomonadales; family Sphingomonadaceae; genus Sphingomonas. The sequence goes on along the minus strand of NZ_JBCNNI010000016.1, from coordinate 18,273 downwards.
TGGGCTTGGCGAAGATCGCCTCGGCCACGTCCTTGCCGACCTTGCGCGTGTCGACGTCCCATGCCGCGACGACCCGGATATCGCTGGGGCGATAGCCGCCCAGGTCCCAGTGCATCAGGCCGATGGTGTCATTGGCGCCATCCCGATAGTGCGACAGGCCCTGAACCAGCGAGCTTGCGCAATTGCCGATACCGACCACGGCGATGTTAATGCTCGTCATTGCGTATTCTTGTCCTTGAAATCGATCATCGATGGGTTGCCAGAATGGGCGTATCGATCAGACGGCGCTCGACCTTGCGATGCCAGACCAGACCGATGAGGAGGATGAGGCTGAGCGGACCCAGTTCGATCCACCAGAAGATGCGCGGATTCCCCGCCAGACAGGCCAGGAAGATCACATAGACCCGGACATTGGCGCTGAGCAGGCTGAGCAGCCGCATCGGCGGTGTCGCCGCCGCGCCATAGGCCATGCCGAGTGCCCCCGGATCGCGCCGGCGCCCGAGCGCGGCGTCGAAACGCCCCGCGAAACGCTCGAGTGTTCCGCCGACCCGATCATAGAGCCGGACGAGCGGATTGCCGCTGGGGGGCGACGGCGCGACGGCCGCGATCCCCTTGCACCGACGATGGAAACGCGCCCGCTCGCTTTCATAGAGGTTCGACTGGACGGCATGGGCGACGCCCGCGGCGATGGCCAGCGCCCAGCCCTCGCCCGTGCCCAATGACAGGGCCAGTACGACATAGATCAGGGCGAACACGCCGTGATCGCACAGCCCGTCCAGGGCGCGGCCCAGCGCGCTGGCGGTGCCGGTGGCACGCGCGACCATCCCGTCGAGCCCGTCGGCGACCAGCCAGGCGATCGACAGCAACAGGCCCAGCACCGCGAATGGCCAGCTCTGCCATTGTGCGTAGGCGAGCGCCGCCGACCCACCGAGCAGCAGCCCGGCGACGGACACCATATTGGCGGATATGCCATGCGCAACGAACCACGGCAGCAGCGCAGCAGCTGCAGGGTGAACGATCCACAGATTGGTCGGATCTTCGATCCGACGGTCCCGCGACCGATCCGGCGGTGGACGTGTCATGCAAATGTCACATACAGCGCGAAACGAACGTCCTGCAAGCGGTTTGCAAATTCTTGTGAAAAAGCGCGGCCCGCCGCCGAGTCGCGGGGCGGCCGGATCAGCCCCGGGCGGTCACCGGCACCGACGCCCGACCGGGACTCGCCGCCGCCGGATGCGCGCCTCCGTCCGGGGAATGTCGCGTCGCGTAGAGGCGGCGCAGGATCAGTGCCAGGTCGTCCTCGCTCAGTACGGATGGAGAATCGATGATCGCGCCTTCCGGCAAGGCCTCGACCCATGCGGCCAGGCGGTTGCAGGCGGCACCCAATTCGGGATCGAAGCAGTCGTCAAAAGCGGCCATCGCGCCAGCCTGACGCCTTTCGAGGCCGGTCGCAAGGCCGCGCAACCATGGGTTCCCCGCCTTCTCGACCTGGATGATGCTTGGGCGTGGGCCGCGCCTCGGTTATGGACGATCATGGATTTCGACCAATTGCTCATCCGCTTCTTCGGCACCGAGGAGATTGCCGACCTCTCCCCCGATCAGCTTGGGGCCGGTATCGACCGGCTGCGGGTCCAGTTCGGGCTGGAACGCGACGGCGGTCGCCGCTTCGCGCTCTGGTGCCTGGCCTATATGCTCGGCGTCGCCCCGGACCTCGATTCCGCGTTCGAGGATGAAGCCGACAGGGAGGCCGCGCGCGATTTCATGGACACCATCGACCGCGAAATCGAAGAGGAGTGAAGCGCCCCACCCGCGATTGGCGCGCGACTTCAGGGCCGAAGACCGCGCCGATCGCGTGACACCGCCGGCGGGCGAAGGGATCATGTCCGAGGGGCGGTCTCCGCCTGTTCACCCCCCGCCCTCCCCCTATCGGGGAGGGACGTCGATCACCGATCGGGCTGGACCAGATATTTTCCGAACCATGCCAGTTGCCGCTTCATCACATCGGCCGCCTGGGTCGGCACGCAATGCCCGGCATCGGGATAGATGACGAGGCTGGTCGGCACGTCCTGGCTCTTCAGCGCGTTCCACCATTCGACCGACTGGGTGGGCGGCACCTCGATATCGCGTTCGCCGACATAGATGAAGGTCGGGGTCCGCGCGGTCTTCACATGATAGACCGCCGAGACATCCTCATAGGCCTTGTAATCATCATAGACCGACTTGCCGAAGAACGGGATCATCCAGGTGTTGATGCCGTTGGTGCCGTAATAGCTGACCCAGTCGGACAGGCCCGCACCCGCCACGATCGCCTTGAAGCGGTTGGTCTGGGTATTGGCCCACATCGCCATGAAGCCGCCATAGGAACAGCCGGTCAGGCCCAGCCGCGCCTCGTCGACCGGGGCCAGCTTCTCGACCGCATCGATCCCGGCCAGGATATCGCGCAGATCGCCGCCCCCGAAGTCGCGCTTGTTGGCCGCGGTGAATGCCTCGCCCTGGCCATAGGAACCGCGCGGGTTGGGCAGGAACCGATAATAGCCCGCATCCTCGAACGCGCTGGCCAAGCCCTTTTCGATGAAGCGCGGCGTGCTGGCCGCCGAGGGGCCGCCATGGACCTGCACGATCATCGGCGCCTTCGCGTCGGGCCGGGCGTTCAGCGGCGACAGCAGCCATCCCTGGACCGTGAAGCCCTCGTTGGTCCAGGTGACGCTGCGCGCCTGCACGGCGGGCTGTACGGCGTCATTGTCATGGGTGATCGGCCGCAACGCGGTCGGGCTGCCCGCATAGACGGCGGGCGCATGGGTGAAGTCCTCGACGACGCTGGCGGCGATATCACCCTTGGCGCTCCACGCGATCCGGCCATCTCCGGCGGACAGCCCCACTGGTTTCGCGAACAGCGGACGCGGCGCGCGGCCCGGTTCGATGGCGACCGCCCCCATCTGGTCGTTCTGGAGCGTCGCGGCGCGCAGCCCGCCCTTCGTCCAGGCCAGCGAGGTGAAGGTGATGGGTTGCCCACGGGTCTGGTTTGTCGGCGCGCCTCCGTCCAGCGGCACCGTCCAGACGTCGCCGCCGATCGATCCGAAATCGCTCATCAGGCCGCCGATATAGGCGACCGTCTTTCCGTCGGGCGACACGCGGGGCATGTTGATCTGGGTCAAGGGCTTGGCGATGCCGGTGACGGCGCCGGTGGTGGCATCCACCCGGTCGATCGTCGCGACCCACCAATTGGCATCGCCATTGCCCAGCGCCGATGTCACAACCAGCCCCGAACCATCGGGCGTCCAGTCATATTCGTAGATATAGCGCCCCTGCGGCGACAGCGGCGTGACCCTGGTCGTGACGGCGTCCCCGACGGGCACGACAGCCAGACGCTGTTCGTCATTGGCGACGCCGATCTCGCCGACCTGCCGCGCGCCCGCCTGGGTCGCGCCGACATCCTTGGTCGCGCCCAGCGTGATCAGCATCGCCACGCGCTTGCCATCGGGCGAGAAACGCGGCGTCGAGGCAAGCCCCTCGACCGTCGCGACCGGGCGGACGTCATCGCCACGCGCGATCATCAGCGTCACGATGCCCTGGTCGCGCGCCAGAAAGGCCAGGCCATCCCCCTGCGGCGAGAAGGTCAGCCCCGAATAGCTGCAAGTCTTGCAGGGATCGATCCGGCGCACCACTCGGCCATCGCGCGCCGAGCGGACCACGATGCCCGGACGCTCGCCGCCGCCCAGTTCGATGGCCGCGACCTCGCCTCCCGATGGCGCGAGCGTCAGGCCGACATAACGATGGACGGCCGCCTGCGCCGGAAACGCGATCGCCGAAGCCAGAAGAAGGGCGAGAGGAAGACGCATCGGACATCCCTGAAAAAGAAAGGCAGCCATCATCGGGATCGATCGGCGGATGGCCGGTCGACAGGGGCAAGGCTTAGGCCAGATGATGACGCACGCAAAGCGCGGCGTGACGGCGGTCCGGGAGAAAATACCGGCGGCGAGCGACACGCCGATCAGGGCGGGGGCGGCCCATGCGGCCGCCCCTTTCGGTCAGAAGGCGTAGCGCAACGTCGCCCGGACATCGGCCGGCCGCCCATAGGCAAGCTGATTGTAGAAGCCGATCTGCGAATAATAGGTCTTGTCGAAGATATTGTCGGCATTGACCTGCACCGAGAAACGCTCGGTCAGGGGATAGCGTACCATCAGATTGACGAGCGCATAGCTGTCGAGCTGCAACCGTTCCGGCACTTTGGTCACCGGGTTGGTGGTATCGGTATAGCTGGTCCCTTCCCAATTGACGCCGCCGCCGATCGTCAGCCCCTTCAGGCGACCATCGCGAAGCTCATAGGTGGTGAACAGCCGCAGCAGCCGGTCCGGGTACATGCTGTTGACGCGCTTGTCGTCGCGATCGCGCACCTTGAACTGGGTATAGTTCACGCTGACTGCCCAGCCGGGCATGATCTCGCCATTGGCTTCGGCCTCGAACCCGGTACTGCGGGCCCCCTTCGCCGCGAGATAGGCCTGGTTGATGGTACCGGGGATCAGATGACCCGGATCGATCTGGGCAAGATTGTCCTGCTCGACGCGGAAGATCGACAGGGCCGTCTTCAACCGGCCGTCGAAGAAGCTGCTCTTCAGGCCCGCCTCGTAATTCGCGCCCTTCACCGCGGGCAGGAAGTTGCCGTTGCGATCCTGCGCATCCTGCGGCTGGAAGATCTCGGTATAGCTGACATAGACGGTGTGGTTCGGCGTCAGGTTATAAAGGACACCGGCATAGGGAATGAACTCGTTGCGGTTCCCGTAATCGGCATTGCTGCCATAGGATACGCCCTCCCGCACCCACGACGCGAGCCGCGCGCCGACAATGACCTTCAGCGGATCGGACAGCGAAAGACGGGTGGCCGCGAAATAGCCCCATTGTCTGGTCCGGGTGTCCACCACTTGAGTCCGGGCACTCCATGTCGGCTCGGGATAGGAACCGTCCCACTTGTTGAAATCGCCGACCGCCGCCGCCGCGCTGGAACTATAGCCGAAGAAGTCGAGCGTCTGCCGCGCATAGCTGGCCCCGGCGATCAGGTCGTGGCGCTGCCCGAACAACTCATAGGTGCCGGTCAGCCGCGCCGTCAGGTCGAACTGCTCCAGCCGACTGTCATAACGCGCGGGAATCCCGATCAGCCCCAGGCCCGTCGTGCGATCGGGCTGTCCGAAGAGATAGAGCAAGCGCATATTGCCGGTGTTCCGGCTGTAATTGCCATAAAGGCGAAGCACCCAGTCGCGCCCCAGATCCTGCTCCAGATTGACGAAGGCGGTTCGCTGGGTCGAATCCCAGCGCGTCCAGTCCGCACCGATCGTCTTGGACCGCCGCCAGTCGGTTCGGCTGCCGTCCGCATACCATGCCGGCAATCCGCCCCACAACGTCGCGCGCGGGCTATTGTCCTGATAGCTGGCCCCGGCGCTGAGCCGGGTGCTCGGCGTCAGATCGGCATCGACCACGCCGTACAGGACGAGCTTCCGGTTGCCGAGCAGATCGACATAGGAATCGGAATCCTGGAACCGGGCCACGCCCCGCACCCGGACGCTGCCGTCCCGCGTGACCGGGGTGCTGACATCGGCCTGGAGCAGATAGTCGTTCCATCGTCCCGCCGAGGCCGTGAACGATCCGGTCAGGTGATCGCTGGTCGCATGTTTGCGGATCAGATTGATCGAGGCAGAGGGGTTGCCCGCGCCGGTCAGCAGGCCGGTCGCACCGCGCACGATCTCGATCCGGTCATAGATGGACATGTCGAGTTCGGATTCGCCCGCACTATAGGCTGCCTGGAACTGCAACGGCATGCCGTCGACCTGATAATTCTCGATATTGAAGCCCCGCGCGGCAAATACATTGCGCGAGCTGTCGAACGCCTTGGCCGAAACGCCGGCGGCATTGTTGGCGACATCGGTCAGGCTTCGAAGCTGCTGGTCTTCCAGCCGCTGCGAGGTGACGACGGTCACCGACTGCGGCGTCTCCTGGATCGTCAGGCCCAATCCCGTGGCCGAATCGAGACGGTCATTGGTCGTGTATCGACCGATGACGGTGATCTCACCGCGCTCGCTCGCCTGATCGTCGGACGCGCGCTCGGCTTCCGTCCCGCGCGATGGCGTCGCCTGGGCCATGGCCATCGAGGGCATGGCGGTGCTCGCGACCAGCAACCCCATGATCGCGCGGCATCCCCGCAGCGAACCCAACGTCTCAATACCCACTTGCCCTCCGAAACATGATACCGACTCGCAATAGCCAGTTTGCAACGGAGATCAAGCTTGGTCGGGAAAGGACGGGCTACTTTCCGCAATCGCTCCAGGGAGATGAACCGCGACAGCGGCTAGGCGCGCCTCAAACGCGCGCGCGGAACCAGTTGATCCAGCGCATCGGCGTTGTCGCGGCCTGAGCCGTAAAGCTGCTCGACCGGCTCGACCAAGCGGCGTCCCAGATCGGTCAGCCGATACTCGACCATCGGCCGCATCGTGCTTTGCACGTGGCGGGCCAGCAGCCCGCTCGCCTCCATATCCCGCACGGTCTGCGTCAGCATCTTATTCGAGATGCCCGGCAAGCTGCACCGCAGTACCAAGTGCGCGCGACGCCGCCACGGCGGGCGTGAGCGGGGTCGTCGGCGATCCGGCCGACGTACGCGGCGCGACAAGGTCGAATCCCCTGCTCGTCAGCGCCTGTTGTCGAGTACGGCCTGGACCATCAGCCGCGGAAATACCGTTTCCAGCGCTTTGGTATCCGGCATTATGTAGACATACCCGCCCTTCCGGGTGAACAGCGGTTTGACCCTCTTGGCGTAGAAATTCGTTGGCACGTTGATGCAGCCGAAGGTGATGCGATTGTCGTCGGGCGTCGGCGACAGCATGCGCTCCCGACGATGTTCGCTCTTCTTGCCTGGCGTTGGAATCGGGTGGATCGCGACGGACGTGGCATAGTCGACCCAGAGGATCCGCTGACGTCCCGCCGCCGGACCGAACTTGGCGAGGAAGCGTCCCGCAGGCGTCGTCTTCTCCGCCGGGCCGATCTCCGACAGGTCCTTGCTGCCGACGCCCGGCGTGGCGTCGTCGCCGATGGCAATACCGATCAGCACTGGCGTCCTGCCCCGCTCCTTTCCGGCACCATCAAACAGGATCAGGGAGGCGGTCGCCTTGTCGATAATGGCGTAGGGAAGACCATGATTGTCTCCCGAAGCGGCTATCCAATCCGAAACACGGATGGCACCCGATGACAGCTCCATGGTGTCCGGCGCCGCAGAAGGAGCCACGTGCGACAATGCCGGTGGCGGGGGCGGCGCGATTTTCGCTTTCGCCCCGATCGCCGGGTCTCCAGCGAGCGCCAGAAAAAGTGAGATCATTTGCAAAGGCGCTCAGGACAAAGGGCCAGCGCGCGCGTTGCGGCGGCGCTGGCAAAGGTCAATGACCGGGCAGAGGCCCCGGCGGTTCGTTTTAGTTGCGCGCGCGCTTCGGACGGCTTTCCTGCGCCTGTAGTCGCTGATCGATGGTGTCGACGCGGCCGTTCAGCTGGTCCAGCCGCTGCCCGTTACCCTGCGTCTGCGCCGACGCGGCCTGCGCCTCCGCAAGCGCCTGTCGGGCCGTGCCGTCCGTCTGCTGCAGGCGGGATTCCAGCGTGTCGACCCGTGCGCTCACGGGCGCAATCTGCTCGCGCACATAGGATTTGGTCGCACAGCCACCCAGGCTTGCTGCACCGATCATGATCCCAATTACTGGCGAAAGTTTTTTCATCGCTGGTGACATATACGCGTCCTCCCACATGGTTGATCAACAGAACGATCCAGAGACCGGGTCGAGATTCCTACAAGCCGATCACGGTCCAAGGGTTCTTCGATGGCGCCACTTGAACGCCACATGACTGGGACGCGGTTAGCGATGTTTATGCGACTGCCTGTTTCGATCACGCGAGAAAGGGTCTTTCGGCACGGTTTCATCGCCCCGTCCGGCGGTTGCCCCGGCAACGGGCCTGGCGGAAACGGCGGCGATGCAGCGCTTCAACTCGGCGACGGCGGGCGCGCTGCCGTCGAGCGTCAGCCGGGCGACCGGCACGTCACCACGGTCGATGTATAGAAATTTGGACGTAGCGAGGTCGGTCGTGAATTTGGGCGCAAAGCGCGTGACGAAGCCCCGCTTCCCGTTCGACGCCATGCCAATGGCGGCTTGCTTGGCGTAGCGACGGCTCGAAAGCCGGAAGTCGAGCGTCAGTCGGTCCTTCGGTTTGATCGACCAGTTATCGTTCATCACGGACAGGTGGTTCTGACCATCCGCGTCGAGCCCGAACAGCAGGGTCGTACCGCCGTCACCGGCATATTCCCGGGTCATGAAGCACCCTGGCGCATCATTGCTGGGAGCCAAGGTCCATGGCCCCTGGCTTCTCACCGCATAGCTTTGCGCGAACGCCTCCGCGTGCAGTGCCGGCCCCGTCACCATGGCAAGCAACACGGCCGCTGGTCGAAACAGGTGGCGCATTCGGACCGGAAGAACCCGCCCTCTCCCGCGACGCCCTGATGCCCGGCAGACGCCCCCGGCCATCAATAGCGTCCCCTCGGCGGCGGGCCTGGTTGATCGGCGAGGCAGGACCATCATCTCATCTCCATAACGACCATAGCGGGGGGCGACATCTTTGGCCAAACGCGCCGCGACCATCCATCGAGCCGGGGCAACGCGCCGCTATCGATCAAACGGGCTCCGAATACCCCATCGAGCATGAATGAAGGCAACACATGGTGGGACGTGGAGAACATGGGAGTCGCTGAGCCAGGCCGACGAGCAACAGGCCCACCTTTGGTCGCATGCGCCTTGCACCGTAACCGACAACCCGGACCATCCGATGGGGGCCGTTCAGTTCACGCAAATCTCCGGTGAGACTTTCGTGTCAGCCAGGCTTCGCAAGAACGCGACACGTCATTGGTTTTTGCACATGGTGACCCCGACTGGATTCGAACCAGTGGCCCTCAGATTAGGAATCTGATGCTCTATCCTGCTGAGCTACGGGGCCCCATGCGGGGGCGGTGATACTCGGGACATGGGACGGGGTCCAGAGTGTTCGACCGGAGCGCCGCCTTCAGTTGACCACTTTGGGCGGCACCACGGGAAATGGCAGGGGGGCGACGGGCACGCCCTCCTCGACCAGCGCCTTGGCCTCGGCAAGGCTGGCCTGGCCGTGGATCTGGGTCACCGGCGCTTCGCCCTCATGCATCGCGCGCGCGCGATCGGCGAAGGCCGTGCCGACCCAGGTCGATTTCTCCAGCATCTTGGCCTGCTGGTTCGCCAGTTGTGTGAGCGCAGCCTTGATCGCGGCGGGGGTGGGCGCATCCGCCTTTGTATTGCCCTTGGCGGCGACCTGCGGCGCCATCACCGCCTTGTCGATCGCGCGATCGCCGCACATCGGGCATTCGATCCGCCCCTGTTCACGCTGTTCGGCATAAGCGCCCGACGAGCCGAACCATGCCTCGAACACATGGCCCTGCCCGCATCGCAGGTCGAACACGATCATGCCACGACCACCGGACCGATCGCGCGGCGATGACGAATGGCGGGCAGCCGCTCGCGCACCGCCGTCACCTGCGCGGGGTCGATCGCGGCGAACGCCAGTCCCGCCGCCTCGCCCATGTCGAGCACCACCTCGCCCCAGGGCGAGACGACCAGCGAATGACCATAGGTGGCGCGACCGTCCTGATGCTCGCCGGTCTGCGCGGCAGCGACCAGATGCACCCCCGCCTCGATCGCGCGGGCCCGAAGGAGAACATGCCAGTGCGCAGCGCCGGTCGGCTGGGTGAAGGCGGCGGGCACCGACAACAGGGTCGCCCCCGCCTCGGCCAGCGCCGCGAACAGCGCCGGGAAGCGCAGGTCGTAGCAGATGGCCAGCCCCAGCCGCCCCACCGGCGTATCGACCACCACCGCCTGCTCGCCGGGCGCGTAGGAGGCCGACTCGCGCCAGCTCTCGCCACTGGGCAGGTCGACATCGAACAGGTGCATCTTGTCGTAACGCGCCACGATCCGCCCGCCATTGTCGATGACATAGCCCCGATTGGCGAGCCGCCCGTCCTCGCGCCGGACCGCCAGCGACCCCAGATGGACCCAGAGCCCATGCCGTTCCGCCGCCGCGCGGACACGGGCGAGGACCACGTCCTCCTCCTCCCGCACCAAGTGAGCGGCCGCCCGCGCGCGGTCCCGGTCGATCAGACCCGACATTTCCGGCGTGAACAGCATCGCCGCGCCATGCGCCGCCGCGTCGGCGATCGCCCGCTCCAGACCATCGGCATTGGCGGCGGGATCGATTCCCGCCGTCATCTGCAGGACAGCGATCTCGGTCATGCGGTCAGGAGCGGGTCCAGCCCTCCGCGCTTGTCGAGCGCGGCCAGATCGTCCGAGCCGCCGATATGCTGCCCATCGATGAATATCTGGGGGACAGTGGTCCGGCCACCCGCCCGTTCGATCATCTCGGCGCGCTTGGGGCCGCCCATGGTGATGTCGAACTCCTCGGGCTCGACGCCCTTGGAAGCGAGCAACGCCTTGGCCCGGGTGCAATAGGGACAGAACGCCTTGGTGTAGATTTCGACCTTTGCCATCTGCATCAGGTGTGTCGTGCGACGGCGCTTGTCAATCGTCCGGCCCCCTTGCGTGGTCCGTATCGATAACCCGTGCCCAGCACAGAATCGCGACCGAGGTCGCGCCCGCGCGAAGCAGGACGCGGACACAGGCCGCGGCCGTCGCCCCGGTGGTATAGACATCATCGACCAGCACGACCTTCTTGCCCGCCACCGCATCCGCATCCCGGACGCAGAAGGCGGCGGCCACTGCGGCCCCGCGCTGTCGCGGCGCCAATCCCCGCAGCAGCGGCGTCGCCCTCACCCGGATCAACGCATCGCGCGCCATCGGAACGCCAGTTCGCCGCGACACCCCCTCGCCGATCAGCACCGCCTGGTTGAACCCGCGTCGCCAAAGCCGCCAGCGATGCAGCGGCACGGGGACGAGCAACTGGGCGCCCTCCGGCAGACGCCGTGCCATCGGCCCCGCCATGGTGTCCGCCACCCCGATCCGGCCGCCATGCTTCAACCGGATCGGCAATTCGCGCGCGATCGGCCCATAGGCGACGGCGGCATGGACACCGGCATGGGCGGGCGGATCGGCCAGACAGGCCGCGCACCAATCCGCTCCAAAGCCGAGCGGCGTGCCGCAAGCGCCGCATCCCGCTCCGTCCAGAAAGCGCAGGCCGCCCCAGCATGGCGCGCAGAAGCGATGATCGGCCTCCACCGGCTCGCCACATCCCGGGCAGCGCGGCGGCAACGCCCAGCCAATGGCCGCCGCCACCATCTTTCGCAGGGCCCGGCCGATCGCAAATCCCGCCCTGTTCATGCGCGACACGCCATAGGTCTCTTGTTCCCCATCGCCCGAACGCGCACAAGCGCGCCCGTGACCTCCTCGACCATCTTCGATCGCACCGCCCGCCGCGTGCACCGCGACCGTGTCCAGCCCGATTATGCCGCGCACGACTTCCTGCGCGCCGCCATGCTCGATGGCCTCGCCGAACGGCTGGATGCGGTCACGCGCCCCTTTCGGGACATACTCGATCTGGGATGCTTCGACGGCAGCTTTCCGGCACCGCCCGGCGCGCGGGTGGCGCGGATGGACCCCGGCTTCGCCTTCGCCCGGACCGCTGGTGGCGTGCAGGGGGACGAGGATCGCCTGCCTTTTGCCGATCGCAGCTTCGACCTGGTGGTCAGCGCGGGCGTGCTGGACCAGATTGACGACCTGCCCGGCGCGCTGACCCTGATCCGGCGGGTGCTGCGTCCCGACGGGCTGTTCCTGGGGTCGTTCGTCGGCGGAGGGTCGCTGCCCCGGCTGCGCGCGGCCCTGCGCGTCGCGGAGGCCGAGCGGCCGGTCGCACGGCTGCACCCCCAGGTCGATGTCCGATCGGCGGGTGATCTATTGATGCGTGCGGGCTTCACCCTGCCGGTCGCCGATATCGAGACGCTCGACGTGCGCTATCGCGATTTCGGGCGGCTGCTGGGCGATCTGCGCGGCATGGCGGCAAGCAATGTACTGGCCGAGCGGCGGCCGATCGCGCGAGCGGCCCTGGCCTCGGCGGCGGCCGCCTTTGCGGGGATGGCGGATACCGATGGCCGGACCAGCGAACAGTTCAATCTGGTGTTCCTGACCGGCTGGGCCCCCGACCCGTCGCAACCGGTGCCCGCCAGGCGGGGCAGCGCGACCGCATCACTGGCCGAAGCCCTCAAACCGAAACCGGACTGATCAGCCGATCATCGCACCGCCGCGATCGCCGGCCAGAATGCGGCCGATCGCCTCGAACAACTGGTCCATCGCGACCGGCTTGACGATCACATCGTCCGCTCCGGCGCCCAGGCACCGTTCGCGCAGGTCCACCCCGCTGTCGGCGGTGACGACGATGATCGGCAACTGGGCCTTTGCATCGTCCCGCGCCCGGATGTGGCGGATCGCGGTGATACCGTCCATGCCCGGCATGCGAAGGTCGATCAGGATCATGTGATAGGTTTCGCGATCGATCATCTCCAGACCGATCTCGGCACTCTCGGCCTCGGCCATGGTGGCCCCCGCGACATCCAGCATGTCACGAACCACGCGGCGGTTCATGCGATCATCCTCGATGAAAAGGACGTTCATCGCCGTCCCTTTCGCCGGTCGCGTTCGAACCTGTTCCGTCCGAATCCGTGAATGGCCCCGATCATCATCACGCCCTAGCGATCATGCCGCCTGCGTTACAAGCGGCAGGGAGCCGGTTTGCGGCGAGGCGTCGAACAACATCCTGAACACCTCAACCCCCGAGATCGGTTTTGCGATAACACGGATCAATTTCCCACCAAGAAAATCGTTCCCGCCCAGTGGTTCGGCCCCGGGCCACAACAGGTCGACGGGCAGGGCCCTGCCCCCTGCCGACAGGATGAGGGACAAGGCCTGCGACACACCTTCCGCCCGGATCGCGCTGTCATCGACCAGCACCCGCGTCACGTCCCCCTGCGCCAGCCGCGCCGCCGCGTCCGAGGCGTCGGCGGCAAAGGCGATTTCCGCATGGGGTGCGCCCAGGTTGCTCCACATCGCACGGCGAATCGGATTCGCATCGACGATCAGCAGCAGGGGGCGCTCCGCCTTCACGGGCGTCTCGATCTCGGTGAGCGGCAGGGTGACCCGGAAACAGGACCCCCGCCCCGGCTCGCTCGTCACCGTCACGTCGCCTCCCATGGCCCGCGCCAGCCGCCGACAGATGGCAAGGCCCAACCCCGTGCCGCCAAACTGGCGCGTGGTGCTGGCGTCCGCTTGGCGGAAGGCCTCGAAGATTTCCTCCAGCTTGTGCGGCGCGATGCCGATGCCGGTGTCGGTCACGTCCAGCCTGATGCCGTGATCCAGACGGACGATCGACAGCGTCACCTCACCCGATGCGGTGAATTTCAGGGCATTGGACAGGAGATTGAAAACAATCTGCCGGATGCGGGCCGAATCGCCCATCACCATCGCCGGGCACGGGTCGATGTCCAGCGTGAAGCTGATCCCCTTGGCCGCCGCCTGATCCTGCCACAGGCGCGAGGCATCGCGGATCGTCGCGGCCAGCGCGAAGGGTGCGCGCTCCAGCGTCAGGCGGCCCTGTTCGATCTTGGCCACGTCCAGCAGATCGTCGACCAGCGCGCGCATGGTCAATCCGGCGCCGTGCATCACCTCCACCCGCTCGCGCTGGTCGGCGGCCAGACGGGTATCGGCCAGCATGACCTGCGCCATGCCCAATATCCCGTTCAGCGGCGTGCGGATCTCATGGCTGGTCGTGGCCAGGAATTCGGTCTTGACCGCCAGTGCCTTTTCCAGCCGGTCGTTGGTCAGCGCCAGATCGCTGTGCGCGGCGCGAATGCGGTTGCGGCTCCGCCCCAGCGTGACCAGCCATATGCCCAGCAGCGCCAGCACGATGACGATCGCCGCCACCGACCCGATCAGGATGAATCGCTCCGTCCGCAACTGCTCGCGTTCGAAGACGATGTTGCGTTGCAGGTCGGCGGCCTTCATCCGCGCGATGCGCAATTCCTGATTGGCGAAGTCGAACCGCGCACCCATCAGGGCGAGGTTGGTCGAGGTCGCAAGCCGGGTCGATTCATCATCGATCCGCTTGAGCGCCTCCAGGTGGCGCACGGCATCGGCAGTACGTCCCAATGCCGTATAGATCCGATAGGCGGTCTTATGGGCGTCGCGCTGTGCGATCGTGGTTTTGCCGACATCGACGCCCGCAAAGCTGCGATCGATCAGGCGGCCCGCTTCGGCCGATCGCCCGCGCTGGAACGCGGCCTGGGCAGCGATGCTGTCCAGCGCGCGCACGTCGTCGTCGCTCGCATTCGGGTCGAGCGTCTGGGCGCGGAGGATGGCGGCCCGCCCCGCGTCGACCCGCCCCGCCTGCAACTGCGTCCGCGCGATATTCCGCCAGACCAGCGTCTGGAGCGCGGGGCTCCCCATCTTTTCCGCGAGGCCGCGTGCCTCGCGAAGCTGGGCCAGTGCCTCGTCGACCCGCTTCATTTCGGCTAGGGTCAGCGCCCGATTGTTGAGGATCGCCAGGCGCAGCGCGTCGTCGCCGCGATAGGCCGTGCGCGCCTGCTCCAGATAGCGCAGGGCCGAGGCGAGATCCTTGGCGTCGATGTACAGGCTCGCGATCTGGATCAGGGCGAGCGCCTGTCCACGCGTGTCCTTCAGATCCTGGAACACGCGGTGCGCGAGCTGATAGCCTGTCAACGCCGCCGCGATATGGCCATGATCCTGGTCCAGACCGCCCTTGGACAGCAACAGATTGCCCAGAAGATCGGATTGCGGTGCCAGCCGACGGGCGGCCTGCAAGGCCCCGTCGATCATGGGATAGGCCTGTTCGCCCTGCCCCTGGCGGACCAGGCTCTCCCCCCGCAGCCAGTCGGCCGTGGCGAGGGCGAGCGCCCGGCGATCATCGTCCGGCAGAGCGGACGCCTGGGCGCGCGCCGCGTCGGCCTCCCGCAGGGCCCGGGCGGGATCGCGAAGCATGTCCGCCTTGGCCGCCTCCACCGCCTGGACGAAGGGGGCCGGGACCGTCCGGTCCGCCGGCCCCTGCGCCTGTGATGCCGCGCCCACCGCCAGCGCGGCGATCGTGACGACCGCGCCCCTAAGCGCTCGCACGGATCGTCGTGCCGGTGAACAGGGTCGGCATCGACAACGCCACCGTCGCCTGATGCGCCTGTTCGTTCAGAAACGGGATCAGCGCCTCAAGCCCGATCGGGCGGCTGATGAGATAGCCCTGCACCATGTCGCAGCCCATGACGCTGAGCAACGCCAGGGTCGCCGGCGTCTCGACCCCCTCCGCCACGACCTCCATCTCCAGCGCATGCGCCAGATCGATGGTCGAGCGCACGATCAGGGGATCACGGTGCGAACTGGTCAACTGAGTGATGAACAGCTTGTCGATCTTCAGTTCGCAGGCGGGCAGTTGCTTCAGATAGGATAGCGAGGACAGGCCCGCGCCATAATCGTCGATTGCCACCGCGATGCCCGTGTCGACCACCGCCTGGAGATTGGCGATCGCGCTGCCCGGATCGCGGATGACCGATGTCTCGGTAATCTCGAACCCGATCCGCGCCCCGCTGTCGATCACGATGGCACAGGCTTCGCGGACGAACTCCTGGTCGCCTAGCAGCATGCCCGAGATGTTGATGAAGATGCGCAGGTCATGCCCTGCGGCGATCAGGCGGCGCTGGTCCGCGATCACCCGGCGCAGGATCCACAAAGTCATCGGCCCGATGATCCGCGATTCCTCCGCCACCGGGATGAACTCGACCGGTGAGATCAGGCCATGCTGCGGATGGCGCCAGCGCAGCAGTGCCTCGATCCCCGTTATGGCTTGCCGCCGGACATGGACCTTGGGCTGATATTCAACGAACAGCGCCTCCTGATCGATGGCCTGGGCCAGGTCACGCGCCAGGGTGATCCGGTCGAGCCGATCGCTATGCGGCATCAGTTCCCGCACGATCGTCCGCCCCTCGATCTGCGCGACGGCAAGGGCGCGCTCGGCTTCCTCCAGCAGGCGGATATCGTCGCCATGGGGCATCATCGCGGTTGCGACGCCGAACGCCGGTTCGACCCTGTGTTCCTCCCCCGCCAGTTCAACGGGATGGGCCAGCACCTCGCGCAACGTCGCCAGACAGCCGCCGAGCGCCCCCGGCGTCGAAGACAGCATCATGACCTCGACCTGCGAAGGACCGCTGGGCCGCGCCACCGCATCGGGCAGGCATTGCGCGATGCGAGCAGCAATCGCCTCGATCAACGTGGCGCTGTCGTCGCGTCCCAATCGGCGTCGCAGCGCCTGGAAATTGTCGATCCCGACCAGGATCAGGAACTGCCACGACGTCTCGGTGGCCGCGACCGAAGACGAAGCGTGGCCAGATGCCCGTTCACCGGGCGCGATTCGAGAGGAGCCGTTACTCACGGCACCAAATCTATGACAAAGGCCTGAAGAAGGCGTTAACCCCGTTTAGCTGGGTAATTCAGATGCTTGCTGCCAAACGAGAATCCCATTGCGATATAGTTAATGTCGAATTAACCATATCGCAGCGTCGAAAAGGCGCTTTCGAGGGAGAATACCCATGCTGAAAATCATTGTTGCGCTGATCTTTGGCGAGAAGATTCGCCCCTGGTGATCCATGTTATGATCATGGAGCGATTTGGGTGAGGGATCGCCCGATCGCTCCATGATTGAACATCGTCAACGACACCGTTTCTCATCCGTCAACGGAACAAATAATCCGCCAGCCGCAGCATGAAGGCGGCACCGCGCTCGATCTGCGCGACCTCGATATATTCGTCCGGCTGGTGCGCCTGCGCGATCGATCCCGGACCGCAGATGACGGTCGAGAACCCCGCCCCCTGGAACTGCCCCGCCTCCGCCGCATAGGGGACCGCGCGGGCCGGGCCATTGTCACCCGCCCATCCGCGCGCAAGCCGCTCCGCCGCGCCATCCGCTTCGGGTGCGAAGGACGGCGTGCGCGAGCGCCGCTCGACCCGCACCCCCGCTCCAGGAAATCGCGCTCGCAACTCCGCATCCATCTCGGCGCAGGCGGCGAAGAAGGGTGCCAGCAACGCTTCCGGCTCCTGCCCCGGCAGCGTCCGCAGGTCGAAGGCGAAACGGCATTCGCGCGCCAGGATATTGACCGCCGTTCCCCCCGCCATCTGGCCGATGGTCAGTGTGGCATGGTGCGGACAGAAGGGACCGTGCGGATCTCCCTTGCCTGCCAGCGCCTCGGCCAGATCGGCCAGTTGCTGCATCAGGCGCACCGCGACCATGTTCGCCGACACGCCCAGATGGGTCAGGCTGGAATGCGCCTCATGCCCCGTGACGGTGACGATCCAGGTCGCGATCCCCTTATGCCCGCTGACCACCACCATATCGGTCGGCTCTCCGACGATCACCGCGGCGGGTGCGGGGAGTTCGCGCGCGATCTCCGCGATCATCGATGGCGCGCCGAGACAGCCGACCTCCTCGTCATAGGATATGGCCAGGTGCAGCGGCCGCGCCACCCCGGTCTTCGCGACATGCGGGGCCAGCGCCAGCGAAAGCGCCAGAAACCCCTTCATGTCACAGGTGCCCCGCCCGAACAGCCGATCGCCGCGCCGCACCAATTGCCACGGATCGCTGGTCCAGGGCTGACCATCGACCGGCACGACGTCACTATGCCCGGACAGGACGACGCCGCCCGGCTCCATCGGGCCGATCGAGGCATAGAGATTGGCCTTGGTGCCGTCCTCATTGAAGACGCGGCGACCGGCCACGCCCATCCCCGCCAGATGCTGCTCGACATAGGCGATGAAGGCCAGGTTCGACTCGCGCGAAGTCGTATCGATCGCGATCAGGTCGGCCAGGATGGAGGTCGCTTCGGCGGCAAGGCGGTCCGGGGTCATGCCGCCATCCTGCCCCATGTGACAGTTTCGCGAAACCCCGCCGCGTCGGGCGGGCAGGGTTTCGCGCCGAGCGTCTAGATGTTTGGTCCCGACGATTGATGGTGCGGATTTGATGTGAATCGAGAGGGGTCATTTTGCCATGCCTTGCAGATGGCTTCGTAGGGTGTGAGTCCTTTGAGGGTCTTGAGCCTGCGGCCGAAATTATATGCGGCGACGAAGTCGCCGAGATGCTGCCGGAGCTGATCATGGCTCTCGTAGTGGTAGCGCTTGACGGTAGCGTCTTTGATGGTGCGGTTCATCCGTTCGACTTGGCCGTTCGTCCACGGGTGCC
>NZ_JBCNNI010000015.1:0-94414 GCF_039594485.1 Sphingomonas sp. | reverse complement strand
AAGGACTCCAAGGTCATCGTCGCGATCAACAAGGACGAGGACGCCCCCATCTTCCAGGTCGCCGATATCGGCCTGGTCGGCGACCTCTTTACCGTCGTGCCGGACCTGACCGGCAAGCTCTGAGGCCACACTTGGTCGCGCAGGGGCGCGGAGGACGCTGAGGAAGGGCGTCGAAGCCTCTTTGCCCTGTCCTCCGCGCCTGCCACGATCGACCGAAGACCAGGGGGGCAGGCGACGGAAAGAAGGGGATTACCGCTGAATATCGTTAATCCATGTAAGGAATGCGCCGGAAAGCCCGCTGCCTTCTTGTTCCTGCGGCTTCGCTCCGGTTAGCGTCGGCTGATGAACGAGAATTCGATGGGGCAGCGGGATCGGCGCGTCCGCACGATCGCAGATCTGGCACGATTGGCCGGCGTGTCCCCGGGCACGGTCTCCCGCGCGCTGGCGGGCAAGTCGCTGGTCAATGACGACACGCGGCGGCGGATCCAGGCGCTGGCCGACGAACATGGCTTTCGTCCCAACCAGATGGCCAGCCGGCTGCGCACCCGTCGGACGGGGGTGATCGGGATTGTCGTGCCGCTGGGTCATGAGCGCCGCCAGCATCTATCCGACCCGTTCTTCATGACGATGCTGGGGCATCTGGCCGACGCGCTGACGGAAAACGGCTATGACGTGATGTTGTCGCGGATCATCCCGGATGCGGAAGACTGGCTGGACCGGGTGGTCGATAGCGGGATGGTCGACGGCGTGCTGCTGATCGGCCAGTCGAACCAGTATGACGCGATCGAGCGGGTGGCGCGGCGCTATCGCCCGCTGGTCGCCTGGGGCGTGATGCTGCCCGATCAGGTCCATGCCGCAGTCGGCACCGACAATCGCGCGGGCGGACGACTGGCGGGTGAGCGACTGATCGCGCGGGGCTGTCGCCGGATCGCGTTTCTGGGCGATGTCAGCGCCCCCGAGATCCGCCAGCGCCATGACGGTGTGGCGGAGGCGATCGCGGCGGCGGGCGTCGCGGCCCAACTGATCCAGTTGCCCACCCATCTCGCATCCGATGTGATGGAACAGGAGGTCTCCACCCATATCGACGCGCTGCTGGAGCGGGGTGGGGGGATCATGCCGATCGACGGGATCGTCGCGGCGTCCGACATGATCGCCATGACGGCGGTTCGCGCGCTGGCCGACCGTTCGATCAGGGTGCCCGACGACCTGCCGGTGATCGGCTATGACGACCTTCCGCTCGCGGCGCAGGCGGTGCCCCGGATCACCACCATCCGCCAGGATATTGCGGCGGGTGCGAAGGCGATGGTCGAGGCGCTGTTCGCGCGGATCGCGGGCAGCGATACGGGATCGGTGATCCTCGACCCCGAACTCATCGCCCGCGATTCTGCCTGAACCGGGTCAGTCCTTCGCGATCGTGACCCGGTCGCCGTCAAAGGCCAGTCGGAACCACGGCGCGGCGGTGCCGCCGAAGCGCTGGCGACGCAGCGCCGGGTCGTTGCTGGCGTCGCGACCCGCCATGCCCCAATAGTCGACGAAGCTGATGACATCGCCTTCGCCCGTCACCCACCAGCAATAGGCCTGGGTCGGTTCCTCGACCGGATTGGCCGCGACCAGCCCGGTGCCGTTGACCGGCCGCCACGGCCCCGCGAAGCGATCCGCGACCATGGCGTAGAGCCCGGTCGGCGCGCTCAGGCCGGGGGCAAAGCGCTTTCCCTGCGTCGACCAGAAACAGTAATAGCGGCCGTCGCGCAGGATGATGTGCGGACGCTCCAACTCGCTGTTGACGCCCAGCGACTCGATCAGCGGCGGATGGATGATCCAGCCGTCCCCCGCGCGCTTCGCCACGCCGACCACGCCGTCGACATCCTGCTTCACCCAGCCCGCCGAGCCGACGAACAGCAGATATTCCGCTCCGTCCGCCGGATCGCGGAAATAGCCGGGATCGCGAAAGCCCTTGATGCCGCCATTTTCGGGCTCGACCTGATTGGCGACGATATAGTGATGGCCGTCCGCCGCGACGCTTTCGACCGGCTCGCTCCAGCCCTCGGTCCGGGCATCCTCGCCCTCGACGATGAAGCGGCCCTGCGATTCGAACAGGCGCTGCTCGAAGGTGCGCGGACTTCCCCGCCGCCCCGAGGCGGTGAAATACATGGTCAGCGTCGTGTCGTCCTCGCCCAGCACCGCCGAGCCCGACCATTCGCGGCTGCCCGGGGTGAACCCGTCGGGGAAGGTCACGCCATGATCGCGCCAGCCATCCGCGCCGTGGCTGGTCAGGCGGATGCGGGCTTCGTCATGCCGCAGCTCGGGGTCGTCGAACCGGGGCGTCGCCAGGAAGAACCACCAGCTCCGCCCGTCGAGAAAGGCGGTACGGCCATCGGCATAGGCGATCTGCCACATGTCCCACAGGTCATGATCGGGAAGGATGGGCACCACGTCGGCGGCGGTGAAGACGGGCAGTCGGGCGTCGGCCTGTCCGGCGATCCCGGCCAGCGCGTCGGCCGACCAATGGGCGGGGGTGGGTGCGGTCATGATACCTCGGGTCAAGGGAAGGTGGGATCAGGCTTGCGTCGCGGCGCCGAGCGGGAGGCCCTGGGCGTTGCGGGCGCGGACCGTGAAGACGGAGACGGCGGCCAGCAGCATCAGGACGCCGCACAGGGACAGGACATTGCGCGGGTCGCCGCCCAGCCAGCTCTGGTAGAAGAGCGGCAGGGTCACGCCGAAGATCAGCATCGGGATGACGATCATCATGTTGAAGATGCCCATATAGACGCCGGTCCGCTCAGGGGGGATCGAGCCCGCAAGGATGACATAGGGGTTGCCCATCATGCTGGCCCAGCCCAGCCCGATGCCGATGGCGGGCAGGAACAGCATCGCCTTGCTGGTCATGTGCGGCATCGCCATCATGCCCAGCCCCGCGATCACCAGGCACAGGGCATGGAGCGATGCGGCGCCCCAGCGCTTGGCGAGCGGCACCATCGCGAAAGCGGCGAGGAAGGCGACACCGTTATAGAAGGCCGCGACCTCGCCATTGGTCAGCACCGCGGCGTGGAAACCCGACGAGGTGGCATCGGCGGTGCCATAGACCGACCGGCCGATCGCGTAGATGACGTAATTCCAATAGGCCATCATGGCATACCATTGGAACAGGCTCATCAACGCCAGCTTGCGCATGGGCAGCGGCATGTCGCGGATCGCGGCCCCGATCTCCTTCAGCGTCGCGCCGAGTCCCTTGGGCGCGGCGGCGATACGCGAACGCTCCTCTGGCGTGATGGGCAGTTCGGGAACGCGGCGGATCGACCAGACGATCGTCACGAAGGACAGGACCGCGCCGATCATGAACACGACGCGCGCGGTATAGGGGATGTTGTGCCCGTCCACCCAGTCAGGATTCATGCCCGCCCAGACCAGGATCGAGGGCGTGAGGAAGGCGAGCATCTGGGCGAGCCCGGTAAAGGCGCTCTGGGTCAGGAAGCCGATATTATGCTGGGCCCCGTCCAGCCGGTCGGAGACATAGGCGCGGTACGGCTCCATGGTGATGTTGTTGCCCGCGTCGAGGATCCAGAGCAGCGACACGGCCATCAGCAGCGACGAACTGAGCGGCATGAAGAAGAGCCCGAGCGCGCAAAGCACCGCACCGATCAGGAAATAGGGCGTGCGCCGCCCCCAACGACTGTCGGTCCGGTCGCTCATCGCGCCGATCAGCGGCTGGATCAGCAATCCCGTCATCGGCCCCGCCAGCTGGAGCAGCGGGATCTGCGCCTCCGATGCGCCCAGGTAGCTGTAGATCGGGGCCATGTTGCCCTGTTGCAGGCCGAAGCTGAATTGCAGGCCGAGAAAGCCCAGATTCATTTCGAGAATGCGGACCACGGACAGGCGCGGCTTGATCGGGGCCATCGTTCCGGCGGTGGGAGTGACAGGGGGCATGAAAATCCTCTCGTGCGCGGGGGTCGGACCGTATCTACCGCCGGTTTTCCGCGTCGAGTCCTATCATGCCGTGCTCGCTTCCCGATTGCAACAAACGATTGCATTAGAGGTCACGCAAGACCTATGATCCTGTTCGGGCGGGCATTTGGGGGATTCCCCCCCGCGCTCCCGCCCCCGGGGCCGACTGGGCCGATCCGCCCTATCGCGCGCCCGGCGGCAGGTTCGTCTCCAGATAGCGGGTCATCAGCGAGTAGAGGTGGATGCTGGTATTCTCGCCCTCATAGATGCCGTGGCTGCGGTCGGGATAGGCCATCATCGAGAACGGTTTGTTGAAATGGATCAGCCGATCCACCAGCTGGTCCTGATTCTGGTAATGGACATTGTCGTCCAGCGTGCCGTGGATCAGTAGCAGATTGCCCTTCAACCGGTCGGCGAAGGTGATCGGCGATCCGTTCTTGTAGCCTTCGGCATTGTCCTGCGGCAGGCCCATATACCGTTCCTGATAGACGGTATCGTAGAGCTTCATGTCGGTCGGCCCTGCGACCGCGATGCCGGTCCTGTAGAGGTCGGGATAGCGGAACAGCGCGTTCTGGGTCATCGCGCCGCCGCCGCTCCAGCCCCAGATGCCGATCCGGTCGGGATCGATATAGGGCCGCGTCGCCAGCATCGCCCGGACACCCGCCGCGTAATCGGCCGAGGCGAGGATGCCGACCTGGCGATAGATGATCTTGCGCCAGTCATGGCCGCGTGGGCTGGCGGTGCCGCGCGGGTCGAGGCTGGCGACCAGATAGCCCTTCTGCGCCAGCATCCGGTGCCATAGCCCCTGCGAGCCCATCCAGCGATCGGCGACCGTCTGGCCCCAGGGTTCGCCATAGACGAAATAGAGGATCGGATAGCGCTTGGTCGGATCGAAGCCCGGCGGCTTGATCAGCCAGCCGTCAAGCTGCGTGCCGCCGCCGATATCGACGCGGAAGAACTCGGTCGCGGGCAGGCCGCTGTCCTGGACGAGCTTGGCCAGCGGCGCATTGGCGGCCAGCGTGCGCAGCGGTTGCTGGCGGGTCATGTCGAGCATGTCCGTCGCCGGTGGCGTGTCGAAGCGCGAGACGGTGTGCAGCGCCCAATGCTCGCCCGGCGCGATATCATAGCTGTGCGTGCCCGGCTGGTCCGCCGGGGTCAGCCGCTCGACCCTGGGGCGGCCCGACAGGGTGGTGCGATAGAGATAGCGCTGGGTCGGATTGTCGGGGGAGGCGATGAACCAGGCATGGCCCGACTTCTCGTCGATGCTAAGTACCTCGACCACATCGAACTTGCCGGGCGTGCGGAGCGTCGCGCGGCCGGTGGCGCGGTCGATGGTATAAAGATGTCGCCAGCCGTCCCGCTCGGACAGCCAGGTGAAGCGGCGGCCACCCTCCAGCCATTCGGGCGCGGCATTGGCCTCCACCCAGGCGGCGTCCTTTTCGGTCATGACCGGCCGGACCGCGCCGGTCGCGGGATCGCCGAGCAGCACCTTGTAGGTGTTCTGGAGGCGATTGGATTGTTGGATGAACACCGCGTCCGACCCGCCCGCCCAACTCATCTGCGGCACGTAATTCTGGCGCGGGTCGCCATCGAGCCTGAACCAGCGGGTCTTGCCGTCGGCGACATCGATCGTGCCGACGGTGACGGCCGAATTGGTCGTGCCCGCCTTGGGATATTGCAGCGGAATGACCTTGGAATATTGGCCGCCGGTATTCTTGATCATGTCGAAGGTGCCGACGCCGCGCGTGTCGAAGCGGAAAAAGGCGATCCGCGTCGAATCCGGGCTCCACTCGAACGCGCGGTGGATCGAGAACTCTTCCTCATAGACCCAGTCGGCGAGGCCGTTGACGATATAGTCGTCGCCGTCCCGGGTCAGCGGGGTCGCCGCGCCGCCCTGGATCGGCTCCACATAGATGTTGTTCTTGTTGATATAGGCGATGCGCCGGCTGTCGGGCGAGATGGTCGCATAGAGGGTGGTCGAGGGTGCGGCCTCGCCGCCGACCCGGTGCAGCGTGCGCGTCGTCCGATCGAACAGCCAATAGTCGGCGAGCGCCCGGGTCCGGCGAAACGCCTTGCCGTTGGTCTGGATCAGCAGCCAGCGATCGTCCGGCGACCATTCATACCCATCGATGTCGAGCGGCCTGTCCGCGCCCGGGGGCACCAGATCGGTCGCGGCCACCACCACCGACCGCGAACCATCGGCGATGCGATAGCGCACGATATCCTGCCCGCCCTTGGCCGCATTCTCCAGCGCCAGATAGCTTTCGCCGTCCTTGCCCCAGCGGCTTTCGCGCACCGATTCCGTACGGACCGCGCCCGGCCCGAAGATTCCGTCCACCGAAAGCGGGGCGGCTGCCGGGGCCAGACCAGTCTGTGCAGTGACGGGCATGGGCATGGCGAGCGGGGAAAGAGACAGCAAAAGCCCGGAGATTCGCCAGTACGACCGCATCGATACGTCCCATGTTCGAGGATTAAGGCGCGAGCCTAACCCGGCCACCAGGAATCGTATACTGAAATTTCCGTGATAATCCTCCTGCGATCCGGCTAGAGCAGGGGCTGGCCGCGACGGGGCCGGATGAGACAAGGGAGCAGCCGGATCATGGCATCGGGAATGGACCCGGCGGTCGACCATGTGGCGATCATCGGCGGCGGCTTTGCCGGTACGCTGCTGGCGATCAATCTGGTCCGCCACGGCGGCCCCCGCGCCACGCTGATCGAGCGACGTGCGAACCAGTTGGCGCGTGGCGTCGCCTATAGCGCGGCCCATGCCGAGCATCTGCTGAACGTGCGCGCGGGCAATATGAGCGCGCTGCGCGACGATCCCGACCATTTCGTCCGCTGGCTGAGCGCGCGGGGGACGGGAGGGGCGAAAACCTTCGTGCCGCGGCGTGTCTATGGCGATTATCTGCGCGATCTGTTGATGGAGACGATTGCGGCCGACCCCGCCCGCCTGAGGCTGGCGAGCGGCGAGGTGACCGCGCTGGAGCGGGCGGGGCAGGGCTATCGGCTGGTGATGGCGGAGGGGCGGGGCCAGGAACAGGTGCTGGCGGCCGACGCGGTCGTGCTGGCGCTTGGCAATCTGCCGCCCCACACCCCGCCGGGGATCGACCCGGCGGCGCTGGCACCGGGATGCTATCGCGAAGACCCCTGGGCGGGCGATATCGCCGAGGGGCTGGGCGACAATGATCGGGTGTTGCTGGTCGGCAGCGGGCTGACCGCGATCGATGCGGCGCTGTTGCTGGACGCCAGCGGTTTTGGCGGACGGACTGTTGCGATCTCGCGTCGGGGCCTCGCGCCGCGTCGCCATGCCGATGCGCCGCCCTTCATGCCCTTGCGCGAGCGCCCGGCGGCGAGCCTGTCCAGGCTGGTCCGGCATGTGCGGTGCGCGGCTGCGGAACAGGGCTGGCGCGGCGCGGTGGATGCGCTGCGCCCCGTCACCCAGATGATGTGGGGGGCGGCGGACGCGGCGACACGGGCGCGTTTCCTGCGGCATCTGCGGCCCTATTGGGACGTGCACCGCCACCGCCTGGCGCCGTCCGTGGCCGATCGGGTCGATGCGCTGATCGCGGCCGGGCGGCTGGCGATCGCGGGCGGCAAGCTGGTGCGGGTCGAGCGTGATGGCGAGGGGGCGATCGTCCATTGGCGGCCGCGTGGAGCCGAGGTGGCGGAGACGCTGCGCGTCGCGCGGATCGTCAACTGCACCGGGCCGCAGGGGGATCTGCTCCGTTCGCGCGAACGGCTGATCCGGCAATTGCTGGCGGCGGGGATGATCCGGCCGGATGCCCTGCGCATCGGCCTTGAGGTGGACGCGCAGAGCCATGTCGTGGCGGCGGACGGCAGCGTGGAGGACCGGCTTTATTGCATCGGCCCGATGACGCGCGGGGGGCTGTGGGAAGTGGTCGCTGTGCCCGATCTGCGCCAGCAGAACTGGGAGCTCGCCCGGCGGTTCGCCCACGCGCAATGGGTGGGCGGCGAGGGTCTCTGAGATTGGTCCTCCCCTTCAAGGGGAGGATTGTCTCAGGCGAGGGCCCCGATCTTTTTCAGCCAATCCGCATGGGCGGGCATCGACTCGGCCATCTGTCCGATCGCCCCGGCCAGCTTGCCGACAAAGGCGCGGCTCTGCGTCGGATCGCCATAAGCCAGCAGCGGATCGCGCCCCTCGGGGATGTTGAACTGCCCGATATGCACCGCCGCCCAACTGGCCGGGCCGAACAGGTCCATGTCGCGCGCGACCAGCCGCCCGGCTTCGCGGAAATGGGCGATCTTCATTGCCAGCGTGTCCGGGATCGGCATGGCGGCGCAATCGCGCCACAGGGGCGTGTCGCTCCGCTGGGTCAACTTGTAATGCAGGATGATGAAGTCGCGTATCCGTTCATATTCGGTGATCGCGACCCGGTTATATTCCGCAATGCCCGCCGCTGCGAAGGACCGGCTGGGGAAATAGGCGAGCAGCTTGGCGATGCCCGCCTGGATCAGATGGATGCTGGTGGACTCGAGCGGCTCCATGAACCCGCTCGACAGGCCGATGGCGACGACGTTGCGGTTCCAGAACAGCTTGCGCCGCCCGGTCGTGAAGCGCAGCGGCCGGGGATCGCCCAGCGCCTCGCCATCGAGATTCGCCATCAGGGTCGCGGCGGCCTCGTCGTCCGAGATATGGCGGCTGCAATAGACATAGCCATTGCCCGTCCGATGCTGGAGCGGGATGCGCCACTGCCATCCTGCGTCGCGCGCGGTGGACCGGGTATAGGGGGTCAGGCCATCGCCGCCCGTCACGCACGGCACCGCCACTGCCCGGTCGCAGGGCAGCCAGTGCGTCCAGTCTTCGTAACCAGTGGCGAGCGCCTCTTCGATCAGCAGGCCGCGAAAGCCCGAACAGTCGACGAACAGGTCCGCTGCGAGTACCCGCCCGTCCTCCAGCGTGACCGACGCGACATGACCGCGATCCGCCTCCAGTGCATGGCCCGCGATCCGGCCCTCCACCCGCATCACACCGCGCGCCTCCGCGTAGCGGCGCAGGAAGCGCGCATAGAGCCCGGCGTCGAAATGATAGGCATAGTCGAAGGTCGAGGCGACGCTGCGCGGATCGGCCATGGGGGCGGCGAAGCGTCCGAGCCTGGCGGCGCCCCAGGCCATGGACAGCGCGTCGAACGCGATGCCGCTGTCGAGGCCGCCCGCGGCCAGCCAATGCTGGTGCACGGCGACCAGATCGAAGGATTTTCCGTGCGTGCCGAAGGGGTGGAAATAGCGGTGCCCCTCGCGCCCCCAGCCGACGAACTCGATGCCGAGCTTGAAGCTGCCCTTGGCCTCGCGGAGGAATTCGGCTTCGTCGATGCCCAGCGTCTGGTTGAACAGCCGGATCGGCGGAATCGTCGCTTCGCCGACGCCAACCGTTCCGATCGCGTCGGACTCGACCAGGGTGATGGCCAGGCCGCGCGGGGCGGCATGTGCGAGCGCGGCGGCGGTCATCCATCCGGCAGTGCCACCGCCGACGATCAGGACCGATCGGATCGCATCATCCCCGCCATCAGTCATCACGCTATCTTCTCCCTCCCCATGCCGGTGCCGCGCCTATGGGCAGCGCCCCGATCTTCGTGGGTCTCTACCATGCAAAGGTTTGCGATCCTATCGCCGCGAGCGAGCCGGCCATAGTGTGTTTTCCCGATCACAGTGTGCGGCTTTTTATGCAATGGTTTGCAATTGGGCAGTTGCAAACGATTGCGCGTGTGATAGCTAGCATTCACGACATCCCGGACACCGGGGCGAATCAGGAGAGGGTGAATGACGACGAGCGTTCTGCGGTCTTGTGGATCCATGGCAGCCTTGGCGATGGCACTGGCCAGCACGCCGGCTTTTGCTCAGGCGGGCGACACTCAGGCAGCGACCGGCGGCAATGCGCAGGTCCAGGCGGCGGCCGCTGCCGATGCGGGCCCCAGCAGCGAGGATATCGTCGTCACCGCGACCAGCGGCGAGCGTACCCGTTTCCGCAGCTCGATCTCGGTGTCGCAGGTCAGCCAGGAGGCGATCCAGAACTTCACTCCGCGTTCGACCGCCGAAATCCTGCGCAACATCCCCGGCCTGCAGCCCAGCGACACGGCGGGCCCGGGCGGTAACGCCAATATCGGCGTTCGCGGCATTCCGGTGTCGACCGGCGGTTCGGAATATGTCTCGCTTCAGGAAGACGGCCTGCCCGACGTCCTGTTCGGCGACATCAACTTCGGCAACAACGACTATTGGCTGCGCTTCGACCAGAACATCAAGACGGTCGAGGCGGTGCGCGGCGGTTCGGCCTCGACCTTCGCCAGCCAGGCGCCGGGCGCGGTGATCAACTTCATCAGCAAGACCGGTGAGACCAAGGGCGGCCAGATCGCCTATTCCAACGGCCTGGGCTTCCGCGAGCATCGCATCGACTTCGACTATGGCGGTCCGATCGACGACAGCACGCGCTTCCACATCGGCGGCTATGCGCGCAACGGCGGCGGCTACACCAACGAGAACTTCAACATCCTGCGCGGTTATCAGATCAAGGCGAACATCACCAAGGATCTGCCCGACAATCGCGGTTTCGTGCGGCTGTATTTCAAGCGGCTGGACGAGCAGGCACCGACCAACACGACCACCCCGACGCTGGCCACGCTCGACGGCAACCGCGTGACGGGCTTCGCGCCGTTGCCCAATTTCGATGGGCGTTCGGGATCGTCCTACTCGATCTACAACCGTAACTTCCAGTATCTGGACTATGACAATGGCGGCGTGAAGTCGGCCGAGGTGCAGGGCATCCACCCGCGCGTCACCGGCATCAGCGGCCAGATCCACTATGATTTCAACGACAACATCTCGCTCGATGACACGATGCGTTATCAGTGGATCAGCGGGAATTTCACGACCCAGTTCATCAACGTCCAGACGCTGACCGGCAGCGCCGGCCTGATCGGATCGACCGTCAACGGCCAGCAGGTCGGGTCGGTGCGCTATGCCGCCGGGCCGAAGCTGGGCCAGTTGTTCACCGGCCCCTATGTGAACAACAACCCGAACATCAACGTGTTCATGAAGAACATGGACAACTTCGCCAACAACCTGACCTTGAACGGCAAGTTCCAGGTCGGACCGGGCAAGGCGCGCGTGACCGCCGGTTTGTTCGTGATGCGGCAGAACATCGTCCAGGACTGGTATGTGAACCGCCAGTATAGCGAGCTGAACGGCAACAATGCCGCGCCGCTCGACCTGTTCTCGACGACGGGCACGCAGCTTACCGCCGCTGGCCAGGCCGGGTTCAACGACAATTGGGGAAGCTGCTGCGCCCGCCGTGTCGACCTGACCTATACCGATGTCGCGCCCTTCCTCCAGGCGGGTTACGAAGTCGGCGGCCTGAACCTCGACGCCAGCGTCCGCTATGACAGCGTGCACGGCGAAGGCACCGCCCAGGGCGGCGTCACGGGGCCGACGACCCGCGTGTCGGACGCGCTCGGTTCGGCGCTGATCCCCTCGATGATGCTCAGCTCGACGTCCGAGAAGATCAACTACACCGATGGCTATGTCAGCTGGTCGGTGGGCGCGCTCTATGCGTTCAACACCAAGACCAGCATCTTCACCCGCGTCAGCCGGGGTGGTCGCTTCAATGCCGATCGCCGCGTGCTGTCGGGCAACTTCAACGCCGACGGTTCGCTGAATTCGCAGGGCCAGGCGACCTCGGTCAACTATCTCAACCAGCAGGAAATCGGCCTGAAGCAGCGTGGCGGCCTGGGGGGGGCGTCCTACTCGGTCGAAATCACCGGCTTCCGTTCGACGCTGACCGAGAATAATTACGACTTCACCCGGATCAACAATCCGGCGCCGAACAACAACCCGAACATCTCCAACGGCTATCGTTCGCTGGGTATCGAGTTCTCCAGCCGTCTGAACTATGGCGATTTCCACCTGTCGGTGGATGCGACCTACGCCAATTCGAAGATCACCAGCAGCGCGACCTCGACGCTGGTCGGCAAGAAGCCCGGCGGTCTGCCCGACTTCCTGTTCGTGGTGTCGCCGTCCTATGATGCGGGTCCGGTCGCCTTCGGTGTTAGCGTGAACGGCCAGACCAGCACCAAGTCGGACGACTTCAACCTCTACACCGTCAAGGGCTCGACCTTCGTCAACGGCTTCGTGACGGTCCGTCCGATGGAGAAGCTGGAACTGGGCCTGAACGTCAACAATCTGTTCGACAAGCTTGGTTTCCGTGGCGGCGGCGGCCTGTTCCCGATCCTGTCGTCGACGCAGGGGGTGTTCAACAACACCGCGCTCTACGGTCGGACAGTGACGGGTTCGATACGCTATCGCTTCTAAGTCTACTCCCCTGGGGCGGGTGCCATATGGCATCCGCCCCATTTTTCGTTCAGGAGGCCGGCCATGGAGCAACTGGCCCGACCCGCCCGCACGCTGAAGGATATCGCCCGACTGGCGGGCGTGTCGCCGGGGACCGTCAGCCGCGCGCTGGCTGGCAAGAGTGTCGTCAGTGCCGAGACGCGGCAGCGTATCCAGGCGCTGGCCGCCGAGCATAATTTCCAGATCAATCAGATGGCCCGTCGCCTGCGTGCCCAGCGGACCGGCGTGATTGGTGTTGCCATCCCGCTGGGCCATGAGCGCCGCCAGCGTCTGTCCGACCCCTTCTTCATGACGCTGCTCGGCCATCTGGCCGATGAGCTGGCCGCGCGCGACCATGACCTCATGCTGTCGCGGATCATCCCCGACGATGATGAATGGCTGTCGCGGATCACCCGGTCGGGCATGATCGACGGCGTGCTGCTGATCGGTCAGTCGAACCAGTTGGCGGTCATTGAGGCGGTGGCCGAAACCTATCGCCCGCTGGTCGTCTGGGGCAGCACGATGCCCGGCCAGCATCACTGCGCGGTGGGGGTCGACAACCGGCTGGGCGGACGGATGGCCGGGGAGCATCTGCTCCGCACCCGACGGGCGCGGATCGCCTTCATGGGGGAGATCCGCACCTTGGAACTGGCGCAGCGCCATGCCGGGCTTTGCGACGCGCTGGCTGAGGCGGGGCTGCCGCCACCCCTGCAACTGGATGTGGCGCTCGCGCCCGAGTTGATGCCAAATCAGATCGCCGCCAATCTCGCATCGCTGCGGAGCGAAGGCCGGGCGATAGACGGGATCGTGGCGGCGTCCGACATGATCGCGCTGGCGACCACGGCGGAACTTGTCGGCATGGGGCTGTCCGTGCCCGGCGACGTGGCGGTGACGGGATTTGACGATCTGCCTCTGGCGGACCGCGCCGTTCCGCGCCTGACGACCATTCGCCAGGATCTCCGTGCCGGGGCCGAGGCGATGGTGGCTGCCCTGTTCGAACGTCTGGAGGGGCGGGACGCCCCCGGTCTGGAAATGCCGCCCCGCCTGATCGTTCGCGATTCCGCCTGAAACGGGCTCGCTTACCCGTCCCCGCAGCATCATCGGGCTTGGTTCCGGGCATTCAGCCGCGACACGCGGCGATCCGATCGGAAGGAAAAAGTCCGGCGCGGTCCTGGAAGATGGGACCGCGCCGGCGAGATCAGGGCGTTCGCTGATGGGAAGGCACCGCGCACGCAGCGCGCCGCGCCGATGGCGTCAGGTCAGGCGAGCGTCAGGCCGACATCGACATTGCCTCGGGTGGCGTTCGAATAGGGGCAGATCTGGTGCGCGGCTTCGATCAGTTTCTCGGCCTCGGCGCGGTCGATGCCGGGCAGGTCGATGGTCAGGTCGGCGGTGATGCCGAAGCCTCCGGCCGCGCGCGGGCCGATGCCGATCTTCGCCGACACCGACACGTTATCGGGCACCTTCACCTTCAACTGCTGGCCCGCGACCTTCAGTGCGCCGATGAAGCAGGCCGAATAGCCCGCGGCGAAAAGCTGTTCGGGGTTCGTGCCGTCGCCGCCCGCACCGCCCAGTTCCTTCGGAGTCGACAGCTTGACGTCGAGCTTGCCGTCCTGCGTCCGGGCATGACCATCGCGACCGCCGGTGGCGCGGGCCTGGGTTTCATATTTCACATCGACCGTCATTCTTTTTCTCCGATAAAGATTATCGTGATATATATTGCCTGATGGTCTGGGCTTGTCCAGCGCTTCTTTTATCGCGATAATGTTTTTTTCATTCGAAGGAGAAAGCGGATGGCGGCACCCTGGCCGCTCGACGAACAATTGTGCTTCGCGCTCTATGCCGCGAACATGGCGATCCAGCGGACCTACAAACCGTTGCTTGACCGGCTGGGGCTGACCTATCCGCAATATCTGGCGCTGCATGTGCTCTGGGAAGAGGATGCCCGCACCATCGGCGCGATCGCGCAGCGGCTGGCGCTGGAATCGAGCACGGTGACGCCGCTGGTCAAGCGGCTGGAAGTCGCCGGGTTGGTGGCGCGCAGGCGCGATCCGCATGACGAGCGCCAGGTGCGCGTGTGCCTGACCCCGGCGGGCCTGGACCTGCGCGAGCAATGTGGCTGCCTGGGCGAGGAATTGATGGCGCGGACGGGCATGCCGGTGGAGCATCTGCGTGGGCTTCAGGGCGAGGTGCTGGCCCTCCGCCGCGCACTCGACGACCGGGGATAGGAGCAGAGTCCCATCCCGCTACGACCCCGTTCGCTCAGTCCGCAAGGGAAGGGGGGATCACCCCGCCGTCGCCAGGGTGAAAACCACGCCCGGCGCATCGCGCAGCGTCAGTGCGAGCATCCCGTTCTGGGGCTTTGGCACCGTCAGTCGCGCGGCGGTGTAGCCCTCGGGCACATTGACCGCGCCGCTCATGTCGGGCGTGGCCGCCACGCGGTCGATCAGGAACAGGTCGCGCCCTTCCAGCCGACAGGCATCGCCGTCGCACCGCACCGCATCGACCTGTGGCAGGCGGACGAGCGTGGCGAGCGGCACCCAGTCGCCCTTGATGCCGTCGCGTATCAACCGGAAGCGCAAGGCCCCGGCCGCCGCCGGGCCCAGCCGCGCCGGATCCAGCGTCGCGACCGCGACGTCGGGCGAGGACAGGCGGACGTCGCGTCCACCCTCCAGCGTCACCGACGCGCTGCCGTCCGCGGTGGCGACCTCGATCGCATCGCCGGGCGTCAGCCGCATACCCTCGGCCGCACGGATCGAGAAGGTCAGGCGCGCATTGTCGGGCAGCACCGTCTCATCCCGCGTGGCGAGTGCCAATCCATGCTGACCGTCCTTGGGCGTCAGGCTACGCGATGCGATGGCGGCGGCGGGACGTGGCGGCGCGGCGGTGATCGTCACCGACTGGGTACGACCGTCGTTCAGGCGGATGCGCGCGCTATTGCCATCGACCACGCGACCATCGGCGGCGGTGGCGATCAGCCGATCGGTATCGCCTTCACGGGTCAGGCCGCTGGGGGCAAGCCGGACATCGCCGATCTCGACTCCGGCAATCTCGTCGAGCCGCTGCCCGGTCAGCGTCACGAACCGGTCGCCCTTGGCCAGCGTTACCGCATCGATCCGGCTGGCGGGGGAGAAGACACGCAGGGTCACGGAGCGGGGCGTGCTGCTTCCCATCTGCTGGATGTCGAGCGTCACGTCACCGGCGCGCGCGCCTTTCATGGGCAAGGTGACGGTGATCCCATCGGGACCGCGCAGGGTGAAGGCGACGGGCTGTGCCGCGCCGCCGCCGTTGCGCATCGTCACCCCGGTCACACAGGCGGCGGCCGATCCCGTCAGATCGATCGCATTGTCGCGACCGACGACCGGGCTCTGGCCCGCATCGCTTGCGCGCCAGTCGCCGCCATCGGGGAATTGCAGCGTGAAGGACGGTCCCTCGAACGACTCGAACCCCCATTGCCCGTGCAACCGCGCGGTGACCTTGCCGGTCAGTTCGCCCTGCGGCAGCGGATCGACAAAGACATAACCGCCGCGATCGGCCCGTGCCCGGACGGCCAGGTCGAACCGCTTGCCGTTCGCCAGGGTCAGCGCCACCGCCATGTTCCGCGCGAAAGCGGTCGAATAGATCAGCGGCGCACCCTCGACCGGCAGGGCCAGGCCGGGTCGCGCGCCGCATAGCGGCTGATCGCCGGTCACGCGCAGCCGCGGCGGGGTGCCCGCATCGATCGCGGGCATGGCGGCGACCAGCACCGATTTGGGCTTGGCGAAGGACGGCGCGGCGTTGAGCAGCAGCGACAGCCTGTCGCCATCGCGGGTGGCGAGCGTGGGCAGATAGCCGAATTGCGGATTGCCGAACGCGCCGAACACGCGGGCAATGTCTCGGATCACGCCGATATAGGGGCTGTAATAGCCCAGCCCCGCCTCGCGCGTATAGCTGAGCTGCAAGGCCAGATCGGTCGGCGCGCCGATCAGCGTGTCGGTCATCGAACTGCTGTGAATATCGGCCAGCACCAGCGAGTCGCGATTTTCGAGCAGGCAGGCCGCCTGCAATTCGATGACGCGGGCCAGGCAGTCGGGATTCAGCTTGATCGCCAGGCTGTTCGACAGCGCGGGGGCGAGCGTGCGGAGGAATTCGGGGTGGCTGTTCTCCTGCGCGCGGATCGCTGCGACGAAGGCGTTCAGCCGCGACCGATCGAGCGAGGCCTGGTTGAGGTCCTGCACCGCGCGGACGAACTCACCCGGTCGGTCGCGCACCGCATCGACGATCGTGCCGGACGCGCCGCCGGTTTCCGGCACGAGGAACAGCGCCATCTGCCGCGCGCCCTTGGGCACGGTCAGGGTCAGGCGACGGTCCTTGTCCTTGGCCTTCCAGGTCTCGGCCGACTGGACCCAGTTCTTGGGCGGAGGATTGGTCGCGCCGCTGAGAAAGGCGGAGAACAGGATATAATGCGCCCGCTGGTCGCTGGGCAGGTCCGCCTCGATGGTCAGGCGATCGCCGGTCGCGAGATTGGGCACCTCCGCGATCGGTAGCGTCTTGTCGCCGCGCGTCACCGCGATGCGAAGCGCCGGGCCGGGCAGGTCGAAGGGCGCGGGATCGGCGGCGCAGAGCGGCGTTTCGACCAGCGCGGCGGCGGCAAGTGCAAGCGCCATCAGGGGACGCGGACAAGGAAGGCGAAGGGCGGGGAGCATGACCGGGACTAATGCGCGTTCCGCCGCAACGATCAAGCCGTTCGCGGCAGATGACATGTCGGTGTCATGTGGGCTGCCCTGTTCCTCTCCGATGCGGGGAGGGGAGCGCCGCGAAAAGGCGGTGGAGGGCGGAATGGCCACAAGGCACGTTTCTTGCGGCCATCCCTGCCGTCAGGCCAGCTTGTCCTGCGTGCGCTGATCGAAATCGCTCGCGTCATGGCGTTCGAGGAGTTGTTCGGACGGATCGCCGACAACCCGGTTGACCATCCGGCCGCGAATGACCGCGGGCCGCGCGGCCAGTTCGCGTGCCCAGCGCAGGACATGGGCATATTCCTGCACCTGCAGGAACTCGGCGGCGTTGTAGAGCGAACCCAGCACCAACTGTCCATACCAGGGCCAGATCGCCATGTCGGCGATGCTGTATTCCTCGCCCGCGACATAGCGGTTCTGCGCAAGCTGGCGGTTCAGCACGTCGAGCTGACGCTTGGCCTCCATCGCATAGCGGTTGATCGCATATTCGATCTTCACCGGCGCATAGGCATAGAAATGGCCGAAGCCGCCGCCCAGGAACGGCGCGCTGCCCATCTGCCAGAACAGCCAGGACATGATCCGCGCCCGCGCCGCCGGATCGGTCGGCAGAAAGGCTCCGAAGCTTTCGGCCAGATGGATCAGGATCGCGCCGGATTCGAAGATGGCGATCGGCTCCGCGCCGCGTCGGTCGACCAGGGCCGGAATCTTGGAATTGGGATTGATCGACACGAAGCCGCTGCCGAACTGGTCGCCCTCGCTGATGCGGATCAGCCAGGCGTCATACTCCGCCTCCGAATATCCGGCGGCGAGCAGTTCCTCCAGCAGGATGGTGACCTTCACCCCATTGGGCGTGCCCATCGAATAGAGCTGAAGCGGATGGCGGCCGACGGGCAGGTCCTTGTCATGCGTGGCCCCGGCGACCGGCCGGTTGATCGAGGCGAACTGGCCACCATTCTCCTTGTCCCACGTCCAGATGGCGGGTGGGGTATAGGCGTCGTCACTCATGCGCATCATGCTCCCTTCGGGGTCCGCCGCAGCAGATGGGGCGGTGGCCGCGTCAATGCAAACGCGGCGCGCTGCTTATCTCGGCAGCGAACCGAGCCGGTCGCGGCGGACATAGAGCATCTCGCGCCGCCCCTCGCGCGGCACCGCCATGACCGGGCGATAGTCGCGGGCCAGCGCCTCGGCGATCAGGCGCTGCGTCGCGGTGTTCCAGGGCGAGAAGGGCTCGTCCAGCGTCACGATGGCGGGCGGGCGGCGGGCGAGGATCGCGGCGACC
The DNA here is from genome assembly GCF_039594485.1 of Sphingomonas sp. Lineage (GTDB taxonomy): Bacteria > Pseudomonadota > Alphaproteobacteria > Sphingomonadales > Sphingomonadaceae > Sphingomonas. The sequence goes on along the minus strand of NZ_JBCNNI010000015.1, from coordinate 76,141 downwards.
TCCGCCGTCTCGTCGACCCCGATCGCGCCGCGCTCGGCCTCATAGGCGAGCGAGGAGGGGAAGGCATAGGCGGTCGGCACGCATCCGCCCGACAGATGATAAAGGCTGGAATCGCCCGCGAAGACATAGGGGCACTCGCGCCCGTCGATCGCCGCCATCGTGCGGGCCATGCGGCGGATGCCGTCTCCTTCGGACGGATCATTGGTCACGGCGTGCAGCACGAACAGCCCTGCGCCGATCGCGAACACCGCGATGACGGGCTTGCGCCCCATGGCGAAAGCGGGCGCGGCGGCGATGGCGAGCGGCGCAACCAGGGGCAGGGCATAATGGTCGAAAAACGCGCCGATCATCGCAAAGGCGACCAGCGCAAAGGCCAGCCAGATCCGCGCGAGCGTCAGCGCCGGGTCACGCGGCCCTTTTCGCCAGGCCAGAACCGCGCAGGCGATGAGCGGCAGCAACTGTCCCCCGATGCCCGCCAGCCGCCCGACGATCTTGGCCGCGGGATAGCCCCGGCGCAGCGTGATCGAAGTGAAGTTGGCGAACCAGAAGGCGTCGAACGCCTGTGGCCCGTTCCACCAGAAATGCAGCACGACCAGCCCGGTCGGCAGAAGCCCCAGGGCCATCCAGAGCAGGGCGGCGACGGCGATCGCCGGCATGTTCGCGCGCGCCCGCCACAGATACCAGAGATGCGCGAGCCCGAAAAAGGCGCCCTCGACCAGGGGCGTGTACTTGATCTGGATCGCGACGCCCGCCAGCAGACAGGCGAGCGCCCCGCTGGCGATGATCGCGCCGATCGCACGCCGCTCGGCCAGGCGGGGCAGTTGGAAGGTCAGGAGCGCCGCCGCCGTCATCGCCAGATTGTAGAAGACCGGCGACTGGCCGCTTCCGCCGCTGAGCAGCGGCAGCCAGAGGATATAGGCCGCGCCCGCCGCCAGCCCGGCGGGCGGGGGCAGCGCCATGCGTCGCGCCGCCAGCCAGATCAGCCATCCGGTCAGCCCGACGCACGCGGTGCCGACAAGCTGATAGGCGAGAAACCCGTCGCCGGGCAGCAGGCGGAACCCCGCGAACAGCAGGAACAGCCCCGGCGGCTTGCGGTCCCACAGGTCGATATACAGGCGCGCACCGTGCAGGATGCGATCCCCGACCAGCAGATAATATTGTTCGTCGACATGCGCGACCGGATTGCCGAAGTCCCGCATCCGCACGAGCAGCGCGAAGACCAGCAGCGCCAGCGCGGCCCCCGCAGGCCGGTCCAGGAACGCGCGCGCCATGGCCCATCGCTGACCGGCGGCGGCAGGGGGAGAAGGGGGCGACATCATCACATACCGTCCTGGCAGGCGGGCGGCGGCGCAAGTGCCGACGCCATGGCCCGACCGGGCCGATCCACGGCGCCGCGCATGTCATCGATCGGGGCCGCCATGCAAAGGAAATCGCCGAAAGTTCATGCACATTAAAAATTTATGATCGGCCATGTGCGGATGGTCGGGGCCGGTGTCGTCCTAAGCGATGGAACGCTCCGCCATGGTCCATTCGGGCGATGGCGGGCGTGACGGGGGTGGGTTCGGTTTCTGGAGTGGGGTGGGATAATGCTGCTCGATGCGGAGGGTGCGGCCTGGCGCAATGCGAGAGCCCGGACGGATGCCGGGATCGGCAAGGGCGCGGCCGCCTATGTCGCGCCGTGCTGGACCGTGGTCGTGCCTTTCTTCAACGAAGAGGCCGATCTGGCAGCGACGCTGGAAAGCCTGGCCGGGCAGACCATGCGCTTCCGGCTGGTGCTGGTCGACAATGGCTCTGTCGACGCCAGCGCGCGGGTGGCGAGCGAGACGTGCGAGCGGCTGGGCCTGGACCATATCCTGCTGCACCAGGGATTGCCGGGCAAGATCAACGCGCTGAAGCTTGGTCTGGACCATGTCCATACCCGTTTCGTCGCGACCTGCGACGCCGATACCTGGTATCCGGCCATCTATCTGGAGGAGGCGCAGCGGCTGCTGGAGCGGCCGGGCTGCGTGGTGGCGGGGGCCTATTTCATCGGTCCGCGTGACGGCGAGGCGGAGCGGCGGCGGGAATCGGCCAATATCCGGCTGGCCGCGCGCCTGATGCCGCGCCAGTGCCATGCGGGTGGCGCGGGACAGGCCTTCCGCACCGAGGCGCTGAAGGCGGCCGGTGGCTTTGATCCGCGGCGCTGGAACTATGTGCTGGAGGATCATGAGGTCATCCACCGCGTGATGCGGCACGGCACGATGCATTATGCGGATGCCTTCTGGTGCGTCCCCTCCGACCGGGAGCGGGACCGCGAATCGATCCGCTGGACCTTGGTCGAGCGCCTGGTCTACAGTGCGACCGCGCCGATCGCGGGGGACTGGTTCTTCTACAAATTCCTGGCGCGGCGGCTCGATGCCCGGCGTCTGACCACCGAGCGGATGCGCGAACGGGCCTATCAGCATCTGGCGGGAGTGGTGCGTGAACCGGCTTATTCTATGCGCTGACGATTTTGCCTTTTCGACCGAAGACAGTCTGGTCATCGCCGAGTTGTTACGCACCGGCAAGCTGAACGCCACGAGTTGCATGACCGTCCGCCCCAATTGGCGGGACGACAGCGCAATGCTGCGCGACGTGCCCGACACCGCGCAGATCGGGCTGCATCTCGTGCTGACCGAGGAAGCGCCGATCCACCCCAATGGCTTTACGCAGGATGGGGTGATGCCGGGGATCGATCCGCTGACCCGCCTCGCCGCGCGGGGCCGTCTCGATCTTGGCGAGATCGCCCGCGAGGTCGAGGCGCAGTTCGACCGTTTCGAGGCGGCGATGGGCCGCCCTCCCGCTTTCGTCGACGGTCATCAACATTCGCACGCGCTGCCCGGCATTCGCCCGATCGTGCTGGAGATCACCCGCCGCCGCGCGCCCGAGGCATGGGTGCGGACCTGCGAGGATCGCGTCGCCGCGCTGCTGGGGCGTCCCTGGCGCGGCAAGGCGATCGGCAGCGCCTATCACTCGCGCGGTTTGACCCGCACGGCGGAGGCGGCGGGGTTGCGGTGTAATCGCGGTTTCGCCGGGCATTATGGCTTTGACGGGCGTTTTGCGGAGGCCTTGCCCCGTTTCCTCGACAAGGCTGGAGCGCGGCATCTGGTGATGTGCCATCCGGGCGCGGGCAGGCGCGGCGGCGATGCCATCGCGGCGGCGCGGCGCGATGAGGCGGATGTCTTGCGCACGGTTTCGGTTTCGGACATGGCGGCGCAACGCGGCCTGGCCTTCGCCGCCTGATACGAAGGCGGTTTTTGGGGCGAGGGCTTGGGCAACGAGGCGCTGGAGAGCCGGTTCATGGAGGCGCGCCCGCTGCTGCGTCGCCTGCTGGCGGCCCGCCTTGGTTCGTTTGAAGAGGCCGAGGATGCGCTTCAGGACCTGTGGCTGCGGGTCGTAGCGCTGGAGAATGCCGATATCGCGCAGGCGGTCCCCTTTTTCTGCCGGATGGCGACCAACCTGGCGACCGATCGGCGGATCGCGGCGGCCCGGCGCGGCGCGCGGGACGGAGCCTGGGAAGAGGTGCAGCCCCAGTCCGAGGAATATGCCGACCCCGAACGTATCGCCACCGCGCGCAATGAGCTTGCCCGTGCCCAGATGCTGATCGCGGCGATGCCCGACCGGATGCGCGAAGCCTTCACCCTGTTCCGCTTCGAGGAGCAGCCGCAACGCGTCATCGCCGAACGGATGGGCATTACCGTCAGTGCCGTCGAGAAGCTGCTCCGCCGCGCTTATCATTATCTGCAAGAAAATCGTGAAGCACAGGGTGCGGATCATGGGCGTCGGTGTCGTCATGACGATGAAGGGAGCGGGGGGGCGTGACGCGGGACGAACAGGCGATCGGTTGGCACATCCGGCAGCGCGACATGAGCGCGGCTGAATGGGAGGCCTTTGCGACGTGGCTGGAGGACAGCCCGGCCAATGCGCGCGCCTATGACGCAGTGGCGATGGCCGATGCCGCCCTGGTCGCGCCGATGGCGAAGGGGACGCCATCGGTCGCGACCGAACCTGCGGATCGCGCCGTTGCCGCGAACGATAATGCCGGTTGGGGGCGCTGGTGGCTGGTCGGGGGCGTCGCGGCGGCGGTCGCGCTGGTCGCGGGGCCGATGGCGCTGCACAGCCGGCCGGATATCCGTATCGAGCAGACCGCGCCCGGCGAGGTTCGGACGATCGCGTTGAACGACGGCACGCGGGTCGAGATGGCCGGTGGCACGCGACTTCGCTTCGATCGTCACGACACGCGGGTCGCCACGCTGGAGGCGGGGCAGGCGCTGTTCCATGTCCGCCACGATCCGTCGGCGCCGTTTGAACTGCGGTCGGGCGATGTCACGATCCGCGACATGGGCACGGTGTTCGACGTGCGCCGCTCGCCCGGGCGGCTGGACGTCGCGGTCGCCGAGGGGGCGGTGGCGCTGTCGCCGCCGGGGCGGACGCTGGCATTGACGGCGGGCCAGGGTGCCAGCCTGGACGAGGCGCGCCACATCGCGCGCCGCACGACGATCGATCCGACACAGGTCGGCGGCTGGCGCGACGGGATGCTCGACTTTGATCGGGAGACGGTGGCGGCGATTGCCGGACGATTGCAATCGGCCTATGGTGTTCGGATCGCAGTGGAAGGACCGCTCGGCGAGCGCAGCGTCACCGGGTTGATTCGGATGAGCGGCGATGCCGGACAGGATGTCCCTCGGCTGGCGAAGCTGATCGGAGCGGAGTGGCGCCAGAGCGGTGGGGAATGGACTTTGCGGGCGTCGAAGGGGGATCGTTGATCACGGCCTGAGGGCCATGATCGGTTTTGCCCTGCCCGCGCTCCTCTGGCCCTTGTCCGGCCCTGCCCAGGCGCAGGGTCTCTCCGCGCCGGGTTCGCGATCACCGCGCACCGGCGTCCCGCGTCGGATCGTACTGGCCCCCGCGACCTTGGATTTCGCGCTGCGTGAACTGGCCAGGCAGGCGGGCATCACCGTCGTCGCGACCGACGACCGGCTGCGCGGTGTCCGCACATCGGCCCTGACGACCACCGCGCCGCCCGCCCGTGCGCTGGCCCGGTTGTTGCGTGGCACCGGCTACCGAGCGATCGCGGTCGATGCGAGCAGTTTCCGTATCGTCGGCGCGCCGCGCAGGGCGCGATCGGTGCCGCAGCACATCCCGATATCGACACCGCCGCCCGCCATGGGGCAGGACATCATCGTCACCGCCAGCAAACAGGGCACCGAACTGGCGCGCTATCCGGGCAGCGTCTCGGTCGTCGGTCGCGGTGTCTCGCGACCGGCGGGGGCGGTCGATCTTAGCGACGTGGCGGCGCAGACCCCGATCCTTCAGACCACCGCGCTGGGGCCGGGACGCAACAAGCTGTTCATCCGGGGCATCGCCGACAGCAGCTTTAACGGTGCCACCGAGGCGACCGCGAGCCTGTATCTCGACGATGTGCAGATCGCCTTTGCCGGACCCGATCCGGGGCTGAAGCTCTATGATATCGGCGAGATCGAGATCGCCGAGGGCCCGCAAGGGGCGCTGCACGGATCGGGGGCGATTGGCGGCATCGTCCGCCTGACCTCCAACCCGGTCGTGTTGGACCGCAATGGCGGCCGGGCGGAGATCGGCGGGGCGCTGACCGGGCATGGTGCGCCCAGCAACGATATGGCGGCGGTCGCCAACATGGTCATGATCCCCGATACGCTTGGGCTGCGGCTGGTCGGATATCATGCGGTCGAGGGCGGCTATATCGACAATATCCGCACCCATGTCCCCGACATCAATCGCGTGCTGACCAGCGGGACGCGGGGAACGCTGCGCATCGTGCCGGGCGATGGCTGGCAGGTGGAACTGGGCGGCGGTACCCAGTCGATCGTGTCGCGCGATGCGCAATATGTGATGACCGAGGACTCGCTCACGACCCGGTCGGTGATCGCGCAACCGTCGTGGAGCGACATCGGCTTCGGCCGCCTCCTGCTGACGAAGAACTGGGACAGCGGCCTGCAATTCGTCTCGTCCACCGGGATCGTCAAAGGCGCGTCGTTCGAGCGGTTCGATGCCAGCGTCCTGGGACCGCTCGAATCCTATCAGTTGAATGGCACCAAATCGCTCTTCACCCACGAAAGCCGCGTGTCGCGGCGGCTGTCGGGCGGAGGGTCCTGGGTCGTCGGCATCAACATGGTGTCGGACCAGTCGGTGATGGGCCGGTCGCTGACCATCCGGCAGGGAGAGCGCCCGGTCATCGGCGTGACCAACGTGACGCGCAGCGGCGCGGTCTTCGCCGAGGCGACGCATCCCCTGACCCGCAGGCTGTGGTTGACGCTGGGCGGGCGTGTCACGACCGCGCGGGTCGATGGCGAACCCTCGATCACGCCGCGCAGCGGGCGATATGTGCCGGGCAAGTCGACCACGCGGGTCGATCCGACATTCGGTTTCTCATGGCAGCTCGGCGGCGACTGGACGATGTTCGGACGCTATCAGTCGGGCTTTCGCACCGGCGGTCTGGCGGTCGCGGCCGGGGTGGGGCGGGTCGCCAATTTCGAATCCGATTCGATCGTGATGACCGAGCTGGGCGTGCGTCATGTCCGGCGGGGCGCGACGGGGCTGTCGGCCTCGCTCAGCCTGTCGCGGGCGAACTGGCGCGCGATCCAGGCGGACCTGCTGAACCGTTCGGGCCAGCCGCTGACCAGCAATATCGGCGATGCGCGGATCGATGCGCTGGAGGGGTGGGCGGAATGGCTGCCGACCCGCGACTGGCACGTCACCGGGGCGCTGTTCCTGACCGACAATTATGTGACCGGAGCGACCGCGGCGCTCAGCCAGGCGAGGAACCGTCGCCTGCCTGAGACGCCCAGCGCCTCCGCCCGGCTGGGGCTGGTGCGTGACTTCCGCGTCGCGCCCGACCTGGTCCTGTCGGCGCAGGCGGGCGCCGCCTTTGTCGGCCCGTCGGTGCTGGGCGTCGGCGATCTGTTCGAGGCGCGGCAGGGGGGATATGGTCTCGCCAATATGGGAATGACCGCGAGGAAGGGGCGCTACACCCTGGCGCTGACGCTCGACAATCTGCTCGACGAACGGGGCAACCGCTTCGCCTTCGGCAATCCCTTCCTGCTCGGGCGGCACAATCTCTCGACGCCGATCAGGCCCCGGACGCTGGGACTGCGCCTGAGCGCCGATTTCTGATCGCGGCGAGTGCATAGGCCGCGATGCCGCCCAGCACATGGCGCAGGCGAAAGGCATGGAAGTGTCGGATGCTGGGCACGGGCCCCGCGAAACGGATCCGAAGATTGCGCAAATCCCCGGCCAGCGCGCGGACGATCCGCCGGTCACCGAACAGATGCTTGGCATAAAGCGCCCCGTCGCCATGACCATAGCCTGCCAACAGCGCGATGACCTGCCCGTCATGTCGCCGACCGTGATGATGGTCGACGACGAAGGCCGGGTCGTAGCGCACGGCGATGCCATGGCCCAGCGCACGAAAGACGAAGTCGGTATCCTCGGCGGCGCGAAACGGGGCCCCCGCACCGAAGCGTTCGTCGAACGGCCCGATGATCGCCGGGACGTCGGCGGTGAAGGCCAGGTTCGCCCCCATCACGAAGCCGCCGGGAAATCCGTCCGGCGGCGCGATCATCGGATGATCCTCCAGCTTGATGGTGACCGGCAGGTCGGCCGGGTCGCCGGGCAGGATGCGCCCGCCGATGACGATCGGCGCCTTGTGCGCGGCGAAGACGCGGGCGAGTTGCACGAAGTAATCGGGGTGGAGCGCGCAGTCGTCGTCGGTCATCGCGACGATCCGCCCGCGCGCCGCCGCGATCGCGCGATTGCGGGCACGGGCGAGCCCGGGTCGGGCTTCGCTCAGCAGCCTGACCGCAAAGGGCTTTTCGACCGCCCAGTGCCTTATCATCGTCGCCGTGCCGTCGGTCGACCCGTTGTCGACAAGGAGCAGTTCCAGCCGCTGGCCCTGCGCCATGCGCGCCGCCGCCTCCGCGACCGACTCCAGTGTCGCGCGGAGCGCCGACCGGCGATTGCGGGTGCAGATCAACAGGCTGACCGCGATCACGGCGACAGCATCCTTGCGGCGTCCTGCGGGTCCGCCGCGCGGGCGACGAGCGGGCTGCCCTGTGTCCAGACCTGAATATAGGCGGCCAGCTTGCCGTAATCATTATCCAGCACGATGTGCGGGATGCCGAGCAGCAGTGCCAGGACATGGCCGTGCAGCCGGTCGGTGACGATGTGTTCGCCACCCGACAACAGGCGCAGGCCGCGTGCAAGACGAGCCTGGGCACGGGCGTCGAGATCGCGGTCCTGTACCGGCGGCTCCTCCAGCCAGTCGAACGCGATGGTGCGGGGAATGGCGTGCAGGGCCGCGTCGTCCCGCGCCGCCCGCTCGGCATCGGAGCGCAGCAGCATCACCGCATGATGCGCCGGGGTGGCCAGGCGGCTCAGTGGCCCAAGGCCGAAAGCCGAGTCCGGTGCGAGCGTTACAGGACAGGCGAAATGGGCCTGCGCCAGCGTCAGGCTGATTTGGTCGCGAACGCAAAGGTGGAAATCCGGGTGGTCGCGCACCAGATCGGCGAACCGGTCGCGGGCGGCGGGATCGCGGAAATGGATCGACTGGGGCAATTGCACGATCCGGCGATCGCGAAAGCGGGTCAGCAATGTCTCCCGGAACCGCTGGTGATGCGGCCAGATGTCGCCCAGATTGCCGCCGCCATGGATCAGGATCGGTCCGGTCGGGCAGGCGGCACGAAACGCCGCCGCGTCGAAATCGTCCCAGCGGGACGTATAGGCCGGATCGCCCGCGCCGCTGTCGCGCAGCAACGCCCTCTCGCCCAGCCAGATCGCACTGTCGCCGACATTGGGATGATCGGGAAAATCGACCAGCGCATAGCGCTCGCCCGGCGAGACAAGCGCGCGGTAGAGATCGTGCAGCCGGGCTCGCTGCACCTCGATCACCGCGTTGCTCATGCGGCGGCGGTCACCCGCGCCTCGGCACGGACGGAGGTATAGAGCGCCTCGCACCGATCGAGCCACAGGTCACGGGCGAAATGCGTCTCGACCCGGCGGCGCGGACGGTCGCGCGGGATTTCGATCGCCGCCGCGATGGCCATGGCCAGCCCGGTGACATCCCCCGCCGGGGCCAGGCACCCCGCATCGCCAACGGCCTCGCGCGCCGCGCCCATGTCGAACGCGGCGACCGGCAGGCCGCAGGCCATGGCCTCGATCGCGACCAGCCCGAACGGTTCGTCCCAGCATGGCGTGAACAGGAAGACCGCGGCGCGACCCAGTTCCGCCGCCAGCGCCGCGCCGTCCAGATGCCCGCCATAGCGAATCGCGCCGCCCAGCCGGGGTGCGATCTCCGCCGACCAGTAATCGCCATCTTCCATCGCACCGAACAGGGTCAGGGGAATGCCCGCGGCCCGTGCGGCGTCGATCGCCAGATGCGGCCCCTTGTTGGGGGTGATCCGGCCGCACCAGACGGCTTCGCCATGGCCGTGAGCAACGAAAGGCCAGGCGGCGGGATCGATGGCGTTGTGGAGGATCGACACCGTATCCGGCGCGCCATCCGGCCACCAGGCGGCGAGCTGGCTGGCCGAGGTGACGGTCAGGCGGTGGGTCGGCGATGGGCTGACCGCGACGAAATGATGGAGCGCGTCATAGGGGGGCACATGTAGCGAGGTGACGGTCGGCGTCGCCGATGTCCGCCGCGCTTCCAGCGGAAAGCGGTGCAGGCTGTTATTATGGACCACGTCGAACCCGCCGCGCGCGATGCGGTCGCAGGCCGCCGCATAGCCGCGATCGACATGCGCAATCAGTTCGGGGCGGCCGCGATGCTCGGCCCAGGGATAGACTGCCTCATAATGGACGGGCAGCACCGGATCGATGGTGAAGCGAGGGTCGCTGTCCCCGGTGGCGAACAGCACGACTTCATGCCCGCGCGCCGCCAGCCCCTCGGCCAGATACCAGCCATGCGCCTCCATCCCGCCCAGAAAGGGTTGGCGGATCGGCTGGCGGACATGCGCGAGCAGCGCGATCCTCACGCCGCCGCCCGGCCGGATGCGGTGCGTTCCTCCAACAGGCGGATGACGCTGGCGGTATTGGCATAGGGCTGATGGCTCTGCTGCCCGGTCAGCGCGAGGTCGTCCTTGTCCGGGCGGCGCAGGATGCGGATTGGCTGGCCGGGCGTATCGTCGATCAGTCCCATCAGGCGAAAGGCGTGCAGCCAATGCCCCATGGTGCGATATCCCCATTTCGCCTCGAACAGCTCGGCATTGCGCACCACGCTGTCCAGGTGATGGACCGGCGGCATATGATGCGGATGATATTGGTGATAGGCGAGGCCGCCCTTGATCCAGGCGATCGGCACGCCCGCCTTGTCGACCACCTTGCCGAAATCGGTGTCCTCTCCGCCATAGCCCGCATAGCGTTCGTCGAACCCGCCGACCGACAGGAAGGTCGTGCGCCGCATGGCGAAGTTCAGCGACCAGAAGCAGCGATAGTCGGCGCAGCGCTCGATGCCCTTGGGCGGCGGGCCGCGCCGGTCGGAATGGCGCACCGCGACGGCGGCGAAGTCGTCGCAGGTCCAGCCGGTGCGCGTCGCACCGCCCGGCAGGTACATCACCTCCCCCATCAGCAGGCCGTCCATCTCCCGAAGCGCGCGGGCATAGTCCTGGACCAGATCGGGGGTCGGGATACAGTCCATGTCGAGGAAGACCAATTCGTCCCCGACCGCGGCCCGTGCCGCCGCATTGCGTGCGGCGGCCAGCGGCAGGTGCGGGCCGGACACCATCATCTGCCGAACGGGAAAGGGCGCTTCAGGCAGGTCATAGGGCGTGTCCTGGATCACCGCGACGATCAGTTCGACGGGCAGATGCCGCTGACGGCTCAGTCCCAGGACGACGTTGCGAAGATGATCGGGGCGCCCCCCGGCAAGCGTGACGACCGAGATCATGAACGGGCTCCGTTGGAATGGGCGGCGACGGCGCGGGTGTCGGCCGAGGGGAAATGGTCCGCGCGCGCGGGCCAGAGCCGGCCTGCCAGCGCCTCCAGCCAGTCGGCGGCGATCTGGGCCGGTGCATCGGCGATCATCGCGCGTTGCAGTGCGGGGGCATGTGCCGCATGGGTCTCCGCCAGCGCGGCCGACCAGGACTGGGCGGATGAGGGCAAATGCGGTCGGACGCATGCGACGCCCGCCGTCGCCAGCGCTTCCGCCTTGCGATGCTGCTCGTCGAAATACCGCCATTCGGGAATGGCGAGCCAAGGACGCGCGGCGGCGAGAATCTGCTGGCAGGTGGTGTTGCCGGTGGAGGCGATGACCAGATCGGCGGCGGCGACATAATCGGGCGCGTTGTCGACCCAGCCGCGATGCTCGATATTGGCGGGCTCGGTCGCGTGCCAGTCGCGCTGGACCGGGCCTATGGTGATCCAGCGCGCAGTCGGGCGGCTGCGCGCGCCGACACCCAGCGGCGCCTGGGCAAAACCGCCTCCGCCGCCGCCCGACATGACCAGGATCACCTCCTCATGCGCGCCGACGCCGATCCGCTGGCGGGCGAGTTCGCGCTCGGGCACACGGGTGTCGACCCCCAGCCCGCCGACGAAGCAGGTCCGCGCGCGCATCGCCGGGTCCCATTCGGGCTGGGCCAGCGCTTCGTCAAAGGCGGCGAGCAGGCCCGCCGCGCCGTCATAGGCGGCACGGTGTCCGGGATCCTGCCGGTCGCCATGTTGCAGGATCTTCACATGCGGGACCGAGCAGATGCGCGACAGTTGCGCGACCTCCGCCGACACGTCGCAGATCATCAGCGCGGGGTCGGCGTTGTCGAACCAGCCTGCGATCACTGCCATGGCGTGGCGGATGCCGGGCCAGCCCAGGGGTGCACAGTGCAGTGTATCGGGCGTCGGAATGTCATCCATCGTGCCCGCCTCCGCCCCCATCGGCTCGAACAGCGAGGGGATGGCGACCAGATCGACCCGGGGCGGGAGTGGGGGAAAGATATCGTCCCGCGCACAGAAGATCGTGACGGGGCGTTCGGGCGGCAGCGCGTTGACGATCGCCGCGCAGCGTTCGGCATGGCCGCGACCCTGGTGATGGACGAAATACCCAAAGGGGCGCATCACGCCGCGCTCGCCCGCGTCAGCATCGGCGTGGCCAGCCCCAACCGCTCCAGCCCCTCCAGAACGCCGTTGGCATGATGGCCCGACACGCGCAGCAGCCCGTCGCGGGGCGGCAGGCCGTCCAGCTCATCGCTTGCATTGCCGACGATGATGGCATGGCCGCACGCCGCCAGCATGTCGGCGTCGTTGCCGCTGTCCCCCGCCGCGACACAGGCCCCGAGCGAGAGGTCCAGCCGCCGGGCATAGGCCGCGATCGCCGCCGCCTTCCCGCCGAGCGGGGCCAGTACGTCGATCAGCCGCCCATGCGAAAAGACGACCTTGGCCGCCAGCCCCTGTTCGGACAGCGTGTCGCGCACATGCGCGGCATCGGCGGCGGTGCCGAAGAAGCTGACCTTGTGCGGCCCGGCGGTATCGCGGGGCTGGGGACGCAGGCGCAGCGGCTTGAGCGCGGTCGCCACCGCCCTGCGATCCCACCCGGCGTCGAGCGAAGCGGAGAAGGCCGGGCATTCGTGCCAGCCGCGTTGTCCTTTCAACATGATTCGCGTGCCGACATCGGTGATGAAGGCGTCGGGCTCGGGCAGGCCCCATTGGGTGAGGATCATGCGCGCCATCGCGAAGGAGCGGCCGGTCGCGACGACGAAGGGCAGGTTGCTGGCCCGCCGCCACTCGGCAAAGTCATGCGCGCCGGCGGGGCAGCCGGTCAGCGTATGGTCGATGTCGCTGGCCAGCAGTGCGGGCGCGCGGGGCAGGCGGTCGTAGAGCGCGATCGAATCCATGGCATAGCGTTCCCAGTTATAGCGGAGCGCGCCTTCGCGCCCGGCCCGGCTCATCCGGTCATGGGCCTGTGTGTCGGTCAGGATCGTCAGGCAGGCCTGGGCGATGGCGGTGTCGTCCTGCGGATCGATCAGCAGGCCGTGGTCGAGCGCGGCGATGATCTCGCCGGGGCCGCCATGCCGGGTCGCGACCACGGGCACGCCTGCGGCGGCCGCCTCGATCACGGTCAGGCCGAAAGGCTCGTGCAGCGCCGGGTTGACGAACACCCCGCCTCGCGCCGCCCGGTCGTACAGCGCGGCCACGTCGCGCCCGTCATGCGCCGGGGGCAGGGCGATACGGCCGCGCATCGTCGGCTCGGCGGCCACGGCGCGCAAACTCGCCAGCACGTCGCGTTCCTCGGCCGACAGCGGACCGTCATGCTGACCCGCCAGGATGACGAGGTTGGCGATGTCGTTGAGCGCGGTGCAGGCGGCATAGGCCCGCGCCAGGCCGATCAGATTTTTCTTGGCCACCGGCCGCGCCACGGCCAGCACGATCGGCTTGGCGGGGTGGTCGAGCCAATTGTCGAGCCGCCCGGCCAGCGAGGCCTCGTCGGCCCGGTCGCGGCGCGGGACGCCGGGCGGGATGCAGTGGATGCGGCCGGTGACCGGCGCGCCATAGGCCTGGACCTGGCGTTCCGCCTCGTCGCGCGTGGAGACGATGATCGCATCAGACTGGGTGATCGCCGCGCGTTCGGCGGCGATCCGGGCATCGAGCCCGGGGCTGGCCCCCTGATGTGTCCGCTTGTCGATGCCCAGCGCATGCGGCGTATAGACGAAGGGCACCGCGAAACGTCGCCGTGCTTCGGCCGCGACGGCGGCCGCGTCGGAGAAATGGGCGTGGATCACGTCGGGCAGGCGGGGCAGCCGCGCCAGATGGTCGCAAAACCCTTGCGTGAAGGCGGCAAGATCGTCGGCGAGCGCCTCCTTCTCCAGGTAGCGGCGGTCAGCGGTAGCGATCCGGTCGATGGTCAGCCGGGGCGCGACATATTCGGAGATCAAGCCATGTTCGGGCGCGAGCGCCCGGTCCTCGAACAGTCGGGTGACAATCGAGACTTGATCCGTATCAATATTGTTCGCCTGCGCCAGGGCTGCATCAAGAATATAGGCGATATGGCCGCCGGTATCGGCGGTGATACCGTAATGGACGGGAGGTGATTTGAGGCAGCCGCCAAGAGCCAGATGCAGGATGAACAAATTCGCCCCTTTCGTTATGGAGCGACAACGTTGGGATTATTATTTGGCTCCCGGCATCATGGCGGAAAGATGAACTGTCATTCACGCGGTGACGGAAGAAGTGCGACGAATATTGATGAGTATCAAGATTTGGCAATGGTCAGGGCAAAGGTCGTTCTCCGTTCGAGACACTGAAGTCCTGTCGATGGATAGATGGGCATGGGTTACATCCAGAACCGGCCGGCCTGTCCGGGCGTTCCCCGATCCCTGCGCAAAGCAGGCGAAAAAGTCAGGGCGCGTCGCCCATGGCTTCTTCCGCCAATCCCTCGAACGACGAATCACGACCGATCACGTCACGATTCTCCGTCAGCCATTCCTCGGCCCGCGCCCGTCCCATCGCGCGCAGATCCTGCAGCACCGACCAGCGCGTATCGACCTTGCTGGTCCCTGAGGGACCGGCCAGTTCGGGCGGCGGCGACAGCAGATGTAGGTTGACCCGTGCGATCGCCCGCATCCGGGGGTCGTGCGAAGCTTCGGTCCGCGCGATATCCTGTATCTCGGACAGGGCGCGCAGATCGCGGCGCAGGCACGCATTGAAGCTGATGTCGCTGACCCGGCGCATGACGTCGCCGACCGATCCGCCGACATTCTCGACGGTGAAGGGCGTGATCTGGACGATGATCATGTCGGTCGCGTCGATGGCGTCGGACAGCAGCGGTTCGAGCGCCGGATTGGCGGTAAAGCCGCCATCCCAATAATGCTCGCCATCGATCTCCACCGCGGCGAACAGCTCAGGCAGGCAGGCCGAGGCCATCAGCGCGTCGAGCGTCACCGCCTCGCCGGTGAACAGCCGCGCCGACCCGCTGGCGATATGGGTGGCGGCGACATGCAGCGGCACCCGGGTCTGGCGGGCAAGCAGGTCCAGGTCGATGCTGTCGCGAACCGCCCCACGGAGCGCGCGCATGTCGCGCACCCCGGGCAGGAAGGGGGCGACATAGCGGCTGGACAGCTTGGCGATGTCGAGCGAACGGCGCAGCCAGGGCTCGAAGAACGGCCCGCCCATCGTGCCCAGGTCGAACGGGGCGAGCGGCGACGCATCGGCCACCTTGCGCCATAGCCGCTCCAGCGCATCGCGCGCGCCCTGACAGCCATGGGCGGCATAGCCCGAAACGATCGCCGCGCCGTTGATCGCGCCCGCGCTCGCGCCGCTGACGCCGACCAGCTCGATGCCTTCTTCCAGCAGGCGCTCGACCACGCCCCAGCCATAGGCACCATGGGCTCCGCCGCCCTGCAGCGCGAGGGCAAGGCGCGGGCGTCTGGATCGACGGGAAAGGCTCATCGCGAACTCCCTATGGTCAGATGGGTCAGGTGATCCCTGCCCATCCTACCACAGAAGCGGACGCTCCGGGCCCCCTTGATGAGCGATGAGACGGTCGTGAAGAATCGACGGTCGGGTCGTCATGCGTCGGACGCCGCCCGGGCGGTGCCGCTCATCGCCTAGTGAAGCCGCCGATTCCCGCGATCGCCAGTTTCGCGGCGGGCTTGGACATTTCCGCGAAGGTCAGCCGCAGATAGCGGACCGGGCGGGCGCTGGTGAAGGGCAGGCGCTGGGTCGAGAGCGCATAGGCGATGTTCGAGAATTCGCCCGATCCCGCCGGGGTCCAGTTCTTGCCGTCGACGCTCGTCTCCGCGACATAGCCGCGCGGCGGGGCGGCATCGATCATCACCTGGCGCGAGGGCGTCAGGCTGAAGCCCGCGACATCGTGGACCTGGCCCATGTCGACGGTCACGCTGGCGGGCTTGCCTGGCGTCGGTGCAGGCTGGGTCCAGATGGTCTTGGCATCGTTGTCGAGCAACTTTTCCGCCCCCGGCGCACTGGCCGAGACGATGGACCAGCCCCGGGTGTCGAGCACGGTCGGATCGCTCGATACGATGGCGGGCACGGGGACCGGGGCGACGCTCTTGAACAATGACACTTCGCTGATCGCGGGACAGACGGGGGCCTCGACGATGCGCAGGCGGACACGGCGTGCGGTGACGGGCGCGGGCAGGCGGATGATCCGCTGCGCGCTGATGCACTCATGCTCGGCGAGTTGCTGCCACTGGCCGTTCACCTCGGCATCGACCGCGAAGCGCGTGACGCGCACGCCGAGCGGCAGATACTCGCGGATGCGGATCAGGTCGAACTCACGCCCCGGCGGCAGGTCGAGCGTCAGGCTGGGTGTGGTCACGCCGTCGGGCGCGGACCAATAGGTGTCGCGATTGCCGTCCAGCACCCTGGCGGCCTCATAACCCTTGCCGCGCACGTGGCTGGCACGGGCCACCGCGCCCTGGGCGAGGTCGGTCGCGAAGCTGGCGCGGATCGCATCGCCGAAGCTCTTCAGGATCTTCACGTCCTGATCGGGGATGCGGCCGCGCCGGTCGGGCGGCAGGTTCAGGTTCATGTTGGTGCCGCGCGCGACCGAGGTGTCGAAATAGCCGATGAGGTTCTCCGGCGACCGGACCTTGGAATCCTCGTCGGCGTGATAGAACCAGCCGGGCCGGATCGAGGTATTGGTCTCGGCCGGCCACCACAAAGCCCCGCCGCGCACGCCCGAATTGCCCTCCGACTGGACATAAGGGTGGTTGGGCATGGTCGGCCAGCAGGGATCGCCCGCCACGCCGTCCTCATTGCCGACCCAGCGAATATCCGCGCCCAGCGGATCGAAGGTGCAGGCCATGGGCTGATACTGGTGGACCAGCGCGATGATCGAGGGCCAGTTGTAATATTCGGGCGCGTCGATCTGCCGTGTCTCGCGCGCGCCGCCATAATAGCCGTCGCCGCCATTCGCGCCATCGAACCAGAATTCGAACAACTCGCCATAGCCGGTGCAAAGCTCGACCACGTGCTTGCGGAAATAGTCGACATAGGACGGGCGGCCATAATCGGCGCGATTGCGGTCCCAGGGCGAGAGATAGATACCGAAGGCGATTCCGGCGCGCTTGCACGCATCGGACATCTCACGGACGATATCGCCCTTGCCGTCCTTGTACGGCGAATTGCGGATGCAATGCTCGGTCAGCTTGGTCGGCCACAGGCAGAAGCCGTCATGATGCTTCGCCGTCAGGATGATGCCCTTCAGGTTCCCCGCCTTGGCTGCCGCGACGATCTGGTCCGCGCTGAAGTCCGATGGGTTGAACATCCTCGGGTCTTCGTCGCCATAGCCCCATTCCTTGTCGGTGAAGGTGTTCATGGCGAAGTGGATGAAGGCATATTGCTCGCGCTGGTGCCAGCGCCACTGACGCGCCGAGGGCACGGCACCATAAGGCGCGGGCGCGTTTGCCCCGCGCTGCGCGAGCGCAGGGGCGGCAGTCGCGACGAGCCCGGAGGCGAGGACGGCGCGGCGGGAGAAATCGGTCATCTTCTGTTCGGCTCCGGGAGGGATCAGGCAGGCTTGTGGTCGAAGGAGGGCGGACGGTCCTTCGGATCGCGGCCAAAGGCGGGATTGGGCCGTGCGCCCATGGTGAAGGACAGGGTGCCGCCCTTGGAAAGGGTGGCATGGTCGATCCAGCTCCTTGTCCAGGGGCGGCCGTTCCATGTCACCGACTGGACATAGGGCGCGCCAGGGCCATTGCCCTTTGCCTCCACGGTCAGCGACCGACCATCGCCCAGTGAGACCTGCGCCCGGTCGAACAGCGGGCCACCGAACACATAGGCACCGCTGACCGGATCGACCGGATAGAAGCCGAGCGCCGAGAACAGGAACCACGCGCTCATCTGGCCGCAATCGTCATTGCCGATGATGCCGTCGGGCGCGTTCTTGTACATCTCGGTCAGCAGGCGGCGGACCATCCTCTGCGTCTTCCACGGCGCGCCGACATAGGCATAGAGATAGGCGGCGTGCTGGTCAGGCTCGTTGCCATGCGCATATTGGCCGACCAGACCCGAAATGTCCGGCGGCGCGTTCTTGGGCAGGGTCGAGGGCGCGGAAAACAACTCGTCCAGCCTGGCCTCGAACTTCGCGTCTCCGCCCATGTGGCGGATCAGGCCGTACACGTCATGCTGGTTCAGGAACGTCGCCTGCCAGCCATTGGCCTCGGTATAGTCGCGCCACCAGGGCTTGGGCATATGGCCGAGCTGGATGGGGTCGTAATCCTTCCACCAGCTCCCGTCGTTGAAGCGGGGGCGGGCGAAACCGATCGACGGGTCGATGACGTTGCGCCAGTTGCCCGAGCGCTTGAGCAGCCGGTCGGCCTCGGCGGTCTTGCCCGCCCGTCGCGCGATGTGCGACGCGGCCCAGTCGTCATAGGCATATTCCTGCGTCCGGCTGACGCTCTCGAACCAGATGTCGGCGGGGACATAGCCCTTCGCGTCGTACAGGTCGCGGCCCTTGGAGTTGTCCAGATCGGGCGCGGTGAAGTCGAAGCTGCGCTTGGCGATGCCCGGCCAGGCGGCGGCATAGTCGGCGGGAATGCCCTTCACCATCGCCTCGGCCATGATCGGCGTGCCGTGCCAGCCGATCATGATGCCGGTCTCCTTGCCCTGGAGCGTCCAGACCGGCGGGCCATAGGCGCTCTGCCGGGTCTGGCGGATCACGTCCTCGATCAGCTTTCTGGCCTGCTCCGGCTGGGTCAGGATCAGCCAGGGATGCAGCGCGCGGTACGTGTCCCATGTCGAATAGGTGCTGTAGGCGAATTGCCCGGCGGGAAGCCTATGGACCTGCCCGTCGAGCCCGACATAACGACCGTCCACGTCCGAAAAGAGCGTGGGTGCGATCAGCGTATGGTAATTGGCGGAGGCCATGATGACCTGCTGGTCGATGGTGCCGCCCTCGACACGGATGCCGGAATTCACCCGAGACCAGCGCTCCATTGCGGCGCGGCGGGTGCGGTCGAAATCCCAGTGCTTCGCCTCGGCGGCCAGGTTCGCCTTCGCGCCCGCCACATCGACCGCCGAGATGCCGCAGCGGATCAGCAGCGGCGCATCGCCCAGTTCGTCAAAGAACAGGGCGGTCTTCAGACGGTTGCCTTTGACGGCGGTTCCGTTCGCCGGGGCATCCCCATCGCCGTAAAGCTGGATGCGGGCCGGTTTCTTCGATAGCTGCATCGCGAAGAAGATGCGCCGCCCCTTGGCCCAGCGGAACACGCGCCGCGTGCCGGTGATGGTACCATCAGGTTCGACAGTGATCTCGGCATCGGTGATGAGCGGTTTCTCGTCGCTTTTGTCGAGAACCAGATGCGACAGGTCGACCAGAACATGGCCCGGCCCCTTCGGGTATGTATAGCGGTGCCAGCCGGTCCGCTCGGTCACGGTCAGTTCGGCCAGCACGCCGGACTCCAGCTTCACCCGGTAATAACCCGGCGTGGCGTGCTCGTCCGAATAACGCTGGCGATAACCCGCATCCGGGTCCGACAGCGGACCCGGCACCAGCTTCAGATCCCCGCGCGTCGGCACCACCAGCACGTCGAGCATGTCGCCGATGCCGGTGCCTGACAGATGGGTGTGGCTGAACCCCATGATCGAGCTGTCGCCGTGGTGATAGCCCGAGCAGGTGTCCCAGCGCTCGACATCGGTATCGGGGCTGAGCTGCACCATGCCGAAGGGCATGACCGCGCCCGGATAGGTATGGCCGTCGCCGCCCGTCCCGATGAACAGGTTCGGCAGAACGGGCGGGGTGTCGACGCGAGCGGCAAGCTCACCAATCGGCAAGGTGGCGAGTGCGGTCCCGGCGAGGAGCGAGCGGCGGGTCAAAATCATGCGAACGTCTCCCGCAAAACCTGCGGCCGGGTCGCCGCGACATGGACGATCAGTTCGCCGAACAACCCATTGGCCCAGGCGAACCAGTCGCGCGTGAATTTGGTGGGATCGTCGATATCGACCCCTTCGTGAATGAAGCCGGTATGCCCGTGCGAGCGTCGGATCATCGTCAGGCTGTCGCGCAGCAATGTCGGGTCGGTTGAGGTGAGCGCACGGGTGATGACCGACATGGGCCAGACCTGATCCGGCCCGGTATGGGGGCCGCCGATGCCGCTGATCGCCTGCCCCTCGAAATACCAGGGATTGTCCTTGCTCCAGCACGCCGCGACCGTCCGCTGCCACAGCGGATCAGCCGGGTTGACGCAAGCGAGATAGGCAAGCCCCGAGAGCGACGGCACATTGGCGTCGTCCATGAAGACTGCATTGCCATAGCCATCGACCTCATAGGCCCAGACCGTCTGCCCGCCGGGCAATGTCATGGTGCCATGCTGCCGGAGCGCGGCCTCGACCTCGGCGGCGAGTGTGGTCGCGTCTTGCGCCAGCGCGGGCTCGCCGACCGCGTTCGCCAGTGCGGCCAGTTCGCGCAGGGTCGTCATCGCGAACAGGTTGGCGGGGATGAACTGCTCGTAGAGACACGCATCGTCCGAGGGACGGAAACCCGAATGGATCAGCCCATTGGGACGCGTCGGCAGGCCGTATCCGCGATAGAGCGTCTCGGTCGGCTCGGGCGCGGACCGGCGGAAGCGATAGGGGCCCAGGCCGTCCTTGCGCTGCTGCTCGCGGAAGGTCTTCACGATCGCCCGTGCCGAGGCTTTCCATTCCGCATCGAACGGCGTCACGTCGCCCGTCTCGCGCCAATAGCCGTAAGCGAGCCGGATCGCGTAGCAGAGCGAGTCGATCTCCCACTTCCGCTCGGCGACGCCCGGCTTCATCTCGGTATCGTCCTTCAGCGCCCAGCTCAGGTTTGTCTTGGCGTTCGGGTCCTGCATGAAGGCATTTGCATAAGGGTCGATCAGGATCGACCGAGCCTGCCGCCCGATCAGTCCCCGGAACAGCCGCCCGAGCGCCGGATCGCGCTTCACCAGATGCAAGTAAGGCCGCAACTGTGCCGCCGAGTCCCGCAGCCACAGGCACGGAATGTCGCCGGTAATGACGAAGGCGTCCGGCTTGCCGTTCACCTCGCCGAGCGACAGGACGGTGGTGTCCAGCGTGTTAGGATAGCAATTCCCGAACATCCAGCGGAGTTCAGGATCGGCGATCATTTTCGAGATGCGGGTGATCTCGGTCTCGACCGCCTTCGACACGAAGCGACGGTCGGCGACCGCCGGACGCTTGCTGACGAAGGCGGGGGTGGCGGCAAAGGCGGGGGTGGCGGCAAGGGCGGCGGCCCCCGCCATGAGCTGGCGTCGGTTGGGCGTCACTTCGGCAGGTCCTGGGCACTGCCGGTCACGGTGAACTGGGTCCACTGACCCGCGCCGTCACCCGGCTGGCCGCCGCCGATATAGAGCTTGTACGTGCCCGGCAGGATGCGGCGGGTGCCGTCGCGCCACACCTGGCTCATCATGCGCGGATCGATGGTGAAGCGCGCCGTTCCCGCCTGGCCGGGCTTGAGCGGCACACGCGTAAAGCCGACCAACTGGCGTTGCAGCACGGGGTCGGTCAGGACCAGCTTTTCATCGGTCGCGGGCGGGACCAGATAGGCCTGCGTGACCTCCTCGCCGCTGCGCTGGCCGATATTGCGCAACTGCACCGCGACCTCGACCGGCTGGCCCGCCGCGACGCTGGCCGTCACGGTCGGCTGGCCATAATCGAACTTGGTGTAGCTGAGCCCATGGCCGAAGCCCCAGGCGGGCTTGCCGGTGAAGTAGCGATAGGTGCGCTCCTTCATGCCGTAATCGGCAAAGGCAGGCAGATCGGCGGTCGACTGGTAGATGGTTACCGGCAGGCGGCCCGACGGGTTCACGTCACCGGCCAGGATCTCGGCCAGCGCGGTGCCGCCCTCGGCGCCGGGATAGAAGGCCGCCAGCGTCGCGGCGGGCTTGATATCACCCAGCGATACCGCCGAGCCCGAGACGACGACCGCGACCACCGGCTTGCCGGTCGCCTGGAGCGCGGCGAGCAGCTTGCGCTGCATCTCGGGCAATACGATGTCGGTGCGGTCGCCCCCTGCGAAGCCGGGGACGGATACGCCCAGCGCCTCGCCCTCCAGATCGGGTGACAGGCCGACCACCGCGACCAGCACATCGGCGGTCCCGGCGACCTTCAACGCCTCGGCGGTCAGCGCCTCGGCGGGGGGCAGCCATTGCAGGCGGAAGCCTTCGTCACCGCCCTTGTGGTCGATCTCCACGCGGATGCGGCGCGAGGCACTGCCGTCGATCGTGGTTTCCAGCGTCTTGCCGCCGATCACGTCGTCGATGACGAGCTGGTCGTCGATGTACAGCTTCACCGCGTCATGCGCGGGGCAGGCGTGCCAGCAGGCCGGGCCGTCGAGCCGCAGGCGATACTGGCCAGGCCCCGGCGGGGTCAGTGTGCCGGTCCAGCGGCGCTGGAAGGGTGCGGTCTTGGTATAGTTGAAGTCGATGCGGCGGTCCTGACCGGCGGCGCTCCATTGGCCGTTCGCGCCCATCGTCTCGACGGCCAGGCCGGTCTTGCCGTTCGCCGACAGCGCGGTTTCGGGCACGTTCACGAATGCTCCTTCGGCCAGCACCGATCCCTGCGCATAGCGGATATCGCGGCCGAACTTGGCGCGGATACCCTCCAGCGGCGTAACCGGATTGATCGCGGTACCGTGGTAATTGCCCTCCAGCACGCCCAGGTCATCGGCATTGGCGCCGAATACGGCCAGCGTCTTGCCCTTGAGCGGCAGCAGGTCGCCCGGATTGTCGAGCAGGATGATGCCCTTGCGCGCGGTCTCCAGCGCCAATGCGCGATTGGCGGCGGTGCCGAGCTGGCTCGGCTTGATCCGGTTCCAGGGGCTGTCGACCGTCAGCATCCGGCGGACCGCCAGCGCACGGGCCAGCGCGGTGTCGATCTCGCCCTCCGTGATCAGGCCGCGCGTCACCGCCTGCGGAAGCGAGAGATAGGCCTTGCCGCAGTTCAGGTCGGTGCCCGCGCGCAACGCCGCCGCGGCTGCCGCGGGCGCGTCGGGCTCGGCGTGGTGGAACATCCAGATATTGCCGACCGCGTCGCAGTCCGACACGACCAACCCGTTAAAGCCCCAGTCGGTCCGCAACCGCTGGGTCAGCAGCATCGGACTGGCGCAGACCGGCGTGCCATGGATCGCGTTGTAGGCGCACATCAGCGAAAGCGCCTTGCCCTCCGTCACGGTGGCGCGGAAGGCGGGGAGGTAGGTCGCCTCCAGATCGCGCGGGGACACCATCACGTCGAAGCTGTCGCGCCCACCCTCGGGGCCCGAATGGACCGCCATATGCTTGACGGTGGCGATGACCTTCGGGTGCTTCAGGTCGGGGCCTTGCAGACCGCGCACGAAGGCGATGCCGATGCGGCTGGTGAGATAGGGGTCTTCGCCATAGGTTTCCTGGCCCCGGCCCCAGCGCGGATCGCGGAAGATGTTGATGTTGGGCGACCAGATGGTCAGGCCCTGATACAGGCCGCGATCGGCGTTCAGCGGCTGGCTGTTGAACTTGGCGCGTGCCTCGGTGGCGACGACATCGCCGACCTTCTGGATCAGTGCGGGATCCCAGG
Organism: Sphingomonas sp.; assembly: GCF_039594485.1. Lineage (GTDB taxonomy): Bacteria > Pseudomonadota > Alphaproteobacteria > Sphingomonadales > Sphingomonadaceae > Sphingomonas. The sequence goes on along the minus strand of NZ_JBCNNI010000015.1, from coordinate 52,615 downwards.
TCGCGGCCATGCCCATCGCCTGCGGAAAGACAGTCGACGGCCCGTTGCGCGCGATGCCATGCAGCCCCTCGCTCCACCAGTCATAGGCGGGCAGGTCGAGCGCGGGCTCGGCCGGGGCCTCGTTGACGAGCTGCGCGGCCTTCTGCGCGATGGTCAGCTTCTGCGCGGCGTCGGGCAGAGCAGGGGCGGCGGCCTGACCGGCGGCGGCGAGGAGGAGGAAGGGGATCACTGGGCGTCCTTCGGACCGAGGGTGTAGATTTTGAGCTCGCGCGCCAGGGTGGCGGCGTCCGCGTCGCTCTGGATGGTGAGCGTGATGCTCTCGCCGGGCAACAGGTCGAAGCCATCGTCGGACGGCTCGGCGGCGGTGGTGCCGAAATTGACCTGGACCTGCCGCGCGAGGTTGCGCGCGGCCAGCGTCAGTTGCTTGCCCGCCCAGCGCGCGGTGATGCCGGGAGCCGGATAAGCCATGTCGCGCGGCACTTTCCGCTCGACGATCTGGCGGGCGATCACGTGCTCGCCGTCGAACAGCTCGGCCACCGCATAGCTGCTCTCGGGCGCGGCACCGGCGAAGAGCGCGGTGTCGGGGATCATCGCGACATCGCTCGCCGAGGCGGCGGCCATGGTCACGCTGCCCGACTGCGAACCCAGCTTGCGGCCGTCCATGGCGTAGCCGGTGACGCGCCAGCCGAGCGGCTTCGGCTTCGTGGCGTCGGATACCAGCGCGATCCGCGTCGCGCCGGGCTTCGTCTCCGCCACGATGGTCTGGGGTGCGAAAAAGCGTCGCGCCTCGTGCTGGAGCATCTTGTCATGGCCCGTCCAGTCGATGCTCGACCAGCTGATCGCGGGCCAGCTATCGTTGAGCTGCCAGTAGAGCGACCCCAAAGTCACCGGGCGGCAGGCGCGGTGGTGCCGTGCGGCCAACCCGATGGCGCGGGCCTGCATCGCCTGGGACAGATAGACCAGATCGGCGAAGTCGCGCGGCTCGCGATAATATTGCTTCAGGTAGAAGGTGATGCGGTCATTGCCTTCGCCGCTGAGGAACTTCTGGTGCGCCTTCATCACCGGGCTGTCGATGCGGAAGTCCGCCGGATCGGCAAAGGTCGCGATGGTCGACAGGTCGGGAAAGGCCTGGAAGCCATATTCGGACATGAAGCGCGGGCAGCTATCCGTATAGCGCTCGATCGGCTTGGAGCCCGACCATACGTCCCAGAAATGGCGGTCGCCATTCTTGTCGGTATCCGTCGGCGCCTCATAATCGGTCGAGGGGGAACCCGGCCAATAGGGGGTGCCCGGCGAATTCTTCGTCACCGCCTCGCGCAGCACGCGGTCGAACAGCACCGCCATGCCGGTGCCGATCCGTTCCTGCTCGTCGGGCCCGACCGCCTTCTTGAACGCCTTGCGATCCGACCAGTTTTCCCAGCCCGACAGCACCTCGTTATTGCCTGCCCAGATGACGAGCGAGGGGTGCGATTGCAGCCGCGCGACCTGTTCCTCGGCCTCGATGCGGACATTCTCGCGGAACTTCGCATCGGGCGGCGTCACGGCACCGCCGAACATGAAGTCCTGCCAGACCATCAGGCCCAACTCGTCCGCCGCGTCGTAGAAGCTGTGTTCGGGATAATAACCGCCGCCCCAGACGCGGACCATGTTCATGTTGGCCTTTGCCGCCTTTTCCAGCATCTGCCGCTCGGTCGCGGCGGCGACGCGGGCGGGGAAGGCGTCGAAGGGGATGACGTTGCTGCCCTTGGCGAAAATGATGTTGCCGTTGATCTTCAGCCCGAAGCTGCCGTCCTTGCGCACCAGTTCGACGGTGCGCAGGCCGGCGCGCTTCTGGACGCTGTCCACCCCCGCCAGTGTCGCCGCGACGGTGTAGAGCGGATGCGCGCCATGGCCGATCGGCTGCCAGCGCTGCGGCCTGGTGATCGAGACGGGGACGACCACGTCATTCTCGCCGGCTTGCAGCGCCACGTCGCGCCTGACGCGGATTCGGCGGCCATCGGGGCCGGTGACGGTCACATCCACTCGGCCGGTCTGCACGCGGTCGGCGATCACGGAAGCGCGGGCGAGGATGCGCGCCTCGGCATCGGTCAGCGCTTCCAGCTCGATGCGCAGATTGTCGATGCGCGCGGCGTCCCATGCCTCCAGCCGGGCCGGGCGCCAGATACCGATGTCGACGATGCGCGGCGCCCAGTCCCAGCCATATTGGTATTTGGGTTTGCGGATATAGGGCGAGGTCTGAACGCCCTTGGGCTCGTCGCCATAGGAGGAGTCATATTCGCCGGGCAGCGGATTCTTCTCGGCCAGCACCATCGGCTGGAGCGTCTTGATCGGCGAGGTGAAGGTGACGACCACCTCGTTCGCCCCGGCCTTGAGCAAGGGCTTGGCGTCGGCGCGCCAGCGGCGATGCGCATTGTCGGCGGACAATAGCGCCTGCCCGTTCACCGTCACCGTCGCGAAGGTGTCGAGCCCGTCGAACACCAGGTCGAGATGATCGCGGCGCAGCATCTCCGGCGTGACGTCCAACGTCGTGCGATATTGCCATCCGGTCAGCCCCGCCCATTGGATCGCCGCCTCATTCGCACCCTTATAGGGGTCGGGCACGATCTTCGCGGCGATCAGGTCCTGCTGCACGCTGCCCGGCACGGAGGCGGTCAGCCAGGTCGCCGCCTGCGGATGCGTGCGCGCGGCCTCGGCATCCCTGGGGTCGATCCGCACCTGCCAGCGATCGAGCGTCGCCACCGTCTTGGGCGCGGCGAAGACGGGAACCGGCAAGGCGAGCGCGGCCAGGATCAGGCCGAGGCGATGTTTCATGACGATGTTCCCGATGGCTGCGCCGTCGCGGACGCCGGGAACGGCGCGGCGCGGCAAATGGAAGGATACCGAAACCCGGTCGGAATGGGGGCGGGACGCGCGCCGGGGCCGGGAGGAAAGTCCCTTGCTGTCAGGCCGTTCTGCGCCATGTGCGATCCCCCCGATACCGGCTGGCAGGTTGTGCGCCGGTATTCTCATGATATGTTTTGGTATCATGCATGGGTGGAGGGTAGGCGTCCACCCCCTTCTTGCGGTTCCGGCGCCGGTGGCGGCGCTGCAACCGATTGGGGCGTCATGCGCGAGGCCGCGGCCCCGCGCGAAAGGCAATCGGCTTCAGCTTTGGGCCGACAGGCGGGTATCGATCAGGTCGAGTTCGCGCCCCAGCCGCTGGGCCGTTTCTGATCCGATCGCGCGGGCATTGAGCAGTTCGAACACCACGCGCCGCTCGGCCCGGATCGCGGCCAGCCGCATCCTGCGCTCGATCTCCTCCAGGCGACGGGCATCGGGATCGTCATCGCCCTCCAGCGTGTCGATCCGGCTGCGATAGCCGTCCATCAGGCGGGACGCGATCTCGACATATTGGTCGGCATCCTCGCGCCCTTCGGCCATCTCATGCTGGAATCGTTCCAGCTCGGCGATGGCCGCCTTGGCGGCGGCGACGCGGGTGCGATCCAGCTCGCTGATCCCGTCCTCGCTGGGCAGGGCGAGTCCGCGCAGCAGCAGCGGCAAAGTCAGGCTGGCGATGATCAGCGTCGACAGGATGACGCCACAGGCCAGGAAGATCACCAGATCGCGTGCCGGGAAAGGCGTGCCGTCGGTCAGCGTCAGCGGCAGGGTCAGCGCGCCCGCCAGGGTGATCGCACCGCGTGCCCCCGCCACCGACATGGCGGTGATCACCCGGCGCGGCGCGCTCGCCCGGTCGGGCGCATGGCGCTGGCGAAACAGGGTCAGGCGCAACGCGACCCAGGTCCAGGCGAAGCGCAATGCCGCCAGCCCGGCGACGATCGCCAGCACATATAGCCCCAGCCACCAGACCGAGGCGTGACCAGTCAGCATCACCGTGTCGCGCGCGCCCGCGAACACCTGTGGAAGCTGTTCGCCCAGCAGCACGAAGATGATACCGTTCAGCGTGAATTGCAGCATGTCCCACACCGCCTGTCGCCGGATGCGGGTCGCGGCCTTGGCCCCCGAGGAGACGTTGGTGAACGACATGGCGATGCCCGCCGCCGCCGCCGCCAGCACGCCGGAGCTTTCGACATGTTCGGCGACCAGATAGGCGGCAAAGGGGATCAGCAGGCTGACCAGGATGTTCGATCCGCTATCGTCGCCGAAGCGGCGGGCGAACAGCCCCTTGGCGCTGATCGTGCCCCATGCGATCGCGACGCCCAGCCCGACTCCCGAAATCGCCATCCAGGCAAAGGTCAGACCGGCCCCGGCGAGCGAGAAGGTGCCGGTCAGCGCGGCCGCCACCGCAAAGCGCAGGCAGACCAGACCCGAGGCGTCGTTGAGCAGCGATTCGCCCTCCAGGATGTGCATCATCCGTTTGGGGATCGGCGCCTTTTGCGCGATCGCCGACACCGCGATCGGGTCGGTCGGCGAGACGACCGCGGCGAGTGCGAAGGCGACCGCATAGGGCATGGCGGGGATCATCCAGTGGATGAACAGTCCCATGCCCAGGACCGTGAGGAACACGAGCCCCAGCGCCAGCCCCAGGATCGCGCTCGCGTCACGGAACAACTCGTCCTTCGGAATGCGCCAGCCGTCGAGGAACAGCAGAGGCGGCACGAAGAGCAGGAAGAAGATTTCCGGGTCCAACTCGACCCGGATCTGTGCGATCCCGCCGATCACCGCCCCTAGCGCGATCTGGACCAGGGGGCGTGGCAAGGCCGAGGGCAGCATGCGCGAGACGATGCCGCTCAACACCACGGCGAGGAGGAGGAAAAGGCTGAGCGTGATGACGTCCAATCGGGGACCTTTCGGGTTCAGCGGTTGGAGTGGCCATGGCGACCGACGGACGGCATGACCGGCAGATGAGCGAGACGAAGACGAATCGCGCGAACCCGATGAATGACATGCGGGGCAAGGATGGTTCAACCCGTTAAACGGGGTTTTGCGGGATCAAGCGGGGCGGATCCGCAATTCCCTTCCGGTACGTCCTGGCCGATACGTCCTCGTCGATACGGGGCGGATGGCGCTACGCGGCGATCTTCATATCCCGCGGGATCGGCGCGAGGGCGGCCAGGAACTGCTCGGCGCTGGCTCGCCACGAAAAGCCCTGGCCATAGGTCGCGCAGGTTTCGCGATCGAGCATCAGCGCATCCGTGATCGCCGTGTCGAGCGCCGCGTTCATCACGCCGACTTCGGGCGAGAGCACGTCGATGGGCCCCTGCACGGGATAGGCGGCGACCGGCGTGCCGCAGGCGAGCGCCTCGATCATCACCAGTCCGAAGGTATCGGTCCGGCTGGGAAAGACGAAGACATCGGCGGAGCGATAGATCGCGGCCAGATCCTCCCCGAACTTCGCGCCCAGGAAATGGACCTCTGGATAGTGTTCGGCCAGGGCGGCTCGCGCCGGACCGTCGCCGACCACGACCTTGGTGCCCGCCGTGCGGGTCGCCAGGAAGGCGGCGATGTTCTTCTCCACCGCGACTCGTCCCGCATAGAGTTGGACCGGGCCGGGCAGGCCGGAGAGGAAGGCGTCGCGTGGCCCCTCGGCGCGGAACAGCCCGGTATCGACGCCGCGCCCCCAATGGCGGCTTTGTGGCAGACCATGCGCGGCCAGCGTTGCCGCCACGCTGGGCGTCGACGCCAGGATCGCGGCGGACGGCGCATGGAACCAGCGGACATAGCGCCAGACGAATTCCGGGCTGACCGCCTTGATCCGGGCGGCGACATATTCGGGGAACTGGGTGTGATAGGCGGTGGTGAACGGCAATCCCCGCGTCAGGCACCAGCGCCGCGCAAGCAGGCCCAGCGGCCCTTCGGTCGCGATGTGGACGGCGTCCGGCAGGAATGCGCCGAGCGTCCGGCCGACCACCCCCGGCGCCGGCAGCGCCAGCCGGATTTCGGGATAGGTGGGGCATGGGATCGAGGCATAGCGATCGGGCGAAACGATGCACAGGTCATGCCCCATCGCTCGCAACTCGGTCGCGACCGATTGCAGGGTGCGGACCACGCCGTTGACCTGCGGCGACCAGGCGTCGGTCACGATCGCGATGCGCATGCGGTGTGGCCCTTCCCGTCGTCAGGCGGCGATGGCGTCGATGGCGGGCCGTTGACGGCGCGCCTCCATCTCATCGCCCCAGTGCAGGATTTCCATCGTGCCGTCGAAATGCTCGACCAGCGCGGTGCAGCCCTCCACCCAGTCGCCGTCATTATAATAGGTGACGCCGCCGATGTCGCGGATTTCCGCTGTGTGGATATGGCCGCACACCACCCCGTCGACGCCGCGCGCGCCCGCCGCATGGGCGACGACTTCCTCGAAATGCGAGATGAAGGCGACGGCGTTCTTGACCTTGGCCTTGGCATGCTTGGACAGCGACCAATAGGGCCGCTTCATCCACCGCCGGACGATATTGACCCAGCGATTGACCTCCATCAGCGCGGTATAGGCGAAGTCGCCGACATGGGCGAGCCAGCGATGCGCCAGCGTGATCGCGTCGAACTCGTCGCCATGCAGGATCAGCAGGCGGCGGCCGTCCGCCGTCTCATGGATCGCCTTGCGGCAGATGGCGATGCCGCCAAAGTCCATGCCGGTGAACTGGCGGAAGATCTCGTCGTGATTGCCGGGGATATAGACGACGCGCGTGCCGCGTCGGGCGCGCTTCAGGAGGCGCCACACCACGTCGTTGTGCGCGGCGGGCCAGTAGAATTTCTTCTTCAGCCGCCAGCCGTCGATCATGTCGCCGACCAGATACATGGTCTCGCTGTCGACATGATCCAGAAAGTCGATCAGCATTTCCGCATTGCAGCCGCGCGTGCCGAGATGGACGTCGGAAATCCAGATGGTGCGATAGCGGCGGCGCTCAATGCCTTCGGGTTCGGGGATGACGGGGGCTCGCGGTACGAAGTCCAGGATCGCGGCGTCCTCGTGCAGCGAGCCATCGATCGGAATGCTGGTCATCGGCATCGGCGTTCCCCACGCTTGGCGTTGGGCATATCATGCCTGTCATCTGTGACGTCCGCGTCGCAGATCGGTGACAGGCTTGCAGCAATTTGATGACGGGTCGAAGTCATCCGGCATGACAGATGCACTGATCTTGTGCCGGGACGAATGCTGCCAGGAAAGGCGTGGCGGGACGCCGGACAAGAGGCGGGTCACCCCTGTAAAAGATAATCGGACGGTCGCCGGCCGCTTCGTTGCAGGGGCGGGGAGGAGCGGCCCCTGGGCCGTTTGGTGCCTGGATGTCGCGGATCGGAACGCATCCCATCGACGCGTCTTTTCGTGGAAAACCAAATTGTAACAAATGTAACATTGGTCTTGTTTCGATGAAATCGAAGCCTCTTCATCATGGGACCATCCCGTGTCTGTCGGGCTGGCGCATCATCGATATTGTTGCTTAAATGGCGGGGTTCTGGTCTGCTCTTGGTGGAGGGGGCGGTCTGTTGGAGGCGGGGCCCGGGGACAGGCTCGCATAAGGGGATGATGATGACCGCGACGGCGCAGGGGCGCGATGGACGGGCGCTTCTGGAAATCTGTGTCGACGATGCGGACGGTGTGGCGGCGGCGGTATCGGCCGGGGCGGATCGGATCGAATTGTGCGGGGCGCTGGCGCTCGGCGGCTTGACCCCATCGGCGGCGTTGGTGGCCGAGGCCGTGCGCTCGGGCATTCCCGTGCATGCAATGGTGCGGCCGCGTGACGGCGATTTCCGATACCAGGCCCGCGATATCGCGCTCGCAACCGACGAAATTCGCCGGATGGTCGCGATGGGCGTGGCCGGTGTCGTGGTCGGCGCGATGGCCGACGAGCGCATGCTGGACGCGGCGGTGCTCGCGACATGGCGAGAAGCCGCGGCGGGAGTCGCGATCGTGCTTCACCGCGCCATCGATCTGGTGGCCGATCCGGTCGAGGCGGTCCGTTTGGCGGTTTCGCTGGGCTATGACCACATCCTGACCTCTGGTGGGGCGAGCACCGCCGAGCAGGGGGCTTCGATGATTGCCGATATGGTCGCGGCAGCGGACGGGCGGCTTGCGATCATCGCGGGCTCGGGCGTGTCGGCCGCCAATGCGGCGGCGCTGATCGCGCGGACTGGTGTGGATGCGGTGCACGCATCGGCGAGTGTTCGCGAGGATTGGGGGGATTCGCGCATCTCGACGATGGGGTTCGCGACCGGGCCCAGGCGCCGGACCAGCGCGCAGAGGATTGCAGAGATTCGTCAAGTCATAGAGAGGATATAAAATCCAATGTATGCCAAATATAATACCTATTGCCCCATTGGGTACGCTGCGATAAGCCTTTCTGCGAAGCGGGGCGTGGCATGAGCGGCGCCCAGGCAAAGGGGGATGGCACGTCCATGACATTCTCGGCGCAGGTCGGCTCCTTCCGAAAGGGAAATCCCGCGCCTCTGTATCTTCAGCTACAGCAACTGCTGCGTGATGCGATCACGGGCAATGTGCTGGCCGAGGATGATGCGATCCCCGCCGAACGTGATCTGGCGATCGAATATGACGTGTCGCGGATCACGGTGCGCAAGGCGATTGGCGGGCTGGTCGAAGAGGGGCTGCTGACCCGCAGGCGGGGTGCGGGCACCTTTGTCGCGGGGCGTGTCGAGAAGAGCTTTTCCAAACTTTCCTCCTTCTCCGAGGACATGATCGCGCGTGGTCGCACGCCGAGCAGCCAGTGGGTCAGTCGCGCCCCCGGCACCGTGACGCCCGAGGAGGCGCTGTCGCTGGGGCTGTCGCCCGGCGCGCCGGTCTATCGGTTCCAACGCGTGCGCTTTGCCGACGAGGTGCCGATGGCGATCGAGGTTTCGACCATCGCCGGTTTCGCGCTTCCCTCGGTCGAGGCGGTGGACCGGTCGCTCTATGCCGCGCTGGAGCGGGCGGGCAACCGGCCGGTGCGCGCGCTGCAACGGCTGCGCGCCGTTCCGTTCGGGGCGGACCATGCCAAGATGCTGAACGTCGATCCGGGCCATGCCGGCCTGTTGATCGAGCGGCGCGGATTTCTACGCGATGGACGGGCGGTGGAATATACCCAGTCCTTCTATCGCGGCGATGCCTATGATTTCGTCGCGGAGTTAACGGATGTCTGAAGTGATGACTGCCGGTCGTGCGGGTGCCGGCACCCTGATGGGAGCGGAAGCGGGGGAGGCGCCGGAGGCGATCGCCCGGCTGCTGGCGCGTAATGCGCCGACCGTCAGGGCGCTGGCCGAGCGGCTGCGTGCCGTCCCGCCGCCGGTGATCATCACCATCGCCCGTGGGTCGTCGGATCATGCCGCGACCTATGGCAAATATATCCTGGAGACCAAGACCGGCATCCCGGTGTCGTCGGCCGCCCCGTCGGTCGCGTCGATCTTCGAGACGCCGATGAAGGTGAAGGGCGCGCTGGTCATCGCCATTTCGCAGTCGGGGCGCAGCCCGGACCTGCTGGCGACGGTCGAGGCGTACCGGGCGGGCGGCGCGCATATCGTCGCGCTGGTCAATGACGAGGAATCGCCGCTGGCAACCGGCGCCGATACCTTCCTGCCGCTGTCGGCGGGGCCGGAAAAGGCCGTCGCCGCCACCAAGTCCTGCCTGACCGCGCTTGCCGGTCTGGCGCAGCTCGCCGCCGCCTGGGCGGGGGACGAGGCGTTGGAGTCGGCGCTGACCGGCCTGCCCGATCAGGTGGCGCAGGCGCTGTCGCTCGACTGGTCCCCGGCGGTCGAGGGACTGCGCGACCTCAGCCAGATGTTCGTGCTGGGCCGCGGTTATGGCTACGGCGTCGCGCAGGAAGCCGCGCTCAAGCTCAAGGAAACCTGTTCGATCCAGGCCGAGCCGTTCAGCGCCGCCGAAGTACGCCACGGCCCGATGCGCATCGTCGAGCCCGGCTATTCGGTGCTGGGCTTCGCCACCTCGGACGTGGCGGGCGAGGATGTGAAGGCGGTCGCCGACCAGTTCGAGGCGCGCGGCGCCAGGCCGTTCGTCGCGGGACAGGGCGGGGCGCTGCCCATGGTCGCCGGGCATCCCGCGCTTGAGCCGATCGCGATGCTCGCCAGCTTCTACCGCATGGTCGAGGCGCTGGCGCTCGCCCGTGGCATGGACCCTGACTCGCCGCCGCATCTTCAGAAAGTGACCCGCACGCTATGACCCGTTTCCGTTTCGTCAACGGCCATGTCGCGACCTCGACCGGGGTTCTGCCGGGTGCGGAGATCGTGGTGCAGGGCGATCGGATCGCTTCGATCGGCGCGGTCGAGGGTTCGGGGGAGACCATCGACCTGAACGGCGGCTGGGTGGTCCCCGGCTATATCGACACGCAGGTCAATGGCGGTGGCGGCGTGTTGTTCAACGACCGTCTGGACGTGGACGGCATCGCGACCATGGCGGCGGCCCATGCCGTTTATGGCACCACCGCGATGTTGCCGACCCTGGTCAGCGAGACGCCGGACAAGATCGCCCGCGCACTCGACGCGATCGACGAGGCGATCGAGGCGAATGTGCCCGGCATCGTCGGCATCCATGTCGAGGGGCCGGTACTCAACCCGGCGCGCAAGGGCATTCACGATCCGGCGCGCTTCCGCGATCTGGATGACGAGATGGTCGCCGTCCTGACCCGTCCGCGTCGCGGCAAGGTCATGCTGACCATCGCGCCCGAACGCGTGCCGGTGGCGACGATCCGGCGGCTTGTCGAGGCGGGTGTGCTGGTGAGCGCCGGGCATAGCGAAGCAAGCTATGAGCAGGCGATGGCGGCGTTCGACGTGGGTCTGGTCGGCATCACCCATTTGTTCAACGCGATGCCCGCCATGCAGCAGCGCGTGCCCGGCCTGGCGGGGGCGACGCTGGATGACGCGCGGCCCTGGTCGGGGCTGATCATCGACGGTTTCCATGTCGCGGCGCCGATGCTGCGCCTGGCCCTCAAGGCGCGGCCGTTCGACCGGCTGATGCTGGTCACCGATGCGATGTCGTCGGTGGGCGCAGTGGAGAAGGATTTCGTTCTCCACGGCCGCCATATCGATGTGTCGGGTGGCAAGTGCACCTATGCCGATGGCACGCTGGCGGGCTCCGACCTCGATATGGGCTCGGCGGTCGCCAACGCGGTCGAGCAGTTGCGCATTACCGTCGACCGGGCTGCTGCCATGGCGGCGACGAACCCGGCGGCGTTCCTGGGCCTGAGCCACGAGCGCGGCGCGCTGGGCGTGGGCCTGCGCGCCGACTGGGTGGTGCTGGACGCCGCGCTGAAGCCCGTCGAAACCCGCATCGCGACGGCCGAGCCGGTCGCGGCATGACGGTTGCCCGGCGCGATCTGCTGCTGGGCGGTGCGGTGGTCGGGCTGGCGGGTGCTGCTGCGCCCATGCCGGTCTTCGCGGCGGAACGTCGTCCGGCGGACGGGGCGGGGGCGCTGCCCATGCCCGCGCCGACCGATCGGCTTCCCGCCGCGCTGCCGGTGCAGGACGTCGCCCGGGTGCTGATGGATCGCGGCTGGCTGTTCCATGAGGGGGATGTCGAACCCGCCGCGCTCGACACCCACAATGCGACCTATCTGTCGGTCAAGGCGGGCAATGCGCGCGGCGCAGCGGCGGTCGGTTATGACGATAGTGACTGGCAGAGCGTCGACCTGCCGCATGACTGGGCATCCTTCCAGCCTTTCGTGAAGACCGCCAATGTCGCGCAAGGCTATCGCCCGCGCGGGATCGGCTGGTATCGGCGCAGCTTCCGGCTGGACCCCGCCCTGTGCGGACGGCGGATCGAATTGGAGTTCGGCGGGATCGCGACCTACGCGACCGTCTGGGTCAATGGCAGCGTCGTTTCGCACAATTTCTCCGGCTACAACGCCGTTCGTATCGATCTGACCCCGTTCGCCCGCTTCGGGGACGAGGCGAATGTGGTCGCGGTCCGCGTCGATGCCGATGCGATGGAGGGCTGGTGGTATGAGGGCGCGGGGCTCTACCGCCATGTCTGGCTGGGCGATTATGCCCCCGTGTCGATCGCGACCGACGGCATCCACTGCGATCCGCGCAAGGGCGAGGGCGGCTGGCATGTCCCGATCACCGCAACCCTGACCAGCATCGCGTCCACCGACAGCAGCGTGACGGTCGAAGCCCGGCTGCTCGACGGCGGGGGCAAGGTGGTGGCACAGGGCCAGGCGGCGGCGACCGTGCCGGCGCTGGACGAAGGCACGGCCTCGCTCGACCTGGCCGTGGCCGATCCGATGCTCTGGTCGGTCGAGCGGCCGACACTGTATAGCGTGCAGGTCCGGTTGCTTCGCGCGGGGCTGGTGGTGGATGAACGCCGTGTGCCGATCGGCTTTCGCACCCTGCGCTTTGATGCGGCCCAGGGTTTTTTCCTCAACGACCGGCCCGTCAAGCTGAAGGGTGTCTGCCTGCATCAGGATCATGCGGGCGTGGGCACGGCCCTTCCCGACGCGCTGATCGGCTGGCGGCTGGAGCGGCTGAAGGCGATGGGCTGCAACGCCGTGCGATCCAGCCACAATGCGCCGACGCCCGAACTGCTCGACTGGTGCGATCGGCTGGGCCTGCTGGTCATGAACGAGAACCGGCAGTTCAATCCCGCGCCGGAATATCGTGTGCAGCTCGAATGGCTGGTCCGGCGCGACCGTAATCACCCGTCGGTCATCCTGTGGTCGGTCTTCAACGAGGAACCGATGCAGGGCACCCCTTCGGGCGTGGAGATGGTCAAGCGCATGGCGCATTGGGTGCGTGCGCTGGACGACAGCCGCCCGGTGACCGCCGCGATGAACGGCGCGTTCTTCGATCCGGTCAATGTCGCGCAGGTCGTCGATGTGACCGGGTTCAACTATTATCAGGGCGATTACGACCGCTATCACCAGCTGAACCCGGCCAAGCCGATGACCAGTTCGGAGGATACCAGCGCTTTCATGACGCGCGGGGCGTTCCACACCGATCCGGCCCGGCACATCGCGTCGAGCTATGATGTCGAGGCGGCAAGCTGGGGCGATACGCATCGCGGCGCCTGGAAGAAGATCGCCGAGCGCCCCTTTGTGGCGGGCGGCTTCGTCTGGACCGGCTTCGACTATCATGGCGAGCCTACGCCCTATGAATGGCCGACCATCGCCAGCTTCTTCGGCATCATGGACCTGTGCGGCTTTCCCAAGACCGCCTTCGACATCCACCGCGCCGCCTGGGTCGATGACCAGCCGGTGGTGGCGATCGCGCCGCACTGGAGCTGGCCGGGCCGCGAGGGGCAGCCGACCAAGGTCATGGTCCTGTCCAATGCCGAGCGCGTCGTCCTTCGCCTGAACGGCAAGACGGTGGGCGAGGCGGTGGTCGACCGGCTGATGGGCAATGAATGGACCATACCCTATGCACCCGGCCGGATCGAGGCGATTGCCTATCGTGGGGGCCGCGAGGTCGCGCGTGCTGCACATGAGACGGTCGGCGCGGCCGTCGCGCTGCGCCTGACGCCCGCGCGCACCGTGATGGCGGGCGATAGCGAGGATGCGCAGGCGATCACCATCGATGCCGTCGATGCGCAGGGGCGTCATGTCCCGACCGCCAATCTGATGACCCGCTTCACGATCGAGGGGGGCGAGATCATCGGCGTCGGCAATGGCGATCCCAATTGCCACGAGTCCGAAAAGGGTGGCCAGCGCTCGCTGTTCAACGGCCTTGCCCAGATGATCGTGCGGCCGGACACGGGGCGCGGGCGGATCACCATCCGCGCCACCGCCGATGGCCTGAAGCCCGCGACGCTGCGCCTCGACCGTCTTGGCGTGACCCCGCGCCCGCAGGTGCCGGTGATGGCGGGGGACATGGACGTGCGCGACTGGCGCCGTTCACCCCGGCTCGATGCCCGGCCCGAACCCGATCTGGCACCTGCCGCCAGCGACAATAACGGCTGGGCCTTTGTCCGGGCGGGGACCGCGACCCCGGCAGAGGCGCCGGGCTGGCGCGTCTATCGCAGCGTCGTGACCCCGCGCCGGGCGGTGGCATCTCGTGGCGGTGAGCTGAGCTTCGCGTCGGTGGGCGGCATGGCCAGCCTGTGGATCGATGGCCGCTTGGTGGCCGAGAAGCGCGATCCCAGGCCCGCCCCGATGACAGCGACCCTGCCGGCCGAAGGCGCGGCGCGGACGATCGTGCTGATCGTGGCGGGCATGGGCAATATCGAAAGCGGCCTGTTGGGCCGGGTGACGATCCGCCCGCGCTGACGCGGCGGGTCGGGTCATCCTCATGAGAGGAAAAGCAGCTTGGCGATGAGTGACGTGCGATGAGTGACTGGACCGTTTTTGCTCCCCTGGCAGGCTGGGTGACGCCGCTGGCACAGGTGCCCGACGCGGTTTTTGCCGAGAAGATGCTGGGCGACGGCGTGGCGATCGATCCGATCAACGATGCCCTGTGCGCGCCATGCGACGCGACCGTGTTGACGGTGCATGAGGCCGGTCACGCCGTGACCCTGCGAAGCGCCGACGGCTATGAACTGATCTGCCATATCGGCATCGACACCGTTTCGCTGGGCGGCCGGGGCCTCACTCCGCAGGTTCAGGCCGGGGCGAAGGTCGCGGCGGGCCAGCCGCTGATCCGCTTCGACCTCGACTATCTGGTCCAGCATGCGCCAGCGGTCGTGACGCCGGTGATCGTCGCCGATGCCACGCTCTATGCCGTGGAGCCGATCGCGCACGGCATGGTTGCGGTCGGCGATCCGCTGCTTCGTGTCGTTCCGCTGGGCGCACGGGCGGAGGGCGCCGACAAGGGCGGCGAGACGCTGATCCAGGAAACAATGGTGGCGCTGTCGCACGGCCTGCACGCCCGCCCCGCCGCCCGGCTGGTCGAAGCGGTGCGGCGGCATGAGGCGAAGGTCACACTGTTCCATGGCGAACGCAATGCGTCGGCGCTCAGCGCCGTCGGCCTGCTCGGCCTGGGACTGGGGCATGGCGCGACCGTGCGGATCGAGGCGAGCGGGGCTGAGGCCGCTGCCGCGCTGGCCGAAGTCATCGCCTTTCTGAACGACGCGACGCCCGAGGAAACGCCGGTGGAGGCGCCCGGGCCCGCGCGGGCCGAAGGTCCGGGGCTGGGCGGCGTGCCTGCGGCACCCGGCCTGGCGGTCGGGCCGATCCATCGCCTGACCCGCGCGGCGATCCCGGTCGAGACGCTTGCGGGCGCAGCCGAAGACGAACGGTCCAGGCTGAACGATGCGCTGGCGCGGGTCCGCCAGGGGCTGGAACAGGCGGCCGCCGCTGGCGGCGCGCGGGGCGGCGTGATGGCCGCGCACCGTGCGATGCTGGACGACCCGACACTGGCGGATGCGGCGATGGCGAGCATCGGCGAAGGGCGTAGCGCGGGCGTGGCCTGGCAGCAGGCGATCGCCGAGCAGGTGGGGGTGCTGCTGTCGAGCGGCGACCGCCGTATCGCCGAGCGTGCCGACGATCTGCGCGATCTCGAACGCCATGTGCTCGCCGCGCTGGCGGGCCTGCCGATCGAGGGGGCGACGGTGGCTGCGGGCGCGATCCTGGTCGCTGAAGACCTGCTGCCGAGCCAGGTCGCTGCGCTCGATGCGACCATGGTGGCGGGCATCGCGCTGGTGAAGGGCGGGCCGACCTCGCATGCCGCGATCCTGGCGGCGGGCATGGGGCTGCCCATGGCGGTCGCGTTCGGCGAGGCGCTGGCTGTGCTGGAGGATGGCCGTACGATCGTCCTTGATGCCGATCGCGGGCTGATCGATCCCGAGCCGGATGCCGAGACGCAGGACCAGGTGCGCGACACCATCGCCCGCCGCAAGGCCGAGATGGAGGCCGCGCGTGCCGCCACCGGCCCGTGCCGCACGGCGGACGGCACCCGGATCGAGATGTTCGCCAATCTCGGCTCGGTCGCCGATGCCGAGGCGGCGGTGGCGGAGGGCGCGGAGGGCTGTGGCCTGCTGCGCACCGAATTCCTGTTTCTGGAGCGTGAAACCGCGCCGACCCGCGACGAACAGACCCGCGATTATCAGGCGATCGCCGATGCGCTGGGCGACCGGCCGATGATCGTCCGGCTGCTCGATGTCGGCGGCGACAAGCCCGCGCCCTATATGGACCTGCCGGTCGAGGAAAATCCGGCGCTGGGCCTGCGCGGTATCCGCGTGTCGCTGGCCGATCCGCAGTTGCTGGAGGATCAGGTGGCGGCGATTTTGGCGGTGCGTCAGCCCTGCCGGATCATGGCGCCGATGGTCGCCAGCCTTTCCGAACTGGAGGCGGTGCGCGCAGTCGTCGAGCGGCAGGGTCGCAAGGCCGAGGTCGGCGTGATGATCGAAACCCCGGCGGCCGCGATTTCGGCCGATATCCTTGCGCGCAAGGCCGATTTCTTCTCGATCGGCACGAACGACCTGACCCAATATACGCTGGCCATGGATCGCGGGAATGCGGCGGTGGCGGCGGGGGTCGATGGCCTGCATCCGGCCGTGCTGCGCCTGATCGGCACGGCGTGCGACGGTGCGGCCCGGCATGACACGCCGGTCGGCGTGTGTGGTTCATTGGCCGCGGACCGGCTGGCGGTGCCGATCCTGCTGGGTCTGGGCGTGACGGAGTTGTCCGTGCCGCCGGCGCGGGTCTCGGCGATCAAGGCATTGGTCGGCAAGCTGGATATGGCCCGGTGCCGCGCCGCCGCGATGCGCGCGCTGTCACTCCCCTCGGCGGCGGCGGTCCGCGCGCATATCACCACCATGCTTCAGGAGATCGGCGCATGAGCTCGCCCATGGCCTCGCTACAATCGCTCGGGCGGGCGCTCATGCTGCCCATCGCCGTCCTGCCGGTGGCGGGCCTGCTGCTCCGTCTGGGGCAGCCCGACCTGCTGGGCATCGCCTTCATGGCCAATGCCGGGAATGCGATCTTCGACAATCTGGGACTGTTGTTCGCGGTCGGCGTCGCCACCGCCTTTGCCCGTGACGGCAACGGCGCGGCGGCGTTGGCGGGGATCACCTGTTATCTCGTCACCATCAAGGGCGCCGAGACGCTGGTCGTGCCGCCCGCCGGCACCGCGACGGGGCTGGCCCAGGATATCGCCGCGACCGTCGAGGCCGCGTGGCGGACCAAGTCGGTCCACCGTTTCGACGTGCCGATCGGCATCGTCTCCGGGCTGATCGGCGGCAATTTCTACAACCGTTTTGCCACGATCAAGATGCCGGAATATCTGGCCTTTTTCGGCGGTCGCCGCTTCGTGCCGATCATTTCGGGGATTGCCGGTCTGGCGCTGGCGGGACTGTTGGGCGTGGCGTTCGGGCCGGTCAATGCAGGGATCGATGCGCTGAGCCAGGGTGTCGTCCAGGCGGGCGGCCTGGGCCTGTTCGCCTTCGGCGTGCTGAACCGGCTGCTGATCGTCACCGGCCTTCATCACATCCTGAACACCGTCGCCTATTTCGTGGTCGGCGACTATATGGGCAAGACCGGCGACCTGAACCGCTTCTTCGCGGGCGATCCGACGGCGGGCGCGTTCATGAGCGGCTTCTTCCCGGTCATGATGTTCGGCCTGCCCGCCGCCTGTCTCGCTATGTATCACGAGGCGTTGCCGGAGCGGAAAAAGGCAGTCGGCGGCATGTTGTTCAGCCTGGCGCTGATGTCGTTCCTGACCGGCGTGACGGAGCCGATCGAGTTCAGCTTCATGTTCCTGGCGCCGGTGCTCTATGCCTTCCACGCCATTCTGACCGGCGTTTCGGAGGCGGTGATGAACGCGCTCGGCGTCCGGCTGGGCTATACCTTCTCGGCCGGTCTGTTCGACTATGTGATCAATTTCGGCAAGGCGACGAAGCCGCTGCTGCTGATCCCGGTCGGTGCGGTCTATGCGTTGCTCTATTATGGCGTGTTCCGCTTCGCCATCCGTCGCTGGAACCTTCAGACCCCGGGACGCGAGGCCGAGGTGGTGAGCGAGAGCGAAGAGGCGCAGGCGGATGCCGCACCAGCCGAGGGCGGACGTGGCGCGGCCTTCGTCGCCGCGATGGGCGGCGGCGCGAACCTGACCGAGGTGGCGGCGTGCACCACGCGGCTGCGTCTGCTGGTCGCCGACCCTGCGCAGGTCGATGAGGCTGCGCTCAAGCGGCTCGGCGCACGGGGTATCCTTCGCCCGTCGCCCAAGGGCGTACAGGTCGTGGTGGGGCCGGTCGCGGACACCATCGCGATGGAGATGCGCGGCTCTATCGAGGCCGGGCATGGCGCGGCGCGGCGACCCGTTGCGGCCATCTCGCCGGTTCCCGAGCAGGCGGCCCCCGTGCCCGCAGAGACCATGCCCGCCGCCTATGTGCGGGCGATGGGCGGTGCGGACAATATCCGGTCGGCAAGCCGCCATGCGGGACGCTGGCGGATCGCGCTGGTCGATGCGTCGCTGGTCGAGGCGGGGGTGCCGGAGAACGCCAGGGCGATTGCGCCGGTCGCGGATGGCGTCGTTCACCTGCTCACAAAATAGATTAGTGTAAATCCGATATTAATCATGTTGCCGCTGCCACGCCGCCCGATGTAAACTTCATACATGTGTAATCGCGATCCCGACGGGAAGATCGGTTCGCGTCGGAGATGTTGATTGGTAACGGAAACCGCGGGCGGCGCGGACGATAAGCGGCTTTATCGCGCCCCGGCTCTGGAAAAAGGGCTCGATATCCTGGAACTGCTCGCGGCGGAGGATCAGCCGTTGACGATGAGTGCCATCGTCACGCGGTTGGGCCGCTCGACGGGCGAGTTGTTCCGTATGATCCAGGTTCTGGAGCATCGCGGCTATGTCGCGCAGGGGCTGGACGGCTATGTCATGACCCCGCGCCTGTTCCATCTCGGGCTGAAGCGGCCGCCGGTGCGCAGCCTGATGGAACAGGCCTTGCCCGAGATGCGGGGGCTGGCGGATCGGATCGGCCAGTCCTGCTATCTCGCCATTCCCTCCGGCGCCGCATCGTCGGTCATCGCGCGGATGGAGGCATCCACCGCGATCGGCTTTTCGGTGCGGGTCGGCCACCGCCGGTCGCTGCACGAAACGCCGTCCGGCGTGCTCCTCTATGCCTTTCAGTCGGACGCGACGCGGCGCGATTGGGAGGCGCTGTTCCATCCGCGATTGTCCGCCGCCGATCTGTCCGATCTGGTCGCGCGGGCGCAGGTCGTGCGGGACCAGGGCTTTGTCCGGGCCGACAGCCCGGAACTGGTCGGCATGGTCGAACTCGCCGCGCCGATCATGCGCTGCGGCCGGGCCTGCGCGGTCCTGACCGTGCCGTTCGTCCACCTGACCGATGCGCCGGTGAACGAGGCCGAGGCGCTGGCGCAGCTCTGCATGACCGCCGAATATATATCCTCTCAGTTGATCGGTGACGACACCCGTCTCTGATAGCGGCTTGTCGAACCCCCTTATGCGACGATAGAGCCTCGGTGCGATTGAACAAATCGGATGGGCGGGGCTTTACCGTCCCGTTCGTCGCGAAGGGCCGCCGCGATACCCCGTGGGTTCGCGGAACGACGGCCGCGATGCCCTTTTGGGCAGGGGGATTGGGGTGCTGTTGAAATACTACAAGGGTTCGCTGCTCTTTACCGCCATATGCCTGGCCCTGGCCGCCTGGCTGGGGTTCGCGTTGACGGGCACGGTCCCGGGCACGTTCGGCATCCTGTGGATCGTACTGGTGCTGGGCGTGCTGGAGGTGTCGCTGTCGTTCGACAATGCAGTGGTCAATGCGACCGTGCTGCGCGACATGGACGACACGTGGCGTCACCGCTTCCTGACCTGGGGCATCGTGATCGCGGTGTTCGGGATGCGGATCGTCTTTCCGCTCGCCATCGTCGCCATCGCGGCGCATCTGGGCCCGATCGAGGCGGTCAAGCTCGCGGCGGCCGATCCGGTCCGTTATGAACGGATCATCACATCCGCCCATGTCGGCATTTCCGGTTTCGGTGGCAGCTTCCTGGCGATGGTCGGGCTGAACTTCTTCCTGGACGAGGCCAAGGAGGAGCATTGGTTGCCCTTCATCGAGCGTCCGCTGGCCGCGCTGCGCCGGATTTCGGGGCTGGCCACCGGCATCGTGCTGCTGGCGCTTTACGGCATCGCGCAGTTCATTCCGGCCGCAGAGGCGATGACCTTCATCACCGCGGGGATTTTCGGGCTGCTCACCTATATCGCGGTGCATGCGATCGGCGTTCTGCTGGAGGGGGATGGCGATGCCGTGACCGGCGCGGCCGCCCGATCGGGCTTTGCCGCCTTCCTCTATCTGGAGGTGCTCGACGCCAGCTTCTCGTTCGACGGGGTGATCGGGGCGTTCGCGCTGTCGAACAACCTGTTCATCATCGCGCTGGGCCTGGGCATCGGGGCGATGTTCGTCCGGTCGATGACGATCATGCTGGTCGACCATGGTACGCTGACCCAGTATCGCTATCTGGAGCATGGCGCCTTCTATGCCATCATCGCGCTGGCCGCGATCATGCTGCTGTCGGTCCGCTTCCACATTCCAGAGACGATCACCGGCCTGATCGGTGCGACCCTGATCGGCCTGTCCTTCTGGGCGTCGGTGCGCAGCAACCGCAAGCATCCCGAGCAGGCGATCGGGCAGGCGGATCCGGTCCATCCCTCCGGCAAGCCGATCGGCGACTGATCGGTGTCGCCGCCGGTCGCGGGAACTGTTTGCGACCGCCGATGATTTCCCCCGATACGAATCTGACGAGGGGATAACGGCATGACGGTGTCAGCAATCAGTGCCCCGCGCAATCAGCCCGCTGTTCTGGACCGGGCGCTGCTCACCGGACTGTTCCTGAAGGAACGCGGGCGCGAGGCGATGACGCCGGAGGATGTCGCCATCCTGGAAAAAGCGGTGGATGATGTCCGCAAGGTTCCCGCCCGCCACATCGTCATCCGCCAGAACGAACGGGTACGCTATAGCAGTCTTTTGCTGGAGGGGGTGATGTGCCGGTACATGGACGACCGGCATGGCAACCGCCAGATCGTCGCCTTTCACGTGCCCGGCGATTTCGTCGACCTTCATGGCTTCGCGATGCGCTATCTCGATCATGAGGTGGCGACGCTGACCCCGGCCCGGTTGGCGCTTGTCGGCCATGATCAACTGGGAGAGATCGTCGCGCATCGCCCGCGCCTGACCCGGCTATTATGGTTTTCGACGCTGCTCGACGCGGCGATGCACCGCGAATGGGTGTTCCGGCTGGGGCGGCTGGAGGCGGATGGCCGCGTCGCCCATCTGTTCTGCGAACTGCATGCGCGGCTGGCGATGGTCGACCTGGTGCGCGACGGCACCTTCCGCTTTCCGGTAACCCAGATCGATCTTGCGGAGGCGACGGGGATCACGCCGGTTCATCTCAACCGCGTGTTGCGGTCGTTGCGCGAACGGGGATTGATGACCTTTCGCAGCGGCACGGTGCATATTCCCGACGCGAAAGCGCTGGCCGGCCTGTGCGATTTCGATCCGGCTTATCTCTATGGCGGTGGCCCTGCGCTGGACGATGCGGCGTCGTGACTGCGCCGGATCCAGGCCAGGGCGTCCGTGATGACGCCGGACGGGCGACGGCGGAAGAAGGAGTTGTGATGCTCGACGGCCCCGACGGTGTCGCGGTGACGATGACGCCCGCCTGTGCACACGCGACCGGCAAGGCGCTGATCGTCGCGGCGAGGCTGGCCGAGGAGCAGCGGGGATCGCCCGGCGGATGAAAGGCTGACGGTCACGCGGACTTTACCCGCCAGATCCGTGGCTTATGATGATGACGTACGTTTCATGAACGGGAGTCTTCCTTGCGTCATCTGTCCCTTGCCGCTGCCTTGGCGGTTCTTATGACATCGACCGCCGTCGCCAGCCCGCCACAGGGGGCGCAGGCTCCGGCCACCAATCCGTTGCTCGCGCCCTGGACCGGCCCCTATGGTGGGGTGCCCCCCTGGGACAAGGTGAAGCCCGAACTCTTCCCCGCCGCGTTCGAGGCGGCGCTGGCCGAACGCAAGCGGGATTATGACCGGATCGCCGACAACCCGGCCAAGCCGACCTTCGCCAACACCTTCGTACCGATGCAGAATGCCGGGCAGACGCTGAACCGCGTGATGACGCTGTTCGGGGTGATGACCGGCAATATGAATACGCCTGCCTATCAGGCGCTGGACCGCGAATGGTCGCCCAAGCTGGCCAAGGCGTCGGACGAGATCACCTTCAACCCCAAGCTGTTCGCGCGGATCGAGGCGGTCTACAAGGCGCGGGACACCAGTGGCCTCGACGCCCAGCAGAAGCGGCTGGTGACGCGGACCTATGACAGCTTCGTGCGGCAGGGTGCCAGGCTGACCCCGGCGCAAAAGGCCGAACTGTCCGCCTTCAATCAGAATCTGGCGGTCAACTTCAGCGAGTTCTCGCAGCGGTTGCTGGCAGATGAGGGCACCGCGATCATCGTCACCGACGAGGCAAGGCTGGCGGGATTGCCCGACAGCGTGAAGGCGGTCGCCAAGGCGGCGGCGGCCGAGCGCGGTCAGCAGGGCTGGGCGATCGTCAACACCCGCTCGGCGGTCGATCCGGTGCTGACCTTCGCGACCGACCGGGCCTTGCGCGAGCAGGTGTGGCGTGCCTTCGTCAAGCGCGGCGATAATGGCGATGTCAACGATACCAAGGCGACGATCGCCCGCATCGTCCGCCTTCGTGCCAACCGCGCGCATCTGTTGGGCTTCAAGACCCATGCCGACTGGCGGATGCAGGACACCATGGCCAAGACCCCGGCCGCCGCGATGGACCTGATGATGCGCGTCTGGCCCGCCGCCAAGGCGCGCGTCGCCGAAGAGGTCCGCGACATGCAGGCGATCGCCGACGCCTCTGCTGCCAAGGGGGAAGGGGCGAAGATCACCATCGAGCCCTGGGACTATCGCTTCTATCAGGAAAAGGTCCGCAAGAGCCGCTACGATCTCGATCAGGCGGAACTGAAGCCCTATTTCGAGCTGAACAACATCATCCAGGGTTCGCTCTATGCCGCGAACCGTCTCTATGGGCTGGAGTTCAAGGAGATCACCGGCACTGTGCCCGTGTTCGAGCCAAACATGCGCGTCTGGCATGTGACGCGGAATGGCAAGGAAGTCGGCCTGTTCTACCGCGACGATTTCGCGCGCACGGGCAAGCGTTCGGGGGCCTGGGCCAACACCTATCGCGGCCAGCGCAACCTGCCGCCGGTGCAGAATGTCCTGTCGTCCAACAACAACAACTTCGCCAAGGGCGCGAAGGGCGAGCCGGTGCTGATCAGCCTGGACGATGCCGAGACGCTGTTCCACGAATTCGGCCATGCGATCCACGCGATGCTCCAGAACGTCACCTATCCGGGGCTGGCGGGGACGCCGCGCGACTTCGTGGAATATCCCAGCCAGGTGAACGAGCACTGGCTGCTGACCCGCGACGTGCTGGACAAATATGCCCGCCACTACAAGACCGGCCAGCCCATGCCGCAGGCGCTGCTCGACAAGATCAAGGCGTCGGAAACCTTCAACCAGGGCTTTGCGACGACCGAATATCTGTCCTCGGCGATTCTGGATATGAAGCTGCACACCATCCCCGACGGGATTGTCGATCCGGCGGCGTTCGAGGCGGCGACGCTGAAGGAGATCGGGATGCCGAAGGAACTGGTGATGCGGCACCGCCTGCCGCAGTTCAACCACCTCTTCTCGTCCGACAGCTATTCGGCCGGCTATTACAGCTATCTCTGGTCGGAGACGATGGACGCCGACACCTTTGCCGCGTTCGAGGAAGCGGGCAGCCCGTGGGACAAGGCGACGGCCGATCGCTTCGCGCGCATCCTGTTGTCGACGGGGAATGAGACGGACCGCGCCGAGGCCTATCGCGCGTTCCGGGGTCGCGACCCGGACGTGAATGCCTTGCTCAAGCAGCGCGGCTTCCCGACGAAGTAACAGGCCAATTCCTCCCCATCGCACGATGGGGGGGAAGCGGAGTTTACAGCGCCTTCAACCGGATCGCCTGGCCACCACCGGCGGCCAGCGACAGCGTCAGCGTGTCGCCCTTCTTCACCCGCCGGGTTTCGAAAGCGATCGAATGGCGTGCGTCGGTGGCATAGGTCGCGCCGGGACCGTCCTTGTAGACCTGCGCCTCATAGGTCTTCCCCGGATCGAGAAAGTCGAGCGTCACGGTCAGGTCGCGCGGATTCTCGTCGGTGATCGACCCGATATACCAGTCGCGGCTCTTACGGTCCCGCCGTGCGAAGGTGACGTAATCGCCGACCTCGCCGTTCAGCACGCGGCTATCCTCCCAGTCCACCGGCACGTCGGCGATGAAACGGAAGGCCTGCGGATATTTTGCGTAATTTTCCGGCGTGTCGGCCGCCATCTGCACCGGCGAGTAGAGCACCACATACAAAGCGAGCTGCTTGGCGATGGTCGACTGGATCGGGCTGTCGTCGCTGCCGGTCAGGCTGAGCACGCCCGGCGTGAAGTCCATCGGGCCTTCCAGCATCCGGGTGAAGGCCAGGTTCGCCTCATGCTCGGGCGGGTTCTTGCCCGCCCAGGCGTTATACTCCATCCCGCGCGAGCCCTCGCGCGCCAGCCAGTTGGGATAGGTGCGGCGCAGACCCGTGTCCTTGACCGGCTCGTGGCTGTCGATCGCAACCTTGTACTTCGCGGCGGCCTCCAGCACGCGGAGATGGTGGTTCACCATCCACTGGCCCTCATGCCACTCGCGGGCAACCGAGCCATCGGGGTTCACCCGCTCGATCTGCCCGGCATCGGCGACATAGCCGGTCTTGACGACATGTTCGCCATGATCGGCGGCGAACTTGAACGCCGGGTCGAACTGGCTCTCATAATGGCTGACCGCGCCGCCCGTTTCGTGATGGCCGATCAATGAGACACCCTTTGATTTGGCATATTTCGCCAGATAATCCGCGTCGAAATCCTCCGCCGGGGTCGCGAACTGCATCGCCGAGCCATTGCCCGCCCAGTCGCCGTCCCAGCCGATATTCCATCCCTCGACCAGCACGCCGGGGATGCCATACTTCGCGGCGAAGTCGATATAGGTCTTCACATTGGCGGTGGTGGCACCATGGCGGGGCCCGCGCGCCCAGCTCCATTCGCCCTTGATCATCTTCCACCAGACGCCGACGAACTTGCCCGGCTTCACCCAGGCGACGTCACCCAGCTTGTTGGGCTCGTTCAGGTTGAGCATCAGATGGCTCATATAGAGCCCGCCCGCATCGGGGGCGATCAGGAAGGTCCGCCACGGCGTCGTCCACGCGCCCGTCTTCACCACCTTGGGCGCGCCCGAACCGGGGGTAAGGACCGCCTTGAACCCGTTCCCCTCGGTCTTCATCACCGCCATGCTGGCATAGTCGACCAGTGCTGCCTCATGGATGGCGATATGGGTGCCGTCGTCCAGCTTCATGGTGATCGGCGTCGCCGCCGTGCCGACCGCGGTGATCGGCGTGCGATTATAGAGATATTCCTCGCGGTTCCACAGAAAGGCGGGCTTCCACCAGGCCGTGCCGGGTTGCGCGATGTTGAACTCGGTCAGTTCCTCGGCGATGTTGGCGTGGGGAAGCGCCTGCTGTTCGGGGAATTCGTAGCGGAAGCCGACGCCGTCGTCCTGCACGCGGAACACCACGTCATAGCGGCGGTGGAGCGCGCTCGACTCGATCAGGCGTACGCGCATCTCGCGGTGATGGTCGCGGATGGTGCGCCATTCGCCCCAGGGCTGGGTCCAGCTCGTGTCGGACTGGGCGTGGGCGACCGACTCGATCTTCATGCCCCGTTCGATCTTGGGGGCGTCGGTGAACATCATGCCCAGATGCGAGGGGGCGACGATCGCCTTGCCGCCCCGTGCAATCATATAGACCGCGCGACCGTCATTGTCGGTCGAGACCTGGACCGTGATCGTGCCGTCGGGCGAGGTTTCGACCGCGTCGGGCTGGCCAGCAGGCTTGGCGAATTTGAACGTCTCGTTGACCGCCGGGTCGGCGGGGCCGTTCTGCGCCGAGGCGGTCCCGGCGAGGCCGCCGATCAGCCCGAGCGCAAGGAGGGTCTTCATGCAGTCATCTCCCGAATCGCCGCTCCGAACGCACCAAGGCGTTCTTCGGTGGCGCTATTGATCTGGACCAGCATTCGCCCGCCGCGCGGCAGGGTGGGGGGAAGCTGGACGGGCGTGTCGCCCATGTTGAACAGGCATAGCAGATGCTGGTCGCCCGCGCGCCGCTCGAATGCGAGCAATTGTTCGTCGGCATGCACCAGTGTCAGGTCGCCCACCGCCAGCGCAGGTGTCTCCGCGCGCAGTCGTACCAGCCGCCGTGTGAGGTTCAACAGCGAGGCGGGATCGTTTTCCTGCCGATCGACTGCCATGGCGGGGTGATCGGGCCCGACCGGCAACCATGGTTCCACCTCCGAGAAACCTCCATGCGGCGCATCGCTGCGCCACGGCATCGGGGTGCGAACACCGTCGCGCGACAGGGTGAGGGGCCAGTTGGCGATCGCCTCTGGATCGACCAGCCGGTCGAAGGGGACATCGACCTGCGTCAGCCCCAGTTCCTCGCCCTGGTAGAGAAAGACATTGCCGCGCAGGGACACGAGCAGCAGCATCTTCATTCGGGCGAAGGCTTCGCGATGCTCCGGCGTCGTCCAGCGGGATAGGGCGCGCGGCGCATCATGGTTCTCGAAGGCCCAGCTCGGCCAGCCGACATCCGGCTCGGCGGGCCATTTCGCCAGCGCCTCGGCGACGAGGTGCGGGGTCAGCCGATCGGTATAGAGGAAGTCGAAACCATAGGCGGTGTTCAGCCGGTGATCCCCGGCGGTGAACAGCTTCATTTCCCGATCCGCTTCGTCGCCGCCGACCTCGGCCACGGTGAAGCGGTCGCCATAGCTGTCCAGCGTGGCGCGGATCCGCTCCAGGAAGGGCACGATGTCGGCATGGCTCTGATTGTAGAGCTTGAGCTGGAAGTCGAAGGGCCGGGTCCGCGTCCTGCCCGTATCCGGCGCGGGCGGGTTATCGCGAAGGGTCGGCTCGTGCATCATGAAGTTGATCGCGTCGAGCCGGAAACCGTCCACGCCCCGGTCCAGCCAGAAACGCGCGGTCGCCAGCAATTCGGCCTGCACCTCGGGATGGTGGACGTGAAGCTGGGGCTGCTCCTTCAGGAAATTGTGGAGATAATATTGCCTGCGCCGCGCGTCCCAGGTCCAGGCGGGGCCGCCGAACACCGATTGCCAGTTGGACGGGGGCGAGCCATCCGGCTTGGGATCGGCCCAGACATACCAGTCGGCGCGCGGGTTGGTGCGGCTGGAACGGCTTTCGGTGAACCAGGGATGTTCGTCGGAGGTGTGACTGTACACCTGGTCGATGACGACCTTCAGCCCCAGTTCGTGCGCGCGGGCGACCAGCGCGTCGAAATCCGTGAGCGTGCCGAAGATCGGATCGACATCGCGGTAATCGGCGACGTCATAGCCGAAATCCTTCATCGGCGAGGTGAAGAAGGGCGACAGCCAGATCGCGTCCACCCCCAGGCTGGCGACATGATCCAGCCTTGCGGTGATGCCGGGCAAGTCCCCGATGCCGTCGCCATTGCTGTCGGCGAAGCTGCGGGGATAGATTTGATAGATCACGGCGCCCTTCCACCAGGGGCGCGGAGCAGCAGGGTAGGTTTCGGTCATCATCGGCTCTCCGCCGCGCAGACGGCATGGCCGAAGGCGGGCAAGTCAAAACATCGGGCTGCCCGGTGCAGCGGCGACGGGAGTGCAGGCCTCCGCCATCATGGTATAATGTTGCGATGCCGTTTCAACCTGCGTCACCAGTCGCAGCGGCCTTGCCAAGGTGTTGAAGGCGGTCGGGCGCGTCGCATGGGACCGAGAATCGATCCTCCTTCCCGGCGCTGAAGGACCTACGAACGCGGCAGGGTGATCGTCGCGGCCAGCCCGCCCTCGCGCCGGTTGGTCAGGTGGATATCCCCGCCCGCCTCGCGCACGATCGTTCGGGCGAGTGCGAGGCCCAGCCCGATCCCGCCGGTGTCGCGGTTGCGGGAGCTTTCCAGGCGGGTGAAGGGATCGAACACCGCCTCCAACTGCTCGGGGGCGATACCGGGGCCCTGATCGGCGACGATGATGGCAACGTGATCGGCATGCGGGTCGATGCGGACATCGGCGGCATGGCCATATTTGACCGCATTCTCGATGAGATTGCGCACCGCACGCCGCATCAGCGAGGGGCGCAGCTTCAACCGCAGCCGCCCGCCTTCCTCGAAGGTCACGTCCTGCCCCAGATCGTGGAAGTCGGCGACCACCGCATCGACCAGCGCGTTCAGGTCGACATTGGTCTCCATCTCGCTGGGGCGACCGGCGCGCGCGAGCGAGAGAATGTCCTCCAGCGTCTTGTTCATCTCGGCGATGGTGTCGGCCATGCGCAGCCGGTCCTGGTCGTCCTCGACCGACTCGATCCGTACCCGCAAAGCGGCCAGCGGCGTGCGCAGGTCATGCCCGATCGCGCCGAGCATCCGGTCCTTTTCGTCCAGCATCGCCCCGATCCGCAGCCGCAGCGCGTTGAACGCGGCGATCAGCGCGGAGACGTCGAGGGGCCCCTGTTCGGGGATCGGCTCGCCCCTCTCGCGCGGGTCGAAGCGTTCGGCCGCCTGGGTCAGGTCGCGCAGCGGGCGTGAGATGCGCCGCCCGATCCACAGCACCGGCAACAGGATCACCCCGTACAGGATCAGCGTCTGCGCGATCAGTCGCCAGACCAGCAACATGCCGTCGCTGGGCCAGAAGGAGCGGGTCACCAGCCAGCCGCCGCCCTTGCGCTCGATCGCGATCAGCAACTCCTCCGCCGGTGGTGGGCGACGGTCGTTGCGGCGGCGCGGCCAGCCGAAATCCTCGGGGTTGAACGGGCGCAGTCCGGTCAAGACCCGGCCGACAGGGTGCCCCGCCTCGGCCAGGCCCTCACGGATCAGCCTTTCGACCTCGGGAACGCGTGGAAGGCCGGGGCGGATCGGATTGTCGACCGAAGCGCGCACCCGCCCCCGGTCGTTGGACAGCGCACGGCCATTTGCGGTGCGGTCGATCGCGTCGTTCAGCCGCGCGATGGCGGGGCCGGACGTCTGTTCGAGCAACAGGGTCCGCCGCTCGCGCAGCAACAGGGTGAAGTTGATCACCTGCGCGACGAACAGCGCGATCGCGAGCAGCAGCGCCATCTGCGCCGCCAGCCGCCGGGGCCACAGGCGCAGCCTCATTGGTTCGCGTTCACGGGATCAGGCCCACAGGATCAGCGTCACAGGCGCGTCACCTCGGCGGCCAGCGTATAGCCGCCGCCCCAGACGGTCTTGATGATCTCCGGCGACTTGGGGTCCGCCTCGATCTTGCGGCGCAGGCGACTGACCTGGTTGTCGATGGCGCGGTCGAAGGCGGCGGCCTCGCGCCCCTGGGTCAGGTCGAGCAACTGGTCGCGGGTCAGCACCTGGCGCGGGCGGCTGACCAGGGCGAGCAGGAGATTATACTCCCCGGTCGACAGCATCACCGACACGCCCTCACGGTCCACCAGCGAACGCTCGCCGGATTTCAGCACCCAGCCCGCAAAGGCGTAGGAGCCGCTGTCGGGTGCGTGCAGTCGCGCGCCCCCAGCCTGCGTCCGGCGCAGCACGACCTTGGCCCGCGTCGCCAGTTCGCGCGGCGAGAAGGGCTTCACGACATAATCGTCCGCGCCCATTTCCAACCCGACGATCCGATCGGTCTCCTCGGCGCGGGCGGTCAGCAGGATGACGGGCACCTCGCTGGTCGCCGCGATATGCCGGCACAGCGAAAGCCCGTCCTCGCCCGGCATCATGATGTCGAGAATGACGAGGTCGATCGCATAGGCGGCCAATCGGGTCCGCGCCGAGGCGGCATCACCCGCCTGCGTCACGCGGAAACCCTGTTTGGTCAGATAGACGGCCAGCGGCTCGCGGATCGAACGCTCGTCGTCGACGAGCAGCAGGTGCGGCGTTTCGGACATGGGGGAGGGGTCTAGCATGGCAGGCGAGCCTCGCAAGCGGGACGACCGGTGGGAGAATCGCCGGTGGGGGAATCGATCGCCCCGCTTGACGGCTCAGTCGTCCTGCGGGGCAGGCTGAGCTCCGGGGGGCATGTCGCCATGATGGCGACGCCCGCCGAACCGGGGCGCGGCGGCGCGCTCGGTGGCGTCGATCGTCCCGTCGTGATTGGTGTCGAGACGGTCGAACATGGCGAGTGCGCGGGCGCGGAAGGCTTCGGCAGTGATGGGGCGGGGCGTGGCGCGATCCGGGCGTCCCGCACGATCGGGGTGGCGCTGCTGCCACTGGGCCCGCTGCTGTTCGCGATAGGCGCGCATCTCGTCCGGGGTCACGGTGCCGTCGTGATTGGCGTCCATCGCCGCGAAGCGCCGGTCGGCGGCGGCGATCGCGGCGGCGCGGGTGGTGTTGCCCGACGCGTCGATTGGCAGTCCCATCATGCCGCCGCCCATGTGAGCGGGCGGCGGGGGCGGGGGAGCGCCCGTCTGCGCCTGCGCCGCGGTGGCCGACAGCAGCGTGAAGAGGGAAAGGCCGATCAGGGTCTTTCGCATGGGGTTCGGGTCCTTTGCGACGAAAGGGGCAAATCCCTTCCGGTCGATGGCTCTTTTCGCCCATGGCTGTCGCCCGATCATGTCGGGGGTGGGGTGCAATTGTCGCAAATTGTGTGCGGGCGATGCCCCGTCAGGGGATCAGGCGGTCGTCGAACATGCCGTACAGGATGGTCGATGCGTAGAGCGCGATCGCCTGGGGGCGCTCCATCGTGGCCGCCCATTTGCGCATGTCGAACGCGGCGTTCTGAAGCGCCATCAGGGCCTGGGCGGCGATCAGGGCATCGATCGCGCGCATCGATCCTTCTGCCACGCCGTCCATGATCGTACCGGCATAGCGCCGCGCGATCCGGTTGGACCGCTCCACCATCGCGGCGCGCACATCGCCGGGCAGGCTGGACAAGGCGGTGGTGCGGAGCAGCGGCCCACGCTCGGCGAACTGGATGTCGAGCAGCGTCGCGATCGCGCTAGACAGCCGGTGCCAATGGCTGCCCCCGGCCGCATCGGCCAGTTGCTGCGCGCCGGTGATCGTGTCGAAGCTGCGGCGGTAACAGGCGGTGACCAGATCGTCCTTGGCATCCAGATGGTGGTAGAAGCTGCCCTTGGTAACGTTCAGTTCGGACGCGATCCGCTGCACGCTCGCGCCGCGATAGCCGAGCTGGTTGATCAGCCGCGTCGCCGCCAGCAGGAACGCCTCGCGCCCCGGCTCCGCGCTCGTCGCCCGATGCTGGTCGAGGTCCAGCATCGCGGGCGCCCAGGCCGATCCGTGCGCCGCGATGCCATGGGTCAGCACATCGAGCAGCCGGGCCTCCACCCGGTCATATTGATCGGGTTCATAGCGGTTCAGCCACATCGGCAGCCAGAAGGTATTCTCCAGCAGGACATGCGCCCGCGCACCGTACAGGTCGGTATGCGCGCGCGAGGCGGGCGGCCCCCACAGGCTGCGCGTCGCGCGGAACACCTTCTGCCATCCGGCCATCAGCGTACCCAGGATCGGCTCTTCCATCGCGCGCAGGTCGGACAGGACGGCGAACGGCGTTTCCTCCGCCCGCTCGATCCGGGCCAGCCGGTCCATGTTGAGCGACAGATAGCGCGCGACCCGCGCCTGAGGAGTCGGTTCGCGTGCGGCGACCTCGATCATGTCCAGCAGCCGGTCGAGCGTATTCTCGAACGCCGCCGCCGCCAGATCTTCCTTGCGGCGGAAATAATAGGTGACGCTGGTGGTGTTAAGCCCGACCCGCCGCGCGACATCGGCGAAGGTCATGCCCTTGGCCGACTGCTCGTTGATCGCCTGTGCCGCCGCCGCCAGGATGGCGTCGCGCTTCTGGCGATAGCGTTCGGTATTCTGCCCCTCCGCGACGGGCTGCGCCGTCATGCCGTTACTCTCCGATCGGTCGTGGTCGAGGCCGACATTAGAAGGAAAAGTGTCGCGGGTCATCGCCCTTTTCCACGCAATTCGGCGCGGGCGGGGGGCGAGGCATATTCTTTCCAAAAACCGGTATGGCGAAACGGGGTTTGGGTGCAGCGAAATTCCGTTCTGGCGGCGCAATGAGAGTTAACGAAGGTTGGCCCATTTTGGTGGGGTTAGCCCATGATAAGCGCCGATCCTGCCGCCGCGGGTGATCATTTCTGGCAGAAGAGCGATCCTGCGTTCCGGTCGAACGATTCGGCTCACCTGATTGCGGTCTTTGATAGGGAAGGTCGCATCCTGTGGGCGGAGCGGAACATGCTGCGCGTCTTTGGTTATGAGGCGGCGGCCCCGATCACCGTGTCCGTCCGCCAAGCCCCAGGGTCAGTCGCGCAGCCGGATGAGTCCCTCCTGCGCCACGCTGGCGACCAGTCGCCCGTCGGCGGTGAAGATCCGGCCCCGGTTGAAGCCGCGCGCATGCCCGGCCCAGGGGCTGTCGGTGGTGTAGAGCAGCCATTGATCCGCCCGAAACGGCTCGTGCAGCCACAGCGCATGGTCCAGGCTGGCGGTCTGCATATTGTCGATCAGCCAGTTGACGCCGTGCGGCAGCGTCGAGGTGCCGAGCAACGCGAAATCGCTGGCATAGGCCAGCACGGCGCGGTGCAAGGCGGGATCATCGCCGATCGGTGCGACCAGCCGGAACCAGATCGCCTGTGCCGGTTCGCCCGGCCCGGACGCCATCATCGGGTGCGGGTCGACCGGGCGCAGCTCGATCGGGCGCGGGCGGCTGAGAAAGGCGCGGACCGGCGCAGGTATCTGGTCGCCCAGCGTGGCCAGCAGTTCGCGTTCGTTGGCCAGCGTGTCGGGCGCGGGCACATCGGGCATGGCATCCTGATGATGCAGCCCGTCCTCTGGCGTCTGGAACGAACAGGCGAGGTTGAGGATCGGCTTGCCCTTCTGCATCGCCACGACGCGGCGCGTGGCGAAACTGCGCCCCTCGAAATCGCGCAGGACGCGATAGATGATGGGGAAGCGTTCGTCGCCCGGCCGCATGAAATAGGCGTGGAGCGAATGGGCGACGCGCGGCGCCTCGGTCGAACGCTGCGCCGCCTGGAGTGCCTGGGCGATCACCTGTCCGCCAAAGACCCGCCCCTCGCCGCCGGGGCGACGTGCGCCCCGATAGAGATCGGTGTCGATCTCCTCGACGTCGAGCAGCGCGACCAGCCCGGCGGCCATGGCTTCCGACGATGGGGTTTTGGGGGAGGGGGCTTCGAATGAGCGGGCAGGGGGCATCGGATCGTTCATGCCCTTTTGTGGGTCTGGTTGACGTAAACGTCAATGATTGGGTGCGATGATAGCGGCTATCATGCGGCATAGCGCTTCGCTAAAAATGCCGGACAGACCAGCTTGGGAGATGGTGATGGATGTTTTGACCGAAGATGGTGCCTCGGAGCGCGCGGAACTGCACTTCCTGGCGGCGTTGACCGACGAACTGATGCGCCACCTGATGGAGGCGGGCGTGCTGACCCGCACGCAACTCCAGTCGATCGAAAATGCGGTTGCCGAGCGGACCGGGGGCGTCCCGCGCGCCTGGTAGGCGGGGGCCATCGGCCTGCGACGATCCACGCATCGCCGCCCGGACCGATGCCGGATCGCATCACTTGAAATAAAGTGGCGTACACGGGGGCGTTAGCGCCTTTTCTGATGGTCGAAAGCCGCTAACGTGACCGGATGAGTGACGCGCAAGAGGGTGCCGCCGGGGATGACCGGCTGGTGGGTGATTCGGTCTTCGGGACGCCGGTGGGCATGGGGCCGCGTGATGCGGTGCGCATCGCGATGCGTCGCGACCGGCTGCTCGCCGGGCTCACCCTGACGGCGGGCGCGGGGTTCATACTTGCGCTCCCCTTCGCGCTCAAGGAGGGGGCGGAGTTCTTCCTGCCCCTGACCACCGCCTTGGTCATCGCGATCGCGCTGGTGCCCGTTCTCGAATGGCTGGAGCGGCGGCGGGTGCCGTCGCCGCTGGCCGCGCTGTTCTGCGTCCTGCTGTTCCTCATCGTCGCCAATATCGCATTGGCGGCGATCATCGTGCCGGCGACCGATTTCTTCCGTCTGCTGCCCAGCCGGATCGGACGGATCCAGGACAATCTCGCGCCGCTGCTCGACCTGTATTCCAATCTCGAGCGCTATGTGAACAAGGCGCTGCGCCAGGTCGCCTCCACCCCGATCCGTCAGCCCCAGACCGCCGCCGTGTCGCCGCCCAGTTCGATCCTGGAACTGGCGGCGACCTCCGCGCCCGGCCTGATCGTGCAGTTCCTGTTCGGCGTCCTCGTCGTCTTCTTCGTCCTGTCGGGCTGGACACGGATGCGGCGCGAGACGATTCGCGGGCGCACCAGCTTCGACGGCGCGATGGCGACCGCGCGGGTGATCCAGGAGGTGGTGGACGATGTGTCGGCCTATCTGGGCACGATCACGATCATCAACCTGGCGCTGGGCGGCGCGGTGGCGGGCGCCCTGTCGCTGTTCGGCATGCCCTATCCGCTGATGTGGGGCGGCATCGTCGCGCTGCTGAACTATATTCCCTATTTCGGGCCGGTGATCGGCGCGCTGCTGCTGGCGGTCGGCGGGCTGATGACGTTCAGCGACATCTGGGTCGCGCTGGCCCCGCCCGCCATCATGTACGGAATGCACCTGATCGAGGCGAATCTGATCACCCCGCTGATCGTCGGTCATCGGCTGACCATCAGCCCGGTTCTGATCCTCGTGTCGCTCAGCTTCTGGGGATGGGTGTGGGGGACGCTGGGCGCGCTGCTCGCCGTGCCGTTGCTCATCATCCTCCAGACCGTCCTGAAAGCGGCTGGCAAGCCAGACATTGCGGGCTTCCTGTTCGAGCATGGTACGCTCACCCATCTCGACCGCGAAACCGATCCGGCGGACGTTCCGCAAGAAAGTTGAAATGATCCGTTGACAGGCTCGGGAGGCTCGCCTAGTTGGCGCGCCTCGACGCTTTCAGCGGGTGTAGCTCAGTTGGTTAGAGCGCCGGCCTGTCACGCCGGAGGTCGCGGGTTCGAGCCCCGTCACTCGCGCCATTCCCTCACCGGAATGGTTGAAAATGTCGAAATCCCCGAAAGGGCCGATACCGATATGATCGGGTATCAATGGCTTTCAAGCGGGTGTAGCTCAGTTGGTTAGAGCGCCGGCCTGTCACGCCGGAGGTCGCGGGTTCGAGCCCCGTCACTCGCGCCATCCTTCGGGATGGCGTTTCTGTTTTTAGCGCGAAAATTCCTGGAATTTTATGGCGGGCGACGCCGTATGGCCGCCTAGCGTCGACCACCCTCCATCCAGCGCAACAGTGGTTTCATCGGCGTGATCCACACGATCCCCGCGACGACGTAGAAGCCCAGTTGCAGTACCCAATGCCACTGGCCGACCACCCCCGACAGGCTGGCGACAAGCATCGCCCAGAGAATGATGATCGCCACGATCAACAGCATCCCGGCGGGCTTGCGCCAACTGGGGGTCACGGGACGATCCATTCGGTCTCGGTGGCGATGGCGTGGAGCGGCACGTCCCAACTGTCGGCCGCAAGCGCCTCCACCTCCTGCACGCCCCAGGCGATCCCGACGCGCCAGGCATCGGGATAGGCGGTGAAGGCGCGGTCATAATGGCCCGCCCCCTGGCCCAGCCGGTTGCCATGGCGGTCGAAGCCGACCAGCGGCGTCAGGATGATGTCGGGTACGCAATCGGGGGCATCGGGGGCCGGCTGATGCAGGCCGAAGGCGCCGATGTGCAGATCCTGTCCCTTGTCCCAGCGCAGGAAGCGGATGGGGCTTGCCCGGTCGACGACATGGGGCAGGGCGAGGATTGCCCCCGCATGCAGGGCCGCCTCGACCCATAATGCCGGATCCGCTTCCGCCCCCAGCGGACGATAGGCGGCGATGACCTGTCCGGGCAGCAGGCGGTCGAGAAAGGGGCGTGCCACCGGCAGCAGGCCGGGGCCGTGCGCGTCGCGGATCGCTCGCATCCGGGTGCGGAGGGCGCGCTTGTCGGTCATGTCAGGGAAGGGCGGGTGGCGGGACCGCCATGGCCGTTTGCCGTAATATCCACTGACGCCCAATACGTCAGGTGGGGACCATGTGCTTCGGACCAGGATCCGGGCAGGGACAGCCCCCTTGGATGAAGAATAGCCTCAGGGATTATCGTGGCTCGTACCGGGCAGAGCCCGCCAGAACCCCATGTAGGCGAGGAGGGGCGGTTACTCAAGGGCATCGCCGCGTTCTTCGGGCTCCAGCGCGTCGGCCAGCCCCTCCAGCCGCTCGGCGATGCGGGCGAGCGCCGCCTCGCTGACCGCCGCGCCCGCTGGCGGACGGCGCTCTGCCTCTTCCAGGGCATCGGCCAGCATCAGCGCGACGAACAGCAGCGCCCGCTCGCCATTATGCCCGCCCGAGGCGCGCAACGCCGCCGGCCAGCGCTGGTCGAGCATCTGGCCCAGCATACGGACGCGGGCCTCGCCGCCGTCCTGACACGCCACGCGGTGCGGGCGGTCGCCGATCAGGATCGTGACTTCGGCCATCAGGCGGCGCTCCCCCGGGTTATCACTTCGTCGAGCGCGGTCACCGCCTCGGCCATGCGGGCCTTCAGCGCGGCGTGGCGGCGGGCCAGCGCATCTTCCTTGGCGGCGCGGTTTCGGATCGCCCGTTCGATACGGGCTATCGCGCGGTCGATCCGCTCGACGGAGGAAAGGACGTCGTCGGCAATGGGTTCGGGCATGAAAGCGGCTTAGCAGGCTGGCATCCGGCGGCAACCCGGAATTGGGCAATCCGTCGCGCAGCGGCTGTTGACAGCGAACCCGTCGGCTCCGAAAGGCGTGGCGCGAGAAGGAATCACCATAAAGGTGAATTTCATCCTATCAGGTCGGTGCCGTCCAGGCATCGCGACAGAGATATACAGGAGCTTGCTGGCATGACGGTCAAGGTTGCAATCAATGGTTTCGGCCGTATCGGCCGTCTGGTCGCGCGGGCGATCCTGGAGCGGGGCGGCGACGCGCTGGAACTGGTCGCGATCAACGATCTCGCCGACGCCAAGTCCAACGCCTGGCTGTTCAGCCGCGACAGCGTCCATGGTCGCTATCCGGGCGAGGTGTCGGCCGACGGCAACGACATCGTGATCGACGGCAAGCACATCCGCGTCACCGCCGAGCGTGACCCGGCGAACCTGCCGCACAAGGAACTGGGTGTCGACCTGGTCCTGGAGTGCACCGGCTTCTTCACCGACAAGGCGTCGTGCGAAAAGCACATCGCGGCGGGCGCCAAGAAGGTCCTGATCTCGGCCCCGGGCAAGAATGTCGACCTGACCGTCGTGTACGGCGTCAACCATGACAAGCTGACCGCCGACCACACCATCGTCTCGAACGCTTCGTGCACCACCAACTGCCTGGCGCCCGTCGCCAAGGTGCTGAACGACGCGATCGGGATCGAGCGCGGCCTGATGACCACGGTCCACGCCTATACCAACGACCAGAAGATCCTCGACCAGATCCACCCCGATCTGCGCCGCGCCCGTGCCGCCGCCATGTCGATGATCCCGACGACCACCGGCGCTGCCCGCGCGGTGGGCGAGGTCCTGCCGGAACTGAAGGGCAAGCTGGACGGCTCGGCCATCCGCGTGCCGGTGCCGGACGTCAGCCTGGTCGACCTTACCTTCACCCCGGCGCGCGACACGACCAAGGACGAGGTCAACGCGATCCTGAAGGCGGCGGCCGAGAGCGGCCCGCTCAAGGGCGTGCTGGTCTATACCGACGAACCGCTGGTCTCGATCGACCTGATGCACTCGCCGCAGTCCTCGACCGTCGACAGCTTGGAGACGGCGGTGATCGACGGCAAGCTGGTGCGTGTCGTGTCCTGGTACGACAATGAATGGGGCTTCTCGAACCGCATGGTCGACACCGCGACCGCGATGGCGAAGTTCCTCTGATGACGGACGGGCGGGCGATGACCGGGCGTCTGGCCGGCATCGCCCGCCACGCCGTACCCAAGGGGGCGATGGAGGTGGTCGACACCGCTATCGTCACCCTTGAGGGCGGCATAGAGGGCGATTGTCGCGGCCGGGTGAAGCCCGGTGGCCGGGGGCGGCGGCAGGTGACGCTGATCGAGCGTCGCGACTGGGACGCGGCCCTTGCCGAGATCGACCGCGACATTCCCTGGCAGGAGCGTCGGGCGAACCTGCTGGTCGAGGATTTCGACCTTCCGCAAATTCCGGGCACCCGGTTGCGCATCGGGCCCATCCTTCTGGAAATCACCATGGAATGCGATCCGTGCCACCGCATGGACGCGATCGTCGACGGATTGAAGGCGGCCCTTGGCCCCGATTGGCGCGGCGGCGTGTGCGCCCGCGTGGTCGAGGGCGGCACGATCCGCATCGGCGACAACATCAGGATCGAGCAATCATGACCAAGGCCTTCAAGACGCTGGACGATATGGGTGACGTGGCCGGCAAGCGCGTGCTGGTCCGCGAGGATCTGAACGTGCCGATGGCCGATGGGCGCGTGACCGACGATACGCGCCTGCGCGCGACGATCGCGACCGTGACCGAACTGGCCGACAAGGGCGCGATCGTCCTGATCCTCGCCCATTTCGGTCGCCCCAAGGGGCAGCGTAACCCCGATTATTCGCTGGCGATGCTGACCCAGCCGTACAGCGAAGTGCTCGGCCGTCCGGTCCGTTTCATCGACGATGTCGCGGGCGAGGCGGCGGAAGCGGCGGTTGCGACGCTGAACCCCGGCGATATCGCGATCCTGGAGAATACGCGCTTCCACGCGGGCGAGGAAAAGAACGACCCCGAACTGGCGGTGGCGATCGCCAAGTTGGGTGATTTCTACGTCAACGACGCCTTCTCGGCGGCGCACCGCGCGCATGTCTCGACCGAAGGGCTGGCGCGCATGCTTCCGGCCTTTGCTGGTCGGGCGATGGAGGCGGAACTCGACGCGCTGGAAAAGGCACTGGGCAACCCCCAGCATCCGGTCGCGGCGGTGATCGGCGGCGCCAAGGTCTCGACCAAGCTGGCGGTCCTGAAGCATCTGGTCGGCAAGGTCGATCACCTGATCATCGGCGGCGGCATGGCCAACACCTTCCTGGCCGCGCGTGGCGTCGATGTGGGCAAGTCGCTGTGCGAACATGACCTGACCGGCACCGCCGAGGAGATCCTGGAGGCCGCCGACAAGGCGAACTGCACCGTCCACCTGCCTTATGACGTGGTGGTCGCCAAGGAGTTCAAGCCGAACCCCGCGACCCGCACTGTCAACGTGCACGAGGTTGCTTCCGACGAGATGATCCTCGACCTTGGCCCCAATGCGGTCGAGGCGCTGGGCGATGTGCTCAAGAACTGTCGGACTTTGGTGTGGAACGGCCCGCTCGGTGCGTTCGAGACGCCGCCCTTCGACATGGCGACCGTCGCGCTCGCCAAGACGGCGGCGGCGCTGACCCAGGATGGCAGCCTCGTTTCGGTCGCGGGCGGCGGCGATACCGTCGCCGCGCTGAACCAGGCGGGCGTGGGGACGCAGTTCACCTTCGTCTCGACCGCGGGCGGCGCGTTCCTGGAGTGGATGGAAGGGCAGGACCTGCCCGGTGTCGCCGCGCTGATGGCGTAAAACGGCGCCCCGCCGAAAGCTGGGGCCTTTTCGGGCGGGCCCATGGCCACCGATGATCCCGGCTTTCGCTGGGATGACGATGTCTAGTGCCCCGTCGCCTCTGGCGGCGGGGTTTCCTTCAATAGCGGCACGAGCAGCGCGTTGAGATCCTGGAGATCGAACGCCGCCGCCTTGGCGTAGCGGAGCCGCCCGGCGCGATCGATGATATAGTTGGTCGGCACCGCCCCGAGCGTATCATAAGGCCCCCTGATCCGCCGCGCCGAGGGGATCGCCAGCGCGGCGAAAAGCGGCTTCAACTGATGGAGCGGCAGCGAGTCCTCGGTCGCGACGGCGAAGACCTTCAGTCCGTGCTTGCCCTGGACCCGGTAATATTGGTCGAGCAGCGGCAGTTCGGCGCGGCACGGTCCGCACCATGTTGCCCAGAAGTTCAGTACCACCACCTGTCCGCGCAGGTCCGACAGGCGGATATGCGTGCCATCGATCAGCGTCAGATCGAAATCGGGGGCGATTTCGCCGACCTTCGGCACCGCCCTGGCCGCGGTCCCTGACGGGATGGCGAGCATCATCGCCGCCAGCCATGCCCAGCCCGTCCGTCGCATCCCCCATCTCCCCCTGGCGCCCAGCCCGGAGGATCGTCGGGGACGCGGGGTAGCGTCAAGGGCGCTTGATCCTGCTGGCCGGACTTGCTACGTTGAACACGTTAAACGAAGGAGTGGCGATGCTCGGCGTCCGTCTCGACACCGAATTGGAGGAGCGGCTGGCCGCCGTGGCGCGAACCCAGGGGCGCAGCAAAAGCGACATCGCGCGCGAGGCGGTGCGGCGCTATGTCGACCTTCACGACGAGGCCTATCGGCGCGAGGCACGCCGCCAGTCGACCCGCGCGTCGAAGCGCGACACGCCGGAGGATTTCGCCTTCTGGAACAGTCTTGCGCAGGAAGCCGGCGCGTGAAAATTTCGCACGCCGCGATCGTTCTGGCCACGACCGGGCAGGGGAACGATCACCGCCCGTTCCTGGTTGTCCAGTCGGACCTGTATAACGAAACCCATAACACCGTCACCGTCTGCCCGATGACCTCCGTGGTGGGCGGCGAGGCATTGTTCCGCGTCGCCTTTTCCCCGCGCGAGCATACCGGCCTGACCGTGGAGTGCGAGGTGCAGGTGGACAAGATCCTGTCCATCCCGCGTAACAGCATCGTCAAGGTGATCGGCCATGCTTCCCCCACCCGGATGGAGCAGGTCGATCAGGCGCTGCGCCGCTGGCTGATGCTCTGACCCGATTTTTGAACCGA
Source organism: Sphingomonas sp. (assembly GCF_039594485.1). Lineage (GTDB taxonomy): Bacteria > Pseudomonadota > Alphaproteobacteria > Sphingomonadales > Sphingomonadaceae > Sphingomonas. The sequence continues at coordinate 11,855 of NZ_JBCNNI010000015.1, read as the reverse complement.
GCCCCGATCTGGAGAGAATTCATGACCCCGACCGTGAAAGCCATTCTCGACAAATATGAAGGAACGCCCGCCGCGGTGAAGGCCAACCTGGCGCGCATCCTGATGCAGGGGCGGCTGGGAGGCACCGGCAAGCTGATCATCCTGCCGGTCGACCAGGGATTCGAGCATGGCCCGGCGCGCAGCTTTGCGGTCAATCCGCCCGCTTACGATCCCCATTATCATTTCCAGCTCGCGATCGATGCGGGGCTGTCGGCCTATGCCGCGCCGTTGGGCATGCTGGAGGCTGGGGCCGACACGTTCGCGGGGCAGATCCCGACCATCCTGAAGATCAACAGCTCGAACAGTTGGGCTACGTCGAATACCCAGGCGGTGACGGGCAGCGTGCAGGATGCGGTGCGGTTGGGTTGCGCGGCGATCGGCTTTACCATCTATCCGGGGTCGGACGGCATTTTCGATGCGATGGACCAGATCGCGATCCTGTCGGCCGAGGCGCGCGAGGCGGGCCTCGCCACGGTCATCTGGAGCTATCCGCGCGGCGGCAAGCTGACCAAGGAAGGCGAGCTGGCGCTTGATGTCGGCGCTTACGCCGCGCACATGGCGGCGCAACTCGGCGCACACATCATCAAGGTGAAGCTGCCGACCGACCATATCGAGCAGCCCGAGGCGAAGTCGGCCTATGAGGGCACCGACTGGTCCAACCAGGTCGACCGGGTGCGCCATGTCGTCCAGTCGAGCTTTGCGGGCCGCCGCATCGTCGTCTTCTCGGGCGGCGCGGCCAAGGGCACGGATGCGGTCTATCAGGATGCGCGCGATATCCGCGACGGTGGCGGCAACGGCTCGATCATCGGCCGCAACACCTTCCAGCGGCCGCGCGACGAAGCGCTGGCGATGCTCGACAAGCTGGTCGCGATCTACAAGAACGAGGAATAAGTTCTTGTCAGGGTTGGGCGTTTCGGTTGGGGAACCGAGGCGCCCATTCCCATGTCCTCGCCATAGGTGACGGACGACGCGTCACGCGCTAGGGGAAGGGCCATGACGCTTGAAGACGATCCCCTGGGGCCCCTCGATCCCGAATTCGCCACCGCCTTCGTGCGCGACATGCGGCGGCCACCCTGCCAGCTTTACCTCATCTCGCCGCTCGAGGTCGGTGGTGACTTCGCCGACCGGCTGGCACGCGCGCTCGACGCCGGGCCGGTCGCAGCCTTCCAGTTCCGCGTCAAGGACATGGACCAGCATGCGGCGGCCAAGCTCGCCGAGCCGCTCCAGCGCATCTGCGCCGATCGCGAGGTCGCGTTCATCGTCAACGACAGCATCAGCCTCGCCAAGCGGCTGGGCGCGGACGGCGTTCATCTGGGCCAGGAGGACGGCGATGCACGCGAGGCGCGCGACGTGCTGGGGCCGTCGGTGCAGATCGGCGTGACCTGCCATGACAGCCGGCACCTTGCGATGGAAGCGGGCGAGGCGGGGGCCGATTATGTCGCGTTCGGCGCCTTCTATCCCACCACGACCAAGGACACGAAGCACAGGGCCGAGCCGGTGGTGCTGTCCTGGTGGTCGACGCTGTTCGAGCTGCCCTGCGTCGCGATCGGCGGGATCACGCCGGCCAATGCCGCGCCGCTGGTCAAGGCGGGCGCGGACTTCCTTGCCGTGTCGGGCGCGGTCTGGAACGGCGATGAGGCGGCGGCGGTGAAGGCCTTTGCCGACCTGCTGAGCTGACCCTCCGCCCCGGCACAGGCCGGGGTGGTCTCCGACGCCTCCTGAACGTCCGCTGGCGCATGATCCGTTGCGGACCGGAAACAAGGACGCCTGCCCGCGTTACCTTGCGACGGACCAACGGACGTGAGGAGAGGGGTGTGAAGAAACTGGCGGTTGCGATGGGCGGCGGCATGGCCCTGGCCCTGGTGGCGGTCGCCACCCATTCGGCCCCGGCCCCGGCGCAGGAGGCCAAGGGGATCGCGCCCGAGGAGATCGACCGCAATGTGATGCATGTGCAGGTCATCCTCGACCATCTCGGCTTCTCGCCGGGGGTGATCGACGGGCGGCGCGGCATGTCGCTGACCGCGGCGCTCAAGGGTTTCCAGGAGGCGCGCGGACTGCCGATCACGGGCGAGCCGGACAGCGCGACTCTCAAGGCGCTCTATCCCTATCGCGGCTGGCGGCCGATCCGCGTGGTCCGCATCGACCAGAAGACGATCGACGGACCCTATACCAACCCCTTGCCCAAGGATCCGCCAGAGCAGGCCAAGCTGCCGCGCCTGGGCTATCGTGATGCCTGGGAAGCGCTGGGCGAGCGGTTCCATACCACGCCCGCCGTCATCGCCGCGCTCAATCCGCCGGGCCTGACGCTGAAGGTCGGGCAGGCGCTGGTCGTGCCCAATGCGCTGCCTACCTCGCGCGCTTATCCCGACATCTTCCCCGCCGACTGGAAGGCGACGCTGAACAGCCTGAACGTCGACGCCCGCCAGCCCAGGGGCGAGAAGATCGTCGTCGACAAGTCGGACTCGGTGCTGCGCGTGCTGGACGCGCAGGGCAAGCTGGTCGCGCAATTCCAGGCGACGATGGGATCGCAGCATGATCCGCTGCCCATCGGCACCTGGAAGATTTATGGCGCGGACTATAACCCACAATTCCACTACAATCCGGCACTGTTCTGGGATGCGGACAAGAGCGACCGCAAGGCGATGCTGCCCCCCGGCCCCAATGGTCCCGTCGGCGTGATCTGGATTGACCTGTCCAAGCCGCATTACGGCATCCATGGCACGCCCAGTCCCGAGACGATCGGCCGGGCGGAGAGCCATGGCTGCATCCGCCTGACCAACTGGGACGCCGCGCGTCTGTCGCTGATGGTCAAGCCCGGTACGCAGGCGGTGTTCCAGGAATGAGGCTTGGCGGTAGCGGGGGTGGGCGCGGGCGCCGGGGAACGGGTCCATTGTCGCGTTTCGGCTGGGTGATGTTGGGGCTGATCGTCGTCGGGGTCGGTGGATTCCTGTCCATGCTGTCGTTCGGGTCGGGTGGGGGCGGGCCCGTGGTGCCGCTCGCCGCCGCACCGCCTTCGCGCGGTGTGGCGGGGGGCGCGGCGGCGCTCGTCATGCCGGTGGCGGGATATCCCGTGGCCCGACTGCATCATGATTGGGGCGATCCCCGCGAAGGCGGCGCGCGGCGGCATCAGGGGATCGACCTGATGGCTCCCGCCGGAACCCCGGTGGTGGCCGCGCTGGCCGGGACGGTCGAAAAGCTGTTCGACAGCGATCGCGGCGGCCATACGCTCTATATCCGCTCGCCCGATCGCCGCTGGATGCTCTATTATGCGCATCTTCGGGGCTATGCGCCCGGTCTGGCCGAGGGGCAGGGGGTGCGGCAGGGGCAGGTCGTCGGCTATGTCGGCGACAGCGGCAATGCGGGGGAGGGCAACATGCATCTGCACTTCGCGGTCAACTGGATGCGGGCCGGCGACGGCTGGTGGCAGGGCGAGCCGATCGATCCCTATCCGCTGCTTGCCGGAAAGACCGCTTCGAGCTAAAGCGGCCGACACGGACCGCCGGGCCGCTCCCATGCCCTGGCATCCTTCGCTCTTTCCAGCAGGTTGAAGACCCATGAAGATCAGCGGCGTGGACATTCGTCCCGGCAACATCATCGAGTATGAAGGCGGCATCTGGCGCGCCGTGAAGATTCAGCACACCCAGCCCGGCAAGGGCGGTGCGTATATGCAGGTCGAGATGAAGAACCTCATCGACGGCCGCAAGACGAACGTCCGCTTCCGCTCCGCCGAGACGGTCGAGCGCGTCCGCCTCGACACCAAGGACTTCCAGTTCCTGTTCGCCGAGGGTGACGACCTGACCTTCATGGACAAGGAAAGCTATGAGCAGATCACGCTGCCGCGCGACCTGCTGGGCGATGCCGCCGCATTTCTGCAGGACGGCATGGACGTGGTGATGGAACTGCACGAGGAAAAGCCGATCTCGGTCCAGCTTCCCGACCAGATCGAAGCCACCATCGTCGAGGCCGACGCGGTGGTGAAGGGGCAGACCGCCTCCTCGTCGTACAAGCCCGCCATTCTCGACAATGGCGTCCGCGTGATGGTGCCGCCGCACATTGCCAGCGGCACGCGCATCGTCGTCGACGTGTACGAACAGACCTACGTCCGCCGCGCGGACTAATCGGTATCGGCGGATGACCGGCGCGACCTGAGCGCGACCCCGTCATCCGCCGTCCCGGCCCGTCGTTCGCGGCGGGCCTTTTCACTTCCAGCGCCCGAGAGCAGAGGCGCGACCGAAAGGACGATCATGGCCTCGCACTCCGGGCTTCTCACCATCATGGAACGCGCCGCGCGCAAGGCCGCCCCGCGCCTCCGCCGCGACTTCAACGAGGTCCAGCACCTCCAGGTCAGCCGCAAGGGGCCCGCCGACTTCGTGTCGATGGCCGACAAGCGCGCCGAGGAAACCGTCTTCGAGGAGCTGAAGAAGGCGCGCCCCGACTGGAACTTCCTCATGGAGGAGGGCGGCGAGATCAAGGGCGATCCGTCCAAGCCGCGCTTCATCATCGATCCGCTCGACGGCACCTCCAACTTCCTGCACGGCATCCCGCACTTCGCCATCTCGATCGCGGTCGAGGAGCCGCTGGCGAACGGCAAGCGCGAGGTGACGACCGGCCTGATCTATCAGCCGCTGACCGACGAGAGCTTCTGGGCCGAGAAGGGCCGGGGTGCGTGGTTGCAGGACGGCCGCCTGCGCGTGTCGTCGCGTCGCGACCTGTCCGAGGCGCTGATCGCCACCGGCATTCCGTTCCTGGGGCATGGCGATTTCGTCCAGTGGAGTCGCATTTTCGGTGCGATCGCGCCGCAGGTCGCCGGCATCCGCCGCTTCGGCTCGGCCGCGCTCGATCTCGCCTGGGTCGCGGCGGGCCGTTACGATGGTTTCTGGGAATCGGGGCTGAAGCCCTGGGATGCGGCAGCGGGCATGCTGCTGGTGCGAGAAGCCGGTGGTTTCGTCAGCGATTTCCGGGGCAGCGACAAGTCGCTGGACCGCGGCGAGTATCTGGCCGCCAATGAGGGGCTGCATTCCAAGCTGCACAAGCTGCTGGCGAACGCATTGCGTTAACGCGCATCGGGTATTCTGAGCGCAATCGATAGCAATCATTGCGCTCAACCCCTTCAGATACCATCTGAAATCCTGTCGGATGGGGTGAATTGCACCGTTCAGTTGCGATTCATTCTCATGCCTCCGCTGGCTTGCTCCGGCCGGTTCATCGGCCTAAAGCCATTCGCATCCAGTTCCGCATCTGCGAGAGAAAACTTGGTCGATCTGTCGCAATATCTGCCGATCCTCCTGTTCCTGGGCGTTGCCCTGGCACTGTCGACGGCCTTCGTGTTTCTGCCCATGCTGGTGGCGCGCCTGACGGGTGCGCATAAGCCCAATGAGCAGAAGCTGTCCGAATATGAGTGCGGCTTCCCCGCGTTCGAAGACCCGCGCAGCCAGTTCGACGTGCGTTTTTATCTCGTCGCGATCCTGTTCATCGTCTTCGATCTGGAAGCGGCGTTTCTGTACCCCTGGGCGGTGAGCGTCTTCAGCCTCGGCTGGACCGCCTGGTTTTCGATGATGATCTTCATCGGCGAGCTCGCGCTCGGGCTCGTCTATGCGTGGAAGAAGGGAGCGTTGGATTGGGAGTAAATCTTCACTCCGGTCCGGTTGAGTTCAAGCCGCAGGCCCATGGCGGACTCGCCCATGATGGCCAGGCCGTCATTCAGCCCGATCAGGGCTTTTTCGACGGGCTGAACGGCGAGTTGACCGACAAGGGCTTCCTCGTCACCTCGACCGAGGAACTGTTCCAGTGGGCGCGCACCGGCTCGCTCTGGTGGATGACCTTTGGTCTGGCGTGCTGCGCCGTGGAGATGATCCACGTCAACATGCCACGTTACGATCTGGAGCGCTTCGGTGCCGCACCGCGCGCGTCGCCGCGCCAGTCGGACGTGATGATCGTGGCGGGCACGCTGTGCAACAAGATGGCCCCGGCGCTGCGTCGCGTGTACGACCAGATGTCGAACCCGAAATATGTCATCTCGATGGGCAGCTGCGCCAATGGCGGCGGCTATTACCATTACAGCTATTCGGTGGTGCGCGGCTGTGACCGGATCGTGCCCGTGGACATCTATGTCCCCGGCTGTCCGCCGACTGCCGAGGCGCTGCTCTATGGCGTGATGCAGTTGCAGCGGAAGATCCGCCGCGCCGGGAGCATCGAACGGTGAGGGCGCCCGCTCCCCGTTTCGCCTCGAACGACGGCGTGATCGAGGCGGCCCGCGCCGCGCTCGGCCCCTGGCTGCTCGACGCGCGTGACCATGTCGGCGAGGTGGCGCTGGTCGTCGACCGTGCGAACCTGGTCCCGGCGATGATCGCGCTGCGCGATACCAAGGGGCTGGAATATCAGCAGCTCATGGAGATTGCGGGCGTCGACTATCCAGAACGCGACGAGCGTTTCGAGGTGGTCTATTGCCTGTTGTCGCTGACCCGTAACCACCGCCTGCACGTCCATGTCTCGACCGACGAGGACAAGCCGGTTCCGTCGGTGACGGGGCTGTGGCCGGTCGCGGGCTGGCTGGAGCGTGAGGTCTATGACCTGTACGGCGTGCTGTTCTCGGGCAACAGCGACCTGCGTCGCATCCTGACCGATTACGGTTTCCGCGGCCATCCGCTGCGCAAGGACTTCCCGCTGACCGGCTATACCGAGCTGCGTTACTCGGAAGAGGAAAAGCGCGTCGTCTATGAGCCGGTGCAGCTGGCGCAGGACTTCCGCAATTTCGACTTCCAGAGCCCGTGGGAAGGTGCGGACTACGTCCTTCCGGGTGACGAGAAGGGCACGATGCCCAAGGCGGCCGAAGCCAAGACCACCGAGGCGCCCAAGCAGACCGGCGCGGGGCAGCCGCATCCGGGCAACAAGGCCGAGGACAAGCCCAAGGACCCGGACGTCGTGCCGAGCAAGGGCGGAGGACAGAATCAGTGAGCGACTACGTCGACGAACTGCTCCACAAGACGGACGATGCCGACCCGACCACGGGTGACGTGTCGATCCAGAACTATACGATCAACTTCGGCCCGCAGCATCCGGCGGCGCACGGCGTGCTGCGCCTCGTCATGGAGCTGGACGGCGAGATCGTCGAGCGGGTCGATCCGCATGTCGGCCTGCTGCATCGCGGCACCGAGAAGCTGATCGAATACAAGACCTATTCGCAGGCGCTGCCCTATTTCGATCGCCTCGATTACTGCTCGCCCATGTGCATGGAGCACAGCTACGTGCTCGCGGTCGAGAAGCTGCTCGACCTCGAAGTGCCGCTGCGCGCGCAATATCTGCGAACGTTCTTCGCCGAACTGACGCGCATTTCGAACCACATGCTCAACATCGGCAGCCACGTCATGGACGTGGGCGCGATGACGCCGAACCTGTGGCTGTTCGAAATCCGCGAAGACTGCATGAACTTCTATGAGCGGGCCTCGGGCGCGCGCATGCACGCGAACTATTTCCGCGTCGGCGGCGTCCATCAGGACGTGCCGCTCAAGCTGCTGACCGATATCGCCGACTGGCTGGATACGCGTCTGCCGCGCCTGTTCGAGGATGCGATCGGCCTGGTTGCCAACAATCGCATCTTCAAGCAGCGCAACGTCGATATCGCGGTGGTGAACCGCGAGGACGCGATCAAGTGGGGCTTCTCCGGCCCGATGATCCGCGGCTCGGGCATTCCCTGGGATCTGCGCAAGTCGCAGCCTTACGACGCCTATGACAAGGTGGACTTCGACGTGCCGGTGGGCACCAGCGGCGACTGCTATGACCGGTTCATGGTGCGCGTCGAGGAAGTGCGCCAGTCGGCCCGGATCATGAAGCAGTGCCTGGCGCAGATGCCCGAAGGCCCGGTGCTCGCCACCGACCGCAAGGTCACGCCGCCCAAGCGCGGTGAGATGAAGCGCTCGATGGAAGCGCTGATCCACCACTTCAAGCTTTATACCGAAGGGTATCACGTCCCCGCCGGTGAGGTGTATGTCGCGACCGAAAGCCCCAAGGGCGAGTTCGGCGTGTACCTCGTCTCCGACGGATCGAACAAACCCTATCGCTGCAAGATCCGCCCGACCGCGTTCAGCCATCTCCAGGCCATGGAATTCATGTCCAAGGGGCACATGCTGGCCGACACGACCGCGATCCTGGGCGCGATGGACATCGTTTTTGGTGAATGTGACCGCTAATGGCTGACGCACCCAACATCCCCGACGAGGCGGAAGTCCGCGCCCGCTGGGGCAATTTCGCCTGGACCGACGAGAACCAGAAGAAGGCGAACGAGATCCTCGCGCGCTACCCGAAGGGTCGTGAGCAGTCCTGCTCGATCCCGTTCCTCGATCTGGCCCAGCGTCAGGTCGGTGCGGAGACGCAGACCCAGGGCTGGCTGCCGGTGCCGGTGATCGAGTTCGTCGCGCGCCAACTGGGTGTCGCCTATATGCGCATCTATGAGGTTGCGACCTTCTACACGATGTTCAACCTCGCGCCGGTCGGCCGCTATCACGTCCAGGTGTGCGGCACGACGCCGTGCATGTTGCGCGGGTCGGACGACGTGCTGGCGGCGTGCAAGAACAAGGGCCTGATCAAGGGCAAGACCACGCCCGACGGCCTGTTCACGCTGACCGAGGTCGAGTGCATGGGCAATTGCGCCTCGGCCCCAATGGTCCAGATCAACGACGACAATTTCGAGGATCTGGATTACGACCGCACGGTCACCATCCTGGAAGCGCTGGCACGCGGCGAAAGCCCCAAGACCGGCACGCAGGAGCCGGGTCGCCACACGGTCGAGCCGCTGGGCGGTCCGACCACGCTGACCGCCATGGTCGGCGAAAATCACGACTATCGCGGGGAGTGGGGGGCGTAATGCTGGCCGACAAGGACCGCATCTTCACCAATCTTTACGGCTATCAGCCGTGGAACGTCGACGCGGCGATGAAGCGCGGCGATTGGGACAATACCAAGGCGCTGCTGGAACTGGGCCAGGACAAGATCATCGACGTCATCAAGGCGTCGGGTCTGCGCGGGCGCGGCGGTGCGGGCTTCCCGACCGGCATGAAGTGGAGCTTCATGCCCAAGGAGCCGCGCCCCGACCGGCCGAGCTTCCTGGTCATCAACGCCGACGAATCCGAACCCGGTTCGTGCAAGGACCGCGAGATCATTCGCCACGATCCGCACAAGCTGATCGAAGGCGCGCTGGTCGCGGGCTTCGCGATGCGTGCGCGGGCGGCCTATATCTATATCCGCGGCGAATATATCCGCGAGGCCGAAACGCTGTTCGCGGCCGTGGCCGAGGCCTATGACCGGGGCTTCCTGGGCAAGAACGCCTGTGGTTCGGGTTACGACTTCGACGTCTTCGTCCATCGTGGCGCTGGCGCTTACATCTGCGGTGAAGAGACCGCGATGATCGAAAGCCTGGAGGGCAAGAAGGGCCAGCCGCGCCTGAAGCCGCCTTTCCCGGCGGGTGCGGGCCTCTATGGTTGCCCGACCACGGTCAACAATGTCGAGTCGATCGCCGTTGCGCCGACGATCCTGCGTCGCGGGGCCGAGTGGTTTTCGTCCTTCGGGCGCGAGAACAACAAGGGCACCAAGCTCTTCCAGATCTCCGGCCATGTCGATCGCCCCTGCGTGGTCGAGGAAAGCATGTCGATCTCGTTCCGTGAGCTGATCGAGAAGCATTGCGGCGGCATTCGCGGCGGCTGGGACAATCTGCTCGCGGTGATCCCGGGCGGGTCGTCGGTGCCGCTGGTACCCGCCGCCGAGATCATGGACGCGCCGATGGATTTCGACGGCCTGAAGGCGGTCGGATCGGGCCTCGGCACGGCGGCCGTGATCGTCATGGACAAGTCGACCGACATCGTCCGCGCGATCAGCCGTCTGTCCTATTTCTACAAGCATGAGAGCTGCGGCCAGTGCACGCCATGCCGTGAAGGCACCGGCTGGATGTGGCGCGTGATGGAACGGATGCGGACTGGCGATGCCGACGTGTCCGAGATCGACACGCTGTTCCAGGTGACGAAGCAGGTCGAAGGCCACACCATCTGCGCGCTCGGCGACGCGGCGGCTTGGCCGATCCAGGGCCTGATCCGCCACTTCCGCCCCGAGATGGAGCGTCGGATCCGCGAACGCAAAGGCGAGACGGGCGGCAACGCCCCGATGATGGAAGCTGCCGAATAATGCCTAAGGTCAAAGTCGACGGCGTCGAGATCGAGGTGCCCCAGGGCGCCACCGTGCTGCAGGCCTGTGAGCTTGCGGGCAAGGAAATCCCGCGCTTCTGCTATCATGAGCGGCTGTCCATCGCGGGCAATTGCCGCATGTGCCTGGTCGAGGTGAAGCCTGGCCCCCCCAAGCCGCAGGCGTCGTGCGCGCTTCCGGCGGCGGAGAACCAGGAAATCTTCACCACCACCCCGATGGTGAAGGCCGCGCGCGAAGGCGTGATGGAATTCCTGCTCATCAACCACCCGCTGGACTGCCCGATCTGCGATCAGGGCGGCGAGTGCGACCTGCAGGACCAGTCCATGGCCTATGGCAAGGGCCATAGCCGCTATGACGAGAACAAGCGGGCCGTTACCGAGAAATATATGGGTCCGATCGTCAAGACGGTCATGACCCGCTGCATCCAGTGCACCCGCTGCGTCCGCTTCGCCGAAGAGGTCGCGGGTGTGGAGGAAATCGGCGCGATTTATCGCGGCGAGAATATGCAGATCACCTCCTACCTCGAACAGGCGGTATCGAGCGAGCTGTCGGGCAATGTCGTCGACCTGTGCCCGGTGGGCGCGCTGACGTCCAAGCCCTATGCGTTCGAGGCGCGCCCCTGGGAGCTGAAGAAGACGCTTGCCATCGACGTGATGGACGCGGTCGGCACCAACATCCGCCTCGACAGCCGGGGTCGTCAGGTGCTGCGCTGCGTGCCGCGCATCAACGACGAGGTGAATGAGGAGTGGGCGAGCGACAAGACGCGTCATGCGATCGACGGTCTGGTCCGTCGCCGTCTCGACCGTCCGTTCATCCGCCGCGACGGCAAGCTGGTTCCCGCCACCTGGGACGAAGCCTTCGCCGCGATCCGTGACGTGAACGCCGGTTCGAGCGTCGCCGCCATCGCCGGTGATCTGGTCGATTGCGAGACGATGTTCGCCGCCAAGGCGCTGCTCGCCAAGATGGGCTCGACCCTGCTTGAGGGCCGTCAGACCGGCATGGACTATGACGTGTCGAGCCTGGCCGCGGTCAACTTCAACACGACCATCGCGGGCGTCGAGCAGGCCGATGCGATCCTGCTGATCGGCACCAACCTGCGCTGGGAAGCGCCGCTGGTGAACACCCGCATCCGCAAGGCGATCAAGAAGGGCGCCAAGGTCTTCGCGATCGGTCCCGAAACCGATCTGACCTACAAGGTCGAATGGCTGGGCGCCGACCTGTCGGTGCTGGGCAACCTGCCCGATACGGTCGCCGAACTGTTCGGCAAGGCCGCGCGTCCGATGGTGATCGTCGGTGGCGCTGCGCTGAAGGGCGCGCATGGCGCGAGCCTCAAGCTGGTCGATCAGTTCAATCTGGTCCGCACGCTGGAGGACGGTTCGGCCTGGAACGGCTATAATGTCGTGCACATGGCAGCTGCGCGCATGGGCGGGCTGATGCTCGGTTATGCGCAGAAGGGCGGCATCGCAGACGTGGTCGCGGCCGCGCCGAAGCTGGCCTTCTTCCTGGGCGCCGACGAGGTCGATTTCGCCAAGTTCGGCAGCAGCTTCAAGGTGTTCGTCGGCCATCATGGCGACAAGGGTGCGCATCATGCCGATGTCATCCTGCCGGGCGCGACCTATGCCGAGAAG
>NZ_JBCNNI010000014.1:0-121265 GCF_039594485.1 Sphingomonas sp. | reverse complement strand
ATGATCGCGACGTGACGCGGGACCGCACCCGTATCGGGCACGGCCACCAGCGACCCCAGAGCCGTCTGGGCCGAGGCGGCCGGAGGACTCACTTGCCCAGGATTTCCTTTTCCTTGGCCGCGGCCGCCGCATCCAGCTCGGCGATGGTGGCGTCGGTCAGCTTCTGCACCTCGGTTTCGTGGCGCTTGCGCTCGTCTTCGCTGAACACGCCCTTCTTCTCGTCGGTCTTCAGGCTGTCCATGCCGTCGCGACGCACGTTGCGGACCGCGATGCGCGCGCTCTCGGCATATTTGCCGGCGAGCTTTGCCAGTTCCTTGCGGCGCTCCTCGGTCAGGTCGGGGATCGGCAGGCGCAGGGTCTGGCCATCATTGATCGGGTTGAGGCCCAGTCCAGCCGAGCGGATCGCCTTTTCGACCGACGACACGTTCGAACGATCCCATACCTGCACCGACAACATGCGCGGTTCGGGCGCCGAGACGGTCGCAACCTGGTTGAGCGGCATGTGGCTGCCATAAACCTCGACGGTCACCGGATCGAGCAATGCGGTCGACGCGCGGCCGGTGCGCAGGCCATTCAGATCGTGCTTCAGCGATTCAACGGCACCCTGCATGCGGCGCTCGAGATCGGACTTGTCATAGGCTGCCATGGTTTAAGCTCCTGCGTTCTGGACGATCGTCGACACACCCTGACCGGCGAGCACGGCACCGAAATTGCCATGTTCGCGGATGTTGAAGACGACGATCGGGATATTGTTGTCGCGGCACAGCGCGATGGCCGAGGCGTCCATGACCTTCAGGTCATCGGACAGCACCTTGGAATAGCTGACGGTTTCATACCGGGTCGCGGTCGGCACCTTCTTGGGGTCGGCATCATAGACGCCGTCGACGCTGGTCCCCTTGAACAGGGCGTCGCACTTCATCTCGGCGGCGCGCAGCGCGGCACCGCTGTCGGTGGTGAAGAAGGGCGAGCCGACACCGGCGGCGAAGATCACCACGCGGCCCTTCTCCAGATGCCGCTCGGCACGGCGGCGGATAAAGGGCTCGCACACGCTCGACATGGGAATGGCGGACTGGACGCGGGTATCGACGCCGATCTGCTCCAGCGCGTTCTGCACGGCCAGCGCGTTCATCACGGTCGCCAGCATGCCCATATAATCGGCGGTCGCCCGCTCGATCCCCTTGGCCGCCGCCGACAGGCCACGGAAGATGTTGCCACCCCCGACGACCACGCACAATTCATAACCCTGCGCCCGGACATCGGCGATTTCCTGGGCCACGCGGGCGGTGATCTCGGGAGAGATGGCCAGCCCCCCCTCACCCATCAGAACCTCGCCCGACAGTTTCAGCAGGATACGTTTGAAGCGCGGGCTCGTCATCGTTTCTCGGATCTTAGTCATGAAAGTGGCGCGGACCTTAGGCGGCGTCCGGGCAGCGGGCAACCGTCGAGCGGCGGATTACCGGGATTTTCATGGGTATTCCAAATCCTCCCCGTCATCAGATGGGAAGAGGAACCGCACGCACAAGGCATGCGAAGGATAGGACGCCCCACATGCAAAGGGAGCGACCGCCTGGCGGCAGCCGCTCCCCTCACCCATCGCCGTCCCGTCACGGGACAGCGCACGGCATTACGCCTTCTGCGGAACGCCCGAAGCCGCAGCCACTTCGGCCGCGAAGTCCGAGGCTTCCTTCTCGATGCCTTCGCCGAGCTGGAAGCGGACATAGTCCTTCAGCACGATCGAGGCACCGGCATCCTTGGCGGCCTTCGCCACGACGTCGCTGATCTTGGTCTTGCCGTCCATCACGAACAGCTGGCTGACCAGCGCATGTTCCTTGCGGTACTTGGCGATGCCGCCTTCGACCATCTTGGCAATGATGTCGGCGGGCTTGCCCGATTCGGCGGCCTTTTCGGTCGCGATCGCGCGCTCACGCTCGATCTCGGCCTCGTCCAGGTCTTCCTCGTTCAGCGCCTTGGGGAAGGCAGCCGCGACGTGCATGGCCAGGTCCTTGCCCAGCTTCTGCAGGACGTCATCCGACGCATCCGATTCCAGCGCGACCAGAACGCCGATCTTGCCCAGGCCCGGCGCCTGCTGGTTGTGGACATAGGACACGACCGCGCCCTTCGACACTTCGAGGCGCTTGGCGCGACGCAGCGACTGGTTCTCACCGATCGTCGCGACATTGTTCGTCAGCACTTCGGCGACGGTGCCGCCCTGCGGCATCGCTTCGCCCTTCAGCGCCTCGATATCGTCGCTGGTCTTCAGCGCGATGTCGGTCACGTCCTTCACGAACGCCTGGAACTGGTCGTTCTTGGCGACGAAGTCGGTTTCCGAGTTCACTTCGACGGCAGCGCCGACGGTGCCGTTGGTGGCGACGCCGACCAGGCCCTCGGCCGCGGTCCGGCTCGACTTCTTCTGCGCGGCCGCCAGGCCCTTGGTGCGCAGCCAGTCCAGCGCGGCGTCCATGTCGCCGGCGGTCTCGTTCAGCGCCTTCTTGCAGTCCATCATGCCCGCGCCGCTCTTTTCGCGCAGGTCCTTGACCATCGCTGCGGTGATATCGGCCATTGTCTGATTTCCTCTGTCTGAAAAGGGGGATGCGGGTAGGGCCGCCCCATCGGAGGCGGCCCTTAGCACGGCTTGCATGTCAAGCCGATGTCATCGACCGAAGGGAAACCCCATCCGGTCGATGATCGCCCCGCCCGCATTGCGGGGCATGTTCACGCGATTACGCGTCGATCTGGCGCTCGGCCTCGACCGCCTGCTCGGCGACTTCCGCCGGGGCAACGGTCAGCGCTTCCTCGACGGGCGGCTCAGCCATCGCGCCGAAGTCGGCGCCGCTGCGGCGCTGCTGCTCGTTGTTGCCACGGGTCGCGGCAATGGCGACGGCTTCGCAGTACAGGCGGATCGCGCGGCTGGCGTCGTCATTCGCCGGAACCGGGAACGCGATGCCGTCCGGCGACACGTTCGAATCGAGGATCGCGACGACGGGGATGCCCAGTGTGTTGGCTTCCTTGATCGCCAGCTCTTCCTTGTTGGCGTCGATCACGAACATCACGTCCGGGATGCCGCCCATGTCGCGGATGCCGCCCAGCGACAGCTCGAGCTTGTCGCGCTCGCGGGTCAGGTTCAGCACTTCCTTCTTGGTCAGGCCGTGCGTGTCACCCGAAAGCTGCTCTTCCAGCGTCTTGAGGCGCTTGATCGAGTTCGAGATCGTCTTCCAGTTGGTGAGCATGCCGCCCAGCCAGCGGTGGTTGACGAAGTGCTGACCCGCACGACGCGCGGCCTCGGCGACCGGCTCCTGCGCCTGGCGCTTGGTGCCGACGAACAGGACCTTGCCACCGCCAGCGACGGTCGAGCTGATGAACTCCAGAGCGCGCGCGAAGAGCGGCACGGTCTGCGACAGGTCGAGGATGTGGACGCCGTTGCGGTCGCCGAAGATGTAGGGCTTCATCTTCGGGTTCCAGCGGTGGGTCTGGTGGCCGAAGTGCGCGCCGGTCTCGACGAGTTGCTGCATGGTGACGACGGGTGCCGCCATAAGATATTTCCTTCCGGTTAGTCCTCTGGGAAGCGGATGACGCGGCGGGCAAAGCCCATGCGCACCGAAATATGATGCTTCCCATGCGGTGTTGAGGGGCGGGCGCTTAGCCGACAGTCTTCCGCTTGGCAAGGCCCTTCATGCGTTCACATTTGTTCCATTCCCGATTGACAACGGAACATCGATGGAACACAACCTGATCACAACAGGGAATACGGACCGAATGCGACAAACCGCATTCGCAACGTCACGGATTTGGCACCGTTCGGCCGGATGTCACCATTGCGACGACGGAACTGAACGAAAAATTCATTGGTTACGAACCGGTTAATGCGCCGGATCGTAAGCGAACGGCAGAGAGGCGGACATCATGATGATCGTGGTGAGTGTTCTGGTTTTCGTGGGCGCGCTGGTCACCGCCGTCGCCACCATCGCGATGATGGTCGCGCCGCAATGGCGCCGCATCCTCCATCTTGCCACCGGCCATGTCGAACCGGCCTTCACGCCGCTCGCCACCTTGGTGGTGGCGGAGCGCCGGATCGCTGTCAGGCGTTGGGCGGCAGGTTCGCCTGCGGTTTCATCCCTGACCCGCCGCCGCGCGGCCGCTTGATCCTGGCATAAGCGAGCATCGTGAACGGGATGCTCGCCAGATAGGCCAGGCACAATGCGGTCAGCGCATGCCAAGGGGCGGAGATCAACGCCGCGCCCACAAGTACGATGATCGCCAGAGCCTCGAACCGGATATGCCGGCGCAGGCGGAACGAGGTCCAGGACAGGGTCGCGATGCTCGACACCATCAACAGCGCGACGAAGGCGACCCAGGGCGCGACCAGATAGGGCGAGGCAAAAGTCGCCTCACCCGTCCAGAACCAAAGATAGAGCGGTAACATGGCGAGACCGGCTCCAGCCGGTGCAGGCACGCCGGTAAAGAAGCCCGCGGTCTTTCGCGGCTGATCGGTCACGTCGAGCTGTGCGTTGAACCGAGCCAGCCGTAACGCGCAGAACACTGCCTGCAACAGCGCGCAGATCCAGCCGATGCGCGGCAGATTCTGCAGCGACCAGAGATAGAGGATCAAGGCGGGCGCGACACCAAAGCAGATAGCATCGGAGAGCGAATCAAGTTCCGCTCCGAACCGGCTCTCGCCCCGCAGCAGGCGCGCGATGCGGCCGTCCAGGCCATCGAGGATGGCGGCCACGGCGATCATGGTGACCGCCGCCTCCCATGATCCCGCAATGGCGAACTTCACGCCGGTCAGGCCTGAGCACAGGGCCAGTGCGGTGACGGCATTGGGCGCGACGGCGCGAAGCGGCAAGCCACGCGGGGGGCCACGACGGGCGAAACGAGAGGGAAGCGCCATGGACGTGCTTATTGCGCGATGCCGTTCATCGGCTTGCCGCCGACACGGCCCAGCACGGTCTCTCCCGCGACCGAACGCTGTCCCAGGCAGACCTGCGGCGTGACGTCATCGGGCAGATAGACGTCGACGCGGCTGCCGAAACGGATCAGGCCGACGCGCTGTCCGGCCGCAACCATATCCCCCGGCTTCACGAAACCGACGATGCGACGCGCAACAAGGCCCGCAATCTGGGTAAAGCCGATCTTCCGGCCATCGCGCCCTTCGACCACGAAATGCTGGCGCTCATTCTCGTCCGACGCCTTGTCGAGGTCGGCGTTGAGGAACTTGCCCGAGATATAGACGACCTGGCGGATGATCCCCGCGATCGGCGTGCGATTGATATGCACGTCAAAGACGGACATGAAGATCGACACGCGGACCAGCGGCGCTTCGCCCAGTTCACCCACCAGTTCGCGCGGGATCGGCACGCGCTGGATCATCGTCACCAGTCCGTCGGCGGGTGCCACGATCAGGTCATCGCCCTGCGGCGTGGTGCGCACCGGATCACGGAAGAAGGCGGCGATCCAGATGCACAGGCCGACGAAGGGCCAGAACAGCACCTTGGTCACAAGGGTCGCGAGCAGGGTCAAGCCCGCCCCGATCAGCACATATTTGCGCCCTTCGGGATGGACGGCGGGAAAGCGCCACTTGACCGTGGTCGTGGCGATGGGAGGCTTTTCAAGCGAAGGCATCGGGCCTGTCTACCCCTCGACCAGCCATCGCACAATCTTTTCGCTTCATCCTGCTCGCGCAAAGCCTGATCGGGGGTGGTTGATCCGCCGCGCCCCCTCCCCTAGACGCGGTGCAAACCTGCCTAATCTGAAGGATGCGCATATGGCGAAGATCAAGGTGAACACCCCCGTCGTGGAGATCGACGGCGACGAAATGACCCGGATCATCTGGGAATGGATTCGCGAACGCCTGATCAAGCCATATCTCGACATCGACCTCGCTTATTACGACCTGTCGGTGCAGAATCGCGACGCCACCGGCGACCAGGTGACGATCGACAGCGCCCACGCCACGCAGAAATATGGCGTCGCGATCAAGTGCGCGACGATCACCCCCGACGAACAGCGCGTCGAGGAATTCGGCCTGAAGAAGATGTGGAAGTCGCCCAACGGCACGATCCGCAACATCCTGGGTGGCGTGGTGTTCCGCGAACCGATCGTCATCAAGAACGTTCCCCGCCTGATCCCCGGCTGGACCCATCCGATCGTCGTCGGCCGTCACGCCTTTGGCGACCAGTATAAGGCGACCGACTTCAAGGTGCCCGGCAAGGGCAAGCTGACCATGAAGTGGGAAGGCGAAAATGGCGAAACGATCGAGGAGGAAGTGTTCAACTTCCCCAGCTCGGGCGTGGCCATGGGCATGTACAATCTCGATGAATCGATCCGCGACTTCGCGCGCGCCTCGATGAATTATGGCCTGGGTCGCGGCTGGCCGGTCTATCTGTCGACCAAGAACACCATCCTCAAGGCCTATGACGGGCGCTTCAAGGACATCTTCCAGGAAGTGTACGAAACCGAGTTCGCCGACCAGTTCAAGGCGGCGGGGATCGAATATCAGCACCGCCTGATCGACGACATGGTCGCCTCGGCGTTGAAGTGGCATGGCGAATTCGTCTGGGCCTGCAAGAACTATGACGGCGACGTGCAGTCGGACCAGGTCGCGCAGGGCTTCGGCTCGCTGGGCCTGATGACTTCGGTGCTGATGACCCCGGACGGCAAGACGATCGAGGCCGAGGCGGCGCACGGGACCGTGACCCGTCACTATCGCCAGCACCAGCAGGGCAAGGCGACCTCGACCAACCCGATCGCGTCGATCTTCGCCTGGACCGGCGGCCTGAAATATCGCGGCAAGTTCGACAACACCCCCGACGTGGTGCGCTTTGCCGAGACGCTTGAGAAGGTCTGCATCAAGACCGTCGAGAACGGCCAGATGACCAAGGACCTCGCCATCCTGATCGGCCCGGACCAGCCCTGGATGACCACCGAGCAGTTCTTCGAGGCGATCCGCGTCAACCTCGAAACCGAAATGGGCAACTGGCAGTAAATCCCACACTGCTTGAAAGAAAGGGGCTCGAAGACATTGTCTTCGGGCCCTTTTTATTTCCGGTGATGCCCGGACCTGTACGACGTCGAAGGCCGCACGCAAGATGGGTTAGACCAGCGTCTTATTCCCGCCCTTCGCGCTCCAGATAGGCGATGACATCCGCCCGAGCGAGCGGGTCGGGCAGTCCGGCGAAGGTCATCTTCGTTCCCGGCGCGAAACGCTGCGGCGAGGTCAGCCATCGGTCCATGGTCGCCCGGTCCCAATGCCCGCCGACCCGTTCCAGCGCGGCGGTATAGCCATAGCGCTCGCTCCCGCCCGCGACCGGCTTGCCCATGATGCCATGCAGGTTCGGCCCCGCCCGATCGAGTTCACCCTTGCCGATCGTATGGCAGGCCAGGCACTGGCCGAAGGTCCGTGCCCCCGCATCGGAGTCCGCCACCCGCATCAGCGCGTCGAGCGACGGACTGGGGCCCGCAGCCTTCAACCGCTCGGCGCGGTCGCCGTCGCCGTCGCCGCAGCCGGTGAGTGCCAGGCTGGACAGAAGCACAAGGGCTGCGGCAGGGGAACGGGAAATCATGCCGTCGCCCTAACCTCGCGCGGACCGCCATCCCCATTGGACGAATCGCCTCACCATGGCGCATTCGATTAACGACCTGACAAGCGCGGCCAAGGCGGGCTAGTCTGTCGCCATGGCACTTCGGCTCGACAATCAGGGTTTCTCCGACGCCCTCGTCATACTCGGTTCGGCGGGGATCGTCATCCCGGCCTTTGCGCGCTTTCGCGTCAGCCCGGTGATCGGGTTCATCCTGGTCGGCCTGCTGGTCGGTCCCGCAGGGCTGGGTTCGCTCGTCCCCCATGCGCCATGGCTCTATTACCTGACCATCTCCAACCCAGAATCGATCGAGCCATTTGCCGAGTTCGGTATCATATTATTGTTGTTTTCAATTGGTTTGGAGCTGTCTTTTCGAAGACTTTGGGCAATGCGCCGGCTGGTGTTCGGCACCGGCGCGGCGGAACTGCTGGGCTCCGCCGTCCTGATCGGCGCGGCGTTGCACCTGCTCGGCCAGAGTTGGGCGGGTGCGATCGGGCTAGGGCTTGCGTTGACCCTGTCCTCCACGGCACTCGTCCTGCCGCTCGTCGGCACGACCAGTCCGGTGGGGCGCGGTGCGTTCGCGATGCTTCTGTTCGAGGATCTGGCTCTGGTGCCCATCATCTTCGCTTTGGGGGCCATGGCGCCGACCGCGACCGATGAGGGCTGGGTCGGGATCGCCGGCGTCGCGCTTCGCGGTGGTCTGACCGTGGTCGCCATGTATCTGGGCGGCAAGTTCGTCCTGCCCCGCCTCTTCGCCCAGGCCGCCCGGACCAAGAGCCCGGAGCTGTTCCTGGCGGCCTCGCTCCTCGTCGTGATCGTCGCAAGCGTCGCAACGACGGCGGCGGGGTTGTCGCCGATCGTCGGCGCGCTGCTGGCAGGCCTTCTGATCGCGGAAACCGAATATCATTCGGAGGTCGAGGTGATGACCGCACCGTTCAAGGGGCTGGCGCTGGGCGTGTTCCTGATCACCGTGGGCATGAGTTTGGACCTGCGCCTGATCGCCAGGAACTGGGACTCGCTATTGCTCGCCGTCATCGGGGTGGTCGCGGTCAAGGCCATCGTCACCTATCTGCTGCTGCGTGTCGCCCATGCCCGGCGCGGCGTGGCGGCAGAGACCGGACTGCTGATGGGCAGCCCATCCGAGACCACGCTGATCGTGCTGGGAACGGCGGCACAGGCGCAACTGATCCTGCCCTCGACGGCCAGTTTCTGGCAGACGGTGACCGCGATCGGCCTGACCATCACGCCGCTGCTCGCCAAGGCGGGCCGGGTCATTTCCCGCCGGATCGAGGCGCGAAGCAGCGACTCGCCCGCCACGCCGGATGCGCAAGGTGATGGCGGGCGCACGGTCATCATCGGCTTCGGCCGGGTCGGCAAGATGATCGCCGACATGCTGACCGTCCATGGCCAGTCCTATGTCGCGGTGGAGGCCGATATCGATTCGGTCAGCGAGGCGCGGCGGGCGGGCTATCCCGTCCTGTTCGGCGACGTGGCACGGGCGGAACTGGTCGACCGGCTGAACCTGCCGGCCGCGCGCGCCCTGATCCTGACCATGGACGATCCGGTCCTGACCGTGCGCCTGGCGCGCCGCATCCGCGAGACGGCGCCCGACCTGCCCATCATCGCGCGTGCCCGCGATATGGCGCACGCGACCGAACTCTATCGCGCAGGCGTCAGCGAGGCGGTGCCCGAAACGCTGGAAAGCTCATTGCAATTGTCGGAGGCGGTGCTGGTCGATCTGGGCGTCGCCATGGGCCCGGTCATCGCCTCGATCCATGAGAAGCGCGACGAACTCCGCCAGGTCATCCGGCGCGAGGCCCAGTTGCAGCGCGAGCCGCGAATCCGGCGGTTGCGCCGGCTGGGGGAGCAGGGATAGCACCCCACCCCTCCGGTCGTGAGGTCCTCCCCATGCCACGCACGGGGAGGACCATCGCTTAGCCCAGGCGACCCAGTGCGGCATGGAGCCGCGCCGCTTCGGCCATCTTGTCGGCGTGATCGGCGCGGGCCTTTTCGACCGCTTCGGGCTTGGCGCGCTCGATGAAGCTGGCATTGTTCAGTCGACCACCCAGCGCATCGCGCTCCTTCTCGACCGCCGTGATCGCCTTGGTCAAGCGCTGGCGCTCGGCGTCGAGGTCGATCACCCCCTCCAGCGGCAGGATGAACGTGGCTTCGTCCACCACGACCTGCGCCGCACCGCCGCTCGCGTCACCCTCTCTCGTCTCGACGCGGGCGAGACGGGCCAGCGCCGCCCCCTGTCGCTCCAGCCGCGCCTGGGTATCGGCATGCGCATCGCGGACATGCATCGGCAGACGCGCACCCGGCGGCACATTCAGTTCCGTGCGCGCCGCCCGGATCTCGCTGACCAGCCGGATCAGCCAGTCGATCTCCCGCTCCGCCTTCGGATCGAGCGCACGCGCATCCGCCATCGGCCAGCGGGCGACGATCAAGTCGTGATCGCGGGCACCCATGGCATGCCACAGCTCCTCGGTGATGAAGGGCATGAAGGGGTGGAGCAACACCAGGATCTGGTCGAGCACCCAGCCCGCCACGGCCCGGGTTTCCTCGCCTCCCTCTTCGCCGCCCTGAAGCACCGGCTTGATGAGTTCGAGATACCAGTCGCAGAAGCGGCTCCAGACGAACTGGTAGATCGCGTTCGCCGCGCCATCGAAACGGTAATCCGCCAGCGCGAGGTCGACCGCCTGCACCGTCTTCACCGTCTCGGCGATGATCCACTTGTTGACCGCCAGGGTGGCGTTCGGCGCCTCCAGCGTGGCCGACGCGCCGATGCCGTTGGACTGGGCGAAGCGTGCCGCATTCCAAAGCTTGGTGGCGAAGTTCCGGTACCCCTCGACGCGGCGTTCATCCATCTTGATGTCGCGGCCCTGGCTCTCCATCGCCGCCATGAAGAAGCGTAGCGCATCGGCGCCATATTGATCGATCAGTCCCAGCGGATCGACCGTATTGCCCTTCGACTTCGACATTTTCGAGCCGTCGGCAGCACGAACAAGACCGTGGAGATACAAGGTCTTGAAGGGCACATCTTCCATGAAGTGCAGGCCCTGCATCATCATCCGCGCATCCCAGAAGAACAGGATGTCGAAGCCGGAGATGAGCACGTCGTTCGGATAACGCCCCGCCAGCGTCTTGTCGCCGTTATCGGGCCAGCCGAGCGTCGCGAAGGGCCAGAGTGCGGAGGAGAACCAAGTGTCGAGCACGTCCGGGTCGCGGGTCAGGGTGACACCCTCCCCCGCCTGCGCCTGCGCTTCCTCTTCGCTCTCGGCGACGAAGACGCGGCCATCGTCGGCGAACCATGCGGGAATCTGGTGCCCCCACCAGAGCTGGCGGCTGACGCACCAGGGCTGGATATTCTCCATCCAGTTGAAGAAGGTCTTTTCCCAAGCCTGGGGCACGATCTTGATCTTGCCCGAGCGCACCGCCTCGATCGCGGGCTGGGCCAGCGCCTTGGCGTCGACATACCATTGATCGGTCAGCCACGGCTCGATCACGACGCCAGAGCGGTCGCCGAACGGCGTCTGGATCGTGCGCGGCTCGGCGTCATGCTCGGTGCCGTCATTGTCGATGTGCGGGATGAGGACGCCCTCGTCCTTCAGCCGTGCGACTACGGCCTTGCGCGCCTCGGCCGTCGACAGGCCGAGGAACGCTTCGGGGATCAGGCCATCCGACGTCTGGACGATGCAAGCCTTGGCATCGAGCATGTTCAGCATGTCGCGCGCTTCGATGCCGGCGCGGCGGCCGACCTCGAAATCGTTAAAGTCGTGGCCAGGCGTGATCTTGACCGCTCCCGATCCCAGTTCGGGGTCGGCATGTTCGTCGGCGACGATCGGGATCAGGCGACCGGTGATCGGCAGGCGGACCTCCTTGCCGATCAGCGCGGTATAGCGCGCATCGTCTGGATGGACCGCGACCGCCATGTCGGCGAACATCGTCTCCGGTCGGGTCGTCGCAACCTCGACAAAGCCCGATCCGTCAGCCAGCGGGTAGCGCAGGCGCCAGAAGCTGCCCTTTACCTCGCGCGTTTCGACCTCCAGGTCGCTGATCGCGGTGCCGAGGCCAGCGTCCCAGTTGACCAGCCGCTTGTCGCGATAGAGCAGGCCTTGGGCATACAGGTCGACAAAGACCTTCAGCACCGCCTTGCTAAAGCCCTCGTCCATGGTGAAGCGCTCGTTCGCCCAGTCCATAGAACAGCCGAGGCGACGCAACTGGCCGGTGATCTGGCCACCGCTCTCCGCCTTCCACGCCCAGACCTTTTCGACGAACTCCTCGCGGGTAAAGTCGGTGCGCTTCTGCTGACGAAGCGCCATCTGGCGCTCGACCACCATCTGCGTCGCGATGCCCGCATGATCGGTACCGACGACCCACAGCGCATCCTTGCCCTTCAACCGGGCGTGGCGAACCAGGATGTCCTGAAGCGTGTTGTCCAGCGCATGGCCGATATGCAGGTTGCCGGTCACGTTGGGCGGCGGATTGACGATCGTCCAGGGCTCGGCATTCGGGCGGTCGGGGCGGAACAGGCCCTTTTCCTCCCAATGGCCATACCAGCGGGCTTCGATTGCGGCGGGGTCGAACGTCTTGGGCAGCTCAGTCATGCCGCTGCCTTAATCAGCCTGAGGCACGGACGCCAGATGCTCGTTCAGGTTCTGGCACCCGGCCGGTCGAGCACCGCACGAATTCGCTCGTTCAGTTCGCCACGGCGATAGGGTTTGCGGATCAGTTCATAGGATCGCGCACCTTCGTCGATCGCCTCATCGGCAAAACCCGTGGTCAGAAGGACGCTGACCCGGGGATAGTCGCGCCGTACCTGCTGGGCCAGGGCAACGCCGTTCATGCCGCCGGGCATCAGGATATCGGTGAAGAGCAAGGCGAAATCGTCGTCCTCGGCCAACACGTCGAGCGCGTCGCACGCGCCGCGGGCAAGCACGACGTCATAGCCCAGATCTTCCAGCATCGATTTGCCGAGGCCACCGACATCGGCCTGGTCCTCGACCATCAGCACCCGTTCGGCTCCGCCGCGTCGCGCAGGCTTCCCCGCCGCAACACGCCGTTCGGTGACGCCCGCGGCCCGGGGGAAGTAGAGCGACAAGGCCGCGCCCCCCGTATCACCCGATTCGACCACCGCGAGCCCGCCCGACTGGCGCATGAAGCCATAGACCATCGCCAGGCCCAGCCCGGCGCCCTTCCCCATCTCCTTGGTCGTGAAGAAGGGATCGAAAATCTTGTCGGCAATCCCCGGATCGATCCCCGGTCCGCTGTCGGTGATGCGGACCATCACATATTCACCCGGTTCGAGATTGGTCGGCCCCTCCGCCCGCCCGGCCGGCTGGATCATGTTGCGCGTGGAAATCACGATCTCGCCACGCCCAGGACCACGCTCGATCGCCTCGCGCGCATTGGTCATGATGTTGAGCAGCGCCATCTCCGCCTGGACCGGGTCGATGCGGCAATTCCAGAGATTCTCCTCCAACCGCTGGCGCAGCGTGATGTCCTCGCCCGCCGTGCGATGGAGGATCGGTCGAAAATCCTCGATCAACTGGTTGAAGTTGAGCAACCGGTCGCGCAGTTCCTGTTTGCGGGCAAAGGCCAGCAATTGCTGGGTCAGCGTCGCGCCGCGCGCGGCGGCCCCGGCGATCGCCTCGACCGCTCGGCGTCCGCTGCGGTCTGCCTCATCGACCCGCGCCTCCAGAATATCCGCATATCCCAGAATGACTTGAAGAAGATTGTTGAAGTCATGTGCGATGCCGCCGGTCAGTTTGCCGACCGCCTCCATCTTCTGCGCCTCGTGCAGTGCATCCTCGGCCTCGCGGCGACGCGAAATGTCGAGTTGGCTGCTGAAGAAATAGACGAGTTCGCCCGCGTCATCATAGACCGGCGAGACGAACAGGGCGTTCCAGAAGGTCGAACCGTTCTTGCGATAATTGAGCAGTTCAACGGCGATCTCGTCGCGCCGCCCGATCGCGTCGCGCACCTGCGCCACCACGTCGCGATCGGTTTCCGGCCCCTGCAGGAACCGGCAGTTCGTGCCCAATATCTCCTGCTCGGAATAGCCGGTCATGAAGCTGAAGGCTTCGTTGCAGAAGACGATCGGATTATCCGGCCGGCGCGGATCGGTGACAATCATCGGCATCCGCGTGGTCTTTACCGCGGCGAAAAAGATATCGGACTGGCCGGAATGAGGCTGCCGCGCATCAGAAATGGGGGGCGAGGACACGGGCGAACGTGTCGACCTCTCCAACTCGGGCGTCTCTTCCTTCGGGACCATGGTTATCGAACCCGGTCGGACGAGGCCGGTTCCGCCTGCGACGGAGAGCAGGCGGAAAACCCGAAACTAAAATGGATCAGCGCCCCTCGCGCGTGATCCTGGCAATCTCGCGGGCGACCATCGCCTCGACCATCTCGGGGAGATGGGTGTCGAGCCACTCGCGCAGCATCGGACGGAGCATTTCGCGGACCAGCCCCTCCAGGGTGCCGTCGCTGCTGGGTTCGGGCTTGACCATCATGCGGCTTAGCGCCTCCAGGGAACCACGGCTGGCCTCCGCCGCGCGGGGGCTTACGATCGCCTCTTCACCGTCATCGAACGCCTCCGCCGCGACCGCAGAGGCCGCCGCCGGCGCGGGTACGATCGGCTCGGGCATCGCCGCAACGGGCTCCGGCGCGGGACGCGCGGCAGGCTCGGCCGCCTGGCGCAGCGCCGATTCGGCCGCACGCGCAGCGGCGGCTTCCACCTTCATGCGCAGCGGTATGGGATCGCTGAGTTCCAGAATCTCGGGCGAATCATCTTCGACCGCCGGTGACGGCACAGGGCGCGGCTGGCGACGCTGGCGTGCGGGCACCTCCCCCTCTTCTGCGATGATACGTTTGATCGAGGAGAGGATCTCCTCCATCGACGGCTCGGCGCTGATCTCACCCATGACCCCAAACCCCATTGAAGCCCCCCAAGGCCCCTTTCCGGCGTTATTGCCGGCTCGGTGCAGATGCACCTGTGGTTAATGCCGGGCTTCTGTCAACAGGGGCGTTCACATCGGCGTCGAGTGGCCGGGTGATCGCGGCCGTCTGCGCCGGGGTTCCGGCGGTCGTGCTTGCGACCGGCACGGGCTCGCCGTCGCCGCCCCAATCGTTGATCCGGTTCCGCACGCGCTTGTAGTTGGCGACGGGATCGTAGAGCGCCCCCCCGTCCAACCCCAGATCGCGCGCCTCGGCATTGCCCATCGCCGCGATCAGCGCGAAGCCCGCGACATAGGCGTCACGGCGGGCGGTCACCAACGTCACCTGGCTGTTGAGCAGTTCCTGCTCGGCATTCAGGATGTCGAGCACGGTACGGGTGCCCACGCTGTTCTCGGCGCGCACGCCCTCGAGCGACAGCGAGTTCGCGCGCACCGCCGATTCGGCCGAGGCGATCACCTCCTGCGAGGATTGCCAGACCGCATAGGCCGAGCGGACCTGCGCCACCACCTGCCGCTCGGTACCGGTCGCATTCTCCAGCGCCTGCCCGCGCAATGCCTCGGCCTGCCGGACCTGCGCGGCCGGGCGGCCGCCCTGGAACAGCGGCATGGAAAGCTGGACCCCCGCCGTCGCGTTGATTCCCGACGCGGGCACCCCCGGCACGTTCAGCGATCCCAGATAATTGAAGTAGTTACCGCTCGACACCGCCGAAACGCGGGGCAGCCGGTTGGCGCGCGCCACATCGATGTCATAGCGTGTCGCATCCGCGGTACGGCGGGCCGCGATCAATTGCGGGTTCTGGTCAAGCGCCACCGCGACCGCCGCATTGGGCGATGGGGGAAGCGTCGGCAGGGCGGGCGGCTGCTCCAGTCCGACCGGCTCCACGCCGACGACACTGATGTAATTCTCCCGGCTGGAGATCAGATTGGCCTGTGCCGATTGGAGCTGCGCGCGTGCCTGCGCCAGCCTGGCCTCCGATTGTGCGACGTCGGTGCGGGTCAGGTCGCCCACCTGGAACCGATCACGCGAAGCGCGCAGGTTGGTCTCCAGCACGTTGACGTTCCGGGTGTTGAGGTTGACGATCGCCTCGTCCCGGATGACGTTCATATAGGCGGCGACGACATTGGTGAAGAGATTCGCCTCCACCCCGCGCAACTGGGCACGGCCGGCATCCACGCGCGTCTCCGCCGCACGGACCGCGTTCTTGACCGCTCCCCCCTGATAGAGCGGAACCGACAATTGCACCGCGCCGGTCGCAGTCCGTTCGGGGTTGAGAAAGTTGTTGTTGGCCACCACCAGATTGTCGGTGAACTGCCCCGTCGACTGCAGGCTCGGCAAGCCGCTGGACCGCGCGATCGGCACATTCTCGTCGGTCGCGCGCTGGGCGGCGCGCTGACCAGTGATCGTCGGATTGGACTGATACGCCCGGACCATCGCCTCGCGCAGGGTCTCCGCCGACGCGGAACCGGCCAGCAGCAAGGCCGTACCGATCAAAACGCCGCGGGTCATGCCAAGGGTCAGGTCAGGGCGCATAATCACTCAGAATTGGAAAGCACGGGGACGGGCGAAGCCTGGCAGGACGGTGCATTCGGCATCGGCAAAGGCGCGGACGCCGTGTCCGCCCTCGGTCCGGCGGCCGCTGGCCAGGCGGGTGACGCCGTTTTCGACCAGACCGGTGACGATGCGGCCACCAACCTTCACCTGCTCGACCAGGGCGGCGGGCAGTTCCTCGACCGCACCATCGATCATCAGCACGTCATAAGGGGCAGCGGCGGCGTGGCCCGCGTTGAGCGGCCCTTCCACCAGCGTCACCTTGCCCTCACCGGCCAATTGGGTCCGGGCGACGGCGAGCAGATCGCTCCGCTCTTCGACCGCAACGACCTCGGCGACGATCTCCGCCAGCAGCACGGCGGCATAGCCGGTCGCCGCACCGATCAGCAGGACGCGGTCGCCCGCCTCCAGAAAGGCTTCGGTCAGCAGGCGGCCGGTCGCCATCGGCAGGTTGATCGCACGCCCCTGCCCCAGGTCCAGCGTGCCGTCGCGATAGGCGACCGGGCGCAGCGCCTCGGGCGCGAAAACCTCGCGGGGAACCCGCGCCATGGCGGCGACGACGCGCTGGTCGCTGACCGCGGTCGTGCGCAGCTGGCTCACCACCATTGCGTGGCGCATCGCTTCGAAATTCGAGGAGTCATTGCTGATCGTCATCATCGCCCATCCCTGTCGCACAGCCGTTTTAGTTGTGCAATACACTAAATTGGTT
The DNA here is from genome assembly GCF_039594485.1 of Sphingomonas sp. Taxonomy (GTDB): domain Bacteria; phylum Pseudomonadota; class Alphaproteobacteria; order Sphingomonadales; family Sphingomonadaceae; genus Sphingomonas. Next base: position 104,474 of record NZ_JBCNNI010000014.1, on the reverse strand, counting down.
CCCGCCGCTTCTATCGCGCAGGCGGGTTTCCGCCAAGCCGAGTGCGTCACGGAAGCATGGGGTTTTGGCCAGATTGCGATATTTCCCGCGCATCGGCGGTTGACGCGGCGAAAAAAGCTGCGCAAAGGGCCCCCCTCACCGCATTGAGGCGCGATGGCGGAGTGGTGACGCAGAGGACTGCAAATCCTTGCACCCGGGTTCGATTCCCGGTCGCGCCTCCAGATTTCATGACGCAGAATCGATACTCGCCCATCGGGCGGCCCCCATGGCCGCGACGGTAAATGCGATTCGAGTTCGTTTCTCGCGAAAAGCCGGTGGACCCCGCCGCACCGCACCGCCACAGTCGCGTACATCAGTTCGATGCGTAAAAGGGGCCGCGATGCGGGTTTTGACAAAGGCGACGATGTTGGTTTGGGCCCTGGCCCCGGCAACCCTTCCGGCCACCCCCCTCGCGCAGCCGCAGTCCCGGCCACTCCCCGCTTCGGTGGCGGCTCCGGTCGATTATGATATCGCTTTCCCCCGCGCCGAACATCATGAGGCGCAGGTCAGCGTCACCTATCGCGGGCTTCCGCCCACACCCGTCCGCTTCCAGATGGCGCGTTCCTCGCCCGGACGCTATGCGCTGCATGAATTCGCCAAGAACGTCTATTCGGTATCGGCGACCGATGGCGCAGGGCGCACCCTCGCCGTCACGCGGACCGATCCCTATGGCTGGAGCGTAGAGGGGCATGATGGCACCGTCACCATCCGCTACACGCTGTTCGGTGATCGGGGCGACGGCACCTATGCCCAGATCGACGCCACCCATGCCCGGCTGAACATCCCCGCGACCTTCCTGTGGGCCGCGGGACAGGATGCGCGGCCGGTCCGCGTCCGCTTCCACCCACTGCCCGGATGGAGGGTTGCGACCCAGTTGGCACCGACCGACGACCCGGCGGTGTTCACCGCACGCGACCTGCAATATTTCATGGACAGTCCGGTCGAATTGTCGGCGCACGAGGTGCGAAGCTGGACCGTGGCGGGCGGCGCCCGGCCCTATACGATCCGACTGGCCGTCCATCACGACGGGAGCGCCGCCGATCTCGACCATTTCGCCGCGATGGCGCAGAAGGTCGTGGCCCAGCATGTCGCCGTCTTCGGTGCCCCGCCGCCCTTCGACTACGGCACCTACACCTTCATCGCCGACTATATGCCGCAGGCGAGCGGCGATGGGATGGAACATCGCAACTCAACGATGATCAGCATGCCGCGTTCGCTCGCCGCCGCGCATTTCTCGCAGATCCAGACGCTCAGCCATGAATTCTTCCACGCCTGGAATGTCGAGCGCATCCGCCCCGCCGAATTGGAGCCGTTCGACTTCACCCGCGCCAATGCCACGCCGTCGCTGTGGCTGGCGGAGGGCTTCACGCAATATTACGGCCCGCTCGCGGTGCTGCGCGCCGGGGAGATGCCGTTCGAGGATTATGTCACCCAGCTTTCCGGCACGCTCAACAGCCTGTTGACGACGCCCGCGCGGGCGTATGGCGGGCCACAGGAGATGAGCCTGCGCGCGCCCTTTGTCGACGCGGCGCAGTCGATCGATCCGACCAACAGCAATATCTTCTATTCCTATTACCCTTATGGCGCCGTCCTCGCGCTGGCGCTCGACCTGGAATTGCGACAGGCGTTTCCCAACCTGACGCTCGACGACTATATGCGGCAGCTCTGGCGCAACCATGGGCAGGATGAACGCCCCTATCGCCCCGAAGACCTGCAAAAGGCGCTGGCCCAGTTGACCGGCGACCAGGGCTTTGCCGACCGTTTCTTCGCGCGCAGTGTGAAGGCCAGCGGCTTGCCCGACTTCGCGCCGTTGCTCGCGCAGGCGGGACTGACCCTGCGTCTTGCGCATCCCGGCACGGCCTGGACCGGCGGCAGTCCGACCGACGGCAAGGACGGGTTGACGATCGGCTTCCAGCCCGCCCCGGATACCCCGCTCTATGACGCCGGGATCGACAAGGGCGATCAGATCGTCAGCATCGATGGTCAGACGCCCGGCGGTGCACAGCAATGGATCGCGATGCTTGCCGCCCATGCGCCGGGCGACCGCCTGCCCATCGTCTATCGACAGCGCGGGATCGAACGGCACGCCACCCTGACCCTCGCCGCCGATCCCGCGCAGGAGATCGTGCCCGACGAACGGCTGGGCCGGACATTGACCACCGCGCAGATCGCATTCCGCCGGAAATGGCTGGGCGAGCAATCCATCCTCTCATCGCAAGCAACGCGACGCCCAAAAGGCTAAATTCCATTGATTCCGTATCCGTAACGACTTGATCTTCTTTTGATCGGGAAACGTTTTCCCGATCAAACCTGTATCAAGACACTTGCGAACCGACAGAGGCCATGCGAATGCGCGATATGGAGCCAATATTAGTGCGCGATCATGAGATTCCGGGGCATCTGGCCACCTATCTGAACCAATCTCCGATCGCATTGGCCCTTGCCGATGCCAGAGATGACAATCCTCTTCTCTTCATCAATCATGGCTTCCGCGAATTGACTGGCTATACCGGCGAAGAGGTGATCGGTCACAATTGTCGCATGCTGCAACGCGACGCCGATAATGACGAAGCACGCGAGCGTATCCGGGAGTTTCTGGCGAGCGAGCGACAGCTCAACGTCCGCACCATGCTGATCAATTTCCGCAAGGACGGATCGCCCTTCGTCAACCTGCTGTACATGTCCAAACTGCGCCAGCTCGACGGCCGCATGCCCTTCATATTCGCATCGCAATTCGACGTCAGCCGGTCCCAGCCCGATCGACTGGTGGCTTATGATGCGGAACTCGGGCGGACGATCGGCAAATTGACCCCGGTGCTGGCGGAAAGCGGCATGGTGCTGGAGGGATCGTTGACCGCGATCGCCAATACCGCCGCGACGATCGCACAAGCAAAGCTGACCCTGTCGGATCTCGACCGGGCATCCTTTCCATGAGCGACGGCGCCTCGGGCAACGGACCTCCCAGCAACGACATTCGCGGGACCGTGCCGGTGGTCGGCATCGGCGCATCGGCGGGCGGGCTGGAAGCGCTTCGGGAAATGCTGACGCCCGCCCATGCGCCGACGGGCATGGCGTTCGTGGTCGTCCAGCATCTCGACCCCAATCATGAGAGCATGCTCGCGCAATTGCTCGACCGGCACACCAATTTGGAGGTGCGCCAGTGCGAGGGATCGGAGCGGATCGAGGCGGACCGCGTCTATATCATTCCGCCCGGCCGGGGGCTTGCCATTCGGGGCGGGGTGCTCGAACTCACCGATTTCGTGCAGCCGCGCGGGTTGCGGCGGCCGATCGACGACTTCTTCCTTTCGCTGGCCAGCGACCAGCAGGCCAATGCCGCCTGCGTCATCCTGTCGGGCACCGGGGCGGACGGCACCACAGGCCTGCGTGCGATCAAGGAGAATGGCGGCGTCAGCGTCGTCCAGAAACCCGAAAGCGCCCGCTATGACGGGATGCCGCTATCGGCGGTGGGGACCGGACTGGTCGATTTCGTCAAGCCGGCGGGCGAGATCCTCGACTGCCTCCGCGCCTTTTTCGCCAGGCGGATCGGCGAGCCCAAGGATCAGGAGGCGGAAGTCGTCGCCGATCATGTCGACGACCTCTGCCGCGTGCTGCGCAACGCCATCGGGCACGATTTTTCGGGTTACAAGCGCACCACCCTGGTCCGCCGGGTGGAGCGCCGGATGCACGTGCTGGGCATCGCCACCGGCTCTGCCTATCTGGCACGGGTCAAGAGCGATGCCGACGAGTGTGAGGCGCTGTTCCGCGACCTGCTGATCAACGTCACCCGCTTCTTCCGCGACGCCGAACTGTTCGATATCCTGCGGACGAAGGCAATCGAGCCGCTGCTGCACGGGCGCGACCCGGACGAGGATATCCGCATCTGGGTACCCGGCTGTTCCAGCGGAGAAGAAGCCTATAGCATCGCGATGCTCTTTGCCGAGGCGGCGCGCGAGAGTGGCCAGCCGCTGGCGGTCCAGATCTTCGCGACCGACATCGACGAACAGATGCTGCAGATCGCCCGCGAAGGCAGCTATCCGGCCTCCGCGCTCGCCGACATCCCGTTGCCGCTGCGCGAACGCTATATCGTGCCCCATGCCGATCGGTTCACCATGTCGGCGCAGATCCGGGACATGATCCGCTTCTCCAACCACAGCCTGGTCAAGGACCCGCCCTTTTCGCGGATCGACCTGGTATCGTGCCGCAACCTGCTGATCTACTTCGATGATCGGTTGCAGCAATCGGTGCTGCCGCTGCTCCACTACGCGCTTCGCCCCGGCGGTTATCTGTTCCTGGGGCCGTCCGAAAGCGTCGGGCGGTTCGATCATCTCTTTCCCGCGATCAACGGCCATGCCCGACTGTTCGAGCGATCGCCGGGATCGCCATCCTATCCGATCGACCTGCCCGGCGGCGGCAATCGCGGCCCCCGTCGCCGCGACGACCGCGCCGAACGCGGTGGCGGCGGCGTGATCCCGGACGAAGGCGCCGCGCTGCGCCGGATCGTCGACCGCTATGCCCCGCCGAGCATGGTCCTGGACCAGGATGGCGGCATCCTCGCCGCCTTCGGCAAGCTCAGCCGCTATTTCACCTTCCCCGTGACGCGCGCCGGCGGGTCCAGCGCGGTGACGCTGGCGCGGTCCGGCCTGCGCGAGGTCATCGGGCCGATGCTTCGCCAGGCGCGCGACGCGCGCAAGCGGATCGCCGCGCGCGACGTCGAAGTGATCACCGAATACGGTATCCAGAAGATCGACGTGATCTGCGACCCGCTGACCGACGGATCGTTGCTGTTCCTGTTCCGCGATTCCGCGCCGTTCAGCCCGGTCGAGCAGAATGATCTGGCCGACCTGGAGCCAGGGGACGATCATATCGAGGCGCTGGAGGACGAACTTCGCCTCACCCGCCATCGCCTGCGCTCGACCGTCGAGGAACTGGAGACGGCGAACGAGGAGCTGAAAAGCTCCAACGAAGAAATGATGTCGATGAACGAGGAGCTTCAATCGACCAATGAGGAATTGTCGACCGTCAATGACGAGCTGAAGACCAAGGTCGATCAACTCACCGTGGCCAATTCCGATCTGCGCAATTTCTTCGAATCGACCGACCTCGCGGTCGTGGTCCTCGACCGTCATCTCCGCGTGCGCAGCTATACCGAGGCGGCACGTTCGATCTTCCCGCTGCAACCGGGCGATCGCGGCCGATTGCTCGCGGACGTGTCGACGCGGCTGGCCAATACCGACTATCTTGATGGCGCCCAGGCGGTCGCGAGCGGCGGCGCGCCGGTCCAGCAGCGGGTGACGACCCGCGACGGCGAACGCATGCTTTCGCTGCGCATCCTGCCCTATCGGACGCAGTCGGATGGGGTGGACGGCGCGACGCTGGTCCTGACCGACATCACCGAAGCGCTCAGCATGGAACGCGCCTTGGCCGCCGAGCGCGAGCGGCTGGACCTGGCGGTCAAGGCCGGCGGGATCGGCGTGTGGGAATATCGCGACGACATCGGCGAGACGTTCCTGGACAGCACCGGGCGCGCGCTGTTCGGTGTCGAGAGCGACGGCGCGGCCGTGCGTGTCAGCCTGCTGCTGGACCGGATCGTTCCCGAGGATCGGATCGGCGTCGAACGCGCGCTTACCGATGCGATGGCGGGCAACGGCGATTTCGAAATGACCTTCCGCCTGACCGTCGACGGCAAGGACCGCCGGATCAAGGGCTTCGGCCGCCGGGTAACCGATCTGCCCCCGCACCGCATGGTCGGCGTGTCGATCGACGTGACCGCCGAATATGCGATCGCCGAAACGCGCGAACTGATGCTGCGCGAGATGAACCACCGGGTGAAGAACCTGTTCGCGATCATCTCCGGCATCGTCTCGGCGGCGGCGCGGTCGCATGATGACGTGGTCGAGATGGCCGACGATGTGCGCGAACGCATCGCGACCCTCGGCCGCGCCCATTCGCTCGCCTCGCCCACCGGCGAGCAGCAGGCGATCGACCTGGCGGCCCTGGTGGAGGCGACGGTCGCCCCCTATCAGGGACAGTCGAAGATCGAGATCGACGGCCCCCACTTGCTGATCGACCATCGATGCCTGTCGCCCCTGGCCCTGATCCTGCACGAATGGGCGACCAATTCGGTCAAGTACGGGGCGCTGTCCCACCGGCTCGGCGTATTGTCGATCCGCTGGACGCGGCAGGATGGCCGATTGCGGCTGGCATGGAGCGAAACCGGCGGGCAATCGACCGGCGAGACGGTCTCGAACGGCTTCGGCACCCTGCTGGTCCAGACATCTTCGCGACAATTGGGCGCGGCGCTGGAGCGGAAATCGGTCGACGGGCGTTTCATGCTTGATCTCGATCTACCCGAAACGGTTCTTGCGCATGACTAAGACGATATTGCTGGCCGAAGACGAGTTCTTCGTCGCTCTCGACCTTCAGAATATCATTGAAGATGGCGGCTATGCCGTCGATGGACCCTATGTCAGCGTCGAGGACGTGCTGGCCCATCTCGACGATCATCAACCGGAGCTGGCCTGTGCCATCCTCGACGTCCGGCTGCGCGATGGCGAGGTGTTTCCGGCGGCAGAGCGACTGCATGAAGCGGGCGTTCCCCTGATCTTCCATTCGGGCCATGCCGACGAACAGGTCCTGCAATCGCGTTACCCAGGGTCCCGCGTCTGCGGAAAGCCCTGCTCGCCGTCACAGCTTCGCCGAACCCTGTCGATGGCGGTTTCCGCGCCTGGCGAGGAGGAACGCGAGGCAGGTTGAGCGGGCGCGCTCAGTCGAACGCGCCCCGCCCCATGCGCCCCGTGGCCCGCAACAGCGCGGCCTGCGCGGTCAGCACGTCGACCCGCGCCCGCGCGACGGTCAACTGCGCCGCGCGATAGCTTTGGTCCGCGACCAGAATATCGATCGTCGAGCGCAGCCCGAAGCCATATTCGGCGCGCACGCCCTTGAGCGCCAGATCGGCGGCGCGCAATCCCTCGACGCCGGCCTTCAGCCGCCCCTCGGCGGCGGTCAGCGCCGCCCAGGCCGTATCGGCCGATCGCACGGCGTTGCGCGCCGCGGTCTCCGCGTCGAAGCGCTCGGCGCGCTGCATCGCCTCGGCCTGCCGCACCCGTGACGCCACAAGCCCGCCCGTCAGAAGCGGTATGCGGAGCGACAGCCCCGCATTCGCCGCACTGTCGAAGCCGGTCCAGCGGCCGCCCGACGCCTGCACCCCACGCCCATAACCGCCCGTCAGATCGATCGCCGGGGCACGCTCGGCCCGCGCCTGATCGATCCGTGCCGTCGCAGCCTCGACCCGCCGCCGTTGGGCGAGCAGCAGCGGATTGGAGGCCTCGGCCGCCGTCCGTGCATCGGCCAGCGAACGCGGCAGGCTGACCGGAGGAGCGATATCCGGCTCCAGCGTGCCCGCGTCCCGCCCGACGACCGCGCGATAGGTCGCCGCCGCCGTCGCCGCCGCGCCCTCGGCGTCGATCAGGTTGGAGACGACGCTCGCCCGCTGTGCTTCAAGCTGGGCGACATCGGTGCGGGTCGCCTGCCCCAGCCCATAGCGCGAGCGGGCCTCGGTCACCTGCCGGTCGAGCCGTTCGATACCGACCCGCGCCACCTCGACCGACTGCTGGGTATAGAGCAGGTCGGCATAGGCCCCGACGACGCGCTCCAGCACATCGGCCTCGATATCGCGCAACGCCTCTCCGCCTGCTTCGACATCGCCGTTCGCCGCGCGCACCGCCGAGCGCACCCGCCCGCCGGTCCAGATCGGCAAATCCGCCGAGACGCTGCCGACACCGCTCGACGCGCCGCCTCTGTTCCCGGCGCTGTCATAGCCCAATCGATCATAACCCGCGCTGCCCGTGGCATTGGCGGTCAGCCGTCCCGCCGCGCGCGCCTGATCGGGCGTTTCGGCCAGGCCCTCCTGCCGGGCACGGGCGGCGGCGAGTTCGGGATTGCCGTCCCACGCCGCTGCGATCGCATCGCGCAGCGTCTCTGCCGATGCGGGGGCGGCCGAGACCAGCGCCGCCCCCATCAGAAGCCACCGCTTAGTCATGACGCAGCGCCCAGGCCGGTGCCGCACGGCTGGCGCGCAGCGACTGGCCCAGCACCGTCAGCACCGCGATGGTCAGCGCGACCAGCGTCGCCGCGACGAAGAACAGCGGCGAGAGCGCGATCCGATCCTCGAACCCCGCCAGCCATATCCGCATCGCCAGAAAGGCCAGCGGCCAGGCGATCAGGTTTGCGAACAGGACCGGCCGCAGGAACTGGCCGACCAGCAGCTTTACGATGTCCACCGCGGACGCACCCAGCGTCTTGCGGATACCGATCTCCTTCACCCGCCGCTGGGTGTTGAACGAGGCGAGCCCCCATAGCCCGACGCAGCCAATCAGCACGGCCAACACCGCGCCGATGGTGAACAGACGCGCGGCGCGGTCGTCGGTCTTGTAATATTGCTCGTCCATCGTGTTCTCGGCCGTTTCGGCACGCAGCGGCACTTGCGGCGCGATCCGACGCCATGTGGCCGCCAGTTGGTCCTTCATCGCGCGGGGATCGCCGGAGAAGCGGACCGACAGGAGCGGGGCATCGGGCACTTCGTCACGATAGAAGACATAATAGGTCGGATCGATCGGTAGGCGCGGCGTGAAGAAACGCAGTTCGTCGATCACACCGATGATGGTCCGGGGGTTTCGACCGCCGACGGTCTTGCCCACCGCTTCCTCGGGTGAATGGAAGCCGAGCTTGGTGACCCCAAGCCGATTGATGACGATCGGCATCCCATCCAGGTTCATATGGCCCGCCGCCGAAATGTCATCCGCCCGGTGATCGAGGTCGAAGATGCGTCCCGCCAGAATGCGCGGCGGAAAGACGGAGAAAAATCCCTTGTTCACCGCTATCCGGCGGAAGGACGGACCATCGCCCTTCTGGCCTGGGATCGGGACATTATCGGCATTGTTGTTGCCCTGCCCGCCCGGCCCGGTGTCCGCCTGCCCCAGCGCCTTCACGCTCGGAAGCGCCGCCAGCGCCTGGAGCAGCGCCGAACGCTGCGCCTTGTCGAGGCCACTATCCATGAAGGACGGGACGATCATCAATCCCTGACGCTGAAAGCCGAGATCGACGGTGCGCATATGGCGGGTCTGGGTGACCATGACGAGCGTGCCGATGACGAAGGCGATGGCAAGGCCGAACTGCACCATCACCAGCGTCTCGCGGGTGCGCGTACCCGCCCGCCCACCGCCCGGCGCTCTCGCCGAGGCGAGAACCGAGGCGGCCGGATAGCGCGACAGCAGAACCGCCGGATAGAAGCCGGCGGCCGCCCCGACGACCAGCACCAGCAGTATGAGCGCCGGAACCACGATCGCATAGGGAATGGTGAGTGACAGCCCCCCCGCAGCATTGACCAGCGGCAGCCCCAGTTCCGCCAGGATCAGGCCGCCAAGAGCGGCGATCGCGACGGTCAGGATCGCTTCGCTCAGGAACTGGCGGACCAGCGCATGGCGATCCGCACCCAGCACCTTGCGCATCGCCACCTCACGAGCCCGCAATCCTGCCCGCGCCGTCGCCAAGTTCACATAATTCAGGATGGCGATCAGGAGCGTCAGGATACCGACCAGCCCCAGCGTGACGACCATCAGCTTGCGGCTCGCGCTTTCCTTGCCCTCGGGGGCGAGATGCATGTCAGCGATCGGCAACAGGCCAATGCCCATATTAACCGACGCATTCTTGCCCATATCCTTGAGGGCCCGGCGATCGACGAAAGCCGGCATTTTCTCGACAAAGGTCCGCGCGATCGCGGCATCGGGAAAGCGCAGATAGGTGTACAGGCTGGTACTGCCCCAATGGAACCAATAGTCGGGCTTCTCGCCCGCCGGGATGCGCATCAGGATCGAGAATTTGAAATCGCTATTGGCGGGCAAGTCCTTGAACACACCCGCCACGCGGTAAGGTTGCGGCTTGCGCCACGAGGTGGTCAGCGTCCGCCCCACCGGGTTCGCATCGCCGAAATATTTGCGCGCCAGCGACTGGCTGATCACGATATTGCCCGGATTGTCGAGCGCGCCGGCACCCTGCCCCGCGACCATGGGCAGGTCGAACACCTGGAAATATTCGGGATCGACGCGGGCCACATCCTCCTGAACGGCGACGCCGTTGCGGAGGACGCTGCCGCTATCCTCGCCGCCTTCATAACGGGTGCCGATGATGCCCGGAAAATCCTCCTTCATCTGGACCAGCAGGCCGCCCATGGTGTTGTGATAGGTTCCGACAAAGGGGCTATCCATGCCCTTCCAGATGGTCTGGACCAGATAGATGCCCTGATGCCGGGGCAGCCACTTCTCATAGCTGGTCTCGAACCGGACATAGAGGCCCAGCACCAGGAAGACGGCGATGCCCACCGCCAGTCCGCCGATGTTGAGCGCGGCATAGAGCTTGTGGCGCACAAGCGAGCGATAGAGCGACAGAAGCGCGAAGCGATTCATGCCGATCCCTTTCACAGCGCACGCATGGCGCTGGCGACGATGCGGCCGTCGAGCATGTCGATGCGGCGCCTGGCGAGGTCGGCATGGCTGGGCGAATGGGTGACCATCACGATGGTCGCGCCCGCTTCGTTCAACCCGGTCAGGATGTTCATCACCTGCTCGCCATTGGCGGTGTCGAGATTGCCGGTCGGTTCGTCCGCCAGGATCAGCTTGGGATCGCCGACGATGGCCCGCGCAATGGCGGCACGCTGTTGCTGACCGCCCGAAAGCTGGTGCGGGAAGTGACGGGCGCGGTGCGCGATGCCGACCTTGTCCATCGCCGCAGCAACCCGTGCCCGCCGGTCGCCGATGTCCCGGCGATAGGCGAGGCCGAGCGCGACATTCTCCTCAATGGTCAGTTCGTCGATCAGGTTGAAGCTCTGAAAGACGAAGCCCAACGTCTCGGCGCGGAACTTCGCCAGTTCCTTTTCGTCCATCGCCGCCAGATCACGGTCACCGAACATGTACCGCCCGCCCGTCGGGCGGTCGACGGTGCCCAGCGTGTTGAGCAGCGTCGACTTGCCGCAACCCGACGGCCCCATGATGGCCAGGAACTCGCCCTTCGCCACATGCAGGTCGATATCGTGCAGCGCGGTCGTCTCGACTTCGTCGGAGACATAGCGGCGCTGAATATTCTCCAGTCGGATCATGATGTTCCTACCCCTTAGCGGATATTCAGAATGTCGCCCTTCACGGACGCGGTGTTGCTGATGACGATGCGTTCGCCCGGGTTGAGGCCGGACAGCACCTCCACCTGCTCAGGGTTGCGGCGACCGATGCGAATGGTACGGCGACGGGCATGCCCGCCATCGGGATCGAGGACGAAGGCCGCGCTGCCGCCGCCTTCCAGCCAGCTTCCGACCGGCGCCACCACCGCCCGGCTCGCAGCGCCCAGCGTGATGCGGATATCGATCGTCTGCCCGCGATTGAGCCCGGCGGGCGCGCGGTCGAACGTCAGCTCGACCTGGAAACGCCCGTCCTTCACGGCGGGCAATACCTTCGATACGGTCAGCGCCGCGCCATCGGTGGTCGTCGCCTTCTGCCCCACCGCGACGCGGCCTAGATAATATTCGTCGACTTGGGCGACCAGCTTCCAGGACCCTTCGCTGTCGACCTGTCCCGCCGGATCGCCGGGTTTCAGCGTCTGTCCCGGCTGGATGACGAAATAGGTCAGCCGCCCGTTCGCGGGCGCGCGGATGGTCAGCGCCTCCAGGCCGGCACGGACCGCCGCCAGATTACCCGACAGCCGCGTCTGGGTGTCGTTCAGCCGTGCGGACTGGGTGGCGGTGATCCGCGCCTCGGTCGCGCGGCCTGACTTCAACTGGGCGAGCCGCTTTTCCTGATAGGCGGCCTCTTCCTCGAAGCTCTTCACCCCTGCATCCGACAGGAATCCCTGATCGTGCAACTGGCGACGAATGCCGAGGTCCCGGCGCGCCTTGATCAGATCATATTCGGCCTGTGCCACCTGCCCCGCCCGATCGAGCTTGTTGCGCTCGATCCCCAGCCCTTCGCTGGCGACGCCGCCAAGCTGGCTGGCGATCGACGCCTCACGGGTCAGCACGTCGAGCTTGAGCTGCGGATTGGCGAGCGTGGCAAGGGGCTGGCCCTCGGTCACCATCTGCCCGTCCTGCGCCAGCAGCTTCTCGACCTGGCCGCCCGCCAGCACGCCGACCAGCGTGGTGACACGCGGGGTCACTGTCGCGCGGACCGGCAGATAGTCGTCGAAGGCGGCACGGGTCACGATCCCGGTCTCGACATTGTCGGCGGCGATGTCGGTCGATCCGGCCGCGGGCAGATAACGCCAGAGCAGCACCACCCCGAGCAGGACCAGCACGGCGATCACCACGCTGCGGCGACGCCACCACGGCACCGCCTTTCGCGCAATCCGGCGATCCATCCCCGCCCCCGGTGGGGTGCTTGCGTGTTCGGGTTGTTCGGTCATCATGGAGAGAATGTCACCCAGGATGCTCGAAAAACCTAAACTCCTATGAAAAAGCCATTTTCTTCACCGCCGATCGAATCCGACCGTTCGGGTTCGGACGGACCGTCCAGAAATGGACGGTACGGAGGCGGGTCAAGACCCCTTTCCATTCTTCTGATCGACGACAATCCGCGTATCGCCGAATCCCTGACCATCGCGATCGAACTGGCGGGTCACAGGCTGGACGTCGCGAACGGGCCGGAGGATGGCTTCTCGCGCCTGGCCGCACGGCGTTACGACACGATCCTGCTCGACTTGAACTATGCCCCCGGGCGGACCGATGGCGGCGAAGGGCTGGCCATGCTCGCGCGCCTGCTGGCCGACGATCCGGGCGCAAGCATCATCGTGATCACCGCGCATAGCGGCATAAGGCTGGCGGTCGCCGCGATGCAGGCAGGGGCCCGCGATTTCGTGATGAAGCCCTGGCGCAATGCCGAACTGGTCGCCAAGATCGAGGCCGCAGCGATGCGATCTGTCCGGGGCGCTCCATCCTCTGCTCCTGTCCCCGCCGGTGTCGCCGAGCCCGCCCGCCTGCTCGGCGACAGTCCCGCGATCGAACGCGTCCGGGCGCTGATCCAGCGGGTGGCGCCCAGCATGGCCGGGGTCGTCGTGACCGGCCCATCGGGAGCGGGGCGCTCGCTGATCGCCGCCGCCATTCACGCCGCCTCGACGCGGGCCGACCTCCCGATGCGCCGGATCGATCTGCGCGATCCGCATGGATGGGACCGGCTGGATCAGGAAACCGGCACCTGGATGTTGCGCCATCCCGATCGGCTGAACGAGGTCGCGCAGTCGCGCCTGCTCGAACGGTTGCCAACGGGGGTCCGGCTGATCGCGATCGCGGACGAGGCGCGGGCCATCACCCCTGCGCTCGCCCGCCGGATCGCCACGGTCGAGATCGCCGCGCCCCCGCTGGCCGAACGGCGCGCCGACATCCCCCTTCTCGCGCGGCATTTCGCGCGCCAGGCGGCGGAAGCGCATGGACGACCCGTGCCGCGCTTCACCCCCGCCGCAGAGGCGCTTTTCATGACCGCCCATTGGCCCGACGAGGCGCGGGGCCTGGCCGCCGCGATCGAACGCGCGTTGCTGCTCGGGGAAGACGGGGTGATCGACGCCGCCCTGCTCGCCCCGCCCGCGCCGATTGCCGCAGCCGCAGCCGCAGCCGTCAACTCGTCGCGGGCGACTTTCGACCTAGACCAAACCGAACGCGCGATGATCGAGGCGGCGCTTGGCGAGCATCATCACAACGTCACCCATGCCGCCCAGGCGCTGGGGCTCAGCCGGGGCGCACTCTATCGCCGAATGGCCCGCCATGGGCTTTAGGCGGAGCATAGGGCGCATCGCCCTGATGGCGCTGTCGGGATGTGCGCTGACCCTGTGCGGGGCGCTGATCCTGCTGGCATGGCGCCATGGCATGTTCGCCTCGGTTCTGGGCCTGGCGTTGCTGATCCTATGGTTGATCGTGGTCGCCTGCTGGACCGCCGCCCGGTCCGGCCTGACCATCGCCGCGCCGGTCGTGCCGATCCAGAGCCCGGCCGACCCGCCGCTTCATGCCCTGCTCGACCAGATTCCCTTGCCGCTGATCCGGCTGGACAATGGCGCGGCGCGCGCCGTCAACCGTGCCGCCCGGACGGTGTTCGCGACCGACGACCGGCTTCGCCCCATCCCTGCGGCGTTGCTCGATCCGGCCGAAAACCGGTTGCGGCACGAAGCGCGAAGCTGGCGGATCGAGCGGATCGAGGCGGGCAGCGGCCGGTCGATCGCGATGCTGATCGATATCGAGGCCGAACGCCGCGCGGCGGAGGCGCATGCCGACAACGAGATGATCGACATATTGGGGCATGAGCTGCTCAACGGCCTGTCCCCCATCGTCTCGCTGGCCGACAGCGCGCTGGTGGCGGCCGAGCGGGGCGATGCGCGGCTGCCCGCGATCCTCACCACGCTGACCCGGCGGATCGAAGGACTGGAGCGCTTCACCCGTGCCTATCGCATGCTCGCCCGCCTGCCCGACCCGGCCCGCACGCCGATGGCGGCCAGACCCCTGGCCGATGATCTGGCCCGCCTGTTCGCGCAATGCTTCGGCGATGCGGTCGCCCTGCGCATCGAGGTCGAGGACGAACTGACCGGCCGGTGCGATCGCGACCAGATGACCCAGGCGCTTTGGGCGCTGCTACAGAATGCCGCCGAGGCCGCACGGAGCGGAGCCGTAGCGCCTAGCGTGACCCTGGCGATGGCGGCGGATCGTGAAATCCTGTGCATCCGGGTGACCGATAGCGGCGATGGCGTACCCGCCCCCGAGCGGGCGCGCATCTTCCGGCCCTTCCACACCACCAAGGAGGATGGGTCCGGGATCGGCCTGACGCTCGCGCGCCGGATCGCGCGGGCCCATGGCGGCGATCTCACGCTGTTGCCCAGCGCCGCGACCACCTTCGAGATGACGCTCCCGATCGGCTGAGCCCCGCCCCGGCTCAGTCCCCGGCCAGCTCCTTCAAGGGCACATTCACGTCCGCCAGCCGCGCCGGGTTCGGACACACCCCGACCTCGACCAGTTTTCGGCCCTGCACATAGTCCTTCATCATGTTCACGCAGTCGAGCGCGATCACCCGGCCATCCTTCAGATAGGCAACCGAAAAGGCGCGCGTCGCCGGATCACCGCGCAGGATCGTCCGGTCGTAACCGACATTGATCCCCGCCGTCTGGAGCTTCAGGTCGAACTGGTTCGACCAGAACCAGGGGAATGCCTTGTAAGGCTTGGCGTCGCCGCAGATCGCCTTGGCCACGCAGGCCGCCATGTCATGGGCATTCTGCACCGATTCGACGCGCATCACCTGCCCACCGGCATAATCACAGGCAAAGGCCGCGCAGTCGCCGATGGCATAGATATGGGGCAGCGAGGTGCGACAATAGGCGTCGACCTCCACCCCATTGGTCCCGCGCGCACCCGCCCGGATCAACGGTGCGACGGCGGGTATGATACCGATGCCGACGATCACCGCATCGGCCGGGATCACCGTTCCGTCTTCGGTCCGCACGCCGGTCACGCGCGTGCCGTCCCCCTCCAGGCAGTCGACCGTCACGCCCAGCCGCAGGTCGACGCCATGGTCGCGATGCTCGCGCTGATAGAAGTCCGAAAGCTCTTCCCCGGCCACCCGTGCCAGGACGCGCGTCTGCGCCTCCAGTAGCGTGACCGCGAGATCGCGTTTGGACAATATGGCCGCCGCCTCCAGCCCGATATAGCCGCCGCCGATCACCACGATCCGCGCGGCGCCGGCGTCCAGTTCGGCCATCAGCAGGTCGCAATCCGCGCGCGTCCGCACGCTGTGCACTCCCGCCAGCTCCGACCCCGCGCAGGTCAGTCGCCGCGGATCGCCGCCGGTCGCCCAGACCAGCGTGCCATAACCCAGCGTCTCTCCATCGGACAGGATCAGGGACCGTGCCTCGGCATCGACCTCCACCACCTCGGTTCCCAAGCGGAAGCTGATGTCCTTTTCCGCCCAGAAGCCGGGCGGGCGGATGTAAAGCCGTTCGAAACTCTTGGCCCGCGCGAAATAGTCCTTCGACAAGGGCGGCCGTTCATAGGGATATTCGGGCTCTCGGCCGATGACCGTGATGCGTCCCGCAAAGCCGTTCTGGCGCAGGGCGATCGCACATTGTGCGCCGCCATGGCCCGCCCCGACGATAACGATATCCGAATTGTCCATGCCGCCGCCCTCCCATCCTTTGCGACGGCGTTACCGCCGCGACGGCCCAGGATGCAAGACGCCCATCCGAAATCTCGGAGCGTCACCGCGCCAGCCAGCCGCCATCGACGGCAAGGACATGGCCCTGGACATAGGCGGCCGCGTCGGAGGCGAGGAAGACCGCCGCGCCACCCAGATCGGCCGGATCGCCCCAGCGCCCCGCCGGGATACGCTCCAGGATCGACCGATTGCGCGCCTCGTCGGCCTGGAGCGCGGCGGTGTTGTTGGTCGCGATATAGCCCGGTGCGATGGCGTTCACCGTCACGCCGTGCCGGGCCCATTCGTTGGCGAGCAGCTTGGTCAGCCCGCCCACTCCCGACTTCGACGCCGTATAGCTCGGCACCCGGATGCCACCCTGAAAGGTGAGCATCGAGGCGATGTTGATGATCCGCCCCCGGCCCCGCGCGATCATGTGCCGCCCGGCCATCTGAGACAGGAAGAACACCGACTTGAGATTGGTGTCGATGACCGCATCCCAGTCCTCTTCGGTGAAGTCGACCGCATCGGCCCGGCGGATGATCCCGGCATTGTTGACCATGATATCGAGCCCGCCGGCTCGATGGTCGACAGGTCGGCGATCTCGTCGACGGGCTTCAGCACCGCCGCGCCTCTGATCCGGGTCATCCCCTTAGACTGGTCATGAGCCGCGTGGTCACCCGCGCCCAGAAACTCCGCCCAGGCGCGTCTGGCGAGCACCGGATCCTGACGCTGGGCGGCGGCATAGGCCGCGTAGCGAGAATGCGCCTGGCTCAGCCCCCGTCCCTTGCCCGGATCGCCGGTCTTCGCACGGAACTGGTCGACGGGCGCGTTATAATAGGCGCAGTAATCCAGCCATGCCTCGCGATAGGCGGGCACATCGATCAGTTGGAGCAGTTCGGCCATCGTCTCGAACACGCCGAACACGCCGAACACGCCGTTAAGGTGGCTGATGCTCACCCGGTTGCCTTCGCCCATGAAGAGCCCCGTCGCCAGATCGAAGGGCGCGCCTCCGGCGAACCATTGCTTGGGCAGCGCGGCGAGCGACTCCATGCCCGCCACGATCCTGTCGCACCAGCGGGTATCGCGCGTCCGTTCCCACTCGGTCATCCACGCCGCGACCAGCGGCCCCCAGACGGTACCGAACTGCACGAAGACCTGACCGGGCGGCAACCGGCTCTCCGCCACCACCGCACCGGTGCCGCCGGGCGGCTCCAAACCGGGCTGGCGAGCGCCGACCTTTCGGCCGATCTCGACATGGCGAAGCGTCTGGTCGCTATCGATCAAATCATGCATCAGGTCGCCGCAACGATCATCGCTGGTCAGGTAGTAATAGATGCGGCGATAGGCGGCGTTGGAGATGCGCGGCTGTTTGGAACTGTCGCCCCAATGCTGGACGCCGTGGCGCGTACCCAGCCCCTTGAACCGGCCGAGATGATAGACATCGACCTCGCCGGTATGCCGGGTCATCGCCTCCGCCATTCGGAAGACATCGGCCCGCCCGGTCCGGAGGTAGCCGTACCAGAGCCACAGGTCGGTCGACAGCTCGCTATTGTCCCAGGCGAACCCACCTATGTCATAGCGCCAGACATGACGATCTCCGTCATAGCTGTGCATGACGTCGCCATAATCCCACAAGCCATACCATAGCCCAGGCCAGCACCTGCGCCGATAATGTAGCATCACTCCCAAGGTCGGCGTGACGGCCAGCAATTCCCTCCTTCACGTCCAGGCGGGTCGACCGTCAGAGACTACGATACGTCCCCTGGCCATGCTCTCGATGTCGGAGGTGAAAATGCTCGCCGCCGTGCTGCACACCGCCCCGGCTCCTGTCCTTCCGCGAGCGGGGGATATATTTCACAACTCGTCGCGTGGCGCTTCCGCTCGGCCATGATCGGCAAAGCGGGCGCATAAGCTCAGGGAAGCGGGGCGCTGAGGTGCGCGGGGGTGGATGTACCCTATCCGACATACCATCAACGGCAAGAACTCGATGTCGACACCCTGCACGGGGATCCCTTTGTGACACCGATTTCACCTTATCCTCGCATGTTCCATCAAAATTAAATCGGTTGTCGATTTTTCATTGCGCAGTCTCCCGGCTTGTGTTTGATTTGTGTCCTGCCCGGGGTTCATGCGGCAGGAAAAGATGCGTTGATGTGGAGGATGCCCTTTTTTCAAAAAGGGGATTTCCTGTTGTCCTTGCCCGATTTGCTGTTGCCATTCGTTGCGTTGTTGGGCGCGGGACTGGTGGCCGGTTTCGCCGCCGGAATCTTCGGGATCGGCGGTGGTTTCGTCGTCGTACCGGCCCTGTATCTGGTTCTGCCGCTGCTGGGCGGTGACAAGGCCGAATATGCCCATGTCGCGATCGGAACCTCGGCCGCGACGATCATTGCCACATCGATCCGGTCGCTGCGCTCGCATGCCAGGCGGGGTGCGGTCGATTTCGATGTCCTGAAAAGCTGGGCGCCCTGGCTGATCGTCGGTGACGCGGTGGGCGTCATGCTCGCCGGGCGGTTCGATGGTCACGTCCTGCTGATGGTGTTCGCGATCGGCGTCGCGCTGATGTCGCTCAACTTCCTGCTGCCAAAGGTCGGCGACCGCGTCGTGTCGCAGACCATGCCCGGCGGGCCGCTGCGCCTGGGCATCGCCGGTGGCCTAGGCACCTTTTCCTCGCTGCTGGGGATCGGCGGCGGCACGATCGCGATCATGGTGATGACCCTGTGCGGCCGCTCGATCCACCGTGCGATCGCCACGGCATCGGGCATCGGGACGCTGATCGCCATTCCCAGTGCGATCGGTTTCGCCATCATCGGCTTCGGCAAGGCGGGGCTGCCATGGGGGTCGCTGGGCTATATCAATATCCCCGCGACCATCGCGATCGCCTCGATGTCGATCCTGACCGCGCCCTATGGCGTTGCCGCGGCGCACAGCCTGCCGGCGGCGATGCTGAAGCGAATTTTCGGCGCCTATCTGATCGTCATCGCCTTCGTGATGTTCCGCAATGCCATGACCCATTGAGGCTGGCTCGACCGACTCCCGCCATCCGCCGGGCCGAACCGCCCGCCACGCAATCCCTGTTGGAGATGTTCATGACCGAGTTTTCGACCGAGACACCCCCCTGTGCCACGCTGACCGATGACGCCCGTGATGACCTGTTGACGCGCGGTTATGGCCGTCGCGACCTGGCGCGGATCGGCGCGATCTTCGGCGTGGGGGCGATCGCCTCGGCGACGCTTGGGCGTCCGGCCTGGGCATCGGGCGGCGTCCCCGACCCCGCACCGACCGCCAAGACCCGGATCGGCGCGAACGAATGCTGGACCGGCCCGCTCCCTCCCGGCCAGAAGGCTGCCGCAGCGACGATCGCGCTGGGCAACCGCTACGAACCCAATGTGATCCGCCCCAGCTTTGTCCGCACCATCGCCGCGGTGGAAGGCGTGCCGGAAGACCATATCGCGCCCTGGCCGGGCTCCAGCGATCCGCTGTCGCGCGCCGTCGTCACCTTCTGCTCGCCGACACGCGGACTGGTGACCGCCGATCCGACGTTCGAACTGGCCGGGCGCACCGCCGCCTGGCTGGGTGCGCCGGTCAAGGCGGTACCGCTGAAGCCCGACCTGACCCATGACGTGAAGGCGATGCTGGCCGCCGATCCCAATCCCGGCTTGATCTATATCTGCTCGCCCAACAATCCCACCGGCACCGTGACGCCGCTGGCGGATATCGAATGGCTGATCGCCAACAAACCCGCCGACACGGTGGTCCTGGTCGACGAAGCCTATACCCATTTCGCTGGCGTGCCGGTCGCCTCCTATATGGCGACCAAATATCCTGACGTGATCGTCCTGCGCACCTTTTCCAAGCTGTTCGGCATGGCGGGACTGCGGCTGGGCTTCATCATGACCAATCCGGCCAATATCGCCAAGATGATGCGCTATGACGGCGGCATGCAGTCGGGGGCGATCACCATCACCACCGTCGCCTGCGGGACGGCCAGCCTGAAGGCGACCGACCTGATCACGGCCCGCCGCAAGCAGATGGAGCAGGCCCGCGCCATGACACTTGCCCATCTCACCAAGCGTGGCGTCACCTTCAAGCGAACGGACAGCAACATGTTCATGATCGACTGGAAGACCAAGCCCGCGAAGGACATGCAGACCGCGTTCCGCGCCCATTCGGTCGAGATCGGACGATCCTGGCCGATCTGGCCGACGGTCAGCCGCATCACCGTCGGGTCGATGACGGACATGCAAAATTTCTGCCTGGCGCTCGATAAAGTCCTCATGGCCTGACCGGCAACGGTTACAGGGGGGCCGTCGATGAACCCATCCGCCATCACCCTGCACCGCAAGGTAATGGCGGATGGGCCTGGGTTCCGGCGCATGGCCGCCACCTTGCCATGCGGCCCAGCGCTCGGCAGGCAGGGACAAGCGCCGCCGCCCCTTCTTCCCGGCTCCGGTGGCGATCGGGTGGACGACGCCTCCCCTGTCATGACGACACAAGTCGGGAAGGCCATTGCGCAGCGCGTCGGACGGAGCGCGCCCAAGCCCCTTTCTGACGTCAATCATCGAGTCATTCGAGATAACAGCATCATTGCCGATGGCGACTTCACGCCACGGGCCGCCTCATGCTTGCTCCGGTGCGCTCACCCGAGAAGACCCGTGCGCGCGATATTCCATACCGCTACCAATCAAGCAAACATGTTATCGCGTTACATAAATGCAACATCACATAAAGATATAATTACATCAAATAAAATATATTGAAAAACATCTATCCTGATGAAATCATCATAATACCCAATAAAAAGGAAACTCTTTACTTAATTTACGAGATAACTTGGGGATTTCTCATATTATCTATCATAATAACAGGGGAGGATGCTTGTGGCTTCTTTGTAAGATAGGGGGCTGTACATGAAAATCCTGACCAAAGTATCCCGTCACGCCTTGGCGGCTGCCATCGTCGCCGGTAGCGTTTCGGGCGCCGCCAGCGCGCAGACCACCACCGCCGCCACCGCCGCAGCACCACAAACCGCCTCGGACGACATCATCGTCACCGGCACGCGCGCGACCGGCATGACCGCGGCCGAAAGTGCCGCGCCGATCAAGGTGCTGGGCGAGGAACTGCTGCAAAGCGTGGGTCAGCCCAATCTCAACCAGGTGCTGACGCAACTCGTCCCGTCATTCAACGCGCAGGCGTTCGGCGGCGATACCGCCAACCTGACACTGTCGGCACGCCTGCGCGGGCTCAGCCCGAACCATGCCCTGGTGCTGATAAACGGCAAACGACGCCATGGCACGTCCAACCTTGCCGTCCTCGGCGGACCTTATCAGGGTGCCGCCACCGCCGACCTCGATCTTATCTCGCCATCGTCGATCAAACGGATCGAGGTGCTGGAGGACGGTGCCGCCGCGCAATATGGCTCGGATGCGATCGGGGGTGTGATCAACATCATCCTGAAGGACGATGCGGAGGGTGGCGATGGCTACATCACCGCGGGCAAGAACTATAATGTGGGCGGTGACACGCTGGCGGGTACGCTGCACCTGGCGACCAAGCTCGGCGAGACGGGCTTCCTCAACATCACCGCGTTCGAACGCTTCCATGACTTCACGCAGGTCGGCGGAATGGATCGCCGTGTCACGATGCCCAATGGCGTCTTGCGCACCGACCTTTCGGCTGCCCAGAAAGCGCTCTATCCGGGCATGGTCGGTTTCCCCTATGTCAACAAGATCAACGGGGATGCGCAATCCTATCTGACCAACCTGCAATATAATAGCGGCTATGATTTCGGCACGGTCGAAGTCTACAGCTTCGGCAGCTATTCGCGGCGCGTCGCAAGCGCCTATGAGAATGTCCGCGTGCCGACCCGCGTCAGCCGGACCGTCGGCGGCGTGACCACCTATTTCGATCCCGATGGCGACAATCCGGTCAATGGCTTCTCCCCGCGAGAGAAGATCGTCGAGGATGACATGGCGTTCACCGGCGGCGTCCGCGGCGGCAGCGGCCCGTTCCACTATGACCTGTCGACCACGCTGGGGCAGGACAAGACCGCCATCTACACCGTCGATTCGGCCAACGCCTCGCTCTATGCGGACACCGGCTTCACGCCGACGACCTTCTATGACGGCTTCTTCAAGGCGACCGAGTTCACCGCCAATGCCGATTTCACCTATGGCCTGAATGCCGGCCTGTCACAGCCGATCAACATCGCCTTCGGTGGCGAATTCCGCCGCAATGCCTATCAGATCGGATCGGGCGATGCGGCCTCGATCTACAAGGAAGGCGGCCAGTCCTATCCCGGGTTCCGGCCGTCCGATGCAGGCACGCACAGCCGCACCGGCACCTCGCTCTATGTCGACGTGGCGGCCCTGCCGACCCCGGAATGGAAAGTGGACGGCGCGGTCCGTTACGAACATTATTCCGATTTCGGCAGCAAGGTGATCTTCAAGGGCACCACGCGCTACGACTTCTCGGAGTCCTTCGCGTTGCGCGGAACGGTGTCGACGGGTTTCCGTGCGCCGACCCTGGCGGAAAGCTATTACTCCGCAACCAACGTGTCGCCGAGCGCCGCCTTCGTGCAGCTACCGGCCAATTCTGCTGCGGCGAAGCTGCTCGGCTTCCCCAACCTGAAGCCGGAAAAGTCGACCAACTTCTCCATCGGCACCGTGATCCGTCCTGCCCCGAAACTGACGATTACGATCGATGCCTATCAGGTGTCGATCAAGGATCGCATCCTGGGCACCGGATCGCTCTATGGCTCGGGCGGCGCGACCAACTTCCCGATCGTGACCCAGGCGATCATCCTGAACGGCAACCAGCTTGACCCGACGGTCAGCCAGACCGGCATCAACATCTTCACCAACGGCGCCGACACCCGCACCCGCGGCGTCGATTTGGTCGTCAGCTATCCAACCGATCTCGGCGATTACGGCACCATCAACTGGACGATCGCGGGCAACTATAACGAGACGAAGTTGACCCGCGTGGGTGTCGCGCCGGCGACGCTGAACAATGTCCCGATCTTCGACGTCGGTGCGCAGTCGAACATCACCACCGCCTCGCCAAAGGTGAAGGTCGTGACATCGGCCGCCTATAGCCATGGGCCATTCTCGGCGACGCTGCGCGGCACCGTCTATGGCCCCTCGTCGACGATGACCAGCCCGGACGGAGGCACCTTCTACAATCAGAAGATCGGCACCGCGTTCATCGGCGATATCGACCTGAACTACGCCATTACCGAAGGGCTGACGATCACCCTGGGCGCGAACAATGTGTTCAACAAGCGGCCGCCCACGATCCAGATCCTGCCCCTGACCGGCAGCGCCACGGTGCCGACCATGGCGAATGGCGGCAACACCTATGACGCGCCGCTGACCTTCAGCCCCTATGGCATCAATGGCGGCTATTATTACGCAAAGCTCGGCGTGAAATTCTGACCCCGGCGGGGCGGCTCCTGCGCCGCCCCAATGGCAGAGGCCAACCGAGAGGGAGAGAGCAGGGCTCGCATGACTGAAAACCGACGCCAGGCGCTCCCCCAAAAAAAGCGCGGCCCCATAGGCCATCCCCCCTCAGCACGTCGCTTCTTCCTCGATCACCGCGCGAAAGGCGCGGGCGGTGGGGGACAGGTCAGCGCGGTGGATCATCAGCAGTCGACTGGTGACCGGCGCGTCCAACCGCCGATAGACCAGCGTATCGATGTGCAGCCGCTCCAGCGAGCGGGCCAGGATCGTCGCGCCGAACCCCGCCGATACCAGCCCCAGCAATGTCGCAAAGCTGCTCGCTTCATGGGCGATACGGGGCTGGAACCCCGCCTGGTCACACAGGGCGAAGAAATGCTCGTTGAACCCGGCACCGATGGCCGGCGCGTAGAGAACCAACGGAACATCGGCCAGGTCGATGATCTGCGGATCGGCGGGACGGTGGGCGAGCGGATGATCCGCGCGCACGGCCAGCAGCATATCCTCCTTGATGAGGCATTGCGAGACCATCCCCTTGGGCAGGCAGGGCATCGTCGATCCCCGGATCAGTCCGATATCGAGATCCCCTTCCTCCACCCGCGCGATCTGTTCGTCACGGCCACGCTCCTGCAGGGACAATTCGACCTCGGGATGCGCCTCGCGGAAACGGGACAGGGCGTTGCCGACAAGTTGGACGAACGGCCCCGACGGCGTGAAGCCCAGTGCCAGATGCCCGATCTGGCCCCGTTGCGCGCGCCGCGCGGTCAGCGCCGCATGCTCGGCATGCGCCAGGGTCTGGCGCGCCTCCGGGGCGAACAGCATCCCCGCCTCGGTCAGCCTGACCCGGCGACTGGTGCGGTCGAAGAGCCGCACGCCCAGTTCGTCCTCCAGCGCCCGGATCTGCTGGCTGAGCGGTGGCTGAGAAATGCCCAGCCGTCGGGCCGCGCGACCGAAATGCATTTCATCCGCGACGCACAGGAAATAGCGCAAGTGCCTGAGGTCCATGGATCCATATTCCTGACATATCGATCAAACCATATTATATATTGGACGCGAAACGACCAAGGGGGCATCGCTCCGTCACCGCGACAGCGGACGGGGCCGTGAGCGAGCCGCAAAGGCACGCTCGAAATCGGGCCACGCCGATCGCCGCGCCACGGGAGAGATTGGAAATCTGACGCGCGCGTCGCCTGACGCGCCAATGTGAGGGCGTGGATGATCGGTATCGTCAGGGTGGCACTGCACAGGCCGCTGACATTCATCGTGATGGCGATCCTGATCGCGATCGTGGGGGTGATGGCGGCGGTGCGGACGCCGGTGGACATCTTTCCCAATATACGCATCCCCGTGATCGCGGTGGCCTGGAACTATGCGGGCCTGCCGCCCAAGGACATGTCGGACCGCATCATCACCCCCTATGAGCGGGTGCTGACCACCACGGTCAACGATATCGAACATGTCGAGAGCCAGTCGCTCCAGGGCGTCGGCGTGGTGAAGATCTATTTCCAGCCCGGCGCCGACATCCGCACCGCGACCGCACAGGTCACCTCGATATCGCAGACCATCCTGCGCCAGTTGCCGCCGGGCACCACGCCGCCGCTGATCCTCAACTATTCCGCCTCGACCGTGCCGATCCTGCAGCTCGCACTGTCGGGCAAGGGCCTGTCCGAACAGCAACTGTTCGACATGGGCCAGAACCAGATCCGTCCCCCGCTGGTGACGGTGCCCGGCCTCGCCATGCCCTATCCCTCGGGCGGCAAGCAGCGGCAGGTGCAGATCGACCTCGATCCGTCGGCCCTTCAGTCCAAGGGGCTGTCGGCCCAGGATATCGGCAACGCCATCGCCGCGCAGAACCAGATCAACCCGGCGGGCTTCGTCAAGATCGGGCCGACCCAGTATAGCGTCCGCCTGAACAACGCGCCCGACACGATCGATGCGCTCAACGACCTGCCGGTCAAGGTGGTGAACGGCGCGACCATCTATATGCGCGACGTCGCGCATGTCCGTGACGGCAACGGGCCGCAGCAGAATGTCGTCCATGTCGAAGGCAGCCGCTCGGTGCTGCTGACCGTGCTGAAGAACGGCGCGACCTCGACGCTGGCCATCGTGCAGGGGGTGAAGGACAAGCTGCCCACGATCGCGGCCACCCTGCCCGATACACTCAAGATCCTGCCGGTCGGCGACCAGTCGGTGTTCGTGAAGGGCGCGGTGGTGGGCGTGGTTCAGGAGGGCGCGATCGCCGCCGCGCTGACCAGCCTGATGATCCTGCTGTTCCTGGGTTCGTGGCGGTCGACCGTCATCATCGCGCTGTCGATCCCGCTCGCCGTGCTGGCCGCGGTCGCCGCGCTCGCCGCGTTCGGCCAGACGCTCAACGTGATGACGCTGGGCGGGCTGGCGCTGGCGGTCGGCATCCTGGTCGACGATGCGACGGTCACGATCGAGAACATCAACTGGCATCTGGAACAGGGCAAGGGCGTGATGGCCGCGATCCTCGACGGCGCGGCGCAGATCGTGACGCCCGCCTTCGTCTCGCTGCTGTGCATCTGCATCGTGTTCGTGCCGATGTTCTTCCTGCCGGGGGTCGCGGGATTCCTGTTTGTTCCGATGGCGCTCTCGGTCGTGTTCGCGATGATCGCGTCCTTCATCCTGTCGCGGACCTTGGTGCCGACGCTGGCCATGTATCTGCTGAAGCCGCACGCGCCGGGCGAGGACGAGCACATGGCGGGCACGCCGGGCTCACGCAATCCGCTGGTCCGTTTCCAGCGCGGGTTCGAGGCGCGGTTCGAACGCATTCGCATGGGCTATGCAGGCCTGCTCCAGCGGGCATTGGGCGCGCGCAAGCCCTTCCTGCTAGGCTTCCTCGTGGTCGTGCTGCTGTCCTTCGCGCTGGTACCGATGCTGGGCCGCAATTTCTTCCCCAGCGTCGATTCGGGGCAGATCGCGATGCATGTCCGCGTGCCGGTCGGCTCGCGGATCGAGGATAGCGCCGCGCGTTTCCAGGAGATCACACAGGCCGTCCGGCAGCTTGCACCCGCAGGACAGATTGCCTCGGTCGCGGACAATATCGGCCTGCCGGTCAGTTCGATCAACACCGTCTATAACAACAGCGGCACGATCGGGCCGCAGGACGGCGACATCCTGATCACCCTCGCCGAGAAGCACCGCCCGACCGACGAGATCGTGGCCGTGCTGCGCCGCGAATTGCCGCGCCGCTTTCCCGGCACCAGCTTCGCCTTCCTGCCCGCCGACATCACCAGCCAGATCCTGAATTTCGGCGCGCCCGCCCCGATCGACATCCAGGTCACCGGCAAGGACATGACGGCGACCCGCGCCTATGCGGAGAAGCTGCTCGCCAAGGTGGCGGCCATCCCCGGCCTGGCCGATGCGCGCATCCAGCAGCCCGGACGCTCGCCGCAGCTTGACGTCGACGTCAACCGCTCGCGCATCGGCCAATATGGCCTGACCGAGCGCGACGTGACGACCAGCCTGTCCAACTCGCTGGCGGGCACGGCGCAATCGGCGCCCGTGTTCTTCGTCGATCCCAAGTCGGGCGTATCCTATCCCGTCGTCGCGCAGGCCCCCGAATATCTGGTCGGGTCGATGAGCGCCCTGTCGAACGTCCCCGTCTCGGGCACCAGCGCGGCCGCGCCCCAGCCGCTGGGCGGGGTGGCCGATATCCGCCGGTCGAACGCGCTGCCCGTCGTCTCCCACTATAACATCCAGCCGGTGCTCGACATCTATGGGTCGACGCAGGGACGCGATCTGGGCGCGGTGGCGGGCGATGTGCAGCGCGCGATCGCTTCGCTGTCCGCCGAACTGCCCAAGGGGGCAAGCGTCACCATCCGCGGCCAATATGCGACGATGAACACCGCCTTTGCGGGGCTGGGTTTCGGACTGCTCGGCGCGATCGTGCTGATCTATCTGCTGATCGTCGTCAATTTCCAGAGCTGGCTCGACCCGTTCGTCATCATCACCGCGCTCCCCGCCGCGCTGGCCGGGATCGTGTGGATGCTGTTCACCACGGGCACTACCCTGTCGGTGCCCGCGCTGACCGGGGCGATCATGTGCATGGGTGTCGCGACCGCCAATTCCATCCTGGTGGTCAGCTTCGCTCGCGAACAGCTCGCCGAACTGGGCGACGCGACGCAGGCGGCGCTCAGCGCGGGGATGGTGCGCTTTCGCCCGGTCCTGATGACCGCGCTCGCCATGATCATCGGCATGGCGCCGATGGCGCTGGGCCTGGGCGATGGCGGCGAGCAGAACGCTCCGCTGGGCCGGGCCGTGATCGGCGGGCTGGTCTGCGCGACGATCGCCACCCTGTTCTTCGTCCCCACCATCTTCGCATTCGTCCACCGCAAGCGCGCCGTGGCCCCTACTCCTTCCGTGGAAATGCAGCCCAGCCATGTCTGACCCGTCCGATATGAAGTCTCTCTCCGCCCAGGCGGAGGCGGCCGCCCCCAGCCCCGGCACGATGAAGAAGGTCGGCATCGGCGCCGCCATCGTCGCGATCGCCATCGTCGCGCTCGGTGCCACGACGCGAAGGGATGCCAGCCACGCGCTGGATCGGACCGCTGCGGAGGCCGTATTGCCCACCGTCGCGGTCGTCCGGCCACAGGCGGGCGGCGACGGCGATGCGCTGGTGCTGCCCGGCAATGTGCAGGCGTTCAACAGCGCGGCGATCTATGCCCGCACCAACGGCTATGTCCGCCGCTGGCTGGCCGATATCGGCGACCATGTCCGAACTGGCCAGACGCTCGCCATCCTCGACGCGCCGGAGGTGGAGCAACAGCTTGCGCAGGCACGCGCCGATTACCAGACGGCGCTCGCCAACCGGAATCTCGCCGCCTCGACCGCGAAGCGTTGGAACACCATGCTCGCCAAGGACGCGGTGTCGCGGCAGGAGGCGGACGAGAAGGCAGGCGATCTGGCCGCCAAGTCGGCCCTGGCCAATGCGTCGCTCGCCAATGTCCGCCGCTTGCAGGCCTTGCAGGGCTTTACCCAGCTTCACGCGCCGTTCGCAGGCGTCGTCACCAGCCGCGCGGCGCAGATCGGCCAGCTCGTCGTGGCGGGCAACGCCGCCGCGCAGCCGCTGTTCACCATTTCCGACGTGCGACGGATGCGCGTCTATGTCCGCGTGCCGCAGGGCTATTCGGCGGAGGTCCGCCCCGGCATGGCGGCCACGCTGTCGCTGCCCGAATATCCGCAGCGCCACTTCCCCGCGACCCTGGTGCGCAGCGCGCAGGCGGTCGATGCGCAGTCCGGTGCGGTGCTGGTGGAGCTTCGGGCCGACAATCCCGAAGGCGCGCTCAAGCCCGGTGCCTTCGCGCAGGTCGCCTTTCATGTCGGCGCGGGCAACGGCAATGGCATGACGCTGCCCGGCAGTGCGATCCTCTATGGCAATGACGGGCCAAGCGTCGCGGTGGTCGATCGCGGCGGTCGCGTCACGGTGAAGGCCGTGACGATCGCCAGCGACGCGGGCAAGACCGTGACCATCTCCAAGGGGCTGACGGCGGGTGACTCGGTGGTGGACTCGCCGCCCGATGCGATCCGCAGCGGCGACCATGTCCGTGTCCAGTCCGCCACCGCCGCACCGGGCGGGAAAAGCGCCCATGCGGGCTGAACCCTTCGCCGCGATGGCGGCGCTCCTGCTGGCGGGGTGTTCGATGGCGCCCGCCTATCGGCCGCCGGTCGACGCGGTGCCCCCGGCCTTCAAGGAAGCGGCGACACCTGCCGGCTGGACCAACGCCACGCCGCTTGACGGCCAGCCGCGCGGGCCGTGGTGGAGTGCGTTCGGCGATCCGGTGCTGAACGATCTGGAGGAACGCGCGGTGCGCGCCAGCCCCACCCTGGCCGATGCGCTTGCCCGTTACGACGCGGCACAGGCGGAGGCGCGGATCGACCAATCCGCGCTCTTCCCACAAGTCTCCGCCAGCGGGCAGGCAGGCCGGCAGCGCATATCCGCCGGGCGTCCGCTCAGCCTGGGGACGCCCGTCACCTATGACAATGTCGTGCTGGGCGGCACACTGAATTACGAGGTCGATCTGTGGGGCCGTATCCGCGACAGCGTAAAGGCCTCGCGCGCGGAAGCGGCGGCAAGCGGCGCCGATCTCGCCTCCGCACGGCTCAGCCTTCAGGCGGCGGTGGCGGATGCCTATGCCCGGCTGCGCGGTCTTGATGCGCAGGCCGATCTGCTGCACCGCTCCGCCGAGGCATTCGGTCGCGCCTATGACCTGACGGTCACGCGGCATGACGGCGGCATCGTGTCGGGCATCGACGTCAACCGCGCGCGGACCGTGTTGGCCAATGCGCGGGCGCAGATCTCCGCCATCGCCAATATGCGCGCGGCCACCGAGCATGAGATCGCGGCACTGACCGGCGCGGTCGCGTCCGACTTCGCGATCCCCGCCCGCGTGCAGCCGCAGGTCGTGCCGCCGGTCCCCGCCGCCACGCCGTCCGAACTGCTCCAGCGTCGCCCCGATATCGCGGCGGCGGAGCGGCGGCTCTATGCCGCCAATGCACGGATCGGCGTGGCGCGCGCCGCCTTCTTCCCCTCCCTCAGCCTCGGCCTGTCGGGCGGATGGCAGAGTACCCGCGGATCGCTGCTGACCATGCCCAACAGCTTCTGGGGGCTGGGGCCGGTCGCCAGTCTGCTGACGCTGTTCGACGGGGGCCGCCGTCATGCGCAGGTCCGGCTGTCGCGTGCTCAGTATGACGAAATGGCTGCCGGATATCGCACGACCGTCCTGACCGCCTTCCGCCAGGCCGAGGATGCGCTGGCCGCCAGCCATTATCTGGCGGCCCAGGCCGTCGACCAGCGCGACGCGGCGGAAGCAGCCACGCGGACCAGCGACCTGGCGCTGACCCGCTATCGCGACGGCGCATCGGACTATCTCCAGGTCGTCACCGCGCAGACCAGCGCGCTCGACGCGCAACGGACGCTGATCGGCCTGGAAACCGACCGGATACGCGCCAGCATCGCGCTGGTGAAGGCATTGGGCGGACCGCCAGCCTCCTGACGCCAGGTCGAACGCGATGGGCGAGCACATCGTCTCGCCGATCGCGATGCCATCGACCGGGTGCGGATCACCATGGGACGGTCCCGCCGTGCCGATCGATGAAGCGCAGGCCGGGAACCCCCTGCTGCGCGATCAGCGTATCGACCAGCTCGGGGATCGTTTCCTCGACGCTGTAGCGCGCCTCCGGGCCCCCAAGGTCAGTACGAATCCAGCCCGGTGCCATCAGGACCAAGGGGCGGCCGTCCCCGGCACGGCGGGCGGCATAGCTCCTCATATACTGGTTGAGCGCGGCCTTGCTGCCCCGATAGACCTCATGCCCTCCCTTCTCGTTATCGGCGATGCTGCCCTGACCGGACGACATGACCCCGATCAGGCCAGCCGGGCGCACCAGGTCCTGCAATCCCTCGACCGTCCGCATGACGCCCAGCGCATTGGTCAGCATGACCCGCACGAACGCCTCGGTCGGGGTCTGCGCGATCGTCTCGGCCTGATCGGGGTTGGCGGTGCCCGCATTGACGAACAGCATGTCGAAGGCACGACCGGAGAGCGTATCGCGCAACGCGGTGATCTGCGCAGGTTCGGTGATATCGAGGGTTTCGATCGTGACGCTGCCGGGGCAGGCATCCGCGAGATCGTGCAGGCCGGTCCGAGCGCCGGGACGCACCGTTCCGACGACGTGCCAGCCCCGCTGAACGAACGCGTCCGCCATCGCCAGTCCAAGGCCGCGCGAGGCCCCGACGAGCAGGATGGTGGGGTTTTGCCGATCCGGGCTGTCTTCCATGGCATTTCTCCTCTTCGGTGTTCTCCCAATGTGAGCGAGGGCGTGAATTGCGCCAGACGCGGCGCGTGCACATGATGATTGCACACAACGCTATGGTTGCCGCGTGATGGCCGTTAGTCTGCCCGTCCATGGCGCCCATCGATCTGAACCTTCTCACCGCACTCGACGCGCTGCTCGCGGAGCGCAGCGTCACCGGAGCCGCCAGGCGGATGGGGCTCAGCGTATCCGCGATGAGCCGGACGCTGACACGGCTCCGCACCGCAACCGGCGATCCCCTGCTGGTGCAGGCCGGGCGCTCGCTCGTGCCGACGCCTTATGCCGAGACGCTGGCCGAGCGCGTACATGCGGTCGCGCAGGAGGCGCGTGCCGTGCTCGGCCCCGCTTCACAGGCGATCGACCCCTTGTCGCTGGAGCGGACATTCACGATCCGCGCGAATGAGGGGTTCGTGGCGCTCTTCGCCCCCGCCATCATCACGGCGATCCAGCAGGCCGCGCCCCATGTCCGGCTCCGCTTCGCCCCCAAGCCCGACAAGGCCGCGACCCCGTTGCGGGATGGAATGATCGATCTGGAGATTGGGACCGCCGGGGCGTCCGCACCGGAAATGCGGACGCAGCTCCTGTTCCGCGACCGCTTCGTCGGGGTCGCACGTCGGGATCATCCGCTGTTCGCCGGGCCGGTGACGGCGGAGCGCTATGCCGCCTGCGCACATGTGGCGGCGTCACGACGCGGCGCATGGACTGGCCCCGTCGATGAGGGGTTGCACGCGCTGGGCCTGCGGCGCAGGGTCATCGCCATCGTGCCGGGCTTCCTGGACGCGCTCGCCATTGCCCGCCAGTCCGACCTGATCGCCCTCGTGCCACGCTCATGCTGTCATCGCGGCGGGGTCGCGACCGAGGGACTCCAGAGCTTCGACCTGCCCGTCCCCACACCCGAACTGGCGATCTGCGTCATGTGGCACCCGCGGCTCGACGCCGATCCGGCTCACCGCTGGTTACGGCAGAAGCTCATGGCCCTGTGCAGGATGCCGGCCTAGGCCCCGATCGAGGGCGCTCCATCCTCAGGCGTGCGGGCTCCTCAGTGGGACAGGCGATCGATCTCACGCAGCACATGCCGGGGATCGAACGGTTTCCCCAGGGAAACCGCCCGCTCGGGCAGGTCGAGCGTCGACGGATTGCTCACCCCCGACACGATGATGATGATCGTCGGTGGATAGCGTTCGCGGACGAGGTGCGCGAGTTTCACACCGTCCATCGACCCGGGCATTTTCACGTCGGTCAGCAGGATGCGGATCGAGAGGTTCGCGGCAAGGACTTCGGTCGCCTCATCGGCGTCTTGCGCCTCGAAGACCCGAAACCCGCGATCTTCGAAGAAATCCACCAGGTCATGGCGGACGAACGGCTCATCTTCGACGACGAGGATGGTGCGCGGAGGAATCGCCTGTCCCATGTCAGTCGTCGATCAGTTCACCGGTGTCGCCGAGCGGCGCATCGATACGGAACACGACCCCTTCGGGCGGAAAATCGAGCGAGGCCTTTCCGCGAAAATAGGATCCCAGCGAGCGTTCGATCATGCGTGACCCGAAACCGCGCTGTGTCGGCCGGACGACGGATGGCCCGTCCCGTTCCTGCCACAGCAGGCGAAAGCAGGCGCACCCTTGCGTATCCGTCAGCCACCATCGCAGCGTGACCGATCCCATATCGTTGCTCAGCGCACCATATTTGGTCGCGTTCGTCGCCAGTTCGTGCAGGGCCAGGGTCAATGCCAGAGCGACCTGTGAGTTCAATCGGATACGCGGTCCGTCGATCGAGATCCTTTCTTTCAGGCCGGATACGGCGGACAGACCCGCATCGACGACGTCATGGAGTTCGGCCAATTGCCAGGCGGTGGTGGTCAGCACATCGGTCGCCCGCCCGAGCGAGGCCAGTCGCGACGAGAAGGCGGCCGAGGCCTGTTCGATGCTGCACGCTCCGCGCAGGGTCTGATTGGCGATGGACTGCACCAGCGTCAGGACGTTCTTCAATCGATGGCTCAGTTCGCCATTCAACAGCCGCTGCTGCTCGCGGGCGTGATACAGCGCGGTATGATCGCGGGATACCGACAGGATCCGCGCTGGCCGACCGTCCGGTCCGGGAATGGGCGAGACGGAGATCGACCACCATTTGGGGGTACCGACATAGGTGTCGGCCGCCGCCTCGAAATGAAACGAACGCCCCTCGACCGCGGCCTGCAACGCCTCGCGAGCCTGGGCCGGGCCGCCTTCCTTCAGAAAACTCGGCCATGGACAGCCACGGACATCGTTGAAGTCGCTGATGTCCATCACCCTCATGCCGCCCTCGCTCATGAAGGTCAGATGGCCGTCCAGGTCCAGGACCTTGATACAATCGGTCGACGCGGCCAGCACGCTGGCCAGGAACGCCTCGCCTTCCGCCGCCGACCGCTCCCGCTCGACCAGTTCGGCGTTCAACGCCCGCGACCGGCGCATCGATTCCCGCAACGCGGCCACGAGCATGACCATGGCGATCAGGATGGCGACGAAGAGCAGCGCCGCCACCCATTGGCTTTCGGACAGCCAATATTCGTTGGATGGGCTTCCGATCGAAAGCGCGCCTGCGACCGTGGAAAGAGCACTCGCCAGCAGGCCCGGCCCCTGCCCCAAGACCAGGCCGATGGCAATCGTCGCCGGGATGAACAGCAACCAGGGAAGTTCGTCCGGCACGAACAGGATACGCGCCAAGGCGACCGCCACAATGACAAGCGCGGCCAGGAAATATCGTATAAAGTTCGATAACGGACGGTCGAACGACCATGCGATGATATGGTCGAAGAGGTTTCTCGGCTCTGTCCTGATCATCCCTTCACCTGAAACGGACCTTCCCCTACCCTGTCCCCATGTCGAGATTAACCAGGAAATTCGCGAAGAGCCAAGCCGTAATGGACCGGATCGAACATTTCATGGCCCACGAAAACTTTGACGAGGCCGAGAAGTGCAAAGCCTCGACTGCCAGCACCTGGCGCCCGCACCAGTTCAACCGCCCGGTTCGGATCGACAATGATCGAATGTCTTTGTCCCAGGCCGTCGAAATGGCATCCTCGATGGCATGTGTCGGGGAGATCTTGTCGGCATGAGGGTGACACGACCGATCCCGTGACCTTCCCGGGGGGACGTGATTGCAGACCAACGGTCCAAAATGGGAAGGGCTGGACCCTTTCACCTGTCGGAATTGGCGCTTGTCAGGAACAGGGCGTCGGACGATCAACAGGTCCGATATCGGGCGGCGGCCGGTGCCGCCCGAGATGTTCGTCGCTGCTCGAAAGGATCCGCGTGCGTCACCTACTGGCCCTATGGGCTTGCGTTATCGTCGCGACACCGGCCCTGGGGCAGCAAATCCATGCGATCACGCCGCAGGACATGCTCGGCATCCGGCAGGTCGCGGATGCGCAGATGTCGCCGGACGGCAAGCGGATCGCCTATACCGTCACCGAACGTCAGGGCGATGAGCGCGTGTCGCACATCTGGATCGTGCCGGCCGATGGTTCGGCACCGGCGCGGCCCCTGATCGTCAGCGGCGGCTCCGATACCTCGCCGCGCTGGTCGCCGGACTCGCGATCGCTGGCATTTCTTTCGACGCGAAAGACCAGTTGGCCACAATTCCACTTCATGCTGACCGGTGTTGACGGCGCCCCGCAGGTCGCGGCCAAGGCTCCGGGAGCGGACGCGAACAAGCCGCAACTCTATCTTTTCGACTTCACCGGCGAGGCCCGGCCCCTGACCGACATTCCGGGCGGGATCAAAAGCTTCCGCTGGCTGCCCGATGGCAGCGGCATGAGCTTCGTCCATCGCGACACCGGCGATGCGCACCAACGCGCACGGGAGGCGGCGAAGAATGACGAGATCGTCGCGTTCGACCACCGCCTTTTCGACCGGCTGTTCGTCTATACGCTGGCGGACGGACAGGCCCGGCTGGTCACCCGTGGCGAGGACAATGTCGGCGATGCGGCCGCCGTCCCTGGCAGCGGATTGTTTGTCGCGCGGCTTGCACCATCGTCGAACCTCAATGATGTCTATTATGTCACGCGCACGGCGCTGCTCGACGGTGCGACGGGGCGCGTCGTCAGGACGTTGACCGAGCACGGCCATTTCCTGAGCGAGCCGTCACAGGACGGCCGCCGCATCGTGCTGGCCGAACGGACGGACAAGGGCATATTGGGCGGCCATCCCCGGATACTCGATCTGCGGACCGGCCAAAGGGTCGACATCGTCGGTCCGACCCCCGCCTCTTTCAGCGCCTTCAGGTGGAGCGTCGACGGCAGGACGCTGCTTGGTGGGGCTGAAGAAGGCACGCGCCATGTCGTCTACCGTATCAATCCGGCGACCGGCCGCGCGACCCCGATGGGGCGCGTACCGGCGGGCGGTGATCGCTTCACCGCCTCGACCGATCTGCGTGTCCTGGCCATCGCGGGCAGCACGCCGGATCGTCCCGCCGCCGTCTGGACCTTGCGGGGTGGCAAGCTGGAGCGCGTCGCCGATCATAATCCGCAAGTCGCCGACTGGAATCTGGGACGCACCGAGGACATCCATTGGAAGAGCAGCAAGGACGGCCGCGTGCTTCACGGCATATTGGTCTATCCCGCCGGATACAGCCCCGGCAGGCGCGTACCGATGATCACCTATCTCCACGGCGGCCCGCTCGAGGCCTGGTCGAACGGCTGGAACGCGACCTGGTACGCGCCGGCGCAGTTGCTCGCCTCGCACGGCTATGCGGTTCTGCTGCCCAACCCGCGCGGATCGAGCGGCGGTGGCGTCGATCTGGCGGAGGCCAATCATGGCGACTGGGGCGGCACGGACTATCACGACGTTCAGGACGGCATCGATGCGGTGATCGCCCGCGACGTGGCCGATCCGAACCGGCTGGGCATCGGCGGGTGGAGCTATGGCGGCTTCATGACGATGTGGACGGTCGGACATACCGACCGGTTCAAGGCGGCCTATTCCGGCGCGGGGATCAGCGACCTGAAGACGATGGCGCTGACCACCGACATCGCGCCCACCTATCTGGGCGCCTATTTCCCGCCAGTGCTGCGCGCGCCGGACGTCTTCACGGCCCATTCTCCGCTGACCAGCGTCGAGCGCGTGACGACGCCGATCCTGCTGGTCCATGGCGCCAGCGACGATCGCGTGCCCCCGACCCAGTCGCTCGCCTTCTTCAACGCGCTTCGTTTCCAGAACAAGCCCACCCAGCTCATCCTGTATCCGCGCGAACCGCATATCTTCACCCAATATGCGCACCAGGTCGACAGCCTGACCCGCATGCTGGCCTGGTTCGACACCTATCTACGCTGAACACGGGCTCAGAAGCGCGATCGGTTGAAATGCATCATCCAGCGCTTGAGCGCCGGATCGGCCATGGTGGCGAGGATCGCACGCAGCGTATCGGCCCGCTCGTCCTGGCCCAGCTTGAACTTCGCGGCGACGGCGATGGGGCGGGCGCGAAAGCCGATGATCGCGCCGAGCATCCTTGCATAGCGCTCCCCCAATTCCCCGCTCGACCACGGGTCCGGGCGCACGCGTTCCATCGCGCTGGTCAACACCGCCAGCGACTCTTCGGTCAACGCGGCGTCGAAGGTGATTTCGGCGTTGATCCGCGCCTGGGCATAGTTCCAGGTCGGCGCCCAATCGCGCCGCCCAGCCTGTTCGGGCGATACATAGCCTTCGGGGCCGCGGAACAGGATCGTCGCCGCAGGATCGCGCGCCAGCGCGGCGTGCAGCGGATTGCTGCGCGCCAGATGGCCGATCAGTTCGACCAGCCGCCCCGTGCCGTCATAGACGCCGATCAGCGGCAACAGGCTGGCCTCCAGCCCCTCCCCGCCCCGTGCCGTCACCCAGGCAAGCGGATGTTCGTCGACCAGCATGCGCAGATCGGCATCGTCATAGTGCTCAAAAGGCGACAGAGGCTGTGCCCACTTTGCCAAAACCATGCCCTGCTGCGTCATGCTCTCGAAATCGCGTGGCGACCGTCGAGCGACAAGCACCAAGACATAAATTGACGCCGGGCCAAGCTTCACAAAATCGAATCTGGATCCTACGCTCCCTGGAAACAACGATGGTTGAGGGACCAATGCTGCGCCCCTGGCAAGTCGGCTTGAGCGAGCGGATCGATCCTGCGCGTGAAACGCCGATCTATATGCAGATTATCCAGGCGCTGATCCGCGATATCGACAGCGGACGACTGACCTCGGGCACCTATCTGCCGAGCAGCCGCGAACTCGCGACGACCCTGGGTGTCAATCGCAAGACGGTCGTCCTCGCTTATGAAGACCTGATCGCCCAGGGCTGGCTTTCCTCCGCCGGGACGCGGGGCACGATGGTTTCGGAATCGCTGCCCGAACCATCGGGTCGCAAGCCGGAGACCACCGCGCCGCACCTGGTTCCGGCCGGCGCGGATTATCGGTTCGCCCCGCCACCGCCGCGACCGCTGGCACTTCCGGCCGGGCCGGGCCTCAAGCTCGACGAAGGGGCCCCGGACGGGCGGCTGTTCCCCGCCGAGTTGCTGGCCCGCGCCTATCGCTCGGCGGTCGCGAAGGCGACGCGGACCAACGGCTTCCAGTATCGCGACCCGCGCGGATCCCCAGCGCTGCGCGAGAATGTCTCCGCGATGCTAAAAAGCCAGCGCGGGCTGAGCGTGACCGCCGACAATATCTGCATCACGCGCGGCAGCCAGAACGGCATCTTCGTCTCGGCGCAAGTGCTGGTGCGGCCCGGCGATGCCGTGATCGTCGAGGCGTTGACCTACGAGCCAGCCGTCGCCGCATTTCGCGCGCTGGGGGCAAAGGTGGTGCCGGTCGGGCTCGACGACGAAGGTATCGTGATCGACGATGTCGAGGCGGCGTGTCGAACGCACCGCGTTCGCGCCGTGTTCGTCACCCCGCATCACCAGTTTCCGACGACCGTATCGCTGCGTCCCGAACGCCGCCTGCGTCTGCTCGAACTCGCCCGGCAGTTCGGCTTCGCGATCGTCGAGGACGATTACGATCATGAATTCCACTTCGAATCGCAACCGCTGCTGCCGATGGCCGGCTATGCGCCGAGCCATGTCATCTATGTAGGATCGCTGTCGAAGCTGATGCTGCCCGCCTTGCGCATCGGCTATGTCGCCGCGCCGGTGTCGGTGATCGAGGCGATCGCGCATTCCGTTTCGCTGACCGACGGCATGGGCAATACGCTGACCGAGGATGCGGCGGCCGAGCTGATCGAAAGCGGCGAGTTGCGCCGCCATGCCCGCAAGGTGCGCCAGGTCTATGCCCAGCGCAGACACAGCTTTGCCGCAGAGGTCGAACGCTCGCTGGGCGGGTTGGTCGAGTATCGCGTGCCGGACGGCGGCCTCGCCTTCTGGCTGCGTTTTCGCGGCGATCTCGATGCGATCGAAGCCCGTGCGCAGGCAATGGGGCTGCGCTTCGCCTCCTCGCGTTCGTTCATGACGCGCGACGACGCCGTGCAAGGCCTGCGGATCGGCTTTGCCAGCCTGACCGAGCAGGAGGCGCGCGCCGGTCTCTCGGCGCTGGCGCGCGCGGCGGGTTAGGCTTGGCCCGGTCGGGTATCGGCGAACTGGATGTTTCGTCCCCGCAACCGACACCCTGATGTCCATAGGGTGAGGAAGGACTGGTAATGGACAGGCGACGTTTTCTGACAGCGGCCGGCGGAAGCGCGGCGGCGATACTGGCCCCGGGGCTGGCCCCGACATTCGGCCGCGGGCGGGACATGCCCGGCGCGCTTGACGTCGCCTATGTCAACGGCCGGATCTGGACGGGGGCCGGGCCGCACCTGTTCTCCGACGCCATCGGGATCAAGGGCGACAGGATCGGCGCGATCGGCCAGGCCGCGGTGAGGAGCGGTACGGTCCGATCGACGCAAATCGTCGATCTGAAGGGGGCGTTCGTAACGCCCGGCCTGATCGACGCGCATGTCCATTTCGTCAAAGCCTCGATCATGCTGTCCCAGCCATCGCTGCGCACGGCGGACACCCCCGAGGCGTTCATCCGGCGGATCGGCGAAGCGGCCCGCAACCTGCCGCCCGGACAATGGTTGCAGGGTGGCAATTGGGATCAGGACCGCTGGGGCGGCAGGATGCCTGATCGGAGCTGGATCGATCCGGTCACGCCCGATACGCCGGTCGCAGTCATACGATATGACCTCCACATGATGCTGCTCAATTCGGTCGCGCTGAGGCTGGCCGGCATCGATCGCAACACCCCCGACATCCCCGGCGGCGTGATCGAGCGTGACGCGAAGGGCGAGCCGACCGGCATCGTCAAGGACGCCGCCAAGCAACTGGTGCTGCGCGCGATCGGCGCCCCCAGCGACGCGCAGATCGACGCGGCGGCGCGACAGGGTATCGCACTGGCCCTGAGCAAGGGCGTGACCAGTGTCCACAGCACCGAGATCGACTGGGTTGCCCAGGCCGCCTTTCAACGCCTGAACGCTGCCGGGCCGCCCGGCATCCGCTTTGCCAGCTATGTCCCGCTCGCGGACTGGGAACGGCAGGCGGCACGGATCGCCGACCAGGGCAGCGGTGACGACTGGATGCGTCTGGCGGGCTGCAAGGTCGTCTTCGACGGCTCGCTGGGGTCGCGGACCGCCCTGTTCTACGAACCCTATCTGGATGATCCGTCCACGCACGGCATGACCGTCACCGATCCCGCCGACCTCCGGCGCTGGATGATGGCGGCGGACAGGGCCGGGCTCCAGATCGCGGTGCACGCGATTGGCGACCGGGCCAATGACACGGTGCTGGATATCATGGCGGCCGTCGCCGCCGCCAATGGCAAGCGCGATCGCCGCTTCCGCATCGAACATGCCCAGCATCTCGCCCCGGCGGCGATCCCGCGCTTCGCCCGCCAGGGCGTGATCGCCTCGGTCCAGCCCTATCACGCCGTCGACGATGGTCGTTGGGCCGTGCGACGCATCGGCCCGGATCGGTTGAAGACAAGCTTCGCCTTTCATTCGCTGATCGCGTCGGGCGCGCATGTCTGCATGGGATCGGACTGGCCGGTCGCGCCGATCGATCCGCTGAGCGGCCTGAAGGCGGCGGTGCTCCGCGAGACGCTCGACGGCAGGAATCCCGGCGGCTGGTATCCCGAACAACGGGTCAGCCTGGCCCAGGCCCTGTCCGGCTATACGCGTGGTGGCGCTTATGCCGCCTTTTCGGAACAGCGCGTCGGCGTGCTGGCGCCGGGCTATCTCGCGGATTTCACGGTCTTTGATACCGATCTCTTCGCGATCGACCCGGAACGGATCACCGATGCCAAGGTCCTGCGGACGATTGTGGGCGGGATTCCGCGCTTCGTGGCCTGAAACGAGGCTTGGTCCCCTCACCTCCGCAGAAACTGGATGTTTTGCCGACCAGGCAATGGGCCAATGCTGACCGGATAATGAAAAGCAAAATCGGGAGTGGACTGGCCTTGTTTCCGGTTTCTGGGGGATTTCGCATGACCGCTCGCCGATCCCGGCTTCGTGCCGTTGGACTTACCGCACTCGCCACCATGCTGGCCACGCCCGCCGTCGCGCAGCAGGAAGAGACGAGCGCGCAAGACAATGAGATCATCGTCACGGGGCAACAGGCGCAGAAGCAGGTGGTGAGCGACGGCAATCTGGGCGCGCTCGGCAATCAGGATGCGATGTCGACCCCGTTCAACGTCACGACCTACACGGCCAAACTCATCCTCGATCAGCAATCGGAGACGATCGGCGACGTGATGAAGAACGATCCGGCGGTGCGCGTTACCTCCGGCAACGGCAACCAGGCCGAATTGTTCATGGTCCGTGGCTTTCCGCTCTATGGCGACGACATCGCGATCGACGGCATGTATGGCATCACGCCGCGCCAGTTGATCTCGCCCGAGCTTTATGAGGGCGTCCAGGTGCTCAACGGGGCCAGCGCCTTCCTGTTCGGTGCGCCTCCGGGCGGATCGGGCGTCGGCGGCGGCATCAACCTGACGCCGAAGCGCGCCGGCAAGGAACTGTATCGCATCACCGGCAGCTTCAGCGGCAAGAGCATCTTCGGCGGCAATTTCGATGCGGGCCGGCGCTTCGGCGTCCATGACGAGTTCGGCATCCGCGCCAATGGCGTCTATCGCCAGGGCGAGAATGCGATCGACAATGAGGACAAGCGCGTAATCGTCGGCGGCCTCGGCATCGACTATCGCAGCGGCCCCGCGCGGGTATTCCTCGACCTGGGCTATGAAAACCAGCGCGTGTTCCAGCCGCGTCCGGTGGTGCGTCTGGGCTCGACGCTGACGGCCGTGCCGAATCCGCCCAGGGCCAGTTCCAACTATGGTCAGGCCTGGACCTATACCAAGCTGCGCGACGTCTATGGCACGCTGCGCTTCGAACTCGATATCGCCAAGGACGTGATGCTCTATGCCGCGTTCGGGATGCGCGACGGCAGCGAATATGGCGACTATTCGACGCTCACCATCGCTGCCGCCAATGGCAACGGCACCCAGGCCAGGCTCTATGTGCCCCGCGCCGACAATAACGAGGCCGGGCAGCTCGGCCTGCGCGCCAAGTTCTGGACCGGCGGCATCTCGCACCAGGTCAATGCCGGTGCGTCGGTGACCTTCCAGGAAAATCGCAACATCTCGACCGGCGGCATCTATCCGGCCTCGACCCGGACCGGCGCGAATTGCACGGGCATTCCGGCGGCATCGCTGACGTCCTCGGTGTTCTGCAGCAACCTGTACAATGCGCCCCAGGTCGCCAAGCCGGCGGACGCGACCCTATTGACCAACCTTGGCAATCTGCGCCGTCTTCAAGCCTTCGACTATGGCAGCGTATTCGCGTCGGACACGCTCGGCTTCGTCGACGATCGGCTGCTGCTGACCGTCGGCGGGCGCTACCAGAGGATGGATTCGCGAACCTTCGCCTATAGCCCGACCTACCGTGTCACCCAGGTCATCCGGGATGCGGTGACGCCGGTCATCGGTATCGTCGCGAAGCCGACTGATACGCTGTCGCTCTACGCAAACCGCATCGAAGCGCTGGCCCAGGGCGCGGTCGCACCCGCGACCTTTGGTGGCCTGACGGTCGCCAATTCGGGCCAGATCTTCGAACCCTATCGCTCGGTGCAGTATGAAGGCGGCATCAAGTTCGCGCTGCACGGACTGACGGGTACGGCAGCCATCTATCAGACGAAGCAGCCCATCTCCTCCTATGTCGATGGTCCGGCGGTCGGTCAGGTCTCACTGCTGGTCGATGGCGAACAGCGCAATCGCGGCGTCGAACTGAGCCTGAACGGCGAACCGACCGACTGGCTGCGCTTCATCGGCGGCGCCACCTATACCCAGGCGGAAGTGATCCGACAGGTCACCTATATCAACCGCCTCCCCTATGACCTGCGTGGCAAGCGCGGGATCGGCGTGCCCGAATGGCAGGTCAATTTCGGCGCCGAAGTGGTGCCGCCCTTCCTTTCAAGCGCGACCCTGACCGGCCGGGTGGTCTATACGGGCCGCCAATATGTCAACAACATCAATACATTGTCCATTCCGGCCTGGACGCGCCTCGATCTCGGCCTGCGCTATGTCTTCGTCGCGGACCGCCATCCGGTGACGTTCCGGCTCAGCGCGGAGAATGTCACCAACAAGGATTACTGGTCCTCGGCGGTGCTCGGCTATCTGACCACGGGCGCGCCGCGAACCTTCAAGTCGTCGATCACCTTCGAATATTGAACATGGTGGTCCGGCGGCGCGACGGAGACCGATGGTCCGGGGGTTACAAGGAGGGTCCTGCCCATGCGTGACAAGCCTGAACACACGCGGGGCCGGTTGACCCGGCGCACCGTGCTCGCCGGTCCCGCGGCGATCGCGGCGGCGAAAGCCATGGCTCGTCCGGCTGCGGCCGGCGACGTGCTCGATCTCGGCGCGACCGATCTGGCCGTCGCCATCCGGCGCAAGCAGGTTTCGAGCCGCGAGGTCATGACCGCGCATCTGGCACGGTTCGATCGGCTGAACCCGCGTTTCACCGCGATCGTCTCGCAGGTTCGGCCGGAGCAGCTGATGGAAACGGCTGCGGCATGCGACGCCGACGCCGCGGCGGGACGGTTCCGTGGGCCGCTGCATGGCTTTCCCCATGCCGTGAAGGACACCGCACCGACCCGTGGCATTCGTACCACCCAGGGTTCGCCGATCCTGCGGGATGCCATTCCCACGGCGGACTCGCTGGTGGTGGCGCGGATGCGCGACGCCGGGGCGATCTTCGTCGGCAAATCCAACGTGCCCGAATTCGCGCTGGGGTCGCACAGCTTCAACCC
Source organism: Sphingomonas sp. (assembly GCF_039594485.1). Lineage (GTDB taxonomy): Bacteria > Pseudomonadota > Alphaproteobacteria > Sphingomonadales > Sphingomonadaceae > Sphingomonas. The sequence continues at coordinate 60,682 of NZ_JBCNNI010000014.1, read as the reverse complement.
GGTGTTCGGCACGACCCGCAACGCCTGGAACCCCGGATACGCCGCGGGGGGCAGCACCGGCGGCGGGGCGGTGGCGTTGGCCCTCCATATGGTGCCGCTCGCCGATGGCAGCGACTTTGGCGGATCGCTACGTAACCCCGCCGGCTGGAACAATGTCTTCGGCTTTCGTCCCTCGTTCGGACGCGTACCCTCCGCGCCGTCGAGCGACGTCTTCGGCCAGACCTTCGCGACCTCCGGCCCGATGGCGCGGCATGTCCGCGATCTGGCGCTGCTCCTCTCGGTGCAGGCGGGCCCCGACCCGCGTGCGCCCTTCTCCCTCCCGGACGACCCGGCCTCCTTCGTCGGATCGCTAGAGCGCGACTGGCGGGGTGGAAGGATCGGCTGGCTCGGCGACCTGCAAGGCGCACTCGCAACCGAGCCGGGGATCATCGAGACGTGCACAAAGGCCCTTTCCGCCTTTCGCGCGATCGGCATGACGGTGGAAGAGGCCCGATTGCCGCTGTCAGCGGCGGAGATGTGGCAGACCGCCCTCACGCTGCGCTTCTGGTCGGTGGGATCGGATTTGATCGACTTCTACCAGGATCCGGCAAAACGCGCGCTGATGAAGCCCGAGGCGATCTACGAAGTCGAAGGCTATCTGGCGCTGACCGGTCGCCAGGTGGCGGAAGCCTCGCAGGGGCGCAGCCGCATCTATCAGGCTTTCCGCACCCTGTTCGACCGCTATGATTTCGTCGTGCTGCCGACGGCGCAGGTCTTTCCCTTCCCGGTCGAACAGCGCTGGCCGAAGGAGATAGCGGGCCGCAGCATGGACAGCTATCACCGCTGGATGGAGGTGACGCTTCCGCCGACCATGGCGGGGTTGCCGACGCTGGCGGTGCCGGCGGGTTTCGGCGGCCCCCGCAACCTGCCGATCGGCCTGCAGATCATCGGCCCCAACCATGCTGATCTTGCGGTATTGCAGGTCGGCCACGCCTATGAACAGGCGTCGCCCTGGATCGGGCAGGCTATCCCCGACGCCCTGCGCCTGCCGGAATAGGCGAATGACGCAGCCCTGCGTGACATGTCCGCGGGTCCGCAGCGTTCCCGCGTCGGCCGGCTATGAAAGCCGGTCGACGCGGGGATAACTCTGTTCCGCCAGTCCATGGGCTCACGGTTTCCCAGGGTCGAGCGGGGGGATCAGTTCGCCAGCCCGCCGCCAAGCGAACGATACAGTTCCACCATGTTGCTCTCCCGGTTCAATCGGGTCGTGACGAGCAATTGCTGCGCCGAATAGGCGGTGCGTTGAGAATCGAGGGTCGTCAGGAAGGATTCGACGCCCGTCCGGTAACGCGCATCCGAAATCTTAAACGCGACGTTCGCCGCTTCCACGCGCGCCGTCTGCGCCGCGATCTGCTCGTCGATGGTGCCACGCTGCGCCAGGGCATCCGCCACCTCGCGGAACGCGGTCTGAACGGCTTTCTCATAGGTCGAGACGGCGGCCTGTTGCTGCGCACGAGCAGCATCCAGATTGCCGCGAAGCCGCCCGCCGTCGAACAGCGGCAAAGATACGGACGGCGCGCCCGTATAGGTGAAGCTGCCCCCGGCGAAGAGACCGCTCAACGCCGTGCTGATCGTGCCCAGCGTCGCGGTCAACGAGATGCGCGGGAACATCGCCGCCCGCGCCGCACCGATATTCGCGTTCTGCGCGATCAACTGATGCTCGGCCTGCAAGACATCCGGCCGGCGCAGCAGGATATCGGATGACAGACCCGTCGGCAGCGCCTGCAGCGCCGCACGTCCGTCGCCCAACCCCTGCGGCAGCAGATCGGTCGCCACCGGCGCGCCGACCAGCAGGTCGAGGGCGTTCTTGTCCTGCGCCACCCGTGTCTTCAGCACGGCGATGTCGTTGCGCGCGCCCTGATAGGTCGTCTCGGCCTGGCGCGCCTCAAGTTCGGAGGCGACGCCGATACGGAACTGCGCCCGCGTGAGTTCCAGCGACTGCTCGAATGACTTCAGCGACTCCTGCGAGATGCGCAACTGGTCCTGGTCCGACGCATAGGTCAGCCAGGCGGTGGCGATCTCGGCGATCAGGCTGATCCGCGTCGAACGCTGGGCTTCCTCTGTCGCGAAATACTGCTCCAGCGCGGCCCGATTGAGATTGCGGACGCGACCGAACAGATCGAGTTCGAAGGCCGAGAACCCTGCATTGACCGAATAGAATTCGAGATTGGACGAGGAGGTCCCCACCCCGGCGCCCAGTCCGGTACCACCGGCGCCAGCTCCCGAACCCGTGCCCGTTCCGGTGCCGGCACCGGTTCCGCCACCAGCCGCTCCGCCCAGTGCGCCCGCGGCACCCTGGATGTTGTTCGTATAGGTGCCCGAACCGGACAAGGTCGTCGAGGGAACCAGATCCGCACGCTGGACGCGGTACTGTGCCCGCGCCTGCAGCACATTGGCCGCCGCGATGCGCAGATCGCGGTTGTTCTCCAGCCCCAGTGCGATGGTGCGGCGCAGGCGATCGTCGGTGAAGAAGTCCCGCCAGCCGATCCTGGTGACATCGGGCGCATCGGTCGCCGCCGCCGGATAGATGCCCTCCTGCGGCAGCGTGGCCGGGACGGCGCCCACCGGGCGGACATATTTCGGGGCGAGATTGCACCCGGCCAGCGTCGTGGCCGCCAGGAGGGCGAACGCGAATTTCGGATTGCTCACAATTCAAACTCCCTGCGGCATGGACGGCGAACCCTGTTCGCCATCATCGGGCCGTCCGCCGTCATGCGGAGGTACATCCCCCTGCGGCGTTTCGCCCTTTTTGCGATCGAACAGCCGCATGACCACGACGAAGAACATCGGCACGAAGAAGATGGCCAGGATCGTCGCCGACAGCATGCCGCCCACCACCGCGCGACCGATGGCGTTCTGACCACCGGCGCCCGCACCATCGGCGATGGCCAGCGGGAACACGCCGAAGATGAAGGCCAGGCTGGTCATGAGGATCGGACGCAGGCGCAGCTTGGCGGCTTCGATCGCCGCGTCGAACGCATTCATCCCCTCCCGCATCTTCTCCTCGGCGAACTCGACGATCAGGATCGCATTCTTCGCCGACACGCCGATCGTGGTGATCAGGCCGACCTGCAGATAGATGTCGTTGTTCAGCCCCGTCAGCATGGCGGCCAGCAGCGCACCGACGACGCCCAGCGGCACGACCAGCAGGACTGAGATCGGCACCGACCAGCTCTCATACAGCGCCGCGAGGCAGAGGAAGACGATCAGCAGCGACAGGCCGTAAAGCGCGGGCGCCTGGCCACCGGAAAGCTGTTCCTCATAGCTGAGGCCCGTCCAGTCCAGCCGGGTGCCGGGCGGCAGCTTGGCCTGCATCTCCTCCATCGCCCTGATCGCGGCGCCGGACGATACGCCCGGCGCGGCCTGGCCCAGGATTTCCATCGAAGGCTGGCCGTTATAGCGGGTGAGCTGCATCGGTCCCTGGTTCCACGCAAGGGTGGAGAAGGCGGTGAACGGCGCCATGGTGCCCGTCGCGCCGCGTACATAGAGGTCGCCGATATCCTCGGGCGCCATGCGATAGGCGGCATCGGCCTGGATATAGACGCGCTTCACGCGGCCGCGATCGATGAAGTCGTTCACATAGGAACCACCCCATGCGGTCGCGATCGTGCTGTTGACGGTCGACAGGTCCAGACCCAGTGCCCGCGCCTTGTCCTGATCGACATTGACCTTGAGCTGCGGCGCATCGTCGAGTGCGTTGGGACGCACGCCGACCAGCGACTTGTTCTGCGAGGCCATGCCCAGCAACTGGTTGCGCGCCGCCAGCAGCTTTTCATGCCCGATGCCGGCGATGTCGACCAACTGCATGTCGAAGCCCGTGGCATTGCCCAGTTCCTGGACCGCAGGCGGGATGACCGCGAAGATCAGGCCGTCATTGTAGTGCGAGAAGGCTCCCATCGCGCGCCCGATGATCGCCTGCGCCTTGTTCTGCGCACCGGGGCGGTCCTTCCATTCCTTCATCGGAATGAAGGCGATACCGCTATTCTGGCCCTGACCGGCGAAGCTGAACCCGTTGATCGTGTAGACGCCGCGAATGGCGCCGCCCGCATCGCTCAGGAACTGATCGCGGATGAGGTCGAGACCCTTCTGGGTCCGGGCCGTGCTCGCACCCGGCGGTCCCTGGACCAGCGCGATCATCACGCCCTGGTCCTCGTCAGGCAGGAAGCCGGTCGGCAACCGCATGAACAGGACGGTCATGCCCGCAACGATCAGGGCATAGGCGATCAGCGAGCGGCCCCAGCGACGAGCGGTCGAGCGAGCGCCCTTTTCATAACGGTCGCGTCCGCGGTCGAAACGATCGTTGAACCAGCGGAAGAAGCGCGCCAGCGGGCCATTGCCCTGCCCCTTGCTCGGGTCGTGCGGTTTCAGGATTGCGGCGCACAGCGCAGGTGTCAGGATCAACGCGACCGCGACCGACAGCACCATGGCCGAAACGATCGTGATCGAGAACTGGCGATAGATGACGCCCGTCGACCCGCCGAAAAAGGCCATCGGCAGGAAGACGGCGGACAGCACGGCGGCAATGCCGATCAGCGCGCCGGTGATCTCGTCCATCGATTTGCGCGCCGCATCCTTCGGCGACATATGCTCAGTGATGATGAGGCGCTCGACATTTTCGACGACGACGATCGCGTCGTCGACCAGCAGACCGATCGCCAGCACCATGCCGAACAGGGTCAGCGTATTGATCGAGTAACCGAACGCCGCCAGTACCCCGAACGTGCCCATCAAAACCACCGGCACCGCGATCGTCGGGATCAGCGTGGCGCGGAAATTCTGGAGGAACAGGAACATCACGAGGAAGACGAGCACGACCGCTTCGACCAGCGTCTCGATCACCTGTTCGATCGACAGGCGGACGAAGGGCGACGTGTCATAGGGGTAGATGACCTTGACGTCGGGCGGGAACTGCTTGGCAAGCTCGTTCACCCGCTCCTTGACCGCGGCAACGGTATCGAGCGCGTTGGCACCGGGCGCCAGCTTGATGCCGATGCCGGACGCGGGCTTGCCGTTCCACTGCGACGAGAAGGCATAGTTTTCCGCCCCGATCTCGACGCGCGCGACATCCCCCAGCCGAACGATCGATCCGTCGGTGTTGCTCTTCAGCCGGATCTGCGCAAACTGCTCGGGTGAGGTCAGACGCGACGAGACCGAGACGGTCGCGTTGAGCATCTGCTCCTTGGGCGCGGGCTGAGCGCCGATCTGGCCCGCCGAAACCTGCGCGTTCTGCGCCGTGACCGCATTGGTCACGTCCGCTATGGTCAGCGCATAGTTGTTGAGCTTGATCGGATCGACCCAGATGCGCATCGCATATTGCGACCCAAGGACCTGGGTATCGCCGACGCCGGTCACGCGCGACAGCGGATCGGCGATCCGCGAGGCGACGATGTCGGAGAGATCGTCCGCGTTATGCTTGCCATTCTCCGAATAGAGACTGACGAACAGCAGGAAATTCTGCGTCGCCTTGGCAACGATAATGCCCTGGCGCTGGACCTCCTGCGGCAGAAGCGGGGTCGCCGCCTGCAGCTTGTTCTGGACCTGCACCTGCGCGATGTCGGGATCGGTCCCCTGCTCGAAGGTCAGGGTGATCGTCACGCTGCCCGCCGAGGAGGATGAGGACGAGAAGTAGCGAAGGTGATCGAGCCCCTTCATCTGCTGCTCGATGATCTGTGTGGTGGTGTTCTCCAGCGTCTGGGCGTCGGCACCCGGATAATTGGCCGTGATCGAGACCGCTGGCGGCGCGATCGCCGGAAACTGGGAGATGGGCAGCGTGCGCAGCGACAGGAGGCCGGCGATGACGACCATCACCGCCAGCACATAGGCGAAGATCGGGCGATCGATGAAATAGCGTGACATGGCCGTTTACTTCGCCTGTGCCTGTGCCTGGCCCGCTTGCGGCGACGCGCCGGCGGGCTTGGCATTGGGGTCCCATGGCTTGCCCTGGACGGGCATGCCCGGCCGCAGCAGCATTCCGCCCTCGACGATGATCTTGTCCCCCGCCTTCAGGCCGCTGTTCACCAGCCAGCTGTCGCCGATCGACCGCGTGGCCTGGAGCGTCCGCACCTCGACCTTGTTGCCCGCGCCGATCACCATCACGGTCGCCTGTCCCTTTTCATCGCGGCTGACGGCGCGTTGCGGCACCAGGAAGGCATGCGACTGCGTTCCCTCGACCAGCGAGGCGCGCACGAACATGCCGGGCAGCAACAGCCCGTGGGGGTTGGGAAACAGGGCACGGATCACCTGCGAACCTGTCGTCGGGTCGACGGTGACATCGGCGAACCGCAACGTGCCCTGCGGGCCATAATCGCTGCCATCCTCGAGCTTCAGCTTGACCCGGGCATTGCCGTCACGGGTCAACTGGCCGCTCATGATCTGCCGCCGCAGTTTCAGCAGTTCGGCGCTCGGCTCCTGAATGTCGACATAGATGGGGTCGAGCCGCTGGATGGTGGCCAGGGCATCGGCCTGCGACGCCGACACCAGCGCGCCGGTGGTGAACACCGAACGACCGATGCGCCCGGTGATCGGCGCCCGGATCGTGGTGCGGGCGAGGTCGATCTCCGCCGTTCGCAGCGCGGCCTGTTGCGCGGCGACATCGGCCTGCGCCTGCGCCGCACTGGTCTGGGCGTTTTCATATTCCTGCCTGGCGATGGCGTTGATCTTGACCAGTTCGCCGTAGCGGCGCGCCAGGGCGGCGCTCGACGCGATGCTCGCCCGCGCACGGGTCAATGCGGCGCGGGCGCTCGCGACCTGGGCCTGATAGGGTGCCGGGTCGATACGGTACAGCGGCTGGCCCTGATGGACCACATCACCCTCGACAAACAGCCTTTGGGTGATGAGGCCGTTCACCTGGGGACGGACATCGGAGGTTTCGAAAGCGGTCGTTCTGCCCGGCAATTCGGTCGTCAGGGTGACAGGCTGCTCGTTCGCCACCACATACCCGACAGGTGCCGGCCCCTGGGCTACCTGCTGTTGCTTGTCACCCCCGCCGCAAGCGGCCAGTGCGAGCAAGGCGCAGGATGCCAGCACACGACCCATCAGCCGATTCGAAGACATATCATTTCCCGCTTGCTAAATTGTGTGAGAGCGATCACTCACTAACTGCGTCGTTAGACCTGCCGTTCGAGTGCGTCAACCTGCTGGAGAGAGGTTCCATCTTGTCGAATACCAAGTGTTCCCTTCCCACCCGGGCGGAACTGCGCCGACACACTGTCAAGGAGGTGGCGCGGCGACTGTTCGTCGAAAATGGTTTTCACGCCACGGGAATCGCCGCGATCGCGAAGGAATCTGGCGTCGCCGTTCAGCAACTGTACCGCGATTTCCCGGCGAAAGAGGATATCATCGCCGCGATCGTCGAGGCGGACTGCGAACGCATCGCGGATCAGAACACACTGAATACGGCCGTGGCCAACAAGGATCGTGCCGGAATCATCGGCTGGCTGACCACGACACCCTGCCACAAGGATGAATCCGGGGACCGCATGTTCCTCGAAATCGCAGCAGAAGGCGCGCGTAACGATCGAATCAGAAGCATCTTCCAGGGTATTCGCGACCAGGCGGATGAGAATATCAGCCGCGCCTTTGCCGGCCTGATGGACAGCGATATGGTGGAAGACGAACATCGTACCCTTGCCCAGGCATTCATGATCGTGTCCTTCGGCTCGATCTTCCTCCGAACGCTGAATCAAGAGCCGGTGACCCCGGCCAGCGAAAAGCTCATTACCTGCCTGATCGAAAGCGCAACGCCATAGAGGCTGCGATGGACCTGCGACGTTCATCGGTCGGATGGGCGGCACAGGCCGGGTCGGCGACGGTCTTTTCCCTCGGCCGGTCGAGGTCGAGACAGCGCCGCTAGTCGGTATTGGCGACCGAGGTGCCGCGCATGTCGACCTGGCTGTGCATCACATTGAGCAGCTCGCCCAGCCGACCGTCGAGCAGGTCCGGTGCCCGGCGATGAGATTGACGCGCGGACGCCATTTTTGCGCCAGGTCCAGGCGTCGTGCCTCGCCCTTGATGCTGAAGATCGGCTTCGACACCGCGGATCGACACCTTGCGGCCTGCGCCGAAATCGCGCCGAAGCTGGACGCAGGTGATCCGGGCCGGCGCCTCGCCAATATTCTTTTCGGCGAAAGCTGATGCCCGGTCAGGCGACGATTTCGGGCGCTGGTGTCCCCGCCTGACGCTCGAACAGGCGACGGTAATGGCCATCATCGGCGAGGAGCAGCGCATCATGCGGCCCGTCCTCGACGATCCTGCCCCCGGCAAAGACGAGGATCCGGTCGAGCGAACGCACCGTCGAGAGCCGATGGGCGATGACGATGGATGTGCGACCGACCATCAGCCGCTCCATTGCCTGCTGGATCGCCGCCTCGCTTTCGGAATCGAGGCTGGATGTCGCCTCGTCGAGGATCAGGATCGGCGCATCGGCCAGGAAAGCGCGCGCGATCGCCACCCGCTGGCGCTCGCCACCCGACAGCTTCACGCCCCGCTCGCCGACCAGGGTCCGATATCCCTTGGGCAATGCGGCGATAAAGTCATGGGCGTTGGCGAGGCGCGCCGCCTGCTCGATCTCCGCCAGCGTCGCGCCAGGTCGGCCATAGCCGATATTGTCGGCGAGCGTCCGGTGGAACAGCACCGGCTCCTGCGGCACGATCGCCACCTGCTGACGCAGCGACGCCTGGGTCGCCTGAGCCACGTCCTGCCCGTCGATCGTGACCCGACCGGCATCGACATCATAGAGACGCTGGATCAGCTTCACGAAACTGGTCTTGCCCGACCCCGATGGCCCGACCAGCCCGACGCGCTGGCCAGCGGCGATGGTGACGTCCAGATGGTCGTAGAGCGGCCGATCCTGCCCGGCATAGCGGAAGGTCACATCCTCGAACCGGACCGCGCCCGCCTCGATCGCGATCGCATGCGCATCGGGGCGATCGGCAACGCCCAGCGGCTCGCCATGAAGCTGAACCAGTTCCTCCATCTCGTTCACCGCGCGCTGAAGCTGGTGGACATATTGGCCGATGTCACGAAGATAGCCGTTCAGGACCAGATAGCTGGTGACGACATAGGCCATGTCGCCCGCCCCCGCCTCGCCACGTGACCAAAGCCACAGCGCCGCGCCAGTCACCGCAATCCGCAGCGACCACAGCAGCGCGAGCTGGCCCGACCCGGCCCAGGTGAACGCCAGCCAGGTGCGGGCGGTCCGCCGACGCCATTTCGCAAGGACGTTCGCCAGCAGCGCCTCCTCCCGCGCCTCGCCACCAAAGGCCTTCACCACCGCGTTGGTGCCGATGGCGTCGGCCAGCACGCCGCCAATCTTCGTATCCCACTGGTTCGACAGCCGCGCGATCGGCGCCAGCACACGCGCCGCCAGGGTGATCGTCAGGATCATATAGGCCAGCGCCCCCGCCCCCATCACCACGCCCAATAGCGGCCAATGGAGCGCGAGCAGCGCCACGGTTCCCACCAGCATCGTCACGGATGGCAGCAGGGACATCAAAAGCACGTCGTTGAGCGTGTCCAGTGCCCACATGCCGCGCGTGATCCGCCGCACGGTCGAGCCGGAAAAGGCGTTGGCATGCCAGTCGGTTGACAGCCGCTGAACGCGCGCAAACGCCTCCTGCGTCACGTCGCGCATCATGGTCAGTGTCAACGGCGTGATCATCCACCAACCCAGATGGCGCAACACCACCATCACGCCGCCCAGGGCGGTGATGACCGCGAACACTCGCCAGGCCCTTGCTCCGTCGCCACCGGCGATCGCGTCGATCATGTGGCCGGCATAGAGCGGCACGAAGACTTCGGTGAGCGTGGCAAGCAGCATCGCCGCCGCGCACCCCGTGGTCAGCCACGGCGTCCGACGCCACAGGCCAAAGGTGAACGCCAGCACCTGGCGCAGAACGGACGCCCGCGGAAACCGGGCTTCGTCATTGCATTCGTCGTCGATCATGGAAAGCTTACCCGCGCCTCAACGCGCGGTCCTCGTGTCAGCGATTGTCGATGTGATCCCGTAAAGGACCCGGCGCGTCAGTGGCGGCGAAGGCCGTCCACAAAGGTTGCTCCGCGGATGGGCGTGATCAGATCGTTCATCGTCACCCTCCTTCCGAGACTCGCTGGACATCACGTCCATAGCTGATCGAGATCAACAGATCCACAGGCGAGAACGGCTCTCCTTTGAGCCCGGCTTTTCGGCTGCTACCTGACTGGGGCATGTCGAACGCCTCACCGCTGCCCCGTCAGCCATTGCCCGCCAAGGTGGGCATCCTCCTGTTCCCCGATGTCGAGGTCCTCGACTTTGCCGGGCCCTATGAGGTTTTCTCGGTGGCGGCGCGTATCGCACCGACCAAAGCCGGAACCGGCGTCGCGCCATTCGACGTCATGACCATCGGCCAGCAAAATGCGCCGATCGTCGCGCGGCATGGCCTTCGCGTGATGCCGGACCATGATTTCGACAATGCTCCCCCACTCGATATCCTGATCGTCCCGGGCGGTGTCGTGACGGCCGCCTTGGAGGATCCGACCATACTGGACTGGATCCGGCGCACCGCCGGGCGTGCGCGCGTGACCGCGTCCGTCTGCACCGGCGCATTCCTACTTGCACGTCTCGGCATGCTCGACGGCCTGAGCGCAACCACCCATTGGGAGGATCTGGATGACCTGCGAACGCAGTTTCCCGGCGTTACCGTCGTGGAGGGCCCGCCCTATATCGACCATGGCGCGATCATGACGTCCGCTGGCATATCCGCCGGAATCGGCATGAGCCTGCATCTGGTATCTCGCCTGGTCAGCCCGGACCTTGCGCGGCTCACCGCGCGCCAGATGCAATATGACTGGAATCCCGAATAAGGCACCGTCGATCCGATCCCATGCGGCCCTGATCATCCCGACTTTATTCGACCGAAGCAGGCTGACGGTTACCTTTGGAGTCTCCAGGGGTTAAACGGCGCTATGGAACAACAAGCTCTCGTCTTCGCGCTGATCGGTGTTCTTGGCATCGGCGCGCAGTGGATCGCGTGGCGAACGGGATGGCCCGCCATCGCACTGATGCTGGCCGCCGGCGTCATCGCCGGTCCGATCACCGGCCTGATCATCCCGGAACGCACATTCGGCGACCTGCTTGAACCCATGATCTCGGTGGCCGTCGCGCTGATCCTGTTCGAGGGAGGACTGAGCCTCAACTTCCGCGAGTTGCGCAAGACCGAAGGCGCGGTGACCCGGTTGATGATGATCGGCATCCCGCTCGGCTGGGTGCTGGGCGCCCTGGCCTGCTATTATGTGGCCGGGCTGGTCTGGCCGGTCGCGATCCTGTTCGCCGGTATCCTGGTGGTGACCGGCCCGACCGTCGTCATCCCCCTGCTCCGCCAGAGCAATATCGCGGCGCGGCCCCGCGCGATCCTCAAATGGGAAGCGATCGTCAACGATCCGTTCGGCGCGCTCTGCGCCGTCATCACCTATGAATATCTGCGCCGCGTCGATGAGGGCGGCACGCTATTGTCCGTCGTCACCGCGCTGCTGGGAGCGGCGGTGGTGTCCGGGCTGATCGGCTATGGCATGGCGCGCGCGATCGCCTGGGCCTTTCCGCGCGGGCATGTGCCGGAATATCTCAAGGCCCCGGTGCTGCTCGTCGCGGTCATCGGCACCTTCGTCCTGTCCAATCTGATCCAGCAGGAAACCGGGCTGCTCGCGGTGACGGTGATGGGGGTCGCGGTGGCCAATATGCGGCTGGATTCGCTGCGCGACATCCATCCGTTCAAGGAGAATGTGACGGTCCTGCTGATCTCCGGCGTGTTCGTCCTGCTGTCCGCCTCGCTCGATTTCGAAGTGCTGCGGCTGTTCGAATGGCGTTTCGCGGCCTTCCTGTTGGCGCTGCTGTTCCTGGTCCGCCCGGCGACCGTGCTGATCGCGCTGGCCTTCAGCAAGATTCCCTGGAACGAGCGGCTGCTGGTCGCCTGGATCGCGCCGCGCGGCGTCGTCGCGGTCGCGGTGTCGGGGCTGTTCGCGCTGCGCCTCGACCAGCTCGGCTATGGCAATGGCAATATCCTGGTCACCCTCTCCTTCGCCGTGGTGGTCGCGACCATCATCGCGCATGGCTTCAGCATCCGCTTCGTCGCGCGCTGGCTGAAGGTCACGGGCGCGACGCAGAAGGGGCTGCTGATCGTCGGCAGCACGCCGTGGAGCATCTCGCTCGCGCGGCAGATCCAGTCGCTGGGCCTGCCGGTCATGATCGCCGATACCAGCTGGCAAAGGCTGTCCGGCCCGCGCCAGGCCGGGATCGAGACCTATCATGGCGAAATCCTGGCCGAGACGACCGACGAACGGCTCGACCTCACCCAGTTCCAGGTGCTGGTCGCGACGACCGACAACGAGGCGTATAATGCCCTGGTCTGCAACGAGTTCGCACATGATATCGGCCGCGACTCGGTATATCAGCTCGGGGGCACCGGCGACGATGAAGACCATCGCAGCCTGCCCGAGGCGCTGCGCGGCCGGGCCATGTTCACCGCCGGGCACGGGGTGGAGGAAATCCTGCAACGCGAAGCGGCGGGCTGGGCCTTCCGCAAGACCCGGATCAGCGAGCAGTTCAACTTCGACCATGCCCGCTCGGCGCTGCCCGACGAGGCCGACATGCTCTTCGTCCTGCGCAAGGACGGCCGCATCCGCTTCTTCACCCATGCCGCCCGGCCGTTGCCGCAAAATGGCGATGTCGTCGTGTCCTACGGACCCTCGCGTCATGGCGATCCTGACGCTAATCAGTCCTTTCAAACCGGAGAGGATGTCGCATGACGATATCGACGTGGAACAACCGAGCCGTACGGTCGATCGCGGCGGCCATGATCAGCCTTGGCGTGACCGCCTGCCAGCCCGGCGGCGAATCGGCCGCGAACGATGCAGCGGTAGCGCCCTCCAATGCGGGCGCCGGTGCGGATGCCGATGGCAATATGGCGATGCCGGGGAATGACCTGGCGGCGCAGGAGCGGGAGGAGGCCAAGAAGTCGATCATCCGCCCGGATATCCAGCCGTCCCCCACCCCGGCACCGCCCGCCGAACCGATCGAACGGACCATTCCCTTCCCGGCCAAGGGGGCGCAGCCGGATCAGGCGGGCATCGCCCTGCTCGACACGCTGGTCGCCGATCCCGTCATGGCGTTGGGCGGACCGATCATCATCTGGGGGCACAGCGACTCCGCCGGCTCCGATGCGTCCAACCTGATCGCGTCGCGCCGCCGTGCGGAAGCGGCGCGGGACTATCTGGTCAAGAAGGGCGTCGCGGCGGATCGGATCACGGTCATCGCGCTGGGCGAGGCACGGCCTATCGCACCCAATCGCAAGCTCGACGGCTCGGACGATCCCGAGGGCCGCGACAAGAACCGGCGGGTCGAGATCAGGGTGGAGCCGCCCAAGGCCGCACCGGTGCCGGAGCCGAATCCACCGTCCTGATCCCCGCCGGATCGGTCGAACACCACTGACAAGAGCACTATTCGCGCAGGACCGCCGATCCGCGGCCCTGCTGGCGGATGCGTGTTCTCGCCGAACGCGCGGATCGCTCGACCGACGAAAATGCTCCTATCCCCTTGTTCAGGCCTATTTTTCTGCTCCACCCGGCGGGCTTGCAAGCCGCATAGCTGGCCTAAGGATGGCGCAACATATGCTTTCCCCACAATTCCCATCTGCAAAGTAGGATTATCGTCATGGCCGCTGGTTCGGCGCATGGTGAGGAGATGGGGATGAGGGAATAGGGATGACCGCGATCCGCTTCCACGATCCGCCCATCGAGGCGGACCACGCGACATAATGACCGCTGATCGCCGGCCCCCCCGGTAACGCCAGACATTTTCGAATGGCAGGTCGGCAAGACGTGCGCCGCGATCCACGCGTCGGCGAACGGCCGGTCGTGCCCGTGATCAATGCCCAGAACAATAAGAAAGCCGATCCATGAAAAGGGGATTTCCGGCAGGCATGGCGCTCGTCCATCGACGCCGATACCTGCTACTCGCCGCGACGGCGCTGCTGCCCTCCGGTGCCGCCGCCCAGATTCTCGCCAGCAACGATGCGCCGTCCAAGGTCGCGGCGGCGGACGTGCCGCGCAGGGACGATGGGCCGACGGACAGTGCGACCGATCCCGCCGTCGATCCCGGCAATGACATCCTCGTCACCGCCCGGCGGCGGGAGGAGCGGGCGCAGGACGTCCCGATCGCGCTCAGCGTCGTCAGCGCGGAGCAACTGGGCATTCGCGGCGATTACCGGCTCGATCAGGTGCAGCAACTCGTACCGTCGCTCCAGGTCTTCAGTTTCAATCCCCGCAACACGAACATCAATATCCGGGGTCTCGGATCGAATGTCGCGCTGACCAATGACGGGCTGGAGAATGGCGTCGGCGTCTATATCGACAATGTCTATTATGGTCGCGTCGGACAGAGCCAGTTCGACCTCGTCGATCTCGACCGGGTCGAGGTGCTGCGCGGACCACAGGGTACGCTGTTCGGCAAGAACACCACCGCGGGCGCGATCAACATCTCCAGCCGCCTGCCCCAGTTCCAGTGGCACGCCGATGGCCAGGCGGACATCGGCAACTATGACTACCGGCAGGTGCGGGGTTCCGTTACCGGCCCGCTGATCGATGGTCTTGCCGCATTCCGCCTGAGCGCGGCCTACACCACCCGCGACGGCTTTCTCTACAACGCGACCACGCGCCGCCGCGTCCATGACTATGAGAATGCGACGGTGCGCGGCCAGTTGCTGCTGACCCCGGACCCTGCCCTCACGATCCGCATCATCGGCGACTGGGGACAGCAGGACCAGTCCTGCTGCATCAACCTGCCGGTCAGCACCTTCGCGACCTACGACAATGGCGCCGCCATCGCCAACAGCTTCACCCAGCGGCTGGCACGCTTCCCCAATTACACGCCGCTGCCCATCGACCCGTTCGCCAGGACCACCGATGCCAATTCGCCCTTTCAGGCGAACATGGATACCTGGGGCGTTTCGGGCCAGGTCGATTATGATCTGGGGAACGCGGCGGTCACCTCGATCACGGCCGTCCGGCAGTGGAACTGGTTCCCGCGCAACGATGGCGACATGATCGGGCTGTCGATCAACACGCAGGGCCATATCCTCAATTTCCAGCGGCAATTCAGTCAGGAATTGCGGATCGCTTCCACCGGCACGCGCAACGTGGACTGGCTTCTCGGCGCCTATTATTTCCAACAGGTGGTGCGCGGATATAGCCGCACCGAATTCGGATCCGATGCCGCGCTCGCGCTCTTTCCCTCGGACGATCAGAGGGTCGCCGGCATTGCGACCAACGGCCTGCTCTCCGCCGGGCAATCCGATCCGCATACGAAGAGCGGGGCGATCTTCGGCCAGGGGACATGGCACGTCACGCCGGCGCTCAGCCTGACCGCCGGACTGCGCTACACCCATGAGGAGAAATGGGGCCGCTACCGCAATGAGCGGGTCTTCGCCCAGCCGACCACCGGGTTGACGGCCGCGCAGATCGCGCGCGTCACGGCGATCCGCAATGCGCTCACCCCGGTCCAGGCCTTTTCGGTCGATGCCGACGACGACAGTTTCTCCGGCCTGGCGACGCTGGGCTGGAAGCCGAGCGAGGATACCCTGCTCTATGCCACCTATTCGCGCGGCGCGAAGTCGCAGGGGCTGAACCTCACCAATCTGCCCGCCGGGGTCGATCCGGTCGTCCGGCCCGAAAAGGTCGACAATTACGAGATCGGCCTGAAGTCGCAGTTCCTCGACCGGCGCGTGACGCTCAACCTCGCCGCCTATCAGACCAATGTGCGGGATTATCAGACGACGATCGTCCAGCAGTTGATCGGCACCAACACCTATATCAACTATATCGCCAATATCCCCAAGGTCCGCTCACGCGGGTTCGAGGGCGATCTGGCGGTTCGGCCCGCCGACTGGCTGAGCCTGACCGGATCGCTCGCCTATACCGATGCGACCTATCGCGACTATCCCAATGGTCCGACCCCCGTGGAGGCGCTCAACCCGACCACCGCCAGTCCCGGCGGATCGCCGGTCCGCGATTTTTCGGGTCAGCGGCTGGCCGGCGTGCCCAAATGGGCGGCCTCGGTCGGCGGCGACATCACCCGAGCGCTGGGCGGCGACACCGAGGCCTATGTTCACGGCGACTGGTCCTACCGCTCCTCCTATTACACCGTCGCCAGCAACAGCCGCTACGGGCTGGTCCCCGGCTATGGCCTGGTCAACGCGCGTGCCGGGATCCGGTTGGGCGAAGGCGGTCGCTACGACCTGTCGGTCTGGGCACGCAACCTGTTCGACAAGGACTATTTCCAGACCTTGAACGTCGTCAATTACGGGCTCGTCACCGCCATTCTCGGCGATCCGGGCACCTATGGCGCAACGCTCAAGGTCCGTTTCTGACGGAGACGGTGATGGCCAGCATTCCCTTTGATACCGTGGAGCCCAGGTGCGAAACACGGACGAGCGCGCGAAGCGGTGGCGCATCGGCGGGCCGGTTGCTCGGCTTTGGCTCGTTATCGATCCCTTTGGCCGGTGCGGGGCTGCCGCTCGTTCTGTTCGTGCCGCAACTCTATGCCAGCCATTTTGGCCTGTCGCTGGCGACGATCGGCTTCATCTTCTTCCTCGGGCGGTTCTGGGACGTGGCGGCGGACCCGATCGTCGGCACGCTGTCCGATCGCACGCGCAGCCGCTTCGGCCGCCGCCGTCCCTGGATTGCAGCGGGTGGCCTGTTGTTCGGGATCGGCTCCGCCCTGCTGTTCTTCCCGCCCGCGGCCATCGCGCCATTGTATCTCGGTACGGCGCTGTTCGTCTTTTACGCTGGCTGGACGATGATCGAGATTCCCTTCTCGGCCTGGGCAGGGGAATTGTCGGGCCAGTATCACGAGCGCACGCGCATCGTGACCTATAAGCAGACGATGTTCGCCATCGGCCTGTTGCTGGTCCTGATCCTCCCGACGCTGATCGAACAATGGCGGCCCGCCGACGGCGTGCTGAAGCTCCACGCGACGGGTGTCTTCATCCTGGTGACGCTGGTTCCCGCATTGTTGCTGGGCCTGACCGCGATCGCCGAACCGCCCCTACCGACGCATTACGCACGCCATACCGGCTTCTGGCGCAGCGTGGGGCTGGTCTTTGGCGACCGGCTGCTGCTGCGCGTGCTCGCGTCCGACGTCGCGGTGACCGCCGGGCAATCGATCCGGGCGGGGCTGATCGCATTCTTCTGCGTCAGCTATATGGGCCTGCCGCAATGGGCGAGCGGCCTGTATCTCCTGCAATTCGTCTTCGGCGTCGTCGCCGGGCCGCTATGGCTCGCGATCGGTCGACGACTGGGGAAGCGCGAAACAGCAATCGCGGGCGAACTGGCGCAGGCGGCGATCAATATCGGCCTGCTCGCGGTCTTCCCCGACACGTTGTGGCTGCTGGTCGCGCTCGCGGTGGCGCAGGGTCTGACCCAGGGATCGGGCAATCTGATGCTGCGCGCGATGGTGGCGGATGTCGCCGATGCGCACGAACTGGCGACAGGCCACAACCGCACCGGCCTGTTCTTCTCCGTCTTCAGCCTCGCGACCAAGGCGGGCCCGGCAATCGGCATCGGCCTGGCGCTCCCGCTGCTCGCGTGGCTGGGCTTCGCGCCGAAAGGGCATAGCGAACCCGGCGCACTGGAAGCACTGAAATACGTCTTCGCGCTCGGCCCTGCCGCTGCGCACATCATCTCGGCCGCGCTGATCTGGCATTTTCCGCTCGACCAGACCCGCCACGCCGCGATCCGCCGTGCCCTCGATACCCGTGCGGCCGCCATTCCCGTCCAAGCCTGAAGGAGTGTGTGACATGACCGTGATCCAGCACCAGTTCGACAACGCCGCCGACACTCACAGCCCGCTCGACATCGTGCCCGTCGCGGGGCGGATCGGCGCCGAAATCCGGGGCGTCGCCCTATCGGGCGATCTCGACGATCTCACCATCGACGCGATCAAAAAGGCCCTGGGCCGCCACAAGGTGATCTTCTTCCGAGGGCAGACGCATCTGGACGACGAAACGCACGAAGCCTTCGCCGCCCGGCTCGGTGAGCCGCTCGCACATCCCACGGTGCCGGTGGCGGAGGGATCGCGCTTCCTGCTCGAACTCAACTCGCGCGAGGGCGAGGCGGCATCGCAATGGCATACCGACATCACCTTCCTGCCCGCCTTCCCGGCCGCCTCGATCCTGCGTGCGCTGGTGATCCCGCCGGCGGGTGGCGACACCCTCTGGGCGAACGCGGTCGCCGCCTATGAAGGGCTGCCCAAGGCGCTGAAGGCGCTGGTCGACGATCTGCGCGCCGTTCACACCAATGCCTATGACTATGCCACCGCCAGTCCCGGCGCGTCGGCGGACGCGATCCGTCGCCACCGCGAGATATTCGCGTCCACCGTCTATGAGACGGAACATCCGGTGGTGCACGTCCACCCGGTGACCGGCGAAAAGGCGCTGCTACTCGGCAATTTCGTCAAGAGCTTCGTCGGCCTGAACCGCGACGACTCAAACCGCGTATTCCAGATCCTCCAGGATCAGATCACCAAGCCGGAGAATACGGTGCGATGGCGCTGGCAGCCCGGCGACGCGGCGATCTGGGACAATCGCGCAACGCAGCACCGCGCGATCGCGGATTTCGGCAAGCAAAGGCGGCATCTGCGCCGGGCGACGATCGCCGGATCGGTGCCGGTGGCGGTCGACGGGGCGCCCAGCCGGGCCCTGAAGCCCGAACCGCTGCTCCAGGCCGCCGAGTAAGAGCGTCCGCGCTGGCATCTCCCCGAACGGGATGCCAGCGTCCCCGCCGCCCCGGCATGCGCCCATCGTCCCCGCCTGTCGGCGAGGGTCAGGCCCTCGGCACGGTTGCGATGATGTCGTCGATCAACGGCTCGATCCCCTCGCCGCGGGCCATGGCCTGATAATTGACGATGACCCGGTGCCGCAGGACCGGGCGGGCGATCGCCGCGATATCGTCGGTGCTGACCGCAAAGCGATCGTCGAGCAGACACTGGACCTTCGCCGCCAGGATCAGGCTCTGCACCCCGCGCGGCGACGCGCCCAGCGCCACCCCACGCCGCACCGAGTCCGGCGCATAGGCGCTGCCCGGCTGGGTCGCCATCACCAGGCGGATGGCATAGCTCTTGGCGACCTCGGGCACCGGCACCTGCCGGACCACCTCCCGCAGGCGGCACAGCGTCGCCGCATCGGTCACCGGGTCGATCGCCACCGCCTCCCCGCCGGTCGTCCGGTCGATGATCGCGTGATATTCCTCCTCGGTCGGATAGCCGACCAGCAGTTTGAACAGGAAGCGGTCGAGCTGCGCTTCGGGAAGTGGATAGGTGCCTTCCTGATCCACCGGATTCTGGGTCGCCATGACGCAGAAGGGCTCCGGCATCTTCAGCGTGCGGCGGCCGACCGTGACCTGCCGTTCCTGCATCACCTCCAGCAAGGCGGACTGGGTCTTGGGGGTCGCGCGGTTGATCTCGTCGGCAAGCACCAGATTGGCGACGATCGGCCCCTGCTGAAAGGTCAGCTCATGCCCCCCGCCTTCCGCCTCGGTCAACATGGTGGTGCCGATGATATCGGCGGGCATCATGTCGGGCGTGAACTGGATGCGTGAGAATGGCAGGTCGACCGCACGGCTGATCGAGTTGATCAACATCGTCTTGCCGAGCCCCGGCACCCCCTCCAGCAGCACATGCCCGCCCGCCATCAGCGCGGTCAGCACGCCGTCGATCACGTCCTGCTGCCCCACCATCATCCGCCGCACCTGATCGCGGATGGCGCGGAACACGGTCCGAAACTCCTCCGACTGTTCGCGGGCAAGCTGGGCCTGATCGGTCATCTGCATGAATAAACGGCTCGAAAGAGAGAATGGCCGACATGGGGTGACATGCGCGGCTTGCACCAGCCTTGCATGTCAGTCGCCCTCGACCAGTTGATAGCCGACGCCACGCACCGAAAGGATCTTCACGCTCGCGGTCTTGGTCGCCAGGGCCTTGCGCAAACGGGATATGATGGATTCCAGCGAATTGCCGTTGACGAACTTGTCATAGCCATAGACCCGTGTTTCGAGCGTCTCGCGCCGGACCAGCGCGCCGTCGCGCATCATCAGCGCGGCGAGCACCAGCGCCTCGGACCGGCGCAGCGACATCGGCGCACCGTCGACGAAGAATCCCCCACCCTCGACATCGTGAAGTATCGGTCCGAAGCGCCGGACCTCGCGCGTCTTGTGCAGGTCGTGGCGCATCGCGACGCGGATGCGCGCCACCAGTTCGCGCGGCTCGAAGGGCTTGGCGATGTAATCATGCGCGCCGAGTTCCAGCCCCGAGACCTTGTCGTCGATCCCCGCCAGCGCCGACAGCAACAGGAAACGCTGCGGCCGCCTCTGCGCCTGGGCATAGCCGATCAGCGATACGCCATCGCCATCCGGCAGCAGCCGGTCGAGCAGGACCAGATCGAAATCATTGTCGAGCAGCGCATCCTGCGCCACCGCGAGCGTCTCCGCGCGATCGACGACGAAACCCTGCCGCTCAAGATAGGCGGTCAGGGTTTCGGCGACGTCGCCATCATCTTCCACAAGCAGCAATCTCATCGCGGACAGCCTATACGACAGGATCACCGGAAGCGAGGTCGGCGGAGGCATCACGCTCCTCCGCCGACCCGCGATCGTCAGAAGGTGAGGCGCCCGGACACCATCAGGCTGCGCCCCTCGATATTGTAGCGCGCTGTATCATAGGGCAGCGAGTCCACCACGGTAAACGGCGCCGCCGCCTTGAAGATGTTGCGCCCCGCGAACTGGATACTGAAGTTGTTCGTGGCAATCCAGGACACCGACAGGTCGACCGTCGTCAGCGGCTTCACCCGGGTGATGAGTTCGGGGTTGAGCTGCACACCGGCGGCGTACATCGACATATAGTCGTTCAGATAGCTGGGAGTGTGATAGACGTAGACGTTGGTGCTGACCTTGTTCCAGTTCCACTGGAGCGATCCGACGACCTTATACTTGTCGACGCCAAGAATGCGACCACGCTGGTCCATGACCTGGCTATCGGTCAGGCCTGTCGACTTGGCGACGATGTTGTCGAGATACGTTATCTTAGGCTGGAACGTGCCAAAATTCGTGGAGAACAGATAGCTCGCCTCGTAGGTCAGGGATTCATATTCCGAGCCGAGGATATTGTAGCGGACACTGTTCTGGGACAGGATGCGATTCGTCACCGGATCACGCGGATAGAATAGCGGCAACTTCAGAATATCGGCCATCGGCATGTAGTAATACAGCTCACGGGTCGTCGCGAATTGATTGCGGATTCGGTTGCGGTTGTACGCGACGGACAGGCTAAGGCCGGATAGCAGGCCCCTGGGTTGCCAACTGATGCTGTAAATCTGCTGACGTGACGTCTCCGGCTGCAGGTTCGGGTTCGGCACGGTGAGCAGTGGCACATTGTAAGTCGGCGATCCATTCACGGGACGGCCACACTGGACCGTGCAAGTGTAGAGCGGATCCCCGATGATCTGCGTCAAGCTCTGTGTCGTCCCCTGTACGGTAAAGAGCTGGGTGGGCGGCGGCGCCTTGAAGCCGCGGGTGAACTTGGCGCGGACGTCGATTGTGCTGGTCGGCGACCACAGCATGCCCCAGGATGGCGTGGTACGGCCAAAGCGGCTCTTGCCGTAAATAATCTGGCCGCCGCTATCGACGGGCACCGAGTTCACCGTGCCGATCGCGCCGACGCTGCTGTTCACGTCGCGACGCATCGCGATATTGAAGAGAAGGCGCTTTGCGAACGGCAGTGTATAATCCCGGCCGAGGATCGGCAGGTTGACCTCGCCGAAGAAGGCGTATCGATCCGTCGAGGGATCGGGGCCGGTGATACTGCTGATGAAACTGTTCTTGAGCGTCGTGACGGAATATTCGGCACCGACCGCATAGCTGATCGATCCTGCGGGTAGAACCGGCAGTTCCCCGGTTACGCGACCTTCGACGTTGCTGAGCGAATTGCCCAGATCGTCAACGACATAGGGGTACAGGAAGGTGTTGATATTGGCCCCGCCGCCTGCGGCGGTGCTACGCCATGGATTGAACGCTACATTCGGATCGCTGCTGGTAAGCGCCGCACACTGGGCCTGAAATGCCGCCAGAGTGGCCGCGCGACGATTGGCCGGAATACGGTTGTTGGCGAGCAGAAAGTTGTAGCATGGGTAGCTGACGACGCCGTTCGTAACGGTACGCTGGAAGCTGACCAGACTGCCAAGCTGCGTGCCGGCCCCCGTGGTCGTGGACCCCGACCGCGTGTAGTTCAACTGCACCTTGGCAACCTTGCCGAAATCATAGCTGATCCCGCCATTCGCGGTCCAGTTGGTTACAGAGTTGCGAACGTCATAAGGCACCAGCGAGCCATCGGCGATTTCGCTTCCCGGGAAGTAGTTGACGGTGCTCGCATAAGCGGACGATCCAAGGAAGAACGCCGGGAACGGGTTGTAATATTGTCCCGGAGCAAGAGGGACGGACAGGCCCGCAAAGAGGTTGTTCGCCTGCCTGTTGCGCGAACGCGTGTAGAGCCCGGTGGCATAGACACTCAGCCGGTCCGTGATCTTCTGTTCGAAGTTCACCGTACCACTAACCGTCCGGGTACGTGGTCCGGCGTAGATCGGCACATAATCGCGGCTGGCGCTGCGTGTCACCGGGATCAGATCGGACATTTTCGGCGCGCCGGTGAACCCCGCCGGCGCGCTCAGGCCGCTTTGTACGAATTGACCAGTGGCAGGATTGTAGACGCCGGGGAGCAGCGCGGTCCCAGGCTGCGTACCAGCACCCAGCGAGCGCTTGTCGTAGGCAGAATTGTTGTTGAACAACGGCGCGTAGTTGTTCGTCACATAGCCGGTCTTGGCATTGACGATCGGGTCAACCCGACCGAATTCCAGCGTACCCGCAATGCTGCCGCTGCCCCAGGCCCGACCACTATACAGGCTGATCCGCGTATCTCTCGACCCCGAGCTGGTATCGCGATGCGAGGCGCTGATCGTCGTGCCGACGTAATTCTTCTTCAGGATGAAGTTGATGACGCCACCCATCGCGTCGGCACCGTAGATCGCGGACATGCCACCGGTGCTGATCTCCACGCGCTCGATCGCGCTCAGCGGAATGCCATTGAGGTTGACATAGCCCTGCTCGGCCCCTGCGGCGGCCGCAATACGACGACCGTTGACGAGAACCAGCGTATTGCCCGCGCCGACGCCGCCGAGGTTCGCAGCGGCAAGCCCCACAGCCCCGACGTCGGACACGATGTTTGAACCGGAAGGGCCGACGTTCGAGTTCAGCGGCCCCTTGCCGCGGCTGCTGGTGATCGTGCCGATCGTCGCCACGTTCTGCGGCAGGGTGCGGATCAGTTCCTCGACGGATGTGACGCCGCGATCGCGGATTTCCTTGGCATCGATGACGATCAGGCGGCTGGTCTGGTCACCGTCGCGCAGGCGGCTGCCGGTGACGAGGATATCGTCGCTGCCCTTGGTCTTCTTGATGACCGGGGTCTGGTACCGGCGCAACTCGGCCTCGTCAGCGCTGGCCGCCTTGTCACCGGCCTTGGCGGCAGAGGCTTCCTCGCGCTCGGCGTTCTTGCGTGCTTTCTCCTCGTCGGCCGCATCGCTGTTCTGCGGGACGGGCACGGCGCCGGTCAGGCTTTCGGCCTGGTTCGGCGTCTGTGAGGTGGTCTGTCCCTGCTGCGCCAGGGCGGCCCCGGTCGCAGCGAAATAGGCGATGAGCGAACACGCCCCCAAAAAGGCTGACTTCTTCATGATCGTACCCCCCATAGATACTAGGATCGTCAGCGCTCGAAATTCCGGGGCCTTCGTCTATTGCGTGGTCATCCGGTCCACGGAACGCTGCTCTGTGACGGGGGCAGACTGATGCAGGAGGCTTGCACCAACCTTGCAACAAAGGATGCGTAATATCGAATCATGCTGCGTATGCGAAACCTTATGATCGCAGGGGGCGTATTGACGCCACAAAACCGCCTCATGCCGCGAATGTAACGGAAAATTCCCCGCCGCCGTCCTCGGCATTGCGCGCCGACCAGATACCGCCATGCAGCCGGACGATCGCCGCAACGATCGCCAGCCCCAGCCCATAACCGCGCCGGCTGGATACAGGACGGGCAAAGGGCTCGAACAGGGTTTCGGGATCCATATCGCCAAATCCCGGCCCATGATCGCGCACTGTGATCCGTCCGTCTGCCGCCACGAACAGACGGACCGTCGTGCGGGCGGGTGCGAAGGAGATCGCATTGTCGACCAGATTGGCGATCGCGGACTCGATCAGGGTGGCGTCTCCCGGAACTTCGAAACTCTCCGTGTCGCTGTCGAGCATCAGCGTGACGTCGGCCTGCTCGGCCACCGGCGCGCGGTCGGCGATGACCTTGGCGGCGGAGGCGACCAGGTCGCAGAAGCCCGTCACGTCGCGCCGGTTGCCAATGCTCATTAGGGTCAGCAACTGATTGACCAGCCGGGTCAGTCGCCGCACGTCGCCGACAAGCTTGTCCTTCTGCTGCCCGTCTTCCATCAGCTCCAGGCGGGTGCGCAGCACCGCGAGAGGCGTCCGCATCTCATGCGCCGCCGCCGACAGGAAGAAGGTCGCCCGACGCTGCGCCGCATTGACCTGCCCGATCAGGTGGTTGACCGCACGGACCAGCGGCAGGATCTCGCTGGCGACCCCCTTTTCGGGGAGCAGCGCGTCCAGGCGCTGCGGATCGATCGACCGGGCCAGTCGGGCGACGCGACGGATCGCCCCGATGTGCAGCGTGAAGATCAAGGCGAAGATCAGGAAGACCCCGCCCGCCGCCAGCAGGAAATTGCCGCTGAACGCCGACAGCCACTTCCCGCGCGGGCCGAACCCGGCCGGTTCGATGATCACCGGATGGCGCAGATTGCGATACTCGAAGTATCTCAAGTCCTTGCACATGATGAAGTTGAGATAGTCGTCGCCCGCCCTGCGCTTCATGATCTTCTCGCCCTGGGTGCAGATCGAAGGGTCGGCCAGGGCGAGTTGGACGCGTTCCACCGCATCGAATCCGAAACGCCGGAAAAAGGCGGGCGGGCCGTTGCCGAACGCCCGGTTCCCCACCCGGATATAGAAACGGAAATCGGGGTTGCGGGCCTCTACCTCCCGAATGAACGGATCCTGGGTGATATCATCGACATCGGACGGATCCCGCTGAACCGAGCGCATGAAATCCCCCACCGTCGCGCGCAGTTCGTCTTCGGTCGCCTGCAGCGGCATCGGCACCTGAAGCTGAACCGGCATGTCGGCGAGCGGCCGGATCACAAAGGCATAGAGCCCCCAGCCGAGAAAGATCGTGGTCAGCACCAGCATCTGTGCGAACATCGACTTTCGCCAATCCCACATGCGCCGCAGCAATCCCACCCCTATGTCCTCCCGCTTCAGTGTGCCGCGCCTCCGCCGAGCGGGGGCAAGGGCGGCAGATCGCCACCATTTGGTCCCAGCTTCCGCCTTTCGAGAATTTGCGCAAGCGCTCCATGGACGCGCACCCGCTCGGCGGCGCTGGGCCATAGTCCGACCGTCGAGACGATGCGCGTCATCGCCGCCCCCAGATCGTCGACATTGTCGAGCGCGACGGACGGGTAAAGCATCTGGACGAAGGCCGCGTTCAACAGCGCCTCCGCCTGGGTCAGCATCCCGCTGCGCGCATAGACCCGCGCCGCCGCGATCCGTCCCTCGGCGGCCATGACCGGCGTGGCACGCAGCCATGCGTCGAGCGCCATGACATCCGCCGAGGACAAGGGCGCCTCGACACGGTCGGCCAGCGCGATCAGACGCGAGACCTCATCGGCATCGGCTTTGCCATCCCGCAGATCGGTCAGCATCGCGGCCAGTTGCTGCGCGCCCTCTCCGCGTCGGGCGGGACCATAGGAGATTACGTCGTAGAGCGTCTGCTGCCGGGCCTGGTCCTCTGGAGCCATGACACCCGGATAGCGTTGCAGTTCGGCCGACACGGGGGCCTGCGCGAACAGGGTTGCGCCTGCGCCCGTCCCCCTGATCGCCGCTGCGAAGGTATAGACCAGCGCCCGGCGTCCCCGCCCCGTATCGCCTTCGGTGGCGATGGCATTGGAATGGCGCCACATCGCCCGCAGGATGCGCGACGGCGGCGTCGCATCGTCCTTGCCCGAGGCCAATAGAGGCCCCAGCGTGGCGTCATCGCCCGCCCTGACCAGTGCCGTGCCGCGCCCCTGCCGCGCCTCCACGGCGACCAGGGCGGGGTGGTTCGGGTCGTGGCGCAGATAAGCTTCATAGACGCTGGCGAAGAGCCCGGCTGTTCCACCGCCGCCCCGCCCACGCATCGCCCGCGCCCGGTTGAGCAGCGCGACCAGCCAGTCGGGATCGTCGGCATCGACCTGCGCCGCCTTCGCCACCGCAGTCGCCTGTTCCGGCTGGTCGAGCAGACGATAGACCAGTACCAGCATCGTCGCCGCCGACCGATCGTCGGGATGGCTTGCCACATGATCCTGCAGAACGGGCGCGAGGTCGCGCCAATCCGCCGTGTCGACATAGAGCGTCAGCAGCCGTTGACGATAGCCGGGGTTGGACGGATCGAGCGCGATCATCTTCCGGGTCAGTGCCAACCGCTGTTCGGGCGTGCTCTGTCCATCCTGCACCGCGAAGCGTTGATAGACGTCGGCCGCGACCTTGGGATCGGGGTTCGGATCGGCCAGGAACGCCTCGATCTGCTCGCGATGGACATCGGGGAAATGCCGGGCGATGGCGCGGTCCAGCCAGGGTGTCTGCTGGCCGTTCGCCCGCATCGCCTCGCCCATTGCCGCCAGTTGGACAAAGGCCTGTCGCTTGTCCCCGGCATACCAGCGGTCGAGCACACTCGGCAGAGCGGTACTGTCGGCATAACGCCCCGCGACCGCCTTTGCTGCGCGCAGCACCACGTCCCGATTGGCCGGCAGCGCATCGAACTGAAGCAGTCGGGCCGCCAGCGGCGCACCGCTGCGTGCCTTGGGATCGCGCACGACGGCGATGTCACGATCTAGGATCGCGGTCAGTCGCGCCTTCTGCGTCGCATCCAGCGGACGCCGGAAAAGGCCATTGAGCGCCACGTCGCTGAGGCCCGAATCCCCCTCGCCCCGAACCAGTCGCGTGACGAGGCCATCATAGAGGGTGATCAACTGGTCGACCGAAAATTGATCGAGCCATTCCATTCCCCCGCCGCCGCCATGGCGCCGCGACACGACGAGGCTGATACCGAGCGGCATATTGCCCTGCGCGATCGTCAACCGCACCAAAGCGTCGGGCGACAACAGGGCCGTGCCCGCCACCTTCTCCAGTCTGGCGTAACGCTCGGGCGAGGCGCGGAACAGGTCGAACAACACGCCGTCCCGTGCCGGGGAAGCCTGTAGAGGCGGCAACACCAGCGATCGGAACTGGTCGGGCGACAGCATGTCCAGCGCGTCGCTCAGCAGCAGCAGGTACAGCGGGCGGCGGAACCCCGCCTCCGCTGTGCGCCGCGCTTTTTCTTCCTCGGCCAGCGCCGTGTCCAGCACGGCCCGCGCCGCCGCCCCGTCTCCGCGCGACAGGGCGAGGACCAGCGCCAGTTCATCATTGCCGGTATCGCCCGCCTGCAGGCGCAACCCCGCCCAGGGCCAGTCGGGCGCGGCCGCCACCGCGTCCCCGCCCCGCCCCGTCAGGTGACGACGGAGCTGTGCCGCGCGTCGATAGGCCGGATCGTCGGCAAAGCGGCTGTCCAGCACCGCGTCCCATCCGGCCAGAGCGGCATCGCCATGTCCGGCATCGACGATCCGGTGCCCCAGATCGACCAGCAGCGCGAGACGCGGATGATCCGCCAGCGCGCCCGGCCTGGCGGCATCGACCTGCCCCATCTCGGTCGTGAAGCGCTGCGCCAGATCGGCCAGCATCGGATCGGCCACGGTCGCCTGATCCGGCCAGCTCAGGAGCACCCCCTCGACCATGGTGGGATAATAGCGCCGAACGTCCAGCCTGCGTTCGTCATGCGCGCCCATCGGCGTCGATGGCTGCCGCGCCAACAAGGTGCGCAGCCCCCGCCAGTACCAGCGCCGGGCCAGCGCATCCTCGCCCGCCCGCTCCTGAAGGATCGCGGTCTTGACGAGCAGGTCGAAATTCGACTGATCCTGCAACAGCGCGCGGGCATAGTTGCTGAGCGCCTGTGCGGGGCGACCGGCGGCGGCATAGGCGTCGCCCTTCGCCTCGTCGACATTCACCAGCCCGCCCAGTCCGTTCATCATCGCAAAGGCGCGCTCGGCACCCGCCTCGTCGCCTTGCGTCAACAGCGTGCGCGCCAGATCGGCATAGAGGTCCGGCGGGAACGACTTGCCCAGCGCGAGCAGGCGGCTCGCATAGACCAGCTTGCGGCGCGGATCGCCGATGATCGACACCGACCCGCCATCGGTCGCGCCGCCACCGCTCAGGGTCGCCAGCTCGCGAAGGATGAAGCCGCGTTGCTCACCGCCGCCCGGCACCGTCGCCTCGGTCGCGCGGATCTGAAGATCAAGATCGGCATCCGCCGCCGCGATATCGGACAACAGGCCGAGCAGCCGGGGCGTCGCTCCGCCCTCCGCAATCCGCTCCAGCACGCGCCGCTTTGCCCAGTCGAGAACCCCGTCCGTACCCGCCTCGTCATCGGACGCCCCCATGGCCATGTCGATCAACGCGTCGATCGCGGAGGGAAATTGCCGCGCGGCGCCATGATCGACGACATATTGCAACTGGCCGATCGCCTCGCCCGTGCGGTGCTGGCGCTTGAGTTCGGTCGCCAGTCGCGACAGTGCATCGGGATCGTCGGGCCGCGCCGCCAGTCCTTCGCGCAACTGGCGAAGCGCCTGGGCGTCGAGATCGGCCTGCGCATAGACCGTCGCCTTGAAGGCATGGGAATCCGCATCGCCCGTGTCGGTTAGTTGCGCCATCAGCCGGTCGAGTTCCGCCCGACGCTGCTCGACCGAACCCGTGCCGTCGTCATGACGCAACCGGGTCAGGATCAACTGGCGGACATGCGTGTCGCGATGGCCGGGATCGAGGGCGATCAGCCGGGCCAGCGTCGCATCCAGCCGGTCGTAATCGCGCACCCGCCCGTAAAGCTGCGCCAATTGGTTCAGCGCCGCCACCTCGCCCTTGCCGCTGCGGGTGGCGAAGCGCCGGACCGCATCGGCGGCGGCATCGGGCCGGTTCTGCGCCAGTCGGAGCGCGACCAGCAAATCGATCTCGCCGGGCCGGATCGTGCCCGCATCCAGTCGGGCGGCGATCTCCTGCGCCATCGGCTCCAGGCGGTTCATACGCTTGGCGAGCGCGACGATCTGCCGCTCGATGGTGTTGCGCCGCGCGGGCAGCGTCGTGTCCGCCCAGAGCGCGCGCCAGCGGGACAGCGCCTCGTCGTCATGCCCCGCCTCGGCGGCGAGTTGCGCGATGCGGGCGCGAATATCATAGCCGGGGGCGCCCCTGGCTTCCAGCCTGCGGAGCAGGGCCAGCGCCTGATCGGGGCGCCCCAGCCGCTCATAGCCATCGGCGATATCGGCCAGCAGCATGCCGCCCGTGTCACCGCGTTCGACCGCCTGGAGTTCGGCCAGTGCCCTGGCCGTATCGCCGCGATCGAGATAGGTCTCGAACAGGAACAGATGCGTCGCGGTCGCCACCGCCGGATCGCCCGCGCTCCCCGCCAGCATCGCGACCGCCTGATCCTGCAGCCCCATGCCGATCATCGCGCGCGCGCCCGCCGTCAGCACATCGGCACGCCCGCGATTGGCGGCGAACAATTGCCGCCAGACCGCCAGCGCCTGCGCCTCGTCCCCTTGCGTCAGATCGAGCGCCGCCAGCCGGGCGTAGAGATCGACCTGATGGGGATCGGCGGCGATCAGGCGGCGATATTCCGCGCGGGCCGCCGCCCGGTCGCCGGACAGATCGAGCACGCCGGTCAGGCGGCTGCGCAGTTCGGGGCTTTGCGATGCCTCGATCGCGGCGATGGCGGACCGGGGCCGCCCCAGTTCCAGCAGCACATCGACCCTGGCATTCGCCACCGGCACGCTGGGCGGCAGCGTGTCGAGGAAGGCCAGCGCTCCCGCCAGATCGCCCGCCTCGCGATAAGCCTCGACCACCAGCGCCAGTGCGTAACGCCGATCGTCCGGCGTGGTCGCCACCGCCAGCGCGGCCCTGGCGCTGTCGCGGGCAGCCCCCGCCTCGCCCGCCGCCAGCGCCCATTGCGCCGTCGTCAGCCGCTCGACCACGCCGCCGCCCGTCCCCGCCAGGGCCAGCGCCGCCTTGGGGCGTCCGAGCAGTGCCAGAATATCGGCGAGACGCCGGGCTTCTGCGGGGGACGCGTCCCTGGCGTAATTCAGCAGCGTATCGGGGCGACGAACCGCATCGATAATCGCCAGCCGCAGCGCGACCCGGCGCTTGACGGCGGGATCGCGCGCCATGTCCGCCGCCTTGCGATAGACCGGCACCGCCTCCGCCACCCGGCCGAGCGCGTCGAGCAATTCGGCCTTGAGGCGATAATCTTCCGCTGCCGCCAGCGCCCCGTCGCGATTGCCATCCTTCCAGAGCGTCTCCGCCCGGTTCGCCGGCTCCAGCGCGGAAGAAGCCTCGCCCGTTCGCGCCCATGCCCATGACGGACAGGTCAGGCTGGTCGACAGGAACAGCGCAAGCAGCAGCGGCCGGAAGGCGGGCCGTCGGGGGGAGAAGCGGATCATCGAGTTCCTGCGATGCGGCGCCAGGGCCAGCGGCGATAGCCAATGTCGAACAGATACAGGCCCAGGGCCAGAAGCGCGATCCAGGGCCAGAGATCGGTCGCGCGCAGCCCCGCGATCCGCTGCCCTTCCCCCGGCGCGGCGGCGGGATCGCCACGATGCCATCCCCCGGTCCGCGCCGACAGCGTGGCGAGCGGCAAAGCCATGAAGCTCGGCATCGCATCGACCGGGCGGACGTCGGAATGGGCCGGATCGGTCGCGCGGACAAGATGCTCGCCGTCCCGCACCTCGATCCGGGCAGGATCGCGCCCCGGCCAGGGCATGTCCGCGACGAAGAACCCCGGCGCGCGTTCCTCGACACGCCCGATCCGGCGCAGGATGCGACCGTCCGCATCGACCAGGGTGATCGCCGGCAGGGCCCCGTTTACCGTGGCCGCTCCGCCCCGCCGCACCATGACCGTCAGCCGGTCGAAGCGACGGGCCGTCTCCACATCCAGGTCGGGCCGCGACCGGGCCGTCATCGCCAGCGCCCGCGCCAGCCAGCGGCCATAAGCGGGCCAGCCCCGCCAGCCGGCCGTGCCCGCGCCCAAAGGCTCGGTCATCATGGCGGTCACCCGCCCGCTGCCCACCGGCCAGCTCGACAGGATCGGATCGCCGCCATCGGTGCGCAGCAGTGTCTCCGCCTCGGGTCGGGCACGGGTCTGGACATAGCCGGACAGGGGCGGCGGCGCACTCAGCCCGGGACCGTCCGACCAGCCGGGCCGCGCCTGCCAGCGCACTGCCACCGGGCCACTCCGATAGCCGGGATCGGGCCGGGTCTGGGGTTGCTTGAAGTCGATCTCGACCAGATTGAACTCATCCGGCACCGAGTAGAAGCGACCTCGCCCGACCCGCGCCCACTCGGCCATGCTCTGCTCGTCATCGACCTGCCCGCCGACCGCGACGGTCGAGACGTTGATCCGGTTCTCCGCAATGTGGCGCAGAAGCTGCTGATAGCGGTCTTCGGCCACCCCACCGTCCGAGATGACCAGGATATGCTTGTAGCGCGCGTCGAGATCCTTGAGCCCGTAAAACGCCTCCTGAAGCGCCGGGAACAACACGCTTGCCCCCTGCGCCTGCATCCGCCCGATCGCGCGCTCGACATCGGGCAGGTCGGTCGCATGGTGCATCGGAACCGACCATTGGCGCGCGCCATAGAATTCGACCACGCCGACCCAATCATTGGCGTTCAGCTTGCGCACCGTCTGCCGCGCCACCTGCTTGGCGAGATCGAGCCTGTCGCCCTGCATCGATCCCGAGCTGTCGATGACGATCGCGAGCGCGACGCTGGGGCGGATCTGCTGCTCCTGCGCCCGCGCGGTGACGGGCAAGGCCGCGCCCAGCGGGGTATCGCCATAGCCCCCCGCGCCGAACGCCGCCATGCCACCCGACACGAACAATCCTGTCCCATCCCGCGCCACCGCGCGGTTGAGGCTTTGCTGGACCGCCACCGGCAGACGCGCGGCGGGCAGATCGTCGAGCATCACCAGCGGCCAGCGCCCCGGATCGAACGCCCGCGAAAGCGCGGCAGGCGCATATTGATCGACAACGAAGCTGCGGCCGAGCAGTTGCTGGAGCTGGGCCGCCGCGCCCCGCTGTCGCTCCCCCAGATAGAGCAGGCGGCGCGGCTCCTGCACCGCCGCCAGCGTCTGGAAACCACCGCGCCCGTCCAGTTCGACGCGCAGCGGCAGGAACCCGGCACGATCGGCGGGGATATCCAGTGCGACATGCGCCTGCCCATCGGCGCGGAACGGCGCGCTGGTCGCCAGTCGCCGCGCACCGCTGAACATTGCGAGCTGGTGGGTGCCACCGTCGCCCTCCACCACGACATCGGCGCGCAGGGTCTCGCCGACCCGCGCCGGGCCCATCCGCACATCCGCGATGAAGGCGGCGCGGGGAGCAGTGGGAACGGCAATGCTATTCACCGGGACGCCGCGCGCGACCAGCGCGGCGATGCTGTCCTGCCAATGCGTATCGGTGGACAGACCGCTGCCGATCAGCGTCACCGCTCCCCCCGATTCGAGCGGGATGGCCTGCGCTGCCGCGCGCAACGCCTGCGACAGCGAACCATCGGCGATGACGCTACGCCCCCCGGCCGCCCCGCCCAACTGGATCACGGTCTTTGGCGCGCCTCTGGGCGCCGCCGCCATCACCCGGTCGAGCGCATGGCGCGCCGCCGCCTGGCCACTCGCGCCCAGAACCTCGCGCTGGTCAAGGATATAGACTTGAGCGCCCGCTCCATCGCGCCGCACGAGGCTGGGCTGCATCATCGCAAGGATCAGGCAGGCGAACACCGCCGCCCGCAGCGCCGCCTGCCCCCAGCGCGGCCGCGCCCGCATCGGCCACCATAATAGCGGCGGGAGCAGCAGGAACAGCCAGGCCGCGACCGGAAAGAGAAAGGTGAAGCTCACGTCCGTCCGGTCCTCAAGGAATCACGCGCCGCTGCACCAGCCACCATTCGACGCCCAGAAGACCGGCTGCGGCGAGCAGCAATAGCAGGAAGGGCAGGTCCGACGGCCATGGGCCGCCGATCGGGGTGACGGCCGGGTGTGGGCTGGTATCGGCGGCGGCGAGCGTCGTCGTCCGGTCGGTCAGCGACACCGGCGCGCCGGCCTTGCCCTCCGTTGCCGCCAAGGGATCGGCCGCCTCTCCGGCCTTCGCGAAGGACGTCCAAACATCGCTTTGTGCCAGCCAGTGGAGGCTGCGGCTGACGAAGATCGGCATGGCGGGGCTGGAATTGAAGGGCGAGGCGGGGCCGAACATCACGCTCCATACGGTTACGCGACGCCGACGCGCATCGCGGACATCGACGCCGATCGGACGGTGAAGCGCATCCGCCAGAACCCCGGCATCGAGCTGGGCCAGGCCCAGGGCGTCGAGGCGCGACGACAGCGCGCCGCGTTCGGCTTCGCCCGGGCCGGCAAAGACAAAGGCCTGCATGCCCTGATCGGAAAGCACCAGCGCGGACAGCTCCACCCCCTGCACGGCGCGGGCATTGCCCACCACCACCTGCGCCTGCGCTTCCGGCACGAGCATCAACGAAGGATCCGCCGTCACCACGGCCCGGATCGCCGATGGCGTACCGTCGAGCAACGCCAGCCGCAGTGGACGGCGATCGGGCACGCGCAACCGCGCACTGTCATCCGCCGTGAAGCCATCGCCCTTGGCAAGCGCCGCTTCGATCACCTCCCAGGCCGCGTCGACATCGCGAACCAGATAACGGCCACCGCCCAACGCCTCGACCCTGCCGGGGGTGAAGCCGTGCCCATTTCGCGTCCAGCGCAGGTCGGACACCTTCGGCTCCGCCACCCCGGCCGCCGCCACCGTGACCAGCAGATCCGCCTTGCCCACCTGCCCCGACGCCGCCGGAGTCACGCCCAGCGCGACGATACCGCGATTGCCGGGCATCGGATCGGCGAGATAGCCGTACCGCATGGACGATCCCCCCGGCACAGCCCGCACCGCGCCCCACGCGCCATAATAGCGGACCGTGGCGGCATCGGCGGGTCGCAGCCATTGGGCGAAGTTCGAAGGTCGCGCCTCGGCCGACACCATGTCCAGCCGTCGCGACAGCAGCGACACGCTCTCGCCGGGGGCGAGCAACCGCGTACCCACGGCATCGCCCAGGATGACCTCGCGCCGATCCGCCGGGGTCGCCCGCACATCGGCCAGGAGAGCCCGCTTGGCGCGACCAAGCTCGCCGCCTCGGGTCATCAGCGCCGAATTGTCGAGATAGAAGCGCTGCATCCCGCCGCCCACCGACGACGGAGCCCATTGCGGATGCCCCGCCGCGACCCACAGGAGCAGGGCGATCGTCAGGATCAGCAGATAGGCCAGCCAGTAACGGAACCGCCCGCCCAGCACGCGGACCGGCGCCTCCTGCATCGCCTGCCCCCATAGCCCGGCGGTCGGCAGGCGCAGCACCCGCCGCCGCGCGCGAAGCCGTTGCAGCAGGAAGACGATCCCCGCCAGTGCCACCGCCCCGGTCAGCATCACCGGCCAGCCGAACTGGGTGAAGGTCATGGCAGAACGCTTCCCGCCGTCAGGACCGGCATCAGTTGGTCGAGCACATCGCGATCGGCATCCATGCGGATCAGCGTCGCCCCCCGCCGCCGCGCAAAGGCGTCGAGGCTGTCCGTGAACGCGCGATAGACCATGCGGTAGCGTTCGATCAGCTCGGGCGTCACGGTCACCCCCGATCCGTCATGCTCGCCATCCTCGATCACCACATCACCGTCCAGGTCCGGCAACAATGTCGGCTCGGCGTCGGAGGCGCGGATCATCTGCACGAGCAGCAATCGGTGCGGCAGCAGGTCCAGCGCCCCCAGAACGCCGTCCAGACCGTCATCGTCGAAGAAATCGGACACGAGCACCACCAGGCCCCGCCGCAACCGCATCGACGCCAGCTTGCCCAGCGCCCCCGCCAGCGCCGTCCGCCCCGCCGCCACCTGATCGGCCAGCACCCGCGCGACCCGCGCGATGCCACCCTTGCCCGACACATTCCTCATGGCGGCGCCCATATCGTCGCTGACGGTCATCAGGCTGACCGCGTCATGCTGCCCCAGCGCGGCGGCGGCCAGCGCGAGCACGGTGCGCATCGCCGCACCGATCCGGGGCGGGCTTTCGACGAACATGCTGCGGGACACGTCGAGCAGGATATAGACGGGCAGGTCCTGCCGCTCCTCGAACACCCGCACGAACGCCTTGCCCAGCCGGCGATAGATGTTCCAGTCGATCGCACGCAGGTCGTCGCCGGCGACATAGGGTTTGAAATCGGCGAAATCCGATCCCTGCCCGCGCGCCGCCGTCCGCTGATCGGCGAGGCGACCGCCCTTCTGCGCCACCGCGATCCGCAGGGTCAGCGCGTTCACCCGCTCCAGAAAGGCGGGATCGAACAGTTCGTCGAAGCCGGGTGCGGCGGACAGGCTCATCGCTCCACCCCCGCGCGGGCGAAATAACGTTCGAGCAGACGGTCCTCCTGCACGCTGCGCACGCGGTGCGGCATCTGCGCGTCCGGTCCCTGCCCGCTCCCCCGCGCCTGCGCCGCGACCATGCCCGTCGCCATGATGCGGGGGGGAACGTTGCGGGTGGTGGTGCTGACCGCGCCCGCATTGACCGTGCCGATCACCCGGTCCTCCATCGGTACGGCGAGCATCAGCGAGGAGGATCCGCGCGCGCGCTTGGCCCCCTCCTGCCCGTCGCCGCGATTGGAGCCCTGCTGCGCATTGGTGTTGGCGCGTCCCGAACGCCCAGAGCCCTGCGACTGTTGCCCCGATTGCTTACGGCTGCGCGAGCCCGACCGGGGCGGATCCTGGTTGCTCCCCGGATCACGGGGCTGTGGCGGAGACCCGGCAGGTGCGGACAGCCCAGCCGCCGCGCCGCTCCGTGGTCCGCTTGGAGAGGTGGCGCGGCTTTCCGGCGCGGCGGCTTCGCCTGCCTGGCCCGTCTTCGCGTCGGAGTTCCGCCGGTCATTCTCTCCATCCCCCGGCTGGCGCTCGCTCTGCGCAGAGCCGGTCCGTCCGGCGGCACCGCCGCCATCGGACGGCCCCGTGCCGGCCGATGTGGAAGAAGCATCACCGCCGCCCTGCGATTGTCCAAGTGCCCGGCGCGGGTCGCCGGACGCCGATCCGCCCTTGCCCATCGCCGTCGCCCGCATCCCTGCGGCTTGCGATCCGGCCGCGCTGCCCGCTCCAGCGGTTTCGCCGATCGTCATATGGTCCTGCCCCTGGGCAGCCTCATCATGGCGTGCCGCATCGGCATCCTCCGGGTTCCGATACAGACCGGCGGCCATCGCGATCCGACGCAGCGTGGAAGGCGCTTCCTCGCCGGGCTGGACGGAGGATGAAGGGCGAATGGTCAGCGCCACGATCAGCATCAGGACGGCCAGCAAAGGCGCGGCCCAGCGATACCAGGGCCGGTTTCCGTCATGGACCTCGATGCCGACAGACGCGAATGCCGCCCGGTCCAGCCATGGCGCCGCCTCCTGCAGGGCCGCATGCCGGAAACCGTCCTGCCTGTCATCGCCGAGAAATTCGGCGGCCATGACCGCGCGGTCCTTCAAGGCCAGCGATCGATCGACCAGCGCCAGCGCGGTACGACGCTCCACATGGAAGCGCGCCATCCGCACGGCCATGGCGACCACCAGAATAACGAGCGGCACGACGACGGCGAAGATGACGACGGGAAACACCGCGATCGGCCCGATCATCGCGGCGACCAGCGACACCCCCGGAACCACGATCGAGGCCCGCGCGGCCAGATCGACGGCGTGGCGCCATGCCGCCTTCCGCGCCGCCATGGTCAGCGCCGCCCGCCCCCGTTCCTCCAGCCTGTCGAGCCGCTCATGGAGCAACTCGTCCGATCGATCGTCCATCCGCGTCCCCGCCTCCATCACACCGGAGGCCTGCCCAAGGGTCTATGGTCGCTGGCTTGCACCAACCTTGCTGCCTTTGTCGCGCGATATTCGCCGCCACTGCGCCTGCAAGGCTGATGCAAGCAAAACATGGTTCCTGCCCGGCATCGGCATGGGGCCGTGATGGGAACGCCAACGTGAAATCCGGCAAACGCGCCTTGTGGACCCTCTGGCTGGCTGGAGCCGCCGCCTGCCTGCCTGCCGCCGTGCAGGCCGGACAGACCACCCCGGCCCAGCAGGTCGCGACGGTGCCGTTCGAGCGATTGACGCTGCCCAACGGCCTGACCGCGCTGGTCCATACGGATCACAGCAGCCCGTCGGTCTTTGTCGGCCTCTGGTACAAGACCGGATCGCGCGACGAGCCGCCCGGCAAGACCGGCTTTGCCCATTTGTTCGAGCATCTGATGTTCCAGAGCACCGCGCACCGGCCGCATGAATATATGGCCGCGCTCAAGGCGATCGGCGGGGTCGGGGCCAATGGCATGACCCGCACCGACGACACCGTTTATTTCGAGACGGTGCCGACCAACGCGCTCGACTCAGTCCTGTGGATGGAGTCCGATCGCATGGGCTATCTGGACGGCGGCATCACGCAGGCGCTGCTCGACGAACAGCGCCGCGTCGTGCTGAACGAGAAGCGGCAGGGCGAATTGCGCCCCGAGGAAATGGCCTGGCGGCATTTCCTGACCGCCTTCTATCCCGCCGGTCATCCCTATGCGCATCCCACGATCGGCTCGACCGAGGATATCGAGGGCGCGACGCTGGACGATGTGAAACAGTGGTTCCAGGGCCATTATGGCGCGGGCAATGCCGTACTGGTCCTGTCGGGCGATATCGACGCCGCCACCGCGCGGGAGAAGATCACCCGCTATTTCGGCGCCATCCGTCCCGGCACACCGATCAGCCGCCCCCTGCAATGGGTGCCGACGCTGACCGAGACGCGCCGCGACCGGCTCTATGGCGATTTCGCACAGGGCAGTGTGTCGCGCAATTGGCCCATCCCCAATGACTCGCCCCGCGAAACGACGCTTCTGCTGCTTGCGGCACGCGCCATGACCGGCCCGAAGGACGCGCCCCTGGTCCGCGCGCTCGTCACCGACGCAAAGGTCGCGACGGGCGTGACCGCGACCGTCAACGAAAGCGCGCTGGGCAGCGTATTGAACGTCGCCATGGCCCTGCGTCCCGGCGTCTCGCCCGAGACGGCGGACCGGGCACTCGACGCGGCGCTGGCGGACTATGCGGCCAAGGGTCCGCCGCCGTCGCGCCTCCAGAGCATCGTCGCGGCGACCGATGCCTCGCTGCTCCGGTCGCTCGACGACCAGGGCGCGATCGGCAACCGGCTGGGCGAGGGCGAGGTCGCGCATGACGACCCGGCCTATTTCCTGAAGCAACGCGAATGGATCAACGCCGCCCGACCGGAAGACGTCCGCGCGGTCGCCGCCAAATGGCTGGCCCGCCCCTATTATGAGCTGGTCACCCTGCCCGTGCCCGACCGACAGGTCGCCCCTGTCGATGCGGACCGCAGCCATATGCCCGCGCCCGGCCCCTTCAAGTCGGAGGTCGCCTTCCCGCCGGTCACAGCCATGACCCTGGCGAACGGCATGAAACTGGTGGTCGCGCGGCGGGCCGGGACCGCGACCACCGACATGAGCCTGCAATTCGCCACCGGCACGCTGAGCGATCCGGGCACCCCGCCCGCCACGGTCGACCGCGCCTTCGATCTGTTGGCCGCGGGAGCCGAAACGCGGTCCGGCCAGCCCGTCGAACA
This sequence comes from Sphingomonas sp., assembly GCF_039594485.1. GTDB lineage: Bacteria > Pseudomonadota > Alphaproteobacteria > Sphingomonadales > Sphingomonadaceae > Sphingomonas. The sequence continues at coordinate 21,693 of NZ_JBCNNI010000014.1, read as the reverse complement.
GCGTCTGTCACAGCTCGGCATCCGGTTGGGCTCCCAGGCGGAGCCGTGGAGCAGCGCGGTCCGATGGAGCGCGGCAAACAACCGGCTGGACGATTCGCTAGCCCTCGTGGCCGATCTGGTCCGGCATCCGGGCTATCCGCCAAGCGCGATCGCGGAGGCGCGCAGCGATGCGTTGCGCGCGCTGGACGCCCAGTCGCGCAACCCGTTCGGGGCCGGGATGCCCCTGCTGCGCCGGGCGATCTGGCGCGATGCCGATCCGCGCGGCCATATTCCGACGCGGCAGGAGGCGGAGGCCGTCTCGCGCGCCTCGCTGGTCGACTATCAGACGCGGCATATCGTCCCCGGCGAGGCAACGCTCTACATCGTTGGCGACATCGCGCCCGAACGCGCCAGGGCGCTGGCCGAACGCCATTTCGGAAGCTGGACCGGGGCCGCCCTGCACCCGGACCGACCGCTCCCCGCCGCGCCCACCATTCCCCAAGGTCCACGCCTGATCCTGGTCGACGCGCCCGGCGCACCGCAGAGCAGCATCACCGTCGGTACGCGCGTACCGCCGTTCGACAAGGATCGCTCGGCCACCGACACGCTGACTTCCGCGATCCTGGCGGATATCGGCTCGGGACGGATGAACGCCAATCTGCGGCAGGACAAGGGGTGGAGCTATGGCTTTGGCGGCGAGATACAGGATGCGCCGACCGGCGATCGCCTGTTCGTCGCGCGCGGCACGGTGCAGGCGGACCGCACCGCCGCCAGCCTGGCCGAACTGCGCCGCGAATTCACCAACTTCGCCACCACCCGCCCGCCGACGGAGGGGGAACTGAACGCGCAGCGCAATGCCCTGCTCCGTACCGCGACCCTGGGTCTTTCGCGCAACGAGGCGTTTCTGAATGCGCTGGAGACATCGGGCCGCTACCAATTGCCCTATGACCGTCCGGCGACGCTGGCGCGGCGTCTGGATGCGGTGACGCTGAACGATGTACAGGACAGCGCGCGCCGCCTGTTCGGCCCCGAGGACATGACCTGGGTGGTGATCGGCGACCTGCGTGCGATCGAACCACAGGTCCGCGCGCTGGGCCTGGGCCCGGTGGAGGTCTGGGACGTCCATGGCCGCAAATTGCGCTGATCCGTCCCCTTTCCCGCTCTGATCGTCAGGAACCGCCCGATGCTTCTTCTCGCCGCGCTTGCCTTGGTCCAGGCTCAGCCCGCCACCGCCGCGTCTCCCGCCCCCGTCGCCCCGGCCGAGGCACCGCTGCTGCACGATACGCGCGGGCGCCCGGTCATGACCGTGCAGATCAACGGCAAGGGGCCCTTCCCCATGGTCGTGGACACCGCCGCGCAGACCAGCCTGATGAGCCGATCATTGGCCGAGGAACTGGCGCTCAAGCCGCTGAACGGGGGTATCGCGGTGAACGGCGCGACGGGCAGCGGGCTGGCGCGGCTCTATCCGGTCGACCGGATGACCAACCCGCTGATCGACACACGCCATGTCGCGATGGTCGAGTTGACCCATGGCGGCGTCACCGACGCACGCGGCATCATCGGCATGGAGTTCTTCACCGATCGCAAGCTGCGGATCGACCGGACCGCGAACCGGATCGCCGCCGAACCCTCCGCCCCTGCCGGACCAGGGTTCGTCACGGTCGCGGGGCACCGCACCGGCCAGGGCTTTGTGGAGATCGGGCTGACGCTGGACGGCGTGCGCGTACCCGCGGTGATCGATACCGGAGCATCGGTGACGGTCGCCAACGCCGCGGCTCTCCGCCTTCTGGGCTGGGCGGAGAATGATCCGCGCCTTACCGATGGCGGCGAAATCCGGGGAGCCTCCGCTACGGGGCAGCAGATACGGATCGCTCGGATCGGCAAGCTGTCGATCGGCAAGATCGGCCTGTTGAACGTGCCGATCATGATCTCGACCGATCCTGATCCGGCACCGTCGATCATATTGGGCAACGACCTGCTGAACCTGTTTCCCGGCTATGCCATCGATTTCCCGCGCGGCGAATTGCAGATCAGCCTGCCTCAAAAAGCCACCGACAGCGCAGCGCCAAAGAGGTAGAAGCGGCCTCAGCTCGGGTGGGCGGCGCTTTCCGCGACGTCCACACCATCCTCGGTCGGAACCGGATCAACACTGTTCGCCGCTTCGCCTTCGGCCAGCCGCATCTGTTCATAGGCGATTTCGAGATCCTGGACGCCCGATCCGGTCGGCTGGATCGGGAGGTCGCCGAACGTGCCCGGTGCCTCGGCCATATCGCGATCGTCGGTCATGTCGCTCTCCTTCTTCCCCCCATCAACGCACCGGAGCAGCGATGGGAGCCGAGCAGCCCGCGACTTTTCTGGGCTATGCCGCCAATGCCAGCAGGGCGAAGGTCGCCAGCCAATGCTCCCCCATATAGTCGTCGCCCAGATGCGGCAGGCTGGCCGCGAGGTGATCGGCAGCGGTCGCTTCCGCGCGCGCGGCGACGGGATGGTCCGGCCCCAGCTTCGCCGCGATCGTGCGCCAGCACCAGGCGCGGCTGAGGTTCAGGCCGTCGAGATGCGCGATCTTGCCGTCGCTGCGGTCCGATACGAAGGCTGGGGTGAACAGCGTCGCCGGTGCGCCCGTCGCGGCGCGCGGCAGGAATGCGTCGAACCATGTGCGAAAGCCGGGCGCGTCGAGCACCCGGCTCATCACCAGCGCCTCGCTAAGCGCTGGCGACAGGAATTCGTCGCCACCCGGCTCCCACGCCTGACAATCCCGGTCGTCCGCGAACCAGCCAAGCACGGTCCGCGCGATCAACTTGCGGAGTGCCGGGTCTCGCCCCTCCGCCCAGTCCCAGGCGAGGGTCAGCGCGAAGCCCGTGTTGAAATGGGACCCGACGCGCAGCGGATAGGTGAGGCGCGGCAGGAACTGGTGCAGGCGATCGGCGAACAGTCGCGCCATCGGCTCCAACAGATCGGCCCAGCCCGCCTCGTGACGGCTCGCCTCGTCATGCAGCGCCAGCATCCAGGCCCAACCATAGGGCCGCTCGAACCCCGCCGCGCCGGGACGCTCAAGATAGGCCATCTCGCCCGCCACCTTGTCGGCGACGAACATCGCGTCGGCCCGCGCGCGGATCGCGGGCGCGACGGGCAGGTCCGGGTAGAGGCGGACCAGGCGCAGCAACTGCCACCAGCCATGGACGCAGCTATGCCAATCGAAGCTGCCGTAAAAGATCGGGTGAAGCTGTGCCGGGGTCCGCGCATCCTCCGGCCCGTTCATCACGTGCATCAGGACATTGGGATATTCGCGCCCGACATGCCCCAGGGTCATCGTCGCGAAATGGTGTGCGGTATCGCGGTCAAGCCGGGTCATGCGATCATTCCGTAAAGCAGGAGAATGTTGAAGGCGAGCAATGGCAAGGCGGTCGGCACCTGGGCGCGGATGACGCCATACCGGTCCTTCAGGTCCAGAAGAACGGCGGGCAACAGGTTGAAATTGGCCGCCATCGGGGTCATCAGCGTGCCGCAGAAACCCGCCAGCATCCCGACCGCCGCGACCATCGCCGGATCGCCGCCCAGCTGGTGGATGAGCAGGGGCACGCCGACCGCCCCCGCCATCACGGGAAAGGCGGCAAAGGCATTGCCCATGACGATGGTGAACAGCGCCATGCCCAGCGCATAGGCCAGCACCCCACCGATCACGCTGCCCGCCGGGATCAGCGTGCCGATCACCTGGCCGACGACCTGCCCCACCCCGGCGATCGCGAACACCGCGCCCAAGCTCGCCAGCATCTGCGGCATGACGGCGACCCAGCCGATATCGTCGATCAACCGTCCGCCGGCGACGAAGATTTCTGTCCCGCGTGCCTGCAACAGGATGCCGCAGGCGATCAGCGCGATGATGGTGCCGAGCGTCAGCGCGACGAGCGTGGCCTGTTTGGGATCGACCAGCCCCGGCATCTGCTTGAACAGCAATGTGCCCAACAGCGCCGCCGCCGGGATGATCAATGCGGGCGCGAAGACACGCGCGCCATGCCGGTCCTCCGACGGAGGAGCTGCCTCGGCCCGCCGCATCCGGCCCGACGCGGCGATCGCGACCAGCGCCAGCACCAGCACGCCGTTCGCGACATCGCCCAGCCGGTCGCCCGCCAGGAAGGACAGCGCAATCAGCCCCAGAAACGCCGCATTGGCCCAGCGCCGATCGCGCACTGCCAGCACGGCGAAGATCGTGAAGACCAGCCCCGCGACGCCATAGACGAGGTTCAGCCCGATCATCGCGCCTCTCCTGCCCCCCGGCGCGCAAGCCGCCGGTCGAGCAGCATCAGGCGGCCGCCATGAATGACGAACGCCGCGATCGCGGTCGGGATCGCCCAGACCGACAATTGGAATGGCTCAAGCACGATGCCATAGCCCTCCAGCACGCCCTTCATCAGCAGGATCGATCCGATCGCGAGGAAGATGTCCTCGCCGAAGAACACGCCCACATTGTCGGTCGCCGCCGCCATCGCCTTGACCCGTTCCGCCTCGTCGGTCGCGCCGTCACGCTGACGCTCGGCAGCGGCCTCGGCCATGGGGGCGACGAGCGGACGAACGGTCTGGGCCGGGCCTGCGATCGAAACCAGGCCCAGCGCCGCCGTCACCTGCCGGAAGAGCAGATAGCCGGTCAGGATCCGCCCCGCGGTCGCACCGCGCAGCCCGGCGACCAGCGCGCGTGCCCGTGCCTGAAGCCCGCGCCGTTCCAGCAGGCCGATGACCGGCAGGACCAGATAGATGGCGGTGACATAGCGCGTCTCGTTAAAGGCATGGCCGAAGGTCGCGACGATCCGCATCGGTTCCAGCCCCGCCGCCCATCCCGTGACGAGCGCCGAGGCGATGATGACCAGCAGCGGGTTGAAGCGCAGCAGGAAGCCGCCCGCGATGACGACGATCCCGGCCAGCACCAGCATCAGGCGGGCTCCCTTCCGAATCCGCCGCCACCCGGCGTCTCGATCACCAGCACGTCGCCGATCCCCATGTCGATCCGCGCGGTGGAGGCCAGCGGCTCGGCGCGGCCGTCCGCCCGCTCGACCCGGTTCACGCCCGCCTCCCCGTCCGCGCCACCCGCCAGTCCGAAGGGCGGCACCACCCGGCGGTTGCTGAGGATGCCCGCCCGCAAGGGGCGCAGGAAACGCAGCCGCCGCACCGTGCCGTCGCCCCCGCGCCGCGCGCCTGCGCCGCCCGACCCCCGCCGGATGGAGAAACGTTCGAGCAGCACCGGATAGCGTGTCTCCAGCACCTCCGGGTCGGTCAATCGGCTGTTGGTCATATGGGTCTGGATCGCGTCCGCGCCGTCATGGTCCGGCCCCGCCCCCGCGCCGCCCGCAATCGTCTCGTAATATTGATAGGTGTCGTCGCCGAAGGTCAGGTTGTTCATCGTTCCCTGGCTTCCCGCCATCGCGCCCAGCGCGCCCAGCAGCGCGTCGGTGACGACCTGGCTGACCTCGACATTGCCCGCGACCACCGCCGCCGGGAAATGCGGGTTCAGCATCGATCCCTCGGGCACGATGATCGTGACGGGGCGCAGGAATCCTTCGTTCAACGGCACCGCCTCGTCGACCAGCAGGCGCAGGACGTACAGCACCGCGGCGCGGGTGACGGACAGGGGCGCGTTGAAGTTGCTCGACCGCTGCGCGCTGGTGCCGGTGAAGTCGATCGTGGCGGTTCCCTCCGCCCGGTCGACCCGCACCGTGACCTCGACCGCCGCGCCGTCGTCCATGTCGTAGCGGAAATGGCCGTCCGTCAGGGTGGCGATCATCCGCCGGGCCATCGCCTCGGCATGCGACTGGACATGCGCCATGTAGCGGGTGACGACGCCCGCCCCCTGCTGCGCCGCCAGTTGCCGCAGCCCATCGGCCCCGCGCGCGCAGGCGGCGACCTGCGCGGCGAGGTCCGCGATATTCTGGTCGATGTTGCGCGCCGGATAGGGCCCGCTCGCCAGCAGTTCGCGGATCGCCTCCTCGCGCATGGCGCCGTCCTCGACGATCAGCACATCGTCGAAGACCACGCCCTCCTCGGCCAGCGTCGTGCTGTCGGGCGGCATGGAACCCGGCGTCGTGCCGCCGACATCGGCATGATGCCCGCGCGCCGCGACGAAATAGGCGGGCGTCGCGCCCCCGGCGAAGACGGGCATGATGACGGTGATGTCGGGCAGGTGCGTACCACCACGATAGGGATCGTTCAGCGCATAGACCTGCCCTTCGCGCATCGCGCCCTTGCGCGCGGCGATGACGGTGCGGATGCTTTCCCCCATCGATCCCAGATGGACCGGGATATGCGGCGCATTGGCGACCAGCCCGCCCTCCTCATCGAACAGCGCGCAGGAGAAATCCAGCCGCTCGCGGATGTTGACCGAGGCAGCACTGCGTTGCAGCGCGGCGCCCATCTCCTCGGCGATGCCCATGAACAGCCCGGCGAAAATCTCCAGCCGGACCGGATCGACCGCCTCTCCCGCCGCCTCTTCACGGCGCGGTGTGGTCCGTTCGAGCAGCAACGTCCCCTCGGCCAGTACCCGCGCGGCCCAGCCCGGTTCGACCACCACGGTCGACACCGGGTCGATGATCAGCGCTGGCCCCATGACCCGCGCATCGACCGCCAGCGCGGTGCGGTAATAGACCGGCGCGCGTCGCTCCGCGCCCGCCAGATAGAGGGTGGCGGTGGTCGCCGGCTCGCCCGACCGCACGGGCAGGACCGGCGGCGGCAGCGTCTGGGCATCGTCGCCGACGCTCGCCTCCACGCGCAATTGCTCGACCACCAGCGCATCGTCGCCGACAAAGCCGAAGCGCTGGCGATGCGCCGCCGCGAACGCCGCTCGCATCGCGGCGGGCGTGTCCCAGTCGATCGCGATCGTCTGGTCGTTGCGCGCATAACGAAGCTGGGCGAGCGCAGCGGTGCGGATCGCATTCGCCTCCACCCCCTGCGCGGCCAGGGCCGCACTCGCCTCGGCACGCAGGTCGGCCAGCGCGCCTTCGAGTGCGGGCGCGTCCAGCGGCAACGCCACCGTCGCCTCGCGCACCACGCTGCGTTCGGCCAGGCCGATCCCAACCGCCGACAGCACGCCCGCCAGCGGATGGATCAGCACCTGCTCCATGCCCAGCGCATCGGCGACCAGGCAGGCATGTTGACCGCCCGCCCCACCGAAACAGGCCAGCGCATAGGAAGCCGGGTCTTCCCCCCGTGCTACCGAAACCGCACGGATGGCGCGGGCCATATTGGCGACCGCGATCGCGACCAGCCCTTGCGCCGTCTCCATCGGGTCCAGCCGCTCGCCGGTCGCCGCCTCGACCGCCTGGAGCAGCGCGTCGAGCGCCGCCTCCGCCGCCTCTCGGTCGGGCGGCAGGTTGCGGTCGGGGCCGAACAGCGCCGGGAAATAATCGGGCTGGATCTTGCCAAGGATCAGGTTGCAGTCGGTCACCGTCAACGGCCCGCCGCGCCTGTAGCAGGCTGGCCCCGGATCGGCCCCGGCCGAGGCCGGCCCCACCAGCAACCGCCCGCCGTCGAAATGGCAGATCGATCCGCCACCCGCCGCAACCGTATCGATCCGCATCATCGGCACCGCCACGCGCACCCCCGCCAGCACCGCATCGGACATCCGGTCATAGGCCCCGGCATAGAGCGAGACGTCGGTGGACGTGCCGCCCATGTCGAAACCGATCACCCGGTCGAACCCGACCGCACCGGCGGTCCGCGCCATGCCGACGATCCCGCCCGCCGGCCCCGACAGCAGCGCGTCCTTGCCCCCGAAATGCTCGCCCGCGACCAGGCCGCCGCTCGACTGCATGAACAGCAGCCCGCCCTCGGAGGCGTCGCCCAGCGTCGCCTCCAACCCTGCGACATAACGGCGCAGGACCGGCGACAGATAGGCATCGACCAGCGTCGTATCGCCGCGCGCGACCAGCCGGATCAGCGGTGCGGTACGATGACTGACCGAAATCTGCGTGAAGCCCGCCGCCTGCGCCAGCTCGGCCAGTGCCGCCTCATGCGCCTGATGCCGCCAGCCGTGCATAAGCACGATCGCCACCGATCGCAGGCCCGCCTCATAAGCGCGCGCAAAGGCCCGCGCCGCCGCGTCGCGGTCCAGCGGGAGCAGCACCGTGCCGTCCTCGGCCACGCGCTCGTCAATCTCCACGACCTCGGCGAAAAGTGGCGCAGCGCGACGGATGTCACGGGCGAAGATGTCCGGCCGATCCTGATACCCGATGGTCAGCGCGTCGCCGAAACCGCGTGTGATGGCCAGCAATACCGGCTCGCCCTCGCGTTCCAGCAGCGCGTTGGTGGCGATCGTCGTGCCGATGCGGATCGTACAGGGGGGCAACGCCCCCTCCGCCACGCCGGTCAATTGCCGGATCGCCGCCTCCGCGGCGTCGTGCCGCCGGTCCGGGTCTTCGGACAACAACTTGGCGGTGACGAGCGTCCCGTCGGGCCGCCGCGCCGCCACATCGGTGAAGGTGCCGCCGCGATCGATCCAGAAGTTCCATTCAGCCATGGGCGCATCAAATGTCATCGATCGGCGTCGAGGGCTAGATCGGATCGACGTTCGGCGAAAATCGCGATCCGCCGCCCCAATGGTTGCGCCGCACCGTGACCGATGCGATATGGTTCGCGGGTGTCCGAGGCCGCAGATGCGGCGAACGGGCAGGTTCTTCACGCTGGTCGGGCCGCCAGCGACGATGCCTGTAACGGAGCCCCGCCATGCCCCCTGTCGCGCGTGCCAGCGCCATTCGCCGTTTCCTGACCTCGCAAAGCGCCGCCGGGCTGGTCCTGATGGCCGCCGCGCTGATCGCCCTGATCGTCGCCAATTCGCCTTGGGGCCATGGCTATGAGTCTCTGCTGCACAGTGCCATCGGGCCGCTGTCGCTGTCGCACTGGATCAATGACGGGTTGATGGCGATCTTCTTCCTGCTCGTCGGGTTGGAGATCAAGCGCGAGGTGCTGGACGGCCACCTGTCACGCTGGCCGCATCGTGTCCTGCCCGGCATCGCCGCGCTGGCGGGCATGGCCTGCCCGGCGATCGTCTATCTGCTGTTCAATCCAGGGGCTGCCGCATCGGGCTGGGCGATCCCGGCGGCGACCGACATCGCCTTTGCGCTGGCGGTCATCCGGCTGGTCGGCGACCGGGTGCCTGCTTCGCTGCGCATCTTCCTGGCGGCGCTGGCGATCATCGATGATCTGGGCGCGGTCCTGGTCATCGCACTGTTCTATACCTCCGGCCTGTCGGGGATCGATCTGGCGGGGGCGGCGCTCGTGCTGGCGGTGCTGGTCGGACTGAACCGGATGCGCGTGCGGCGCTTGTCGCCCTATCTGCTGCTGGGATTTGTCCTGTGGGTCTTCATGCTGCGGTCGGGCATCCATGCGACGATCGCGGGCATCCTGCTCGCCTTCACCATCCCGATGTCGCGCAGGCCGGCCAGGCGCGATGAAGGCGAGGCGGTGGCGGACAGCCCGCTCCACCGCCTGGAACAGGCGTTGCACGGCCCCGTCGGGTTCCTGATCCTGCCGCTGTTCGGGCTGGCCAATGCGGGGGTGCCGCTTCTGGGCCTGCCGCGCGGAGCATGGCTGTCGCCGGTGACGCTGGGGATCGCGGGCGGGCTGCTGATCGGCAAGGCGGTGGGGGTGTTCGGCGCGATCATGCTCGCGGTCCGGCTGGGGCTGGCGGACCGGCCCGCGCACGCGGGGACCGCACAATTGTTCGGCGTGGCGCTGTTGTGCGGGATCGGCTTCACGATGAGCATCTTCATCACCCTGCTGGCCTTTCCCGGCGACACGGCGATGCAGGCACAGGCCAAGCTGGGTGTGCTGGCGGGATCGTTTGTCGCCGGCGCGGCGGGCTATGCCGTGCTGCGCCTCGCCGGACGCGCGCGGCCCTTGCGCTGATCCGGCGGCGCGGCCATCCTGATCAGCGAACGCCTTTGGGGGACAGGATGATGAGAATGCGGTGGATGGCGGCGGCGAGCCTGGTTTCGCTGGCGGTTCCGGCGATCGCGCAGGATGCGGCGGTGCGCCCGCCCGTCGCCGCGAAAAAGCCCTATCAGGTGCCGTCTCCCAATGGCGCGCGCGAGGACGATTATTACTGGTTGCGCGACGACACCCGGAAGAACCCGGAAATGCTGGCCTATCTCAAGGCAGAGAACGCCTATGCCGATGCGCAGCTTGCCGCGCTCAAGCCGCTTCAGGCGAAACTCTATGACGAGACGGTCGCCCATATCAAACAGGACGACAGCAGCGTCCCCTATCGAAAGAACGGTTACTGGTACTCGTCGCGCTTCGTGACCGGCGCCGACTATCCGCTGATCGAGCGGCGTCAGGGCAGCGCGACCGCGCCCGCCACCCTGCTCTTCGATCAGCCCGCCATGGCGAAAGGCCATAATTTCTTCGCGCTGTCCGACTGGGCGGTCAGCCCGGACAACAAGATGATCGCCTGGGCCGAGGACACGGTCGGGCGGCGGCAATATGTCCTGAAGGTCAAGGACATCGCGACCGGCACGATCCATACCGACACGATCGCCAATATCGAGCCCAACATCGTCTGGGCCGCCGACAACCGCACCATCCTGTATGTCGCGAAAGATCCGGTGACGCTGCGCGGATATCGGGTCATGGCGCATGCGCTCGGCACGCCCGTCAGCGCAGACCGCATGCTGTACGAGGAGAAGGACGACACCTTCCAGATGGGGATCGGGCGGACGACCGACGACCGCTATATCTGCATCAGCGTCCAGAGTACGGTCAGCGACGAGCAGCGCTGCGCGCCCGCCGCCGCGCCCACCAGTTTCGCCATCGTCGCGCCGCGCGAGCGGGAGTTTCGCTATGCCGCCGACCATCTGGGCGGCCGCTGGATCATCCGCACCAACCGGAATGCCAAGAACTACAAGCTGGTGACGCTGGCCGATGCCGATGCGGCCAAGGGCGTCGCCGCATGGCGCGATCTGGTGCCGGCCAGCGACACGGTGTTCATCGAGGATTTCAAGCCGTTCAACGGCTTCGTGGCGATCGACCAGCGCGAGGGCGGCAACCGGATGATCCGCCTGCTGACCGATCAGGGCCGCTCCATCCCCGTCAAGGCGGACGAACCCGCCTATCGCATGGCCCTGTCCACCAACGAGGAGCCGGATACACCTTGGGTCCGCTACACCTATGGTTCGCTGGTCACGCCGACCACCACCTATGAAGTCAATGCCGGCACGGGCGAGCGCCGGACGCTGAAGGTGACGCCGGTGCCGGGTTACGATCCATCGCTCTATGTCACCGATCGGGTCTGGGCCCCCGCCCGCGACGGCACGCGCATCCCCGTCTCGCTTGTCTATCGCCGCGGCGTGAAGCGCGACGGCACCGCGCCGCTCTTCCAATATGCCTATGGCAGCTATGGCATATCGACCGATCCCTCGGTGGACCCAGCGCGGATCGGGTTGCTCGACCGTGGCATGGTCTATGCCATCGCGCATATCCGCGGCGGACAGGAGATGGGGCGCGGCTGGTATGATGACGGCCATCTGCTGAACAAGCGGAACACCTTCACCGACTTCATCGACGTGACCCGCTATCTCGTCGCGCAGAAATATGCCGCCCCCGGCCGTGTCGCCGCGATGGGTGGAAGTGCGGGCGGCCTGTTGATGGGCGGCGTCGCCAACATGGCGCCGCAGGATTACAAGGTGATCGTGGCGCAGGTCCCCTTTGTCGATGTGGTGACGACGATGCTCGACGCCTCCATCCCGCTGACCACCTTCGAATATGACGAATGGGGCAATCCGGCGAGCAAGCCCTATTACGACTATATGCTCAGCTATTCCCCCTACGACAATGTCGCGGCAAAGGCCTATCCGGCGCTTTATGTCGGCACCGGCCTGTGGGACAGTCAGGTGCAATATTACGAGCCCGCCAAATGGGTCGCCAAGCTGCGCGAGATGAAGACCGACGCCAACCCGCTGCTGTTCCGCGTCAACATGGAGGCCGGGCATGGCGGCAAGTCGGGCCGGTTCGAGCGTATCCGCCAGAATGCCGAGTGGCATGCGTTCATGCTGTCGCAACTGGGCGTGGCGAACTGAGCGCGATGGCGGCGGGGGCGGGCCGGGGGCGGCTTCCTGCCCCCACGACCGATAAGCGCGCCGCATGATACGGCTCGGCTGGCTCGTCCTGGGATGCATGTTCGTCGCCTTGGGCGTGATCGGTGCGATGCTGCCGTTGATGCCGACCACGGTCTTCCTGATCCTGGCGGCGGCCTGTTTCGCGCGTTCCTCGCCCCGGCTGGAGGCGTGGCTGCTCGATCATCCGCGTTTCGGCCCGACCTTGCGCGCATGGCGGCGGGACGGCGCGATCGGGCGGCGGGCCAAGGCGATGGCCTGTGGCGGCATCACGCTTGGCTATATCCTGTTTCTGGTGACCGCCTCGCCTCGCTGGCCGCTTGCGCTGCTGGTCGCGGGCATCATGGCCGGATGCGCGGCCTTCATCCTGAGCCGACCGACAGCGCGGTACTGAAGGCGGCTTGCCCTGGCCATATATGAAGCATATACGCTTCATATATGGGTATCGTAAAAATCGACGACGAACTGCATGAGCAGGTCCGCCGCGCCAGCACCGTGATGTGCCGGTCGATCAACGCGCAGGCGGAGTTCTGGATGAAGATGGGCATGCTGGCAGAGGCCAATCCGACGCTCAGCTTTCACGAGATCGTGAAGGCGCAGATGGCGGCGACCGACCTGTCTCCGTCGGATCCGCTCCCCCAGTCGCTGGTCGCCTGACATGGTGAAGACGGCCGACGAACTGGCCTTGATGCGTGTGTCGGGACGGTTGCTCGCCTCGGTTTTCGAGATGATCGACGGGCTGGCGCTGGCAGGCATGTCGACACTGGAGGTCAATGACCGGGTCGAGCGGTTCATCACCCATGACCTGTCCGCCCGTCCCGCGAGCAAGGGGCAATATGGCTTTGCCTATGTCCTCAACAGTTCGATCAACGCCGTCGTCTGCCACGGCGTGCCGGACGCGGCCGACGTGATCCGCGACGGCGACATCGTCAATTTCGACATCACGCTGGAAAAGAACGGCTTCATCGCCGATTCCAGCAAGACCTATATGGTCGGCGCCGTCGCGTCCGGTGCGCAGCGTCTGGTCCGCGTCGCGCAGGAGGCGATGTGGAAGGGCATCGCCCAGGTCCGCCCCGGCGCGCGGCTGGGCGATATCGGCGCAGCGATCGAGCGTCACGCCAAGGCGAATGGCTATTCGGTGGTCCGCGAATATTGCGGCCACGGCATCGGGCGCGAGATGCACGAGGCCCCCGATGTGCTGCACTTCGGGCGGCCCGGTACGGGAGCGATGCTGCGCGAAGGGATGACCTTCACCATCGAGCCGATGATCAACCAGGGCACGCACCGGGTTTCGACGGCCGAGGATGGCTGGACCGTGTTGACCGATGACGGCAAGCTCTCCGCGCAGTTCGAGCATACCGTGGCGGTGACGCCGACCGGGGTCGAGGTTCTGACCCTGCGCAAGGATGAGAAGACCACCCACTAGGCTTCGGAACGCGCCCCGGAATTTGCCCCTGCGAAGGTAGATTTTCGGCCGTGGGTCGGGAATGCCGATCGGACCAGGACCGGATCGCGTCCCATCGTCACACCCCGGTCAAACATCTCGGCCATGGCCGCGCCTTTCCGGCGATGGCCTGGTGCAGGAAGGATGGACAGGATGGTCGATGTCTCGCGGCGTTCGCTGCTGGCAACTGGAGCGGGACTGATCGGGGCGGCGGCATTCCCCCCGGCAATCGCCCGCGCCGCCGCGATCGCACCCGACCGGCGGACCGGCACGATCCGCGATGTCGAGCATGTGGTGATCCTGATGCAGGAAAATCGCGGCTTCGATCATTATTTCGGGACGATGCGCGGCGTGCGCGGCTTTGGCGATCGCTTCCCCATTCCGCTCGCCCCCGCCACACCGGGCGGGGCGACACGCACCGTCTGGCAGCAGATGGACCGCAACGCCGCCGACGGCCCCCGCCTCGTCTCTCCCTTTCATCTCGACACGGCCCGGCAGTTTGCCCTGATGCGGATGGAAGGGACACCGCACACCTGGCCCGATGCACAGGCCGCCTGGGATGAAGGCCGCATGGCACATTGGCCCGAAGCGAAGAAACCGCGCGCGATGGGCCATTATGCCCGCTCCGACCTGCCCTTCCAGTTCGCGCTCGCCGAAGCCTTCACCATCTGCGACGCCTATCACTGCTCGGTCCAGACCGGCACCAACACCAACCGCCTGTTCCTGTGGAGCGGGACCAACGACCCCGGTGGGACGATGGGCGGCCCCGCCATCGGCAATTCGCATGACAGCTTCGCCGAGGATGGCGGCGCGGCGGATCCCTATCGCTGGACCACCACGGTCGAGCGGATGCAGGCGGCGGGTGTGGACTGGCGCATCTATCAGGACATGGCCGACAATTTCACCGACAATCCGCTGGTCGGCTTCGCGGCATTCCGCGACGCGCATCAGGGGCGCGGCGACCAGGACCTGAAGGACCGTGCGCTGACCACGCGCGGGCTGGATGCGTTGAAGGCCGATGTGCTGGCCGGGCGGTTGCCGCAAGTCTCCTATGTCATCGCCACCGCGGCGGGGTCCGAGCACCCCAGTCCGTCGAGCCCGGCGCAAGGGGCCGCCTATACCGCCGAACTGCTCGACGCGCTGACCGCCGATCCGAAGGTCTGGGCACGGACCGCCCTGTTCGTCATGTTCGACGAGAATGACGGCTTTTTCGACCACGTCCCCCCGCCCGCCCCGCCGTCGCGCCGAGCCGGCGGACGTCCGATCGGCGCGACGGCGATCGATCCGGCGGGCGAATATCACGACATGCCATCGACGGGGGACGCGACGGTCGATCACCCCGCCTATCGCGGCCGCCCTTATGGCCTCGGCCCACGCGTGCCGATGTATGTCATCTCCCCCTGGAGCCGGGGCGGGTGGGTCAATTCGCAGGTATTCGACCATACGAGCGTGATCCGCTTTTTGGAGACGCGGTTCGGCTTTCACGAGCCCAATATATCGGCCTGGCGGCGCGCGGTCTGCGGCGACCTGACCAGCGCCTTCGATTTCGCCGCGAGCGATGGTGCGACGCCTCACCTGCCCGACCCGCGCGGACTGGCGACCCGCGCCGCCGCGATCAAGGGACAGGTCGCTCCTCCGGCCCCCGCCACTCCCGAAACGCCTTGGCAGGAGCCCGGCCTGCGCCGCGCGCGTCCCTTACCCTATCGACTGGCCGTCACCGAGCGAGCCGATCCCCACGGCATCCGGCTCCGTTTCGGGGCCGAGGGTGCGAGTGCGGTCTTCCACGTCTATGACCGTCTGGCCCTGGACGAGCCGCCGCGCCGCTACACGCTGGCGGCGGATAGCCGGATCGAGGATGTCTGGCCCTCTGATCCGATCCGCGGCCATGACCTGTGGGTGCTGGGGCCGAACGGGTTCCACCGTCATTTCGCCGCTCGCCATCGGGGTGCGATCGTCGAGAGCAGCGTCGACGATCGCGGCCTGATCCTGATCGTCCCGCCCGTGCTGACCGACCTTTCGATCGTCCGCCTGGAACCCGGCAGACCGGCGCCCTCCCCCCGTCCGCTCACGCCCGGCCGCCATCGTTGGTCGCTGGACGCGGCGCTCGGCTGGTACGATGTTACGCTCACCCGCACGGGCGATCCGCTCTATCGCCTGCGGCTTGCGGGGCGGCACGACCGACCCGGCCGCGCGACAGTCAGCGACCCGTTCCGCGCCTGACCTCATTCCCTCTTTCCCGACCAACGGACCGGCGATAGGATCGCGTTTACAAAAATCAGTTTGCTTAATTTTGGGGAGTCATGCGGGGCAATGCGCGCGCCACGGCGTCTGGTGGTCGATGGCGGGCGGCGCGCACTGGAAAAGGCGGTCGATGACGGCCCCCTCGCCGCTGGCCTCCGCCTTGTCGCGATCGGGCCAGCCGGCAGTAGAGCCCGTGGCCCCAGCGTCTCCCCCCGCAGCCCGCTGCTGTGAAACGCGCGGCCTTTCTTTTGCTGGCGCTGGTCGGGCTGGGCGGGACGGATGAGCCCGGTCCCCATCTCAATCAGGTCGGCTTCCGTCCCGATACCGCCAAGCGCGCGATCATCGCCGCCGGTGGATCAAAGCCCCTGCCCTGGGAATTGCTGGACGCCGCCGGCGGCGTCGTGGCGAGAGGCCGGACGACACCCTTCGGCGCCGATCCCGCCTCGGGCGACAAGGTTCATCAGATCGACTTCGGCAATTTCGGGACGCCCGGCACTTATCGCCTGCGCGTCGATGGTCGTACCAGCCATGTCTTCGCGATCGGACCCGACGTGTATCGCCCGCTGGCGCGCGCTGCGCTCAATTTCTTCTACCAGCAGCGCGCCGGGATCGCGATCGATGCGCGCTTTGCGGGGGCCAGCGAATGGGCGCGTGCAGCCGGACACACGAAGGAGGTCGTCACCTGTTTCAAGGGCTCCGACCTGGCGGGGACAGTCTGGCCCGGCTGTTCCTACCGGCTGGACGTCACCGGCGGCTGGTATGATGCGGGCGACCAGGGCAAATATGTCGTCAATGGCGGCATCGCGCTGTGGATGCTGCAAAATCTTTATGAGGTCGATACGGGCTCGCCGCCCTTCCCTGACGGCAGCGCCGCCCTGCCGGAGGCAGGGAACGGCATCGACGACCTTCTGGACGAAACCCGCTGGGAAATGCGCTTCCTGCTGTCGATGCAAGTGCCGGAGGGACAGACGCTGGCCCTGCCCGTCGGGCATCAGGGGCGTGGACCGTACAGACTGACGGTGATCGATGCGGGGGGGCATGGCGCATCACAAGATCGCCGACCGCAACTGGACCAGACTGCCCACCGCGCCCGCAGACGACCGCGAAGAGCGCTTGCTCTACCCGCCCAGCACCGCCGCGACACTGAACCTGGCCGCGACCGCCGCGCAATGCGCGCGCATCTGGCGAGGCGTGGACTCCGCATTCGCCGGACGCTGCCTCGTGGCGGCGGGCAAGGCCTATCAGGCGGCGCTGCGCCATCCCGACATCTATGCCGCGCAAGCCTTCAACGGCAGCGGCGGTTATGGCGACAACGACCTGTCCGACGAACTCTATTGGGCGACCGCCGAACTCTATGCCGCGACCGGCATGGCCGAACTGGCCGATGCGCTGCACCGGATGCCGCTCCACGCCGCGTCGCTCGCCGCCGAGCCGAACTGGGGATCGACCGCCGCGCTCGGCACGATCACGCTCGCCACCGCAGCCGGCGTGCCGCCGTCCGAACGTGCGGCGGCACGCGCCAAGCTGGTCGCGCTGGCCGATCGGTTCCTGGAGGAGGATGCCCGCTCGGGCTATCGCATTCCCTACGCCTCGGCCGCCTATCAATGGGGATCGAACAGCGGCATTCTGGGGCGAGGGATGATCCTGGCGCTGGCGGCGCGGTTCACCGGCCAGGCGCGCTACCGCGACGGCGCGGTCGATGCCATGGACTATGTGCTCGGCCGCAATCCGCTCGACCGGAGCTATGTCAGCGGGTTCGGCTGGAATCCGATGAAGCATCCGCATCATCGCTTCTGGGCGCACCAGTTCGACGCGAGGATGCCGGGGCCACCGCCCGGCGTGCTGAGCGGTGGAGCGAACAGCGCCAGCTTTCCCGAACCGGCCTCCGCGCCGCTCAAGGGGCGTTGCGTCGGGCAACGCTGCTGGATCGACGATGCGCGCGCCTATGCCCATAATGAGGTCGCGATCAACTGGAACGCGCCTCTGGTCTGGCTGGCGAGCGAACTCGCCGCACCGGCACGCTGAATTTCCATCATCACGATATTTTCGGAGAGGACGTTAAACATGGATCGTCGTAATTTCATGAAGACCGGCATGGCGATGGGCGGCGCCGCACTCGCCACCGGCGGCGCCACGCTGGCCGCCACGCGTGCGGCGGCCGCCACAGCCTCCGACCTCAGCTTTCCCAAGGACTTCCTCTGGGGTTGCGCCACCGCCTCCTATCAGATCGAGGGCGCGGTGAAGGAGGATGGGCGCGGCCAGACCAACTGGGACGTGTTCTCGCACACGCCGGGCAAGGTCGCGAACGGCGACACCGGCGACGTCGCCTGCGACAGCTATCACCGATACAAGGACGATATCGCGCTGCTGCAGAATCTGGGCGTGAAGGCTTATCGCATGTCGATCGCCTGGTCGCGTATCTTCCCCGAGGGACGCGGTAAGCCCAACCAGAAGGGGCTGGACTATTATAACCGCGTGATCGACGCGTTGCTGGCGGCGGGCATCCAGCCCAATGTCACCATGTTCCACTGGGACCTGCCCCAGGCGCTGCCCGGCGGATGGCAGAATCGCGACACGGCCAAGGCGTTCGCCGATTATGCAGGCTTCATGGCGGGCAAGCTGTCCGACCGCGTCCACCGCTTCATGACGGTCAACGAACTGCGCTGCTTCACCGATCTGGGCCATATGGTCGGCATCCATGCGCCCGGCCTGAAGCTGCCCCAGGGCCAGGTGAACCAGGTCCGCCACCATGGCGTCCTCGCGCACGGCCTGGGCGTCCAGGCGATCCGCGCCGATGCCAGGGCCGGCACCGAGGTCGGCATCGCCGACAATGCCAGCATCTTCGTCCCCGTCATCGAAACGCCCGAGCATATCGAGGCGACGAAGAAGGCGATGCGGGAAGAGAACGCCATGTTCCTGACCGCCGTCATGGAAGGCCGCTACATCGACAGCTATCTGGCCAGTGCCGGGGCGGATGCGCCCAAGGTCCAGGCGGGCGACATGGCCGCGATCGGCAGTCCGCTCGATTTCGTCGCGCTCAACATCTACACGCCGACCTTCGTCAAGGCGAACCCGAACGACCCGCGCGGCTACACCCCCCTGCCGCATCTGAAGAACTCGCCGCGTATGGCGTCACCCTGGCTCTATGTTGGCCCCGAAGCCGCCTATTGGGGCGTTCGCGCGGTCAGCGAGATGTGGAGCCCCAAGGCGATCTACATCTCCGAGAACGGCACCTCGGCGGACGATGTGCTGAACGACAAGGGGCTGGTCGATGACGGCGACCGGATCATGTACCTGCGCAACTATCTGGGCCAGTTCCGCCGCGCCGCCGCCGAGGGCTATCCGCTCAAGGGCTATTTCCTGTGGAGCCTGATGGACAATTTCGAATGGGCCGACGGCTATGGCCTGCGCTTCGGCCTGCACCATGTCGACTATGCCACCCAGAAGCGCACGCCGAAACTGAGTGCGCAATGGTACAAGGAACTGATCCGCCGCAACGCGCTGGTCTGATCCTTTCCCGTCCATGCCACGAACCCCGCCGGTCGCCCGACCGGCGGGGTTTTTCATGAGAGAACGGGACGGAAGCCAGGACGCCGGCGGGAGCGCTGGGCGCCCCCACCCGGCCGATCAGAAACGGAACCGGATGCCCAGGCCGTAATAGCGCCCCTCATCACGCACATCGCGGGGATAGGACAGGCCGTTGCCATAGCTGCGATAGTTGTTGAACGGCTTGGCCAGCAGATTGGCGGCGTCGAAGGCGACCGTGATTTCCTTCGCGATGTTGTAGTTGAACGAGAAATCGAGCCGCTGGATCCGGGTCGTGCCCTCGCCATTGTAGAAGCCGTCGCCGTTGATGAAGTTGCCATTCAGAAAGGCGTCGCGGTTGTTGAACGACAGCCGGGTCGACACATCCCCCTTCTCGTAGAAAAGCGCGATATTGTAGGTCCATCGCGACAGGCCGGTGATCGGCACGAAGGGCGGCTCGGTGGTGCCGCCGTTCGACGCGAACAGATTGACCGGGTAGCGCTGCTTACCCTCCAGATAGGTCACGTTCGCCTGGAGGCCGAAACCGCTCCACAGGCCGGGTAGGAAGTCGAAGAAGGTCTGGCCGCCGACCTCGACACCCTTGATCCGGCCGGCGCCCGCATTCTCTGGACGCGAGATTTCGATCAGCCCATAGAAGGGATCGATCGTGCGATTGACGTAATTGCTGATGAAGCCATTGAGATCGCGGTAGAACACCGCCGCCGTCAACGACGCGGTCGGAGAGAAATAATATTCGACCGTCGCGTCGTAGTTGGTCGAAGTCAGCGGCTTCAGATCGGGATTTCCGCCGCTGCCATAGGCGTTGGGACGGGTATTGAGCCCTGCGGGAAAGCGCGGGTCGAGCGGCTGGTCCGGGATCACCGCCTGGGTGTTCTGGGCAATGTTCAGCGCCGGGTTGAGCTGACCGAATTCGGGCTTGGTCCGCGTCTTGGTGATGCCGAAACGGATCTGCAACTTCTCGTCCGGGCGGATGCGCAGAGAGAAATTGGGCAGCACATCGACATAATTGGCGCGGGTCGTTCGCGGTTCGCTACGCCGGACGCCATTGAATTCGACCGTGGAGATACCGCTATAGCGGCCCACCGTGTTGACGACGCGCGTGCCGACCAGGCCGTCGAAGCGCACGGAACCGATGTTGAACTCATATTTGGCCTGCCCGTAAAAGGCATAGGTCTGTTCCGTCGCGAAGAAGGCCGCCAGCGGATCGAGCTGGACCGTCGGCGTGGCGAAGCGGCTGAGCGCATCGCGATAGCCTTGATCGGATGGATTACTTACGACCAGCTTTTGAAGCGCGTCGAATGCGAACTGGCGAAGCTGCGCCGCATTGCCGGCAATGCCTTCGCGGGATGGCATCAGCCAGCTGGTGAAGCCCTGATTGCTGCGAAACGCATTCTGGGTCAGCCCCAGTTCGCCGGTCGGCGTCTGGGCCAGCGGAATCGCCAGCAACTCGGTATAGGCATAGCGATTGCCCCGGCGCAGCGATGCATCACGATCGGTCCAGCGGACGCCGAACTGCAACCTGGGTAAGAGGGCGAGATCGGTTTCCAGGTCCGCGTCGGTGCGCCACTGCCACCCCTTGCCCTGCACGCGGTAGGTCGCCTCGAAATAGCCACGCCAGAGGTAGTTGGCCGGATTCTTCGCGTCGAAGCCGGGCAAATCGAACGACACGCCATCATTGACGAAAAAATTGACATTGGCGACCGGCGGCGCGGCGAAGGCCGTGTCGAAGCTCCATTCATCCTCGCCATATTGTGAGTTGGTATAGGCCAGATCGGTCGACAAATGCGCACGGCCGACGTCCCATTTGGCACCGCCCGCCGCCTGATAGGTGTTGGTGTACCCCTTGCGCGTGCTGCGATACGCCTCAGGACGATAGCCGCCGGTCTTGGTCAGGCTCTGGACCTGAAGCGGCTGTCCGGGCCGCAGCACAACATCGCTGAGCGTCGGATTGTTGTCGAGCAGCGGGACACGGAACCAGTCATTGGCGATCTCGCCGCGATACCCCTGGTAGAGGAAGTCATAATAAAGTTCGAGATTGTGCGCCGGGCGCCACTGGACGCTGGCGTTGATCGCCGGACGCCAGCGCTTGCCACTATCGTTATAGACGCCGACCGCCGTCGGAATCTCGAAGTCGCGGCCTACCGAACCGGGCAGGACGGTCGTACCGGGCGTGGGCTTGTTGGTGCCCCCCTCGCCCCAGCGGACCGCGTTGCGATACTGCGCCTGGGTATAAGCGGCGTTGATCAACCAGCCGATCTCGCCGATCTCAGAGCCCGACCGAAAATTGAGTTGAGCGATTTCAGCCAGTTGTGATTGATCGAGGGTTGCGAAGACCACGGAGATCACATGGGCTGGACCAAAACCGCTCGGCGCGAGCATGACAGAAGAGGT
>NZ_JBCNNI010000013.1:0-123413 GCF_039594485.1 Sphingomonas sp. | reverse complement strand
AAACCTCCCGGCCTAGAAACTTCCGTGCGCCAGCATCTCAATGCCAGTACCGCCAACACCCAGGCCGCCGCAGCAGCCCGCTCCGTCGCGGTGAAACCCCTCTAGGCCCCACCTCCATTACGGTCAAGCGCGAATTTTGGATTTTCAGAAAATAATTGAAATGCCGAGTTCCAGCCGATCGCGCCTGCCCACAGAAGGAGCCCGCAAAAGGATTTGCATTACATTAGATAGATAGCTAACTATCTTCCGTCATGCCCCCTTCCCGAACCCAACTTGAACGCCGGTTAGCGACCACACTGATCCCACTGGCCCGCACCTATAGGCGGCACCTCGATCGTGCCTTGGCAGGGCTGTCGCTTTCGCACTCGTCCGGTCTGGCGGTGATGTTGCTCGGTCGCATGGAGGATGGCGTGCGCCAGGGCATGCTGGCAGAGCAGCTAGGCGTGGAAGGCCCGTCGGTCGTCCCCCTTGTCGATCAGATCGAACGGGCGGGGCTTGGCGAACGGCGCGCCGATGCCACCGACAAGCGCGCCAAGACGATCCATCTCACACCGGCGGGCCGCGCCCTCGCCGCGCAGGCGGAAGTCCGCTCCACGCAAATCCGGTCCGCGCTCTTCGCCGGCATCCCGGCCGACGATCTCGCCATCGCGATCAGCGTGCTGGAGCGGCTTGGCCAGGCGATCGCTGCGTCCGAGACGGAGTGAGCGCGTGCAGATCGGCGTGCGGGAGGCGGTCTTCTCCGTCAATTGCTTCGCGGCGGCGATGCTCGCGCTCTTCATATCGTTCCGGCTCGGGCTGGATCGACCGTTCTGGGCGATGGCGACCGTCTACATCACCAGTCAGCCGCTAAGCGGTGCGGTGCGCTCCAAGGCGGTGTTCAGGCTCATCGGCACGATCGTCGGCGCAACCGCCACGGTGATATTCATACCCGGGCTGGTCAACGCGCCGATCCTGCTGTCGCTTGCACTCGCGCTCTGGGTTGCGGGCTGCCAGTTCATCTCGCTGCTCGACCGGACCCCGCGCTCCTATGTGTTCATGCTTGCCGGCTATACTGCCGCGCTCGTCGGCTTTCCGAGCGTCACCCACCCGGAGACGATCTTCCAGGTCGCGATCCTACGCGCGCAGGAAATCGGTATCGGCGTCACCTGCGCCGCCATCATCCACGCCGTTGTCTGGCCGCGCAGCGTCACGACATTGCTCCGCAAGCGCATCCAGGCCGTGCTGGACGAGGCGGAGAGCTGGATCGTCGACTCTCTCGCCCCGGAGGCACTGGCTCGCACCGATGCCAAGCGACGCCGTCTGGCCGGGGACGTCACGGAACTGCACGTGATGGCGACGCATGTGCCGTTCGACACCGCCGCGCAGCGCCCCACCAAAGCGGTGCTTGCGGCGCTGCAGGACCGATTGGTCCTGTTGCTTCCTCTGGTTTCCGCCGTTGAGGATCGTATACGCAGCCTTGCCGCGATCGACGCCCTCCCCGCCCCCTTGTCCGCGCTGATCGAAGATGTTCGCCGCTGGGTCCGCGAGCCGGACAGCGCCACGCCTGCCGCGCTCGTCGCACGCTGCGAGGCACTGGCCGCCGACGAGCCCATGCAAACATGGTCCGGTCTGCTGATCGCCAATCTGCTCGCGCGCCTCGGCGAACTGGTCGAAGCGCTCGACACGACACGGCAGGTCGCCGCGCAGGCGACGGCGCCCGATGCACCGATGCCGGAGCCTGTCCGTACCCTGCTGCGCGAACGGCAGCGCCGCCCCCTTCACCGGGACTATGCCCTGGCGCTGCTGTCCGCCGCGGCGACCGCGATCGCGATTTTGGGCTGCTGCGCGTTCTGGATCGTCACCGCATGGCCCGAAGGGGCGGTCGCGGCGATGATCGCCGCGGTCGTATGCTGTTTCTTCGCGACGATGGACGATCCAGTTCCCGCACAACGCGGGTTCCTGATCTGGACCGCCGTGTCGCTGCCGCTGGCCGCGCTCTACCTCTTCGTGCTTCTTCCGCTGGTGCACAGCTTCGAAATGCTGACGCTGGTGCTGGCACCGGCATTGCTGATCATCGGCGTGCTGCTCGCGCTGCCGCATTGGTATGGCCGGATGATGCCGATGATGATCGGGCTGGCGGGTAGCCTGGCGTTGACCAACAATTTCTCGGCGGACCCGGTCAGCTTCTTCAATGGCGGCATCGCCCAGTTGGTCGGGGTCGCGGCCGCGATCGTGACCACGCGGCTCTTCCGTAGTCTGGGCGCCGGAACGGCCATTCGGCGGTTGCGCCGTGCCGGCTGGCGGGAACTGGCCGACCTCGCCTCTCGTCCGTCCAGCCTTGCGATCGCGACATGGAAGAGCCGGATGCTCGACCGCGTGGGGCTGCTCGCCGCGCGGGTGGGCGATGTCGACCGGGCGGATCGGGATTTCGGCATGGCGGCGCTGCGCGATTTGCGGGTGGGGGTGAATGTGGCGCAGCTCGCACCCGACGCGGTCGGCGATGCGGCGGAAATCGCGGCATTGCGGCGCGATATCGCGACCCATTTCCGCACCTGCGACATCGAGACGGCGGCGATGCCGGCATCCACGCTGCTCGCCAGGATCGATGCGGCCATCGCCTCGGCGATCGACAGGCCCGTATCAGAGACACGGTGGAACGAACTCGCCGCGCTGACGGGGCTGCGGCGGAACTTCTTCCCGGAGGCCCCGGCCTGGGAAATGCAGAAGGAGGCCGCATGACGGGGGAGTTCGATCTCGCCGGGGTCTATGTCCATCCGCTGGTGATCACAGCCATCTTGGCGTTCATCGCCGCGGAGGCCATCGCCTGGCTGCTGGGACGCATGCGGCTTTATCGCTTCGTCTGGCATCGCGGCCTGTTCGACGTGGCGCTCACCATTCTCCTCTGGGCGGGTTTCGCCTCGCTCCTCAACGGCGGCAACATGGCCGCGCTTTTCGGTTAGGCACATGAAGAAGACTGCATTTCTGCGCGTCGCCGTGACGCTGATCGTCGTCGCCCTTGCCGGCTTCGCCGGGCAACGCCTGTGGGCCCATTACGAGGAGGATCCCTGGACCCGCGACGGGCGTGTCCGCGCCGATGTTGTCCAGGTCGCGCCAGACGTGTCCGGGTTGATCACCACGGTCCTGGTCCACGACAATCAGCAGGTGGCCGCCGGGACGCCGTTGTTCGAGGTCGACCGGCCGCGTTACCGGCTGGCCGTGGCACAAGCGCAGGCCGCCGTCGCCGCTCAGCAGGTGCAACTCGCCCAGGCCCGGCGCGAGGCGAGGCGCAACCAGTCGCTGGGCGATCTGGTCGCCGGTGAAGTCCAGGAGCAGAGCCTGGCCAAGGTCGCCCAGCTCGACGCCGCGCTGGCACAGGCGCGAACGGCGCTGGACACCGCGCGCCTCAACCTCGCCCGGACGGTGGTCCGCGCCAGCGTCGCGGGGACGGTCACCAACCTCGATCTGCGCCCCGGCGACTATGCCAGCGCGGGCCATCCCGAATTTGCGATCATCGACAATAGCTCGCTCCACATCATCGGCTATTTCGAGGAGACGAAGCTCGCCCGCATCCAGGTCGGCGATCCCGTGCAGGTCC
The DNA here is from genome assembly GCF_039594485.1 of Sphingomonas sp. Classification (GTDB taxonomy): domain Bacteria; phylum Pseudomonadota; class Alphaproteobacteria; order Sphingomonadales; family Sphingomonadaceae; genus Sphingomonas. The sequence goes on along the minus strand of NZ_JBCNNI010000013.1, from coordinate 119,839 downwards.
GCCTGATGGGTGACGACGGCATGATTGCGGGCCATGTCCAGAGCATCGCGGGCGGCATCGAGGATCGCGACCGCAATTCGGGGGCAAACCTGCTCGCCAATGTGAACCCGACCTTCAGTTGGGTCCGGCTGGCGCAGCGCATTCCCGTGCGCATCGCCATCGATCGGATGCCCGTGGGGACGGCACTCGTGGTCGGCCGTACCGCGACCGTCGAGGTGCTTCCCCCGGCGAAACCGGCCCCCACGCAGGGAGCGCGGGCATGAAACTGCGCGCGCTTGCCCCTTCCCTGACGGTGGCGCTGCTCGCGGGCTGCACCACGGCGGGGCCCGATTATCACAGGCCCGCCACGGCCATCGCGGAGAGCGCCAGCGCGACGGGTGGCTTTGTCAGCGGCGACGCGGCGGCCTTCACGCCTGCGCCGCTGCCGGATCACTGGTGGAAGCTGTACAGCGATCCGGTGCTCGACCGGCTGGTCGAGAACGCGCTTGCGCACAATACCGACCTGCGCGTCGCCAGCGCCAACATCGCGCGGGCGAACGCCGCGCTCGGGCTCGCCGAGGACGCTCGCAAGCCGCAGACGCAGATCGATGCCGCGCCCGGCTATGCACAGCGATCGGCGGAGGAAGAGTTGCTGTCCGGCGGCCCGCTGCCCCCGGCCTTCGTCTATTCGGCACGCGCCGGCATCTCCTACCAGGTCGACCTGGCCGGGCAGGTCAAGCGCGCCATCGAAGCGGCCGGAGCGGACGTCGCGGCCACGCAGGCCGCCTATGACGCGACGCGCGCGACCGTGGTGGCGGATACGACCCGCGCCTATCTCGATGCCTGCACCGCGGGCCGGGAGATCGGCGTCGCGCAGCAGGCGGTGGCGCTGCAATCGCGCACGACCGACCTGACGCGGCGGATGATCCGCGCCGGACGCGGCATCGCCCTCGACGCGACCAGATCGCGGGCGCAGGAGGAACAGGTCCGCGCCGCTTTGCCGGGCTTACTCGCCGCCAAGCAGGTCGCGCTGTTCCGTCTCGCGACGCTGACCGGCCGTCCCCCCGCCGAGTTCGACCGCACCGTCGCGGCCTGCACGCAGGAGCCCCATCTCGACCGGCCGATTCCGATCGGTGACGGCGCGGCCCTGCTGCGGCGGCGCCCTGATGTGCGCCGTGCCGAGCTGGAGTTGCACGCGGCCACGGCCAGGATCGGAGTCGCGGAGGCCGAACTCTATCCCCGCATCACCCTTGGCGCATCGGCCGGGTCGGTGGGCCTGCTGCGCAATGCGCTGGCCAGCGACACGTACAAATTCTCGCTTGGCCCGCTGATCGGCTGGGAATTCCCGAACCGTGGGCGGGTGCGTGCGCGCATCGCCAGCGCTCAGGCGGAGGCCGATGCAGCCTATGCCCGATTCGACGGAACGGTGCTCGGCGCCCTGCGCGAGACCGAAACCGCGCTGACCGTGTACGCTCGCGATCTCGATCGCCGCGCCGCATTGCGCGCCGCGCGCGACCAGTCCGCGCGCGCGGCAAGCGATGCCCAGCGACTGTTCAAGGCCGGGCGCACGGGCTTCCTGCCCGTCCTCGATGCGCAGCGCACGCTGATCGGGGCCGAGCAGACGCTGGCCGCCGCCGACAGCCGCCTGGCCGCCGATCAGGTGCAGCTCTTCCTGGCATTGGGGGGCGGTTGGCAGGCGTAGGATCAATCCGCCCCCTCACCCCGGCAGACGACTCAGGTGCCCGCCGCGCAATAGCGTTGAAGAAATTCCGCATGAGGAGGAATGGCGCGGAGTTGCTGCGTCAACTGGCGATCCAGCCCTTCCAGTGACTCGCGCAGCGCCTGTTCGGACAGCATCCGCGCGATCCGGTGGTACGCGCGGGGCATCAGCCCCTGCCCCAGCATCACCGACACCCAGGAATCGACCCGGAACAGATCGTCCTGCCCCTGCCAGGCCCCGGCACTCTCGGCGAACAGCGCGATGCGATGCGCCAGGCTGTCGGGCACGCGCATCGCGGCACATCGTCGCCAGAAAGGCGAGTCCGCGCGCTCCGTCTGGACGTAATGCAGGATGATGAAGTCGCGGATATGCTCCCATTCATGGCGGGACTGCGCATTGAACCGCGCGGCCAGTGCCCCGCTCTCGTTACCCTGAAAGGGGAAACACTGGATCAGGCGCATCACCGCGATCATGACGAGATGGATGCTGGTTGATTCCAGCGGCTCGATGAACCCGGCCGCCAGCCCCAGCGCCACGCAGTTGCGGTTCCACGCCTGCCGCCGCATCCCGGCCCGAAAGCGCAAGGGGCGAGGATCGAACAAAGGCCGCCCCTCGATCCCGTTGAGCAGGGTGGCCATCGCCTCGTCATCGCTCATATGCGCGCTGGCATAGACCAGCCCGTTGCCGAGGCGTGTCTGGAGCGGGATCTGCCAGCGCCAGCCCGCTTCGTGCGCGATGGCGCGGGTATAGGGGACGGGCGGGCGAACCGCCTCGGTCTGCACCGCCAGCGCGCGGTCGCAGGCGAGCCATTCGCTCCAGTCCTCGAAACCCGTCGCCAGCGCCCCCTCGGCCAGCAGCGCGCGAAAGCCGGTGCAGTCGAGGAACAGGTCGCCCGCGATCCGGTCACCCGCCGCCAGATGCAGCGCGGCGATTGCGCCGCTGTCTCCATTTCGCTCGACATCGGTGATCCGCCCCTCAACCCGGCGCACCCCGGCGGGCTCCGCGATGGCGCGCAGGAACCGCGCATAGGCGGTCGCATCGAGATGATAGGCATAGGCCAGCGTCTCCGCCTCGGTCCGCGCGAACCGCCCTTCCGCCGCGGCGCGCGCCTCCAGCGAATGGTCGGTATAGGCCCCGCCAAAGCCGTGCCGCCTGGCCTCCAGCCAGAAATGCTGGAAGTCCGCGATCGCGACCGAGCGTCCGACCGTTCCGAAGGGGTGGAAGTAGCGCGCTCCGATCCGGTGCCAGTTCTCGAATGCGATGCCCAGCTTGAAGGTCGCTTGCGTCGCTTTCATGAACGCCGCTTCGTCGATCCCCAGAAAGGCGTGGAAGCTGCGAGCGGTCGGAATGGTGGACTCCCCCACACCGACGGTCCCGATCTCGTCGGATTCGACCAGCGTGACCTCGACCAGCGGACCGAGCTGGCGCACCAGGGCCGTCGCAGCCAGCCACCCTGCGGTGCCGCCCCCCGCGATGACGACGCGGGTCGGACGGGACGGATCGTTCATCGGTTCAGCCTGTGGAGCAGATAGGCACGAAGGCGACGCGCATTCTGCGCATCGAGCGGGGCAAGCGGGCCATGCACGGCGGCGGGCAGATGCGCGGTCACGGCCGCCGCATCACCAAAGACATAATGGTCGAAGATCGCACGCCAGGCCCGCTTCTCCGCCGGCGGTCGATCGCGCAGCGACAGGATCGCGTGCATCACCGTATCCATCGGCGTGTCGAGGAAGTCCGGTGCGGCATTCCACCAATAGTTCACCAGGATGTTGAACCCGTCGAGCGCCTCGACATGGTGCCACCACAAGGCGGGATAGACCAGCATGTCGCCGGGTTCGAGTTCCGCCACCTGGGCATGGGCGACGGCCTCCGCGAAACGGGGATGACGGTCGAGGTCGGGCCGGGCGATATCGACCATGCTCACCACCTGGCCGCCCGGTGTGGGCGCCAGCGGCCCAGGATAGAGATTGCCGATCTGGTCGGGCGGGAACAGGGTGAAGCGCCGCCGCCCCACCGCGCAGATCGCGGCATTGTTCGCCATGTCATAATGCGCGGAGGCGATGGTGCGGTTGCCGATCCAGATGCTGGCGAGCGGGGGATGGCGCGCGAACAGGCCGTCGGGCGGCACCAGATCATTCTCGGCCCGAAAGCCGGGCAGATAGGCGTCGAGATCGGTCGACCCCATGTAGAGCGAAGCGCCCGTCCCCGCCGGCCCATCCCCTTCGGCCAGCAGCCGCGCCAGGAAGTCGCGCAGCGCAAAGGACTGCGCCTGGAAATTCAGCGCGGTCGCGGTGGCATCGTAATGGAAACGCCCCTGGATCTCCGGCGCGCCGATATAGCCGGTCACCGGTCGCCCACCATCGAAGCGCAACACATAATCGGCAGCGGCACGCGCCGAACCCAGCCCCGCGCGGACCAAGGGCCAATCCGCCGCATGGCCGCGCAGGACCACCGGTTCGTCGAGCGCGACCAGCGCGGCAAGGTCCGGCGCGCCGGTGCCCGTCACCTCGCGAACGGTTCGCGTCACGGGCAAGCGATCAGCCATGCGCGTCGCGGCGCAGCTTGCGATCGATCAGATGCCCGAGATTGCCCAGCGAGGACGCGATCCACAGCGCAGGCCGCAGATGGTCCCGGGCATGGAGATCGCCAAGCGCGCCAGCCTCCAGCCCCGCCAGTCGGGCGGTGTCGATGGTCAGGCAGTCGGGCACATTATACCGTCGCCCCTCGTCCAGATCGAGTTGCAGCACGGCTGGCGTCAGCAGCCCCGCCGCCTCCAGCGCATCGAACAGCGCGCGCTCGGTCTGCAATCCCGCATAGATCCGTTGCAGCATGGCGGAGACATGGTCGAGCAGCGGCGCGTTGCCGCCATGTTCGCGAAACACCGGCACCCCGTCGGGGGTCAGCCGGGGATGATCGGGATCGACATAGACCATCGGCTCGCCGCCCGCGTCATGGCCGATTGAAAAAGGCCCCCGCGCCCGTGTCGCGGGGATGTAGCGCGCGTCCCAATGCTCGCCCTCCAGGAACAGATTCTCGTCTGGATCGAGGCCCAGCAGCACCGTGGCGTAGAGCGCCCCGCCCTCGTCGCGGCGCAACAGGATCGCATATTCGCGCTGAAGCTCCTCATATTCGGCGGGAAACACGCGGGTCTGGTTGATCGCATCGCCGAAGCGCGCGTGATGACCGATCGCGACGCGCAGGTCACGATGGTCGACATTGTTGAGCAGGACGGATGCGGCCATGATCGCCTTACTATACCCGGAAGACCGCCGGGGGGCAGCGGCCTTCCGAGTTCCGTGAATCAGAAGCGGTACCGCGCGCCGACCAGATAGCGGGCGGAGCCCTCCGCCAGATACCAGGTGTTCATACGGTCGCGGCCATAGGTCCGAACGCCCTCCTCGGTCAGGTTGATCGCCTCGAAGCCGAGCGCGAAGCGCGGCGTCAGGTCGAAGCTCATCGACAGGTCGAGCTGGCCATAGGGCGCGGTGAACACCGGGTTACGATCGCCACCACGGTTGATATCGCTCAGGAACTTGTCGCGCCAGTTGTAGGAGAGGCGCATGGAGATGCCGTTCTTGTCGTAGATCAACGTGGCATTGGCGGTGTCGGACAGTCCGACCAGCGCAAAGGTGTTGACGCTGGGATCGGCGGCGATGTCGATACCGATATTGCCCCGGACCAGCGTATAGCTGGCCGCGACGCCGAAGCCGGTATTGCCCAGGAAATACTGGCCCGCCAGTTCGACGCCATAGATATGCGCATCGCGATTGTTGATCGGCGTGTTCACCGCGAAGTTGAACAACGGATCGCTGGCATTGGGGCTGATATCGACCTGGCTGAGGATCGAGTCGACGAAACCCTGGTTCAGCGCGCGGCTCTGCGTGTTGTAATTGGCCGCGAACTGCGCGTTGGCCGCGGCGACATTGCCGCCGCTCTGCTGAAGCAACGCGGTATAGGTGAACAGGTTGACGTCGGTGATATCCGCGCCGAACGTATTGGTCAGTTGCTCGCGCGCCGTGCCCGAACGGGTGCCCGCCTGCCCCGAGGTCGGATCGCGCAGGCCGAACAGGTTGCGGTTGACCACCGTGTTGCCGATGAAGTTGTGCACCCGCTTGTCGAAGAAGCCCGCCGACAGGAACACGTCCCGGCGCGGATACCATTCGACCGACACGTCGATATTGTCGGATGACAGCGGGAGCAGGCCGGTATTGTTGGCCGACCCCGTCGCGATGCCGCCGATCGCGGTCGGCCGCCCCGGCGCACCGACACCCGTCGAGGCGAAGAGATTGCCGTAAGGCGCACGCGAGATCGTCTTGCTGTACGAGGCGCGGGCGAACAGATTGTGCATCACCTCGATCTTGGCATCCACCGCGGGCAGCCAGTTGCTGTACGATCCCCGTGCGGAGATCGCCTGCTGGTCGGTGCTGTTCTGGACCACGAAGTCGTTGTCGGCGGTCCAGACGATCGCCAGCGGCACCGGCTGCAACGACACCGCGCGCACCTTGGTATTCTCATAGCGGATCCCCGCCACGACCTGCGCATTGCGGCCGAAGACCTGCCCGTTCCAGCTCCCCTGGAGATAGCCGGACCAGATATTCTCGCGCACCGAATTGTCGCTGTTGGCATCGATATTGTTGCGGTGATCGACACCGTCGTTCGTCACGCCGATATAATAGTTGTAGAGGGTGTTGTAGAGCTTGGTCGCATCCTCGGTGCGGAAGGCGATCTGGGTGTTCGCATCGGCATTCGGGTTGTTATGCTCGAACTTGCAGGTGTTGCAGAACTGGAAGACCTGCCCCGGCGCCAGCCGCGCGACATCGGGCGGCAGCGAATTGCCCCAGTCGCCCAGTACCTGTCGCGTGTTATACTGGGTCTGGCGCGTTGTCGTGGTGCGGTAATCCGCGCCCGCGTCGAACCGAATCTGGTCGGTGAAATCCCATGAGGCGTCGGTGCGCAGTTCCCTGATGCGCTGCGTCTGGTTGGAGGCGAACTGGCGCTGCACCGCGCTGGCCAGATCGCCCACGTCCAGGATGCCGTTGTTGTTGCCCTTGATGAAAGGCTGGCCGGTCGGCGTGGTGCTCAGCGTGCCGTCGTTGATCGCCAGCGTCTGTTGCGGGAAGCCGTTGTCGGTCCAGCGCAGCGTATGCCCGGTAACGACCGGCGCGTTGATCGCGACGGTGGTCGAGGTCTGACCGTTGGGATTGTCGGGCGAGCTTTGCGCCTCGCCGAAATGGCCGTCGACCGACAGGGTGAAGCGGTCGCTCGGCTTCCATTCAATATTGCCGCCGACATCGTACAGCTTGTTCTTCTGCGCGCGATACGCCTGTTCATAGGCGGCGTCCTTCACGCCGTTGATCGTCTCGGCCAGGAACTGGGTGGTCGCGATGCCGTTGCTGGCATCGTCGAATGTCACCTCGCTGAACGGGCGGTTGAACCAGTTGGACTGGCTCGACCGGCGTTCCGACTGGCGAAGCTGCGCATAAAGGCCGTCGGCGGTGAAGGTCAGCGTGTCGGTCGGGCGGAATTGCAGGATCGCCTGCCCGTTGATCCGCTCGCGGCTCGCCTCGGAGAAGTGATAGCGGAAGTCGTTGGGCACCGACACCAGCGGATTGCCGGTCGGCCGGTTGTTGATCTTGGTCGCCGCGTTCACGAACCCGTTGGCGGGGTTCAGAAAGTCATTGAGCGAGCGGATGTTCCAATTGTCCGGCGCGACGCTGGCGAAGCTGAAATTGCGCTTCTGATAGCTGCCGAACACCGACACGCCGAACCGCTGTTCGCTGTCGGACCAGCTTGCCGTGCCCGACGCCTCGGGCGTGACGCGCGCGCCGCAATCGATGCAGTCGGCCGAACTGTTGTCATAGCTGCCCTTGACGCCCAGCGACCCGACCAGCCCGCTTTCGGCGGCGTCGAGCGGACGGCGGCTGACGACGTTGATCGTCGCGCCGATGCCCCCCGACGGGATGGCCGCGCGGCCGGTCTTGTAGACCTCCAGCGTCTTCACCCCCTCCGAGGCCAGGTTGGAGAAGTCGAACGAGCGCCCGAACCCGCCCGCGCCGTCGCCGCCCTGGTCGCCGCCGACCGCGACGATGTTGGACGTCGCCAACTGGCGACCGTTGAGCGTGACAAGGTTATATTGCGCGCCAAAGCCGCGCACCGTGACGGTCGAGCCTTCGCCATTGCGTCGGTCGATCGAAACGCCGGTGATCCGCTGAAGCGATTCCGCCAGATTGGTGTTGGCGAACTTGCCGATATCCTCGGCGCTGATCGCATCGACCACGCCATTGGCATCGCGCTTGATCGCGATGGAGCGTTCCAGAGAGGCACGAACGCCGGTCACGACGATGTCGGCGGGGGTGGCGTCCGGCTGGGGATTGGAGGGGCTGGCTTCGCCCGGCGGCGGGGTCTGGCCGGCCGTATCGGCCTGGGGCGTGCCCTGTTGCGGATCCATCGGCGCGGTCTGCGCCTGGCCCTGCGAGGCCATCAGCAATCCCGCCGTCAGGCCCCATACCGATGTCGAGCGCACAAGCACGCGCGCAAGCGTCTTCCCTTTCATCCCACCTCTCCCTTTGCGGCGTATTTGCGCCGCGTTTTCACCGATCGCGTCGGTCGATTATGTTCTCGTATGTCATTGCTATACCGACCGACATCGGTGTCAATCAAAATGCCGCGCCGGGGTGGTGCCCGGTCAATCAACCGGGCGACTGTGCTCCCGCCGCCACACTCACCTCGCCGCTCGCGACCGGGCTTTGCGCATCGGTGGCGAGCGTCAGGCGATAGCGGCCCGGCGCGGTCGCCCAGCCGCTGCCCGCGGTCCACCGCGCCATGATGCGCGGATCGGCCGCGATCGCCACGCGCCGCGTCTCGCCGGGTGCCAGCGTCAGGCGCTGGAACCCCACGAGGCGAAGCGGCCCCTGCCCGGTGCCGGTCACATAAAGCTGCGGCACGACGACGGCCCGACGCTTGCCGACATTGGTGACGGGCACCTCCACCGCCGGGCTCGCGCCGCCGGTGAAGCGCGCGGCGCCAAAGCGGAACCGGGAATAGCTGAGGCCATAGCCAAAGGGGAAAAGCGGGCGGTCGCCCCGCGCGGCGTACCAGCGATAGCCGACATTGCTTCCTTCCGAATAGTCGACTGGAAAGGGGGCGAGATCGCCGGTGTCGACCACGCCCGCATTGCTCGACGCGTCGGTCAGTGCGGTGACGCCGGCGGGCAGCACCGGATGCGGTCGGGGAAGTTGCGTGGGCGTGCGCGGGAAACTGATCGGCAGGCGGCCTGAGGCATCGACCTGACCGAACAAGACGCGCGCGATCGCCTCGCCGCCGCGCTGCCCGGGATACCAGGCCTGGACGATCCCGGCGACCTCGCCCATCCAGGGCATCAACACCGGCCCGCCCGTCTCCAGCACCACGACACTGCGCGGATTGGCCCTGGCGACCGCGGCGATCAGCGCGTCCTGGCCATCGGGCAGCGACAGGGAAACCGCATCCTGCGCCTCGGTCTGCCACTGGGTGGCGAAGACGATCGCGACATCCGCCGCTTTGGCAGCGGCGGCGGCAGCGGCCGGATCGCGGCCATCGACGAACGTCACCTGCGCGCCCGGTGCCAGTGCCCGGATCGCACGCAGCGGCGAGGAGGCGTGATAGGTGATGCGGGCGAACGAGGCCGCCGCCCCCTTGGTCAGCGGAATTTCGATCGGCGCGCCGCCGACCGATCGCACCTGGCTCGATCCGCCGCCCGACAGCACGCCGACATCGGCATGGCCGCCGATCAGGACGATGCGCTTCGCCGTCGCCGCCAGCGGTAATATGTCACGATCGTTCTTCAGCAGGACGATTCCCGCCTCGGCCGCGCGCTGGGCCACCTCCGCATGGGCGGCATAGTCGATCGGCCGCGCGGTGGCGGGCGTCGGATTGTCGTAAAGCCCGCTGGCGATCACGCCGGTCAGGATCCTCGTGACCATCTCGTCCAGTCGCGCCTCGGGCACGCGCCCGGCCGCCACCGCATCGGCGAGCGGCCGTCCGAAGAAGATCTGCTTGTCGAGTTCCTGCCCGGATTCCTGGTCCAGCCCAGCCAGCGCCGCCTTTTCGGTCGAATGCACCCCGCCCCAATCGCTCATGACGAAACCGGGATAGCGCCATTCGTCACGCAACACGTCGGTCAGCAGGAAGCGGTTCTCGCAGGCATAGTCGCCATTGACCTTGTTATAGGCGCACATGACCGATCCCGGCTTGCCGCCGTCGATCGCGATCTTGAAGGCGAGCAGATCGCTTTCGCGCAACGCCTTCTCGTCGATCCGCGCATCCAGGATATTGCGTCCCGTCTCCTGGGAATTCAGCGCATAGTGTTTGACCGTGGAGACGATGTGGTTGGATTCGACGCCCCGGATCGATTCCCCCGCCATGATCCCGGCCAGCAGCGGATCCTCGCCCAGATATTCGAAGTTGCGCCCGTTCCACGCATCGCGCGTCAGGTTCACGCCGCCCGCCAGCAGCACGTTGAAGGTCTTGGCACGCGCCTCCGCCCCGATCATCGCGCCCCCCGCATAGGCGATGGCGGGATCGAAGCTGGCCGCCGTCGCCAGGCTGGAGGGCAGCGCGGTGGCGGTGTCGCCCTTGCGCTGTTCGACCTGATTGGCGACGCCCAGGCTCGCATCGCTTTCGCGCAGCGTCGGGATGCCGAGGCGCGGCACGCCGGGCACATAGCCCGCCGAAGGGATCATGTCGGCATGACGCTCCTTGGTCATCGGCGGGAACAGGCCGTGCACGTAGCGCAGCTTCTCCTCCCGCGTCATCGCCTTCACCAGCGCGCGTGCTCGGTCCACGGCGGATGCCTGCCTGTCGCGCCATGCGCCGTCGACGGGCTGCGTGGCCGCTTGCTGGGCCGATAAAGCAACAGGGGTGGCTCCGGCGAGAAGCGCCACGATAAGGGCGAGGCGACGGGTCATGACATCCTCCGAACAGACGGTTTGGGACAGCGGTTGGGTGCGTCAGGCACGACATGCTGCGCAACATGCTGAATCGGCATGATGATCCTCTCCCGGTTATCCCGTTTTCGCCTTGCATGTTCAGCGAGGATGACATCGGTGTCAACGGTCATTCGGCGGGGAAGCCCCTCACCCACCTGACAGTCAGCGGCGTAGCCGAAGCCGGACATTGTGGACCGACCCGGATCGCGTAAGATAGACGATATGCGACGATCCCGTCCTCGTTTCGCGCATGTCCCCGGTAGGGCCGTTCCGCCTTGCCGCCCTTTGTCTGTCGACCGGATGTCTCCCCATGAAGGCGCTTACCATCAAAGACGTGGCTCGGAAGGCCGGCGTTTCCCCCAAGACCGTTTCGCGCGTCATCAATGGCGAAGCCCATGTCCGGCCCGAGGTGCGCGAAACGGTGACCCGCGTCGTGGCGGAGATGAATTACCAGCCCAATGCCTTTGCGCGCGGCCTGTCGAGCGCCCGGTCTTTCCTAATCGGGCTGTTCTTCGACGACCCGGCGTGCAGCTATGCCAATGACGTGTTGCTCGGCGCCCTCGAACGCGCGCGGGGGCTCGGCCGCCATGTGGTCATCGAGACGGTGGCGCTCGACCTTGCAGACTGGCAGGAGCGGCTGGACGAAAGCCTGCGTGGCCTGAAGCTCGGCGGCGCGATCCTGACGCCGCCGATCTGCGACTGCGAAGCCCTGATCGCGATATTCGAGCGGCATGGCGTCCCCGTGGTCCGGGTCGCGCCGGGCACCGATGTCGACCGCACGCCGCGCGTCTGGATGGACGATCGGGCGGCGGCGCGAACCATGACCGAGCATCTGCTGGCGATCGGCCACCGCGACATCGCCTTCATCAAGGGCAATCCCGGCCATACTTCCGCGCAGCGTCGCTGGCTGGGCTTCCAGGATGCGCTGCATGCCGCCGGTATCGACTGCGACGACTCCATGGTGGTCCAGGGGGATTTCACCTTTCGGTCGGGCATCGTCGCCGCCGAGGCCCTGCTCGGCGCGCCCCGCCGCCCCAGCGCGATCTTCGCCAGCAACGACGAAATGGCGCTGGGCGTGATGGTCGCCGCGATGCGGGCCCAGGTCGCGGTGCCGCAGGCGCTGGCCATCGCCGGGTTCGACGACGCCCAGCTCGCGCGCATGGCCTGGCCGCAACTGACCACCATCCGGCAACCCAATGCCGAGATGGCCGCCGCGGCCGTCAGCCTGCTGGCGGATCGCCACCCTGATCAAGAAGGTGGAATGGCCGCGCTGGAACTGCCCTATGAACTGATCGTCAGGGCCAGTTCGTGTGCCGATTGACGGCTGATGAGCGCGAATCCCAGCACTGGCAGATAACATAGTCCGGGCAGCAGCAGGGCGGGCACCAGTCCCAGGCGATCGGCGAGCAGCCCCGTCAGCAGCGGCACGATCGCCCCCCCTACGACTGCGACGCACAGCACCATCCCACCCGCCGGGGCGCGATCGGCCTGGGGCGGCAGGGCGAGCACATAGATGGTCGGATACATGATCGAATTGACCAGCCCGACCGCCAGCAGGGCGGCGGCGGCGGGCCAGCCGCTTCCCATCACGGCGCACAGCACCAGGCCCGGCGCGATCGCCGCCGCCATGGCCAGCAGCCGCGCCGGGGGCACATGGCGGAGCAGCGCGGCGCCGACGAAGCGCCCCACCATCGCCCCACCCCAATAAAGCGCGACGAGCCGCGCCGCGACGACCGGCGGCCAGCCCGCCGCATGTGGCGTCATCAGGAAATCGGTCAGCAACGCGCCGATCGTCACCTCCGCGCCGACATAGGCGAAGATGGCGATCGCGCCTCCCTGCAAACGGCGGTCGCGCAAGGCGAAGCGCCATGCTCCGCCGAGACTGGCGGGCGCGCCCGAATCCAGCCCGCGCAACAGATCCCGATCACGCGCGAAACCCCAGGCGAGCGCCGCCAGCACCAATGCGGCAAAGCCGAAGGAGAGCGCCGGCGAGGCGGCGCTGTCTCGACCGCCGGGCGTGGCGGGGATCAGCGTCGTCGCACCAATCAGCGGGCCGACGACCGTGCCCAGCGAGTTGAACCCCTGCAACAGGTTCAGGCGCGCCGCCGCCCGGCGCGGATCGCCGACCATCGCCATGACGTTATTGCCCGCGATCTGAAGAAAGGTGGCACCCGTCGCGATGCAGAGCAGCGCGCTCAGCAAGGTCGCATAACGCTGCCCCCCCAGCCCGACGATCAGCAGCGCGCAGCCCATCGCCATGACGGCCAGCCCCACCGCGCTGGCCCGCATATAGCCGCGCCGCCCGACAAAGGCGGCCACCGGAATGGCGAACACCAGATAGCTCGAAAAGGACGCGAATTGTATCGCCCCCGCCTCCCCATATCCCAGCCCCCAGGCCAGACGGACGCGCGGCACCAGCAAGCTGACCGACGACGCCACGAAACCACCGATGAAGAATACACCCAGCGACAGGCGGAACAGCCGTGCCGCGATCCGGTCATGCGCAGCGTCAGGGGACATAGGGGCGTTCATCACTCCATCCTGATGGACTTCACATCGCCCGTCATAAGCCATCCCGCCCGCCATCTTCCACCCTGGGATCAAACCACGTTCGAGACGACACCGCCAAGAAAGATCGTGACCGCGCGGTCGATGAGCGTTCGCAAGGCCGCGCCAACCGGCGGCGACGACAAGCCGAGAGCGGCGTCGCGCAGTGCGTCGGCCACGACCATGGATACCAGCATCATCGCCGTGCCCTCCGGTTCGTCGATGGCCATCCGCCCGACCGAGGCATAGGCGGCGAGCTGGTCGGCCAGCGGCCTGATCCCATAGGTCTTGACCGTCTCGATATAGATGCGCGCGACATCGGGAAACTGCGCGCCTTCGCTCATCACCAGCCTGTAGGATGTTATGCCTTCATCGGAGAAGGCGAGCCCCGCAAAGGCCGTCAGATATCCGGTCAGCCAGACCCTCGGCGGCGCCTGGGGCGCGGGCGGCCCGGCCGCCGCCGCAAGCTCCCCCACGACCGCGCGGATGACCGCGAACAGCAGCGCCTCCTTCGACGCCACGTGGCGATAGATCGTCTTCTTCGACATCATCGCCGCCGCCGCGATCCGCCCGACATTGGCCTTGGCGAAGCCATGACGTCCGAATTCGGCCCGTGCGCTTTCCAGGAGGCGCGGTGGAAGGCAGTCGGTGGAAAGCGCTTCGTTCATCCTCGTCGAATACGCCGATTCCAAAGGAAAACGCACCCCCGGAAACCAATGGGTTTCCATTTTCGTTTCCCGTTCCTACATCTCGCATGAGGAGCAAACCGATGGGTCATCGACATAACCGCCCGCCCGCCATTGCCGCGGTGCCGCAGATCGGCCCCGCGAGGCAGAAAATGCGCGGCCGGTCGATCGTCGATGTCGCCATCATGACCCGGAGGCGCTGAACCATGGCCACCATTCCGCAACCCAAAGGCTATCCCCTGATCGGCAACATCGCCGAGCTTGATCCCAAGGCCCCCGTCCAAAGCCTGATGCGCCTCGCCCGCGAGCATGGCTCGCTGTTCCGCATCGAGATGTTCGGGCGCGGCCTGGTGATCGTGGGCAGCCAGGCTCTCACGGAAGAATTGTGCGACGAGAGCCGTTTCCAGAAAGCGCTGCACCGACCGTTGCAGGAGGCACGCTATGTCGGCGGGGACGGCTTGTTCACCGCCCATGACGAAGAGCCCAATTGGGGCAAGGCACACCGCCTGCTGATGCCCGCCTTCGGGCCGCTCGGGCTTCGCGCGATGTTCGACCGCATGTCCGACATCGCGGAACAGATGATGGTGCGGTGGGAGCGTTTCGGCGAGAGCGCGACCATCGACGTGGCCGACAACATGACCCGGCTGACGCTCGACACCATCGCGCTGTGCGCCTTCGATTATCGCTTCAACAGCTTCTACCAGGACGCGATGCACCCCTTTGTCGCGGCGATGGTGGGCGCGCTCGAGGAATCGGGGCGGCGGTCGCGTCTTCCGCCGGGCGCGGGCAAGTTGATGCTGCTGCGCAACCGCCGGTTCGAGGCCGATATCAAGATCCTGCGCGACGTCTCGGACCGATTGATCGAGGATCGCCATCGCGACCCGCGCCTGGGCGAACGCGGCGATCTGCTGGATCGTATGCTGACCGCCAGCGACCCCGAAACCGGCGAGATGCTGAGCCGCGAGAATATCGGCTATCAGATGATCACCTTCCTGGTCGCCGGGCATGAGACGACCAGCGGCCTGCTCAGCTTCGCGACCTGGCTGCTGCTCACCCATCCAGAGGTGCTCGCCAGGGCACGGGCGCAGGTCGACGAGGTGCTCGGCGATGGCGTAGCGACGGTCGACGATATCGGGCGGCTGACCTATGTCGAGCAGGTCTTGCAGGAGACGCTGCGGCTCTGGCCGACCGCGCCCGCTTTCGGCGTTCACCCGCGCGCGGCGACGACGATCGGTGGCCGCTACCGGGTCACGCCGGACGACACGCTGCTGATCCTGACGCCGGTACTCCACCGGGACCCGAGCGTATGGGACGAGCCGGAGGCGTTCCGGCCGGAGCGGTTCGCGCCCGACGCCGCCGCCAAGCTGCCGCCCCATGCGTGGAAGCCGTTCGGCAACGGCCAGCGCGCGTGCATAGGGCGCAGTTTCGCCATGCAGGAAGCGATCCTTGTCATGGCGATGATGCTCCAGCGTTTCGACTTAAGCCTCGCCGACCGCGACTATAAACTGGTGGTCAGCGAGACGCTGACGCTGAAACCCGCCAACCTTCATATCCATGCGCGGCGGCGGGAACGTCCGATCCGGCACATCGTCAGCGGCGCGCCGAGCACCGCAGTGCGTCCCCTTTCCTCGCCATCCATGCCGGATTCCGGCGACAATGGCCCGCTGCTGATCCTCTATGGCAGCAACACCGGCACCTGCGAGGCCTTTGCGCAGCGGATCGGCGCGGATGCCGCCGCGCAAGGCTATGCGGCGACCGTCGCGCCGCTGGACGATTATGCCTCCGGCCTTCCCGACGGCGTCCCCCTGATCGTCACCACCGCCTCCTATGAGGGGCGACCGCCCGACAATGCCACGCGTTTCGTCGCCTGGCTGGAGCGCCTGTCCGGCGATGCACTGGCGGGACGACGCTATGCGGTATTCGGGTGCGGCAATCGCCAATGGGCCCGCACCTGGCAGGCCATCCCCAAGCGGGTCGATGCGGGGCTGGCCAAAGCCGGAGCGCAGCCGCTGCTGCCGCGTGGCGAAGGCGATGCCGCCGGCGACCTGTTCGGTGCTTTCGAGAGCTGGTACGCCGATCTCTGGCCCTCGCTCGCGGCGTCCCAGGGCCGGCAACCGCTGATCCAGGCGCAGCCCCGGATTGACGTCGAGGTGCGACGCGGCACGCGCGAACGCACGCTCAAGCTCGATGAACTGCAACGCGGCACGGTGCTGGTCAATCGCGAACTGGTCGACATGCGCAAACCCGGTGCCCGGTCGAAACGGCATATCGAGATCGCACTGCCCGCGGGCATGACCTATCGGTCCGGCGATTATCTTGCGGTCCTGCCGAGCAATCCACCAGAGACGGTGCGGCGGGCGCTCGCGCGATTTGGCCTTGCGCCGGATGCAGAGGTGATCGTGCGTGGCGGCCCCGGCGTGCCCTCGGCGCTGCCGGTCGACCAGCCTGTCGCGGCGGAGACGCTGTTCGCCGACTATCTGGAGTTGCAACAGCCCGCGACGCGCGGACAGGTCGCGGCGCTGGCCGCCGCCATCGCCTGCCCGCCGGAACGCCAGGCGGCCGAGCGGCTGGCGCAGGAGGATGTCCATGCCGCCGAGGTCGCGGCGCGCCGGGTGACGCTGCTCGACCTGCTCGAGCGCTTCGCGTCGGCCGACATGGCGCTGGGCGCCTTCATCGCGGCGCTTCCGCCGATGCGGGCGCGGCAATATTCGATCGCCTCTTCGCCGATGATCGACCCCAGGCGATGCGCGCTGACGGTATCGGTGCTGGCGGCCCCCGCGATGGGAGCCGACCGGCTGCACCAGGGGGTGGCCTCCTCCTTCCTCGCCCGTCTGAAAGAAGGCGATACGCTCGGCGTGGCGGTACGGCCGAGCCAGGCGGGGTTCCATCTGCCCCCCGATCCGACCGCGCCGGTGATCATGGTGTGCGCGGGAAGCGGCATCGCGCCGTTCCGCGGCTTTCTTCAGGAGCGCGAAGCGCGCAAGGCGGGTGGCGAAACGCTGGGCCCAGCCCTGCTGTTCTTCGGCGTCCGTGATCCAGACACCGACTTTCTGTATCGGGACGAACTGGAGCGCTGGCAGGCCGCCGACGTGGTGCGCCTGCGCATGGCCTTTTCCGCAACGGTGGAGGAGGGCGTCGCCTATGTCCAGGATGCCATCTGGCGCGATCGCGCCGACATCGCCGCGCTGTTCCGCGCCGGCGCGCGTGTGCTGCTGTGCGGCGATGGCGAACACATGGCTCCGGCGGTGCGCGACACCTTCATCCGAATCTATCAGGCCGAGACCCATGCCAGCCAGGCCGATGCGCTCGCCTGGGCGGAAAGGATCGAGCGGGAGGGGATACGCTATGTCGCCGACATCTATGCCTGAGGGCGCGATCCACCGTGCATTGATCGTGCCGGGTGCCGGCAGATCGGATCACCCCGCGACCATTCCGACGCGATTTGGATTTGACGCCGCCGGGAGAAAATGGCTTCGCAAGGCGCATGACCGAACCCTACCCCCAAGCCCGGACCCTCGGCCGGTTGGTCGGATATCGCCTGCGCCGCGCGTCCGCAGTGTTCGCGACCGACTTTGCGATCACGCTGGACGGCACCGGGATACGCCAGATTCCGCTCGGCATCCTGTCGGTCGTGGCGGACAATCCGGGCATCAATCAGGGGGCGGTCGGACGTCTGCTCGGGATCAAGCGCGCCAATATGGTGCCGCTGATCAACGAACTGATCGAAAACGGCCTGATCCTGCGCGAAACCGATCCCGCCGACCGCCGCGCCTTCACCCTGACCATGTCATCGGAGGGGGCCGCGATGCTCGACGACTGCCTGTACCGGATCGAGGAGCATGAGGAACGGCTGCTCGCGGGCTTCACCAAGGCGGAGAAGGCCATGCTGATCGACCTGCTGGAACGGATCGAACAGCGCGGCGCGACGGCCGACTGACCTATCGCGCGTCGGTCAGGATCAGCGCGTCGAGCGCCACCACCCCCTCCCCGCGCCGATGGACGATGACCGGATTGAGGTCGATCTCACGAAGGGAGGGCGATCCGGCAAGCACCCGTCCCAGCGTCGCGACCAGATCGGCCAGCGCTTCGACATCCAGTGCGGGACTGCCGCGATAGCCGTCGAACAGCGCGCCCTGCTGCAAGGCGCGGCATTCGGCGACGATGGCGTCGCGGGTCAGATCAATCGGGAGCAGGCGGACGTCATGAAGCAGTTCCGCCGTCACGCCGCCGAACCCGATCAGCAGCACCGGCCCCCAATCCGGGTCGTTGCGCGCGCCGACGATCACCTCGACGCCGCGCCGGCCCATCGCCTCGACCTGCGCACCGTCCAGCCGAATGCTCGCGTCATAGTCCGCGACATTGGCGTGGAGCCGATCCCATGCTTTCCCAAGCGCGGCCGGATCGGCGATGTTCAACAGGACGCCACCCGCATCGCTCTTGTGACTGAGCGCCGCGGCCTGCGCCTTGAGCGCGACGGGATAGCCGATCCGATCGGCGATCGACCGGGCCTCGGCCAGGGTCGTGGCAAAATCGCCCGGCGGGAACGGGATGCCGATCGGCGCCAATGCCCGCTTGGCACGATATTCGGGGACCACGCCGCTCGGCAGGTCGAGCGCGATCGGGGCCGTCTCGGCCCGCGTCCTGTCGCGTGCGGCGGCACGGACCAGATGCCGCAACGCCCGGAACGCGCGGTCGGCGGAGGGGAAATAGGGTATGCCGAGCGCGCGCAGGCCCGCGATATAGTCGGGCGGCACGTCCGCTCCGTCGTCGATGCCCGCGAAGATCACCGGCTTTTGCGGGTTCAGCGCGGCGACCGCATCGATGATGGCGGGGAATTTGCGCGCGGCGGTGGCCGGATCGGTCTGGATGATCCCGAGTACGAGCGCGGCATAACGGTCGTCGTCGAGCAGCGGGATCATCGTGCGACGGTAGAGGTCGGGATCGACCAGCGCCTGCGCGGTCAGGTCCATCGGGTTGGACACCGGGATGAAATCGGGGATCGCCGCGCGCATCGCCGCCGCCGCCGCCCCGTCGATCGCTGGCAGGTCGAGCCCGATCCGTTCGGCAAGGTCGAGGACCAACGCCTTGAACGCCCCGCTTTCGGTCAGCACGGCGGCTCCGCCGTCACGCACCGGCCGCGCCCGCACCACCAACTCCGTGACGTCGCCCAGCGCCTCCAGACTGTCGACCAGCACCACACCGGCACGCTCGACCTTGGCGCGCATCAACGACCAGTCGCCCGCCATCGCGCCGGTATGGGTCGCGGCGCTCTGGCGTGCGGCATTGGACGTGCCGGGATGGAGCAGGATGATCCGCTTGCCCGCCACCACCGCCCGTTCGGCGAGCGCGAGGAAGCGCGCGGGCCGACGGAAATGTTCGACGATCATCGCGATGGCGGGCGTCGCGGGATCGTCGATCAGATGCTCGACATAATCCTCGACACCGGACGCCGCTTCATTGCCGGTCGATACCGACAAAGTGATGCCCAGCCCCTTGGCCATCAGCGTGGTGGTCAGCACCACCGCCATCGCCCCCGACTGGCTGACGATGCCGACCGCGGGCTTGCCCGCCAGGTCGATCACCGGCGTCTCCACGAAGGTCAACGACACCCCGGCGACATGATTCACGAGGCCGAGGCAGTTCGGCCCCTCGACGATCATGTCGTGCGCGGCGGCGATACGTGCGACTTCGGCCTGCGCGGCCAGTCCCTCCTCGCCCCCCTCGGCGAAACCGGCGGAGAAGATGATCGCGGCCCCGACGCCGCGCGCGGCCAGCGCCCGTACCGCGTCCAGGACCGCAGGGCCGGGAATGGCCAGGACCGCCACATCGACCCCATCGGGCAGATCGGCGATCGTCCTCAGGCAGGGACGTCCGTCGATCGTGTCGCGCTTCGGATTGATCAGGTGGATGTCGCCCGCATAGCCATGGCGATCGAGGTTGCGCAGCACCGCATTGCCGAGCGCGCCTGGTGTAGGCGACGCGCCGACGATCGCGACCGAGCGGGGCGTGAGCAGGCGAGACAGGTCGGGCATGGCGTGTTCCAATATCCTCCCCGAGGCGGGGTCATGGCGGCGCGAACGCGCGGACGGACGGGAGGCGGACGCGGGCGGTGTTTCCCGCGCCCCTCCGTCCCATCGCGCATGGTCACCCTCCCCGTGCGGGGGAGGGTTTCGGATCAGGCACGGTCCTTGTCATAGGCACCGAGGCCCGGCTTGTAGCTCTTCTCGTCGATGAACTGGCGGATGCCTTCCTTGCGACCGTCATTGTCGTAGGAGTTGGCGGCCTCCTGCGCGCGGACCAGATAGTCCTCGGCATCGTCATAGCTCATCGTGACGACCCGGCGCATCGCGTCCTTGGTCGCCTTCAGCGCGACGGGATTCTTCTGCAGCAGCACCCCGGCGACCTCCTTCACGCGATCCTTGAGCGCGGCGAGCGGCAACGCTTCGTTGACGAGGCCCCATTCGGCGGCGGTCCTGCCATCGATATTCTCGCCCATCATCGCATGGTACATCGCCTTGCGGAACGGCAGCAGTTCCTGCGCCACCTTGGTCGCGCCACCGCCGGGCAGGATGCCCCAGTTGATCTCGGACAGGCCGAACTTCGCCTCCTCCGCCGCAAAGGCGAGGTCGCAGGCGAAGAGCGGACCATAGCCACCGCCGAAGCACCAGCCATTGACCATCGCGATGGTCGGCTTCTGATACCAGCGCAGCCGCCGCCACCAGCCATAGCTCTCGCGCTGCGCCTTGCGCGTGCCCGCCAGCCCCTGTGCCTCGGTCTCGCGGAAATATTCCTTCAGGTCCATGCCCGCGGTCCAGGCGGTGCCCTCGCCGGAAAGGACCAGGACGCCGACATCGTCGCGGAATTCGAGCGCGTCGAGCACCTCCATCATGTCGCGGTTGAGCGCCGGGCTCATCGCGTTGCGCTTTTCGGGGCGGTTGAACCGCACCCAGGCGATCCCGCCTTCGACGTCATAGGCGACGACGCCGTTGCTGCTCATCTCGGTCATCATATGGTCCCTTGGCTTGTCCTGGCGTCGCGGCGCCCGTGTTCGTCAGATCGGATAATGGCTGGGCTGGGTTTCGATGGTGATCCAGCGCAGCTCGGTGAAGGCGTCGATCCCGGCCTTCCCACCGAACCGGCCATAGCCCGACGCCCGGACCCCGCCGAAGGGCATCTGCGCCTCGTCATGCACCGTGGGGCCGTTGACGTGGCAGATGCCCGACTGGATACGCCGCGCGACGCGCAGGCCGCGTGCGGTGTCGCGGGTGAAGACCGAGGCGGACAGGCCATATTCGCTATCATTGGCCAGCGCGATCGCATGGGTTTCGTCGCGGGCGCGGATGACGCCGACGACGGGACCGAAACTTTCGTCGCGGAACAGCTTCATGGCGGGCGTCACCCGATCGATGACATGGGCCGGCATCAGCACGCCATCGGCCGCGCCGCCATTCACCTGCACCGCACCTGCGGCGAGCGCGTCGTCGATCAACGACCGGACATGATCGACGGTCTTGCGATCGACCACCGCGCCCAGTGGCGTGGTGCCGGCACGCGGGTCGCCGACCGCCATCGTGTCGACCTTCGCGGCGAATTTCTCGACAAAGGCATCGGCGACGGCATCGACGACGATGATCCGCTCGGTCGACATGCAGATCTGCCCCTGGTTCATGAACGCGCCGAACGCGGCGGCCTTCACCGCCTCGTCGAGATCGGCGTCCTCCAGCACGATCAGCGGCGCCTTGCCGCCCAGTTCGAGCAGCACCGGCTTCAGATGTTCGGCGGCGCGCTTGGCGATGATGCGCCCGACATGGGTCGATCCAGTGAAATTGATCCGGCGGACCTGCGGGTGATCGATCAGCGCACCGACAACATCGCCCGCATCCTGGGGCGCGTTGGTGACGATCGACAGCGCACCGGCGGGCAGCGCTTCGGCAAAGGCCTCGACGATCAGGCCATGCGTGCGCGGGCATTGCTCGCTGGCCTTCAGCACCACCGTATTGCCGCAGGCCAGCGGGACCGCGACCGCGCGGACACCGAGGATGATCGGGGCATTCCATGGCGCGATACCCAGCATCACCCCGACCGGTTCGCGCAACGCCATCGCGATGCAGCCGGGCTTGTCGGACGGGATGACCTCCCCACCGATCTGGGTGGTGAGGGCGGCGGCCTCGCGGACCATCGAGACGGCCAGCATCAGGTTGAAGCGCGCCCATCCCTCGGTCGCGCCGATTTCCCCCATCATCGCGTCGACGAACTGGTCGGCCTTTGCCGCCAGCGCATCCGCGGCCTTGTCCAGCGCGGCACGGCGGGCATTGGGGCCCAGCGCGGACCATTGCGGAAAGGCGGCGGCGGCGGCTTCGACGGCGGCGATGGCCTCTGCCGGGCCGAAGGCGGGCGCGGTCGTCGCGATCGCGCCGGTCACGGGATTGTTGCGGGTGAAGGTCCTGCCCGATGTTGACGCAACTGTCGCAGTCACCATGCCTCTCCATTTGTTATGTTACATAGCATAATCTGCAAGAAGGACTTGGTCAACCGCTCCGTCGATCGCGCAGGGCGAAGAGCGCGATGGCGGCGATCAGCGAGCCCAGGCTCATCAGGACCGCTACGAACGAAAGGCCATGCCCGGCGGCGAAAAGCAGCCCCGCCAGCGCCGGGGCGAGCGCCGATCCGCCGCGCCCCACGCCGATGACGAAGCCGGTCGCGGACGCCCGCACCCCGGTTGGAAAGCTGCGCGCGATCAGCGCATAGAGGCCGACGACCCCGGCATTGGTCGCGAAACCGGCGGCCGCCGCGACGACCGACAGCGTTGCCAGGCCGCCCTGCGTCCGGCCGAACAGGATCACCAGCGCGGTCGACAACAGCATCGCCGCGATCGTCAGCCCGAGCAGCCGCATCCGCCCCGTCAGCAGCCCCAGGATCAGCGAGCCGGTCGCGCCGCCGATACTGGCCCAGACGAGCACCCCCGCCGCCTGCGATGGAGGGAAACCCATCTCCACGACGATCTTCGGTATCCATTTCAGGATGAAGTAGAAGGTCATGATGTGCGCGAGATAGGCAAGCGTCAGCAACAGCGTGGTGCGCACCAGTTCGGGCGCGAACAACGCCATGACCGGCACTTTCGCACGCCGCGCCTCGGCGGGGGGCAGCGCATCGACCGGGGCATGTCCCATCCGCGCGAGCGTGGCATTGATCCGCGCAAGCGCATCGGGCGGGCGGCGGTGCATCAGGAAGGCGACCGATTCCGGTGCGCGCCACAGGACCAGCGGCACGAAGAGGACGCTGCACACCGCCCCGAAGACGAACACCGCGCGCCAGTCATACCAGCCCAGCAGCAGCGCGGAGGCGGATCCGCCGATGATCGTGCCGACAGGATATCCCGCCGCCATCAACACCACCGCCAGCGATCGATGACGGGCATTGGCCGCCTCCGCCACCGCCGCATTGGTCGCGGCCAGCATGCCCCCGATGCCGAGCCCGGTCGTCACCCGCCATAGCGACAACGGCATGACACCGCCCGCGCTCGCCGCGCCCAGCATGCCGATCGCCATGACGCAGAGGCATGCGAGGATCGTCGCACGCCGCCCGATCCGATCCGCCACCCCGCCGAGCAACAGCGAGCCGATCGCCATGCCGACCAGTTCCATCGACAGGACGATGCCCAGCGCGGCACGATCAATGCCCCAGTCGGCGGCGATGCCGGGGGACGCGAAGCTGATCGACAAGACGTCGAACCCGTCGAGCGCATTCAGCCCGACCATCGTCGCGACGATGCCCCATTGGAATCGCGACATGCTTTCGCGGTCGATGATCGCGCGCGGGTCTTCCATCGGCTATGCTGCCTTTCCGGTTCGGGGATGGTCTTCGGGCCGGTCGGCCCTTCGGTGCGATCGCGACATGCCGATACGACGCGCCGGTCCGCTCATTCGGCCGCCGCCTGTTCCCGGGCGATCGCACGATCGATCATCAACCGCGACCGCACGCCGCCCGCATCGATGTTGAGCTTGAGCAACCGGCGGTCGGGATATTGCGACAGGTTGCGTTGCTGCTGCTCCAGCATCTCCAGATCCTCCGAGAAGATCTTGGCCTGTCCTTCGCGGATCTGATCGGTCAGGGCACTGTCCTCGACCGAGAATTGCCGGGCCATGCCCCAGAAATACCAGTGCGAGGTCTCGGTTTCCGGCGTGATGAAGTCGACCACGATGCTCGACGCCTTCTTCGCGGGGTCGGCGTGATAGCCCCCCTCCCCCGCCAGCGCGACGCCAACCTCGATCATCACATGGCTGGGCAGGGAGAAGCGGCACCTCTGCCACCGATCGACCGGCGCGTCCTCCGGCAGGTTCGCGCCCCGCAGCGCCATCCGCCAGAAGGGCGGCGCCGAAACATTGTCCATATGGCGGCTGGTGACGACCTCCTGCGCGGTCGCCTCGGTCGTGACCGGCGCTTCGTCGATCTCCTTTTGCCCGATGCTGCTGGCATGGACATAGGTTTCGTGGGTCAGGTCCATCAGATTGTCGATCATCAGCCGATAATCGCACGCGATATGGAACAGCCCGCCGCCATAGGCCCAGTCGGGACTCTCCGCCCAGGGGAGCGGATGCAGCTTGTCCGCGCTGGCCTCCGCCGGGTCGCCCGGCCACACCCAGATGAAGCCATAGCGCTCGATCACCGGAAAATGACGCGCCGACGGAAACTTGCCGACCTGTTGCCCCGGCATGGTGTCGGGACGGCCGCGACAATCGAGCGCGAGGCCATGATAGCCGCACACGAGCGTCTCGCCCCGCACGAAGCCGAGCGACAGGGGCGCGCCGCGATGGGGACAGAAATCCTCCAGCGCGACCACATCGCCGCTTTCGGAGCGGAAGAACACCATGCGGAACCCGGTGATCTGGCGCCCCAGCGGCTTCGTCCCCACCTCGTCGGCGCTGGCGGCGACATACCAGGCGTCGAGCGGCCAGGTGGTTCGCCGTGCGGCGGTTTCGCGATCCATGGCGGTCATCCTTCTCTCCCGTCGATCAGTGCGGGTTCATGCCAAGCCGGACACCATAGGTCCGCTGCGGGTCGTAATTGGCGGTTGTCGAACTCCACACCGTGACCAGCGTGTTGGGAACGCGGCTGTCCTCGACATTGTTGACGAAGGCGGTGATCGAGTAGCGGCCTTCGGCATCCTAGAACCGCGGGTTCAGGTCTGTCTTGGTATAGGCGTCGCGCAGGCTCTGCGCGCAGACGCCGCCCCGGCACAGGCGATGAATGCGGCCCCCGTCAGCCGTAACGTCAATCTACGCATGATGGTCCTCCCCATGTCGGTCGCCGTTTCGACCCGGGGGGAAGGTGGGCCTTTGATGCGGCGGCACGACACACGACCAAATTCGCTGCCTGGCGAACGCCGGCCGGGGACGTTTCCGTCATGGCTTCTCTCCTCGGTTGGCATTTTCTCCAACTGCAATGAGACATAACTAAACTCGCGAACGGCCGCAAATGAAAGATTTGCTATCGGCGGATCTTCGCTTGCGAAACGGATTGGATGTCCAAGTCCCTGCGGCGGATAGTATAGCTATTGAGCATAGCCATATTCCATGCGTATGAATTGGCCAGGTGCCGGACGGAAATCGTGCGCCGACCCGAGAGAGGATTGCGATGACGCCGCAAAGGCGAGACGTACTACGGGGGCGGCGGTGACGGGATTCGGCGCGATGCTGCCATCGGCCGCGATGGCGACCCGAACGGCGACGATGCCCGTCACCCCCGAAACCGGGATGGCGAATCGGATGGCATGACGAAGGAGGCGAGCAGGATGCGACGGTCGATCACCATGGCCACGATGCTGGCAGGGTCCGCGCTGGCAGGATCGGGGCTGGTGGGATGCGCGCAGCCGGTCACGCCAGCGATCACTACGGCGCAGGCCGCACCGCGAGGCTGCGCCGCGCTGTTGACGGCGACCCGATGGGGCGATCCGACACTGCGCATCCTGACCGCCGACGAACGGGATGCCGGCCTTACGGTCAATACGGGGTTCGGCGCGAAGTCTGCGCCGCTGCCCGCCCATTGCGAGGTGACCGGCGTGTTGCACGAACGTACCGGGCAGGACGGACAGGCTTATGCGATCCGCTTTCGCATGCGCCTGCCCGATGCCTGGAACCGGCGGTTCGTGTTCCAGGGCGGCGGCGGGACCAATGGCGATATCGGCGATGCGATCGGCCCGGCGACCGGCGGCGCGAGCGCGCTGGCGGAGGGTTATGCCGTCATCAGCCAGGATTCGGGGCATTCCAACGCGACCAATGCCGACCCGACGCGCGGCGGAACGGTGTCGTTCGGCTTCGATGCCCAGGCACGGGCCGATTATGGCCATACATCGCTGAAGGCCAGTTACGACACCGCCCGCGCGATCCTGCGGCGCTATTATCACGGCGATCCGGCGCGCAGCTATTTCACCGGATGCTCGAAGGGCGGGCAGGAAGGCATGGCCTTCGCCCAGCGCTACCCGGAGGCGTTCGACGGCATCCTGGCCGCCGCACCCGGCTTTGCGCTGCCCAAGGCGGCCATCGCCGAGGCCTGGAATACCAAGACCTATGCCGCGCTGGTGCGTACGCCGGGCGAAGCCAGCATACCGATCGCGCGGCTGGCCCAGGCATTCACCGACGCCGATCTGCAACTCGCGCGCGCGGCGGTGCTGGCGGCCTGCGATGCGAAGGACGGCCTGGCCGACGGGCTGGTCGGCAACTTCGCGCAATGCGGCACGGCGGAGGTCGTCCGCGAACTGCGCGCCCGGCAATGCCACGGACAGAAGCTGCAAAGCTGCCTCGCTCCCGGCCAGATCGAGGCGCTGGTGACAGGTTTTGGCGGTCCGCATGACAGCCAGGGAAAGGCGCTGTACGCCAGCTTCCCCTGGGATGCCGGCCTGGCCGACAATGGCTGGCGGATATGGATGCTGGGGCTGGCGACGCCGGCGGTGCCAGCGATCAACGCGGCGATGGGGGCGCCTGCGCTGGCCACCATCTTCTCGACCCCGCCACATGCCCTGGGACCGACGCCACAGGCGGGCATGGACTATCAACTCGCCTATGACTTTGATCGCGATCCGGCGGCGATCCACGCCACCGGGCCGGGATTTCCGCGATCGGCATGGGAGGACATCGCGGCGCGGTCGAGCGACCTCAGCCGGTTCCGTGCGCGAGGCGGGCGGATGATCGTTCCGCACGGCGTGTCCGACCCGGTCTTCTCGATCAACGACACGCTCGCATGGTGGAATGACGTCGACCGGCGCAGCGGCGGGCAGGCTTCGTCGTTCGTCCGGGTCTTTCCGGTCCCCGGCATGGCGCATTGTACGGGTGGGCCCGCGACCGACGAGTTCGACGCCTTCGCCGCGCTGGTCGATTGGGTCGAAAAGGACAACGCCCCCAACCGGATCGAGGCGGCAGCCGGCCCGATGACGCCCTGGCCGGGGCGTACCCGCCCGCTCTGCCCCTATCCGCTGATCGCCCGCCCCATTGCCGGGGCCACCGACACCGAAAAGGCGGCGGCCTTCCAGTGCGTTCCCGCCAGCGGATAAGGGGCCGCGCTGGTCAGACCCGCTCCAGCATCAGCGCGATGCCCTGTCCGACGCCGATGCACATGAACGCCATGGCATAGCGGCCGCCGGTGCGGTGCAGTTCCTCCACCGCGGTCATAGTGATCCGCGCCCCGGACATGCCCAGCGGATGACCAAAGGCAATCGCGCCGCCATTGCGGTTCACCCGGCTATCGTCAGGCGCGATGCCCAGATCGCGCAAGGTCGCGATCGCCTGCGCGGCAAAGGCCTCGTTCAGCTCGATCACGTCGAGCTGGTCGAGGGCTATACCCGTGATCCGGCAGAGCTTGCGGGCCGCCTCGATCGGGCCAACGCCCATGATGCGCGGCGCGATGCCCGCCGCCGCCATGCCGAGGACGCGCGCACGCGGCGCCAGGCCATGCCGCGCGGCGGCGGCCTCGCTTGCGACCAGCATTGCGGCGGCCCCGTCATTCAGGCCCGACGCATTGCCCGCCGTGACGGTGCCGTCGGCGCGCACCACGGGCTTCAGCCTGGCCAGCGCGTCCAGACTGGTCGCACGAGGATGTTCGTCACGATCGACGATCAGGGGATCACCCTTGCGCTGCGGGATGGTGACCGGCACGATCTCCACCGCCATCCGGCCGCTCGCGATGGCCGCTGCCGCCTTTTCCTGGCTGGCGAGCGCGAATCGGTCCTGGTCCTCGCGGGGGATACCCCATTGATCGGCGACATTCTCCGCCGTCTGCGGCATGGTGTCGACGCCATAGCCTGCGCGCATCGCCGGGTTGACGAAGCGCCAGCCAAGGGTCGTATCCTCGATCTGCTGGCTCCGGTCGAAAGCGGTGTTCGCCTTGCCCAGCACATAGGGCGCGCGGGTCATGCTCTCGACACCGCCCGCGATCATCAGTTCGGCGTCACCGCTGCGGATCGCCTGCGCCGCGCCGCCGACCGCGTTCAGCCCCGATCCGCACAGCCGGTTGATGGTCGCGCCCGGCACGACATCGGGAAGCCCGGCGAGCAGCACCGCCATGCGCGCCACGTTGCGATTGTCCTCGCCCGCCTGGTTGGCGCATCCCAGCAACACGTCGTCGACCGCCGACCAATCCACCTTGCCGTTCCGCTCCATCAGCGCGCGAAGGGGGATGGCGGCGAGATCGTCGGCCCGCACGCTCGCCAGCGCGCCGTTCAGCTTGCCGATGGGAGTGCGGATCGCGTCACAGATAAAGGCGTGGGGCATCAGGCGTCCTGTTCCAGCATGTCGATGATCTTCTGCGCTTCAGCAAAGCCGGTATTGGCGGCGGGCACGCCCGCATAGATGGCGGCCTGCATCAGCACTTCCTTGAGGTCGTCGCGGGTGAATCCGCCCTGGGTCAGCCCGGCGCGGACATGCAGGGCGAACTCCTCCCAGCGACCCAGCGCGCAGGTGATGGCGAGGACCAGCAGGCGGCGGGTGCGGTCGTCCAGCCCCGGGCGGCTCCAGATCTCGCCCCAGGCGATGCGGGTGATCATCGCCTGGAAATCGGCGGTCAGCGGGGTTCGCCTCGCCAGGCTCCGTTCGACCCATTCATCACCCAGCACGCGGCGGCGGTTGAGCAGTCCCGCCTCGAACAGCGTGTCGTTCGCGGCCTCGACAGCCTTTGTACCGCCCAGGAACCGGCGCAGCGCGGTGGCGAGTCCTCCGGGCGCCTCGATCGGGGGCAGATGCGCGCCCTCGACGCCGACATGACGCGCGCCCGGGATGGCCGATACCAGATGCTCGCCATGTCCGGCATAGGGCGTGGAGATGTCGAGCATCGCGGTGACCACCAGCGTCGGCACGGCGATGTCCGCGATCCGGTCGGCGAGTTGCATATCGCGGATCGCCGCTCCCGCCCCGGCATAGCCCGCATCCGCTTGCCGAGCGATGCCGTCGCGAAGCGAGTCCACGATCTCGGGATGCTGCGCGGTGAAACCGGGCGACAGGAAGCGCCCGACCGCCATGGCGGCGATTGCTTCGGTTCCCTGCGCGCGAACCGTCTCGATCCGGGTGTTCCACGCCGCCGGGTCCATCGTCGCCGAGGTGCAGACCAGCGCCAGGGCGGAGACCCGCGCCGGGTGATCCAGCGCCAGTTGCATCGCGACCATCCCGCCCAGCGACACACCCGCGACCGCCGCCTGCCCGATGCCCGCATCGTCCATGATCGCGGCGACATCGGCGGCGAGCATCGCAAGGCTATAGTCGCCGTCCGGCGCGTCCGACCCGCCATGCCCCCGCGCGTCGATGCGCAGCAGGCGGAACGCGGGCAGCAGCAACGGCACCGTCCGGTCCCACAGTCCGATGTCCGTCCCGATCGAATTGAGCAGCACCAGCACCGGCCGCGCTGCCGCGCCCTCCAAGCGCCAATGCAGGCGCACGCCGTCGCGTAGTGTGAAGGCCATGTCAGTCCCCTTCGATACCCAGAAGCTCGGCAATGATCGCCGCGCTCTCGCCGATCTCCTCGCCCATCCCGGCTGCGGCGAGGTTGCGGGCGATCGCCGCGCCGTCGATCGCGAGTCCCTCGGCCACCACCGCCATCGCGGCCGCGCTGCCCGAGGCGAGCAGGAACAGTTCGGCGATCACCGGCCCTTCGGCCTGCCAGCCGCCTAGGCCGCGTTCCTGCTCCTGCGGCATTCCGGCCAGCAGCGAAGCGACCAGGCCCGGTGCACGGACGGCGGCGGACAGGGCGACCTGGCATCCGGTGGGATTGCGCTTATGCGCCATCGCCGAGGAGCCTCCGCGTCCCGCGACGACCGGCTCCTGCGCCTCGCCGATGCGGTTCTGGGCGAGCAGCGACACATCGCGCGCCAGCTTGCCGAGCGCGCCGATCAGCAGGCCCAGTCCGGCACCGATCGCCGCGATGCCGGTCCGCCTGGCATGCCATGGCGCGCCGGTCCCCAGCCCCATCGCATCGGCCATATGCGCAGCAACGGCGGCCCCCTGCCCGTTCAGCCCGGCGCGCGTGCCCGCCGCCCCGCCGAACTGGATGACCGCATGGCGTGCGACCGCCGCCTCCAGATGCTCCAGCGCATCGGCGATCCCCGCCGCCGCCTGGGCCAGTCGCAGTCCGAAGGCGACCGGCATGGCGTCCTGGAGCAGCGTGCGCCCGACCGCCGGGGTCGCCCGATAGGTTTCGGCCTGTCGCACCAGCGCCGCGACGACCCGGCGTGCGTCGATCACCAGCACGGGATGCGCCGCGCGCACCTGCATCATCAACACGCTGTCCGCCACGTCCTGGCTGGTCGCGCCGCGATGCAGCACCTGCGCCGCCTCGCCTGTCAGTTGCGCGCGCAATCGCCGGACGAGCGGGATGGCCAGCGTACCCGCCAGCGCCGCCTCCTCCGCCAGTGCGGCCGGATCGATCCGGGCGGACTCGACGCCCTCGGCAATGGTCCGCGCCACCGCATCGGGGATCAGGCCATGAGCCGCCTGCGCGCGGGCCAGCGCGACCTCGAAGGCACAGGCATGGGCGATGGTGGCGACATCGTCGAACACCGCCATCATCTCCGGCGTCGCGGCGGGGCGGAGGCGCAGCAGGTCCGTCACAGGTCGAACATCACCGTTTCGCACGCGCCCTGCAAGACGAGGTCGAGCGACCAGATGCCGGGTTCCCCCTGCACCGCGATCAGTGTCGCACGCCGCTCGGGCGGGACAAGGCCGAGAACCGGATCGGTGTCGTTCCCGTCCGCCCCATCGAAATAGAGCCGCGTCGCCAGCCGCTTGACGACCCCGCGCGCAAAGATCGACACCGCCAGATGCGGCGCCTGGAGGCTGTTGCCCGGCCCCGGCACCCGGCCGGGCATGATCGTGCGAAAGCGGTAGCGCCCGTCCTCATCGGTCGCGGCGCGTCCGAAGCCGATGAAGTGCGGGTCGATGGGCACATCCTCCCGGCTGTCGTCCATGCTGCGATAGCGCCCCGCCGCATTCGCCTGCCAGATCTCGATCATCGCATCGGGGATGGGGGCACCCTGTCCATCGAGGACGCGGCCGGTCACCTCGATGACCTCCCCCATGGGCGTGCCGGTGGGCGCGGACAGGTTCAGCACATAATGCGCCTCGGGCATCAGTTCGGGGCGCGCGCCCATGTCGGACTGGCCGACCAGGTCCGCGCCGCCCTTCCATGGCAGGCCGTAATGAAAGAACGGGCCGACCGTCTGGCTGGGCGTCTGGCCGAACAGCGCGGGATCCTGATTGTCGGTCCGCGCTTCGGGGCGCAGGTCGGCGGGATCAATGGTCATGATGATCGTCCTCGAACGGCGTCTGCTCGCGCCCCTTCAGCACCACGTCGAAGCGGTAACCGAGCGCCCAGTTCGGCTCAGTCACGTCCATGTCGAGCCGCGCGACCAGCCGCTGGCGATAGGGCATCGGCACGGCGTTGGCGATCGGATCGATCTCGATCAGCGGATCGTCGGGGAAGTAGAGTTGCGTCACCAGCCGCGTCGCGAAAGCGGGACCCAACAACGACAGATGGATATGCGCGGGCCGCCAGGCATTCTTGTGATTGCCCCAGGGATAGGCCCCCGGCCGGACGGTGACGAAGCGATACCGCCCCTCCGCATCGGTCACCACACGCCCCGCGCCCGTGAAGTTGGGATCATGCGGTGCGTCCCACTGGTCCTTGGCGTGGATATAGCGCCCGGCGGCATTGGCCTGCCAGATCTCCATCACCGTATCGGGCACCGCCCTGTCCTGCTCATCCAGCACCTGGCCCTCGACGATGATCCGCTGGCCCAGCGGCTCGGCCTTGTGCTGCTTCGTCAGGTCGGCGAGTGACGCGCCCATCAGCCGGTCCCAGCAGCCACCCGGCCCGGTCGTCTCGGTCAGCGTCTGCGGAATGGCGAGCGGCGGCTGGAGCGGTGCGCGCGTTACCGTCGAGCGGTAATCGGGCACCAGCGAGGGCGGCGCGCCCGCATCGTCATGTGCATAGCGGATCATGCCAGTCGCTCCTCGAATGGTGCACCCGTCTTCGCGCGCACCTCGTCCAGCGTGACGCCGGGCGCCAGTTCGATCAGCCGCAGGCCCGGCTTGTCGCAGGCCATCACGCACAGGTCGGTGACGATCAGATCGACACAGGCCTTGCCGGTCAGCGGCAATGTGCATTCGGGCAGGATCTTGGGGCTGCCGGTCTTGCTGGCATGATCCATCACGACGACGATGCGCTTGACGCCTGCGACCAGATCCATCGCGCCGCCCATGCCCTTCACCATCTTGCCCGGAATGGTCCAGTTGGCGATGTCGCCGCCCTCGCTCACCTCCATCGCGCCCAGCACCGCCATGTCGATATGGCCGCCACGGATCATCGCGAAGCTGTCGGCGCTTGAGAAGAAGCTGGAGGTAGGCAGCGTCGTGACCGTCTGTTTCCCTGCGTTGATCAGGTCGGGGTCCGCCTCTCCGTCATAGGGAAAGGGGCCGATGCCGAGCAGACCGTTTTCCGATTGCAGCGTCACGTCGATCCCGGCGGGCACATGGTTGGCGACCAGCGTCGGGATGCCGATGCCGAGATTGACGTAAAAACCGTCCTGAAGCTCGCGCGCCGCTCGCGCCGCCATCTCGTCGCGCGTCCAGCTCATGCCGCATCCTCCCGGGCGCGGGTCGTCAGCTTCTCGATCCGCTTCTCGTTGATGGTCGAACGGACGATCCGGTCCACATAGATGCCGGGCGTGTGGATGCAGTCGGGGTCGAGCGCGCCCGCCGGAACGATCTCCTCCACCTCGACCACCGTCATTTTTCCGGCGGTCGCCATGTTCGGGTTGAAGTTGCGCGCGGTCTTGCGGAACATCAGATTGCCCGCCGGATCGGCCTTCCACGCCTTGATGATCGACAGGTCGGCGCGCAGCCAGGTTTCGCGGACATAGTCCTGCCCGTCGAACGTCTCGACAGGCTTGCCCTCGGCGACGACGGTGCCGACGCCGGTCTTGGTATAGAAGGCCGGAATGCCCGCACCGCCCGCCCGGATGCGCTCAGCCAGCGTGCCTTGCGGGTTGAGTTCCAGTTCCAGCTCGCCTGAGAGGTATTGCTGCTCGAACAGCTTGTTCTCGCCGACATAGGAGGAGATCATCCTGGCGACCTGGCGGCTTTCGAGCAGCATCCACAGGCCAAAGCCGTCCGCCCCGGCATTGTTGGAGATGACGGTCAGCCCCTTCACCCCACTCGCGCGGATTTCGGGGATCAGGCTTTCGGGATTGCCAGACAGGCCGAAGCCGCCCGACATGATCGTCATGCCATCGAACAGCAGCCCGTCGAGCGCCGCCGCAGGGCTGTCATAGATCTTGCTTTTCATGCCATCTCCAAGGGCAGGCCGACATAATTCTCGGCGAGCGTGCGTTGAGCGGCGGGCGAGCCGCGCAGATAATCAAGTTCGGCCATCTGGATGCGCCGGTCGAATCCATCCATGGTCGGAAAACGGTGCGTCACCGAGGTGAACCACCAGGAGAAGCGCTCCGCCTTCCACACCCGCGACAGGGCGCGCGCCGAGTAATGGTCGATCCCCGCGTCCGAACGCTCGCGATAATGTTCGGTCAGCGCCGCGCCCAGCATCGTCACGTCGGACACCGCCAGGTTCATGCCCTTGGCCCCCGTGGGCGGGACAATGTGCGCCGCGTCCCCGGCCAGGAACAGCCGCCCCCAGCGCATCGGCTCGGCCACGAACGAGCGTAGCGGCGCGATCGCCTTTTCGAACGAGGCCCCGCGCGTCACCTTCGCCGCCGTGTCCGGCCCGAGGCGCAGACACAATTCGTCCCAGAAGCGATCGTCGGACCAGTCGGCCAGATCCTCGTCCAGCGCGCACTGGATATAATAGCGGCTGCGCGTCGGCGACCGCATCGAGGCGAGCGCGAAGCCGCGTTCGTGATTGGCATAGATCAGTTCGTGATCGGCGGGCGGCACATCGGCCAGCACGCCCAGCCAGCCAAAGGGATAGACCCGCTCGAACACCCGCAGCACGTCGGCTGGGATCGCCGCACGGCTGACCCCGTGATAGCCGTCGCAGCCCACCACGAAGTCGCAGTCGATCCGCTGCTCCATGCCGCCGCGCCGCCAGGTCACGACCGGCCGGTCGCCGTCCAGCCCGGACAGGACGACATCCTCCGCGTTCCAGACGATCGAAAGGCCCCGATCCTCCGCCGCATCGAACAGATCGCGCATCACCTCCTGCTGGCCATAGACGGTGACGGTCGATCCGCCGGTCAGCGCCGCCATGTCGATGCGGAAGACCTCGCCATCCAGCGCGACATTGGTGCCACCATGCACTAGGCCTTCACGCTCCAGCCGCGAGGAGACGCCGAGCCGCCGCATCAAGGCGACCGTGCCCTGTTCCAGCACGCCCGCGCGCACGCGGCCCTCGACATATTCGCGATCGCGCCGCTCGATGACGACCGCGTCGATTCCTTCGGCGTGCAGCAGATGCGCCAGGAACATGCCCGCAGGCCCTGCCCCGATGATCGCCACCTGTGTCCGGTGCCTCATGTCATCCTCTCTACCCGGCGCTGTTCGCCGTATCGCCGGCATCATGCCGCTCCCCGGCGCGGCAGGCGATGGACGCTCCACGCAAAAAGTTGGACGATCCGCTTGCCCTGGATTACCCCGTCGCCATGGCCGCGACGGCGATTCCCAGCTTCTATCTCTATGGCGAGCCGCATCGCGCCGTGGGAGACGGCTTCGTCCATGCCGAGCGGCTGGACGATCGCTCCCGTCCGCATGAATGGACGATCCTGCCCCATGCCCATGCCGATCTGGTGCAGCTTTTCCTGCTGGAACAGGGTGGCGGCGTGATGCGTGCGGAGGCGGAGAGCTTCGCCGTCACCGCCCCTGCGCTGCTGATCGTGCCCGCCGGGATCGTTCATGGCTTCGAGTGGCATCACGAATCCGAAGGGGCGGTCGTCACCCTGTCCGTGCGGCATCTGGCGCTGCTCGACAGCCGCTATCCGGGGCTGAGCGCGATCTTCGATCGGGCAGGCGTGGTCCATCCCGACGACGCGGCCATGGCGGTGATCGGCGCGGGGGTCGCGGCGCTGATGCGCGAACTGGGCTGGTCCGCGCCGGGTCACGGCGCGGCGGTCGATGCCGCGCTGCTGACCATATTGGTCGAGACATTTCGGGCCGCGGGCGTGATGCGGGACGGCGCACCCGCCACGCCCGGCCATTACCACAGCCTGGTCGCCCGCTTCCGTGCGCGGATCGACGAACGCTTCCGGCTGCGCGAGCCGATCTCCGTCCACGCCGAAGCGCTGGGCACCAGCGAGAGCCGGTTGCGCGTCGCCTGCGCACGGGTCGCTGCCCTGTCACCCGCCGCGATGCTCGACCAACGCGCCATACTCGATGCCAAGCGCGCGCTCCTCTACACCCATTTGTCGGTGGCGGAGGTGGGCTATGCGATCGGCTTTGCCGACCCGGCCTATTTCACGCGGTTCTTCACCCGCCATACCGGCCTGTCGCCCCGCGCCTATCGCCAGGGCGGTGGTGCGGGAACAATCCAGCCCTGAGAGCGAGGAGCATCGGTTGCACAGCGACCTCCCGCTATCCTGGATCGGGTCGGGATGCTCGCCTGGCTTTCCACCGGCCCGCCGCCACGCGGGAACCCCGGCCGATGCCGAGGTCCCCCCATGCCCCGGGGGTTCGTCGCCTCAGGGGTTCGTCGCCTTGCCGATAAGCGCCTCGGCCTCGCGTTCCGCGGTGGCGGTCGTCGCCTTGCCGCTGACGATATCGTCGGCGAGGCGCATCAGGTCATGCCCGGTGGTGGACCCCGTATCCGCCACCTCGCCCAGCGTCAGCCCCTTGTTCTTCGTGATGGCCGCATCCCAGGCGATGCGCACCTTGGCCCAATAGGGCGCCGTCTTCGTCCAATAGTCATCGGCGGCCGCGACCGGGAAGTCGCTCGCCGGGACATAGCTGTTGATGACATATTCGTGGACGAAGGTGACGGGCCTGCCGTCCTTCGTCCCGATCTTGGCATTGTCCTGTTCGTGAACCCACCCTTCGGGGGTCAGGACGTGGCGATTGGTCCCGACATAATGGTCGTAAGGGGGATGCCGCGTCGCATCGCGCCGGGCGAGCGGACGGCGCGTCTCGTCGCTGGTCCAGCGGGTCGCACCGTCATCATATCGCCAGCGCCCCACCCCGCCATAACGCGGGGAATCATCCGTCTGCCACACGGTCTGGGACCAGGCGCCCCGACGCTCCGCCTCCGGCACCGGACGCAGCGCCCAGCGCCCCGGCGCAATATAGGTCAGGACGGTTGCCGGCTGATAGGTCCAGTCCTGCCGCCAATGCTTGATGACCATCGGGTGGCCACCGGCGTCCACCACCAGCAGGTGCTGGAGCACGACATGATCGGGCGTGTCGACGATCGCCCGCACCACCTCATGCCCGCCGCTCAGCTTGGCGGGATAGGGGGTATAGCCCGCAACCAGCGGCGTGGTTTCGCGCATGTCGAACGTTACCTTGTACGTTCCGGCCATTTTCAGGATCGCGGCATGATCGCGCGCCTGGTCGCCATATTGCGCCTGTTGCGCGACCGCCGGCTGCGACACGAGAAGCGCCACCGGCGAGACGGCCAGCGCGAGGGCAAGGAGTTTGCGGGTCATCAGGATTCCTTTCAGAAGCGCAGGCTGAGCGAGGCACCGGCATTGCGGCCGGGCTGCGAATAGGCGTCGCGAATGGCCGACGTGGCGGTCAGGCCGCGCACGTCGCTCCACCAGAAATATTTGCGGTCGGTGATGTTGAACACGCCGACCCGAACCGTCGCCTGCTCCATCAGCTTCATCGAGGCGGTCGCGTCGAACACCCAGAATCCCGGCGGCGTGAAGCAGCGGGTCGCGTTGGTGTTGCAGCTATTGTTGGTATCGCCGGCCTTCTTCCCCGCCGAATGGGTCGCGACGATCTCCGCGCGCAGCGGACCATCTTCGGGCTGGTAGAAAAGCCCCGCGACCAGCTTCACGGGCTCGATGCTGTCGAGCGGCTGGGTGCCGGAAACGCCGGCGGTCCGCATCCGTCCCTTGGCGTAGGAAGCCGCCGCGCGGATTCCGAGGCCGATCGGCAGGCGATATTCGCCCCGTGCCTCCAGCCCCTCGATCGTCACCCGCCCCCGATTGACATATTGATAGACCGCCGGATTGGCCGCCGTGAACGCACCGGACACCTGGATCTGGTCGATGAAGTCACGGAAACGGCTGCGGAACGCGGTACCCGACAGCGACCATCCCGCGCCGTTCAGCCGGATACCGCCTTCGATGCTGTTGCTCTTTTCCGGGCGCAGATCGGGGTTGGGGACCGAGCGATAATTGGCGATGAGGTTCGCAAAGCCATTGTTGATCTGGTTGGGCTCTGGCGGCTTGAAGCCCTGTCCGTAATTGGCGAACAGCCGGACGCCTTCGGTCAGCTTCGCCACCGCGCCAAGGCGGGGGGTCACCCGCTCGCCGGACTGGGCGCGCGGCGTGAAGGTGGTGAACAGCGGGTCGGGCCGCGGCGTCAGCCGGTAATGGTCCCAACGAACCGCCGGGAACAGCGTCAGCAGACCGTCGGCGATGGCGATCTCGTCCTGTGCGAACACGCCGATCAGCTCGTAATCGGTCGTCGGAAAGGCGCGGGTCGGATAGGTTTCCCCCGAGGGCGGCACCGTTCCGTCTCGCACACCCGTCTGGCGGGTGTGCGAGTAATCGGCGCCATAGGCGAAAAGGTGGCTGACCGGCCCGGTGACGGCACGGCTTTCGAGTTGCAGCGTGCCGCCATAGACGCGGTTGTCGAACCGGTTGATGCGGATGCGATCGGCGGCCGTGTTGCGGTCCTCCCATCCGGTCTGGACGGTGCCGCTGTCCTGGTAATAGGCCGCCGCGCGGATACCGCTGATGACGCCGGTGCCGGTGTAGCGATAATCGAGCGTGCCCCGCGTCCGCGCCACCGTGTCGCGGGCCTGCAAGCCCAGCACCGAAGAGGCGGCCAGCGGCGGCTTCGCGATCGCGCTGAGCACGTCGGTTTCGACGACCGAGGCGAAACGCTCATAGGTCAGGCGCAGGCGGTTGCCGGTGCCGGGCGTCCAGACCAGCCGCGCCAGCAGGGCGTCGGACGCGATGTCCTGCGGATTGGGCCTGGTGCGATCGCTATTGGCGCTGTCATTCTCGCCCTTGTTGTCGATCGCATGACCGTCGCGGCGGGTATAGGCAAGCATCGCCTGCACATCGCCCTGCTGCCCGGCGACGATCAGCCCCTTGGTCCAGCTATCGTCCGCGCCGTCATAGCCCAGGCGAACGCCGCCGCCGACCAACTGGCCGTCGCGCAGAAAATCCTGCGGGTCCTTGGTGATGAAGCTGACTGCGCCTGCGACGCCATCGCTGCCGTACAGGGCCGAGGCGGGGCCGCGCAGGATTTCGACCGAGCGGACAAGGTCGAGATCGACATAGTCGCCGCGTCCCACCGATTGCGCGCCGAAGGAAAAGCCGTCCGGCACGCGAACCCCGTCGACCGTGATCAGGACCCTATTGCTCTCCAGACCCCGGATGTTGAAGCCGCTGTCCCGGTCACGCCCCGTCGAAGTGCCCGCCGCCGTGAAACGCGCGGGCGCACGACGGACCGCGACGCCCGGTTCGTAGCGGACCAGATCCTTGATGTCCGTGATCAATCGGTCGTCGATCGTCTTCGCATCGATCACCGACACGGTCTGCGGCACGTCCTCGACCCGCTTTTCCCCGCGCGTCGCGGTGACGGTGATCAGGTTCGCCTCATCGCCCTCACCCGCCACGGGCTGGACGACGGTCTGGCCGGGCGACGGTTCGGCCGCCGCCAGCCCCGGCAAGCGCGCCGAAGCCGATCCCGCCGATGCGACAATTCCGGCCAACGCCACACCAAGACGCAGATGAACAAGCTTCATGGAAATCCCCTTTGCTGCGACGCCCGTTAATGAGAGTCACTAGCGTTAGCAAGAGTTTCCGGTGAAGACACCCGTCACGGCAGGGAAACATGACCTGTCGGAAACAGGCATCGGCGTCTGCCGAATGTGTGTCCGACGGGTCGGGCCGGCCGCCCCCATCAGGCCTTGATCGGCCGAGGCGTCACAATCGCATTCCGACCCCGATGCCGAACACGAACGGGTCGAGCGACACGTCCACCCGCTGCCGCCCGAGCGCGGCACTGTCGAGCCGCGCCTTGGTGTCGATATCGATGTACTTGACGTCGAGGTTCAGGAAGACCTTGCGCGTGATATCGACATCGACACCCGCCTGTTCGGCCCAGCCCACGCTGTCGGTGAGATGGACCCTGGTCTTGCCCGCCGCGCCTTGCAGCCCGTCCGACGCCTTCTCGTTCCAGAGGATCGTATAGTTGATCCCCACCCCGACATAGGGGCGGACATGGCGGGTCGGCGCGAAGTGATATTGGACCGTCAGGGTCGGCGGCAAGACCCAGGTGGAGGCGAGGTCGCCGATGCCGCCGGTCGTGCCCCGCACCCCGGACACCGAATGCCTGGTGGTCGAGGCGATCAGTTCAAAGCCGATATGGTCCGTCGCCATATAGGTCGCATCGACCTCCGGCATGACGCGATCGTTGACCTTCACGGTCTCGCCGGGGAAAGCGGGCAGGACACTGTCCGATTTCTCGTTGGGCGCGACGAGGATGGCGCGGGCGCGGACCAGCACGTCCCCGGCGCGAATGCCGACCCGTGGATCGGCCTGTTCGGTCCCTTGCGCCCAGGCCGATGTGCCGACGCCCGTCGCGGCGATCGCGATCAGCATGGCGGCGGTCCTGATGATGGTCATTTCTGGTCTCCTGCTCGGTCTATGCAGGACCGGGTAGAAGTCCCGCCCCAGCCACGCCTTGACGCGGGACAAGCGCTGGTTTGACGGCGGTCAAAGGCCGGGCGGCATCGCCGCGGCACAGCGTTCGGCATGTGGCCCTATCATCCCGATCTCCTCGCCCGGCCCGTGCCGCGCTACACCAGCTATCCCACCGCCGCGGAGTTCGGCGATGCGGTGGGCCATGCCGACATGGCCGCCGCGCTGGACGCCATCGGCGCGCACATGCCGATCTCGCTCTATCTGCACATTCCCTATTGCCGGGCGATCTGCTGGTATTGCGGCTGCAACACCGGGGCCGCGAACCGCACGGCACGGCTCGACGCCTATCTGGCGCGGCTGCATGATGAGATCGATCTGGTCGCGGCACGGCTGGACGGAAGGGGCCGGGTCGGGCGGATCGCCTTTGGCGGGGGG
This sequence comes from Sphingomonas sp., assembly GCF_039594485.1. GTDB lineage: Bacteria > Pseudomonadota > Alphaproteobacteria > Sphingomonadales > Sphingomonadaceae > Sphingomonas. The sequence continues at coordinate 79,204 of NZ_JBCNNI010000013.1, read as the reverse complement.
AGTCCCAATGCGATCCCGCCCGCCGCGTTCGCCGCACTGGTCGCCCGCCTTCGCACCCGCTTCGCGTGCGACGATGCCATCCTGTCGCTGGAGGTCGATCCACGCGGGTTCGATGCGGACTGGGCGACGGTGATCGGGGAGACCGGCGTCACGCGCGTCAGCCTGGGCGTGCAGACCTTCGACCCCGCGCTTCAGGCCGCGATCGGCCGCGTCCAGCCCCATGGGGAGGTGGCCCGCACGGTCGACCTGCTGCGTGCCGCCGGGGTCGGATCGATCAACTTCGACCTGATGTACGGCCTGCCCGGTCAGGACAATGCCGCGTTGATGGCGACCCTGGAGCAGAGCATCGCGCTCGCCCCGGACCGTCTCGCGGTATTCGGCTATGCCCATGTCCCCCATCTCATCCCGCGCCAGCGCCGGATCGATGCGCGCGCCCTGCCCGGTGCGGCCGACCGCTTCGGTCAGGCCGCGCTGGCGCATGGCCGCCTGACCATGGCGGGCTATCAGGCGGTCGGCTTCGACCATTTCGCGCTGGCCCGGGACCCGCTGGCCCAGGCCGCCCGCGACGGAACACTCCGCCGCAATTTCCAGGGTTTTACCGAAGATCCCGCCGCCATCCTGATCGGACTGGGCGCCAGTGCGATCAGCGAGTTTCCCGACCGTCTGCTTCAGAACGCCAAGAATGCCGGGGAATGGCACCGCGCGATCGAGGCCGGTCGGTTCGCGACCGCGCGTGGCGTGGCGCGCGATGCGGTGGAGCAGCGGCGCGGCCGGGCGATCGCGGCGGTGCTGTGCCATGGCCAGGCAGAACTCGACGACCTGCCCGAACGGGACGCGATACGCCTGCGCCTGCACCCGTTCGAGCAGGCGGGCCTGATCGACTGGCAGGGCACGCGTCTGCGCCTGGCGGCCGATGCCCTGCCCTATGCCCGCAGCATCGCCGCTGCCTTCGACGCATGGCGTACGGCGGAGGACAGGCAGTTCAGCCATGCCGTCTGACCTGCCGCCACGCTGCGCCGCCTGTGTCGCGCGCGGCATGGCCTTGTGCGGCGGACTGGGCGAGCGGGAACTGGCGGCGCTGCACCGGATCGGACGTCGTCGGCGGCTGAGCGCCGGACAGGCGCTGGGCTGGGCGGGCGATCCCGCGACCAGTTGCGCCAATCTCGTCTCGGGCGTGCTCAAGGTTTCCCGCATGGAGACGGACGGACGCGTGCAGATCGTCGGTCTTCTTTATCCGGGCGATTTTGTCGGCACCCTCTTTGCCGAACGCTCGGTCGATACGATCACGGCGCTGAGTGATGCCGATCTGTGCGTCTATCCGCGCCAGACGCTGGAGGAACTGCTGGTCCGGCATCCCGCCACCGGGCGACTATTGTTGCGGCGCACGCTGGCGACGCTGGCCGAGGCGCGACGCTGGATGCCGATGCTGGCCCGCGCCCGCGCGGAGGCCCGGGTCGCCGCGCTGCTGATCGACCTGGCGCGGCGCTGCGACGCGGATGCGCAAGGCGGATTCCAACTGCCGCTGTCGCGCGGCGCGATGGCGGAGGCGCTGGGCCTCGCGGTCGAGACGGTCAGCCGCAACATGACCGCATTCCAGGATGAAGGGCTGATCGCGATATCGGGCCTGCGCGGCGTCCGCCTGATCGCCCCGATCCGCCTCACCGCCATCGCGAGCTGATCTCAGGCGGCGGAGCGGTGGTGACCACCCTGCGCCGTCCATTGACACTGGCACAGCGCGGTCAGCACCGGACGATGGCTGACGACGATCATCCCCTGCCCGGTTCGTTTCAGGCGCGCATCCAGGCGACGGGCGACCTCGGCGGCGACCTGGGCGTCCAGCCCCTCGCCCGGTTCGTCGAGCAGCAACCATGGCGCGTCGTCCAGATAGGCCCGCGCCAGCGACAAACGCCGCCGCTCACCACCCGACAACCGCGCGCCGTCGTCGCCCAGCCAGGTGTCGAGCCCCTGCGGCAAGGCGCGCACCACGGCATCCAGCGCTGCATCCTCCAGCGCCCGCCACATGCGCCCCTCGTCACAGTCAGGATCGGCAAGACGCAGATTGTCGCGCACCGTGCCCATGATGAGCGCGGCATCCTGGGGGGCCCAGGCGAATGTCGCGCGGAGCGTCGCGGGCGCCAGGGTCGCCGCATCCTGTCCGTCGATGGCGATCCGGCCGGCCTCCAGCGGACGCAGCCCCAGCAGACCTTCGACCAGCGTCGTCTTACCGGACCCCGAAGGCCCCGTCAGGGCAATCCGGGCTGCGGGGACGAAGCCATCGCCATCGATCGTAAGGGTCACATCGCCGCGTGGCGCGACGCACGGCGTCTGTCCCCCCTCCCGCACGGCATCGAAGATGGCGTCGAGCCGCGCCTCCGCCTCGCGCAGTCGCCCGGCCTCGGTCCAGGCGCGCAGCACCGGCGCGATCGCATCAAGGGTCATCGCCGCCGCCAGCGCCACCAGCGCGGCGACCGGCGCGCCCCTGCCGGACGACAGCGCCAGCGCCAAGGCGGACGCAACGGCGATACTGGTCGCGTGAAGCGCCTCGAACCGCGCGGCCGCCGCGACCTGACGGATCTGCGCCTCCGCCAGCCGATCGCCCGCCGCCGCGATCCGGGCCGCCGCCCAATCCTCCAGGGCGAAGCAGCGCAGCTCGGCGGCCGCACCGCCCAGCATGGCCACCTCCTCGCGCAGGGCTCCGGTCGCTCGCTGCACCGCCCGTCCGGGTTCCTCCAGCCGCCCCGCCCAGCGACGCCCGACGAGCAGCGTGCCCCCCGCGCACGCCAAGGTCGCGGCCATGGCAGGCCATCCACCGAGCCATGTCAGCGCCCCGCCCGACACCAGCGCGGCGACGACGCCCCAGGGGCCGGACAGGCGCACGAACCGCCATTCCACTGCATCGACATCGCCGATCAGCCGCGCGGTCGCCTCGCCCCTGCCAAGGGCCAGTGCGACGGCGGGGGGCGCGGCGGCAACGGCGCGGTAAAGGGCCGGACGCAACCGCGCGAGCGCGCCGAAGGCCGCGGCATGCCCCGCCAGCCGCTCGCCATAGCGCGCGCCTGTCCGCACGATCGCCAGCAGGCGGATCGCGGCGGAGGGCAGCATATAGTTGAACGCCTGCGCCGCCACGATCCCCGCGCCCCCCGCCAGCGCGGCGGCGGTCAGGAACCAGCCCGACAGCGCCAGCAGCGCCACCGAGGCAGCGGCGACGAGTGCGGCGCACATACCCGCCCGTCGCAGGAGGCGACGCTCGTTCCGGCGCTCGGCGGCGATCAGGGTCTGCAGCGTCATGCGTCGGCTCCCAGACGGACGATGCGCGTCGCGATGGCGGCGAGCGCGGGACTATGGGTGGCGATCAGCGTCGTGCGCCCGCGTGCCGCCTGCGCGATGGTCGGGATCATGGCGGCCTCGGCAGCGGCGTCGAGATGCGCTGTCGGTTCATCCAGCAGCAGGAACGGCGCGGAATTCAGCAAGGCGCGGGCCAGCGCGATCCGTTGCCGCTCGCCGCCGGACAATCCACTCCCCCGCGCGTCGAGCGGCGCGTCCAGTCCGCCCGGTCGTCGCGCCAGCATCGGGGCGAGGCCCGCCGCCGTCACCGCACGATGGATCGCCATCTCGTCGGCCCGGGGACAGGCCAGCCGCACATTGTCCCGGATCGTCCCGGCGATCAGCAGGGGATGCTGTCCCGCCCAACTGGCATATCCGGCCAGCGAGATCAGCGGAACCCCGCCCGCCTCGATCGTTCCGGCGGACAGCGGGGCCAGGCCCAGCAGCAGATGGAGGACGCTGCTCTTGCCGCTGCCCGAGGGGCCGAGCAACGCCACCGTCTCGCCATCCGCGATGCTGAACGACAGCCCCGACACCGCCGGTCGATCGCTGTCGGGATACCGGATCGTCACGTCGCGCAAGACCAATGGCGCCACCACCGGAACCGGAGCCGCGCGCACGGGCTCCGGCAAGGGGATCAGCGTGTCGGCGGCCGTCTCCGCCACCTGCTTGTCGTGATAGGCGGCGGCCAGACGACGCATCGGCGCGTAGAATTCGGGGGCCAGTGCCAGCACGAAAAAGGCCCGACCCAGCGTCAATGTCTCGGGCACGGCAAAGGGCAGCAGGCCGAGCAGCGAAAAGCCGCAATAGACCGCCACCAACGCGACCGACAAAGCTGCGAAGAACTCCAGCGCGGCGGAGGACAGGAAGGCGACTCGCAGGACGCGCATCGTGCGCTCGGCCAGTTCCTGTGCCGCCGCACCAATGGCGTCCGTCTCGCGACGTTGGGCGCGAAAGGCCAGGACGACGGGCAAGGCGCGGACCCGGTCGGCGAACCGGGCCGACAGGCGATGCAGCGCCACGAACTGACGGCGCGATTCGTCCGCCGCAGCGCCCCCCGCCAGCACCATGGCGGCGACGAAGGGCAGCAGCGTCGCGGCCAGGATGAGCGCCGCCACCCAACTGGCGCAGGCGGTCGCGACCAGCACCAGCATCGGGGCCAGAGCGGCGGCCTTGCGCGCCGGCAGGAAGCGCGCGACATGGCCGTCCAGCGCCTCCACCGCGTCAACGGCCTGCGTCGCCAGCAGCCCGCTATCCAGCGGCTCGCCCGCGTTTCGATGCAGCGCGGCGGCCACGACACGCCCTCTCTGCGCACGCCGGACCACCGCTGCCCGCACCGCCCCTCGCCGTAACGCCATGGTGGCGAACGCGCCGCGCAACGCGCCCGTCGCCGCCGCAAGGACGACCCAGGGCAGCACTGGCGTCTGCGCCGCGACCGCCGTCACCCCGCCCGCGATCGCCGCCGCGAAGCCGATCGCCGCCCCCGTATCGAGCAGCAACAGCGCGGCGGCCCCGTCGCGCCCTCCGGCCGCCTTTTTCAACCAGCGGGTACGCGCCCTGGCGGCGATGGGATCATGGGGGATCGTGGTCATGCCACGACCGTCGCAGCGGTCACGCCCGGCGTCTTTGACCGCGGTCAATGTCGAGGGTCCGGCGGGGGCGTAGCGAGTCGCCCGACAAGGGGCCGGGGGGCGGCTCCTGCTATGGAGACATCATATGGACCCCGGGGTCGTAGACCTGTCGCGGCTGCAATTCGCGGCCACCGCCTTGTATCATTTCCTGTTCGTGCCGCTGACGCTGGGCCTGTCGATGATGCTGGTCATCATGGAATCGGTCTATGTCATGACCAACCGCCCGGTCTGGCGGGTGACCACCCGCTTCTGGGGCAAGATCTTCGGCATCAACTTCGTGCTGGGCGTCGCTACCGGGCTGACCATGGAGTTCCAGTTCGGCACCAACTGGTCCTATTTCTCGCATTATGTCGGCGACATCTTCGGCGCGCCGCTGGCGATCGAAGGGCTGATGGCCTTCTTCCTGGAGGCGACGTTCGTCGGGCTGATGTTCTTCGGCTGGGACCGCCTGTCGAAGCTGGGACACCTGATCGTCACTTGCATGGTGGCGCTGGGCACCAACTTGTCGGCGCTGTGGATCCTCATCGCCAATGGCTGGATGCAGAACCCGGTCGGCGCCAGATTCAATCCCGATACCATGCGGATGGAGGTCGCGGACTTTGGCGCGGTGCTGTTCAATCCGGTCGCCCAGGCCAAGTTCGTCCATACGGTCAGCGCGGGCTATGTCTGCGCATCGGTCGTGGTGCTGGGCGTGTCGGCCTGCTGGTTGCTCAAGGGGCGTTTCCTGCCCATCGCCCGCCGGTCGATGACGGTCGCGGCGGCGTTCGGCCTCGCCGCCTCGCTGTCGGTCGTCGTGCTGGGTGACGAGAGCGGCTACGCCCTGACCGACAACCAGAAGATGAAGCTCGCCGCGATCGAGGCGGTCTGGCATACCGAACCCAGCCCGTCGGGCCTAACCCTGTTCGGTTTCCCCGACACGGTGGCGCGGGAGACACGCTACAAGGTCGAAATCCCGTGGGTGCTCGGCCTGATCGCGACGCGCAGCCTGGACGGCACGGTCGCGGGCATATCCGAACTGGTCCTGAAGGCCCAGGAACGCATCACCTCGGGCATGATCGCCTATGACGCGGTCCAGCGGCTCAAGGCCGACCCGCAGGACCTGGCCCAGCGGGCACGGTTCGAGGCGCACAAGCGCGACCTGGGCTATGCCCTGCTGCTCAAGCGGCACATGGCCGATCCGCGCAGCGCGACGCCGAAGCAGATCGAGGCGGCGGCCTGGGATACGGTGCCCAATGTCGGCCTGCTCTTCTGGTGCTTCCGCATCATGGCAGCGATCGGCTTTGCGATGATCGCGCTGTTCGCGACCGCCTTCACCCTGTGTTCGCTCCGCATGCACATGAATGCGCGCTGGTTCCTGAAACTGGCGGTGGTCGCGATCCCGCTGCCCTGGGTCGCGATCGAACTGGGCTGGCTCGTCGCCGAACTGGGGCGACAGCCCTGGGCGATCGAGGGCGTGTTGCCCACCTTCCTGGCGACCAGTTCGCTGTCGCGCGGCGCGCTGTGGACGACCCTGGCCGGTTTCACCCTGCTCTACGGCGCATTGGCGGTGATCGAGGTACGATTGATCCTCGCCGCCATCGCCCATGGACCGGAGGAGCGAAACGACCAGCCCGCGCCGGGCGAAATCCCCGCCGCCCTGGCCGTCACCGCCTGAACATAAGGACTGGGACATGTTCGATTATGAAATGTTACGGCTGATCTGGTGGGTGCTGCTTGGCGTGCTCCTGATCGGCTTCGCGCTGACCGACGGGTTCGACCTGGGGGTCGCCGCGCTCCTGCCCTTCGTCGCACGGAACGATGCCGAGCGGCGGATGGTCATCAACGCCATCGGGCCGACCTGGGAGGGAAACCAGGTCTGGTTCATCCTCGGCGGCGGTGCGATCTTCGCCGCCTGGCCCTTCGTCTATGCGGTCAGCTTTTCGGGCTTCTACCTGGCGATGTTCCTGGTGCTGGCCGCGCTGATCCTGCGGCCGGTGGGGTTCAAATATCGCAGCAAGCGACCCGACCCGGCATGGCGTTCGCGCTGGGACTGGGCGCTGTTCGTCGGCGGGCTGGTCCCCGCGCTGGTGTTCGGCGTCGCGGTCGGCAATGTGCTGCTGGGTGCGCCCTTCCGCCTCGATGACGATCTGCGTGCCTTTTACGACGGCACCCTGATCGGACTGTTCACTCCCTTCACGCTGCTCTGTGGCCTGTTGTCGGTGGCGATGCTGGTGCTGCACGGCGCGGCATGGCTGTCGATCAAGGTCGAGCATGGGCCGGTCCATGACCGGGCGCGGACGTTCGGAATGGTGGCGGCGGTCGCCGCGATCCTGCTCTTCGCGGGCGGCTTCGCCTTCGTGGCCTGGGGCGACATGGGCTATCGGATCATCGGTGCGGTCGATCCGTCCGGGCCGTCCAATCCGCTGCACATGACGGCGCAGCAGGCGGGCGGCGCGTGGCTGGACAACTATGCCGTGTATCCCTGGATGATGGCGCTGCCCATCATCGGCTTTGTCGGTGCCGCACTGGCGCTGGTCGGCATCAGGAGCGGGCGCGAGGCGATCGCCTTTGCCGGATCGTCGCTGGCCGCGACCGGCATCATCGCCACGGTCGGCTGTTCGATGTTCCCCTTCATCCTGCCATCCAGCATCGACGCACATAGCAGCCTGACGGTGTGGAACGCCTCGTCCACGCAACGGACGCTGGGCATCATGCTGTTCGTCACCGTCGTCTTCCTGCCGATCGTGCTCGCCTACACCGCCTGGGCATACCGGGTGATGTTCGGACGCGTGACCAGCGATGCGGTGCGCACCAACCCCGACTTTTACTGAAAGGCCCCGTCCATGTGGTATTTCTCCTGGGTCCTCGGCCTCGGCCTCGCGGTCGGCTTCGGCATCCTCAACGGCATGTGGCACGAGTTCCACCTGCCGCAGGAGGATGACGTGTCGCAACCACACTGACGGATAGGACAATCGGTCCGACGACAGGGGATCATGGCCCTGCTATCGGGCAAGGCCATGATCCCGAACGACATCTGTGCCGATTGCGCGGTGCGCGACCGGGCCTTGTGCGGCAGCCTGGACGACCAGGAACTCCTGGCGCTGAACGCGATCGGCCAGCGTCGCAACGTCGCGCGAGGCCAGACCATCATCTGGGCGGGCGACGAGGCGGTGATCTGCGGCAACCTGTTATCGGGCGTGCTGAAACTGGTCGCGGCCACCGCGGACGGGCGGGAACAGACGGTCGGGCTGCTCTACCCGGCCGATTTCTTCGGCCAGCCCTATGCCGGCGAGGTCGACTTCACGCTGACCGCGCTGACCGATGCACAATTGTGCGTCTTTCCCCGTGCCGCCTTCGAACGGGTGCTGGAGGATCACCAGCGCATGGAAAGGCTGTTGCTCCAGCGGACCTTCGAGTCACTCAGGGAGGCGCGCGGGCGGATGCTCGTGCTGGCGCGCAAGTCGGCGGGGGAGAAGCTGGCCGGTTTCCTGCTCGACATGGCCGCACGTGCCGGGGCGAGTGGATGCCGGGCCAGCCGCGACGGGCCGGTCACCTTCGACCTGCCGCTGACGCGCGGTCAGATCGCCGACGTGCTGGGCATGACGATCGAGACGGTCAGCCGCCAGCTCACCCGGATGAAACAGAGCGGCGTCATCGGGCTGCCCGGCGGCCGCGCCATTACGATCAGCGACCGCGAGGCGCTCGCCGCACGTGCCGAGGCGGCCTGATCGGTCAAGCCGCTACGCCATCCGCCAGCGCGTCGACCAGCAACGCACGCGCCTCCGCCGTCAGGCGATGCCCCGCCAGCGCGATGATGGTCAGCTGCTCGAAATCGACCGCGCGGCGGCAACTGCTGAAGAAGCACCGCAGCATATGGCCCAGGGTTTCGGGGGCCGAAAACGCATGTCCCTCCTCGAAGGCCGCGATCAGTTCGCGGGCCGCCGCACCATCGGCCATATGACGATGGCGGACATGGTCGAGCAGTATCCAGGCCAGTGCGTCGTCACGCCCGTTGAGCAGCATCGCGCGCAGATAATCGCCATCGGCTCGCTCCCCCTTCGTCACCCGGTCCGCCAATTCCGTCAGGAATGCGGTTATCACCGGCTGGCTCGGGCGAGCGGGCAGGCCATCCGCGATCGCCTCCGCCTGGTCGCAGAGTGCCAGCCTGTTGCGATATTCCTGCATCAGGCGGATCAGGTCGATTTCCTGAATGACGTGCCAGCGACGCGCGAACGGCACGACGCTGCCTTGAAGCGGGTTGCGATCCATCGCGCTTGGTCTCCTTCGCCGTTCTCGTGACGCAGGAGAACACCGCCCGGCATTGACGAAGGTCAAAAGGCGGGCGGTGTAGGTCAGCGCTGGCGGGCGAGATGCCGGTGGATCGTGCTGCGGTGGACGCCGAGCTGGCGTGCCGCCGCCGTGACATTGCCGCCATGCGCCGCCAGCGCCGCGTCGATCGCCTCTGCCCGGTCGTCGGCCAGCGGACGCGCCGTGACCGGAAGTTCGACACCCCCGCCCCGACTTTCCGAGTCCCAGCCGCCGATCAGCGTGGAGCCGTTCGTCAGGCGCAGGCGGCCCCGCATCTCCTGCCCCCGCATGTCCAGCACCTCGCCCAGCGCGGTCTCGTCCAGCGCTTCCCAGCTCCGACCGACCAGCGAGAGGCCCCGCCGGTTGGCCGCGACGAGGCGATCCTCGCGAAACACCAATATCCCCTCGCGCGCGGTGCCCAGCATCGCCGCATCGTCATGCAGACGCAGCACGCGGCAATCGGCAAAGCCGGAGCGGAACAGCCGATGCTCGATCTGGTCGACCGCCAGCCGGATCAGCCCCAGTGCATGGCCATGCCCACCGGCGGAGGGACCGGAGATGTCGAGCGCGCCGACGATCGCCCCGCGCGGGTCGAGGATCGGCGTCGCGGCGCAGCTCAGCACCGCATGTTCGGCGAAGAAATGCTCCGGGCCATGGACCGCGATCGGACGACGTTCCGCGATGGCGGTGCCGATCGCGTTGGTGCCGGTGCTCGCCTCGGTCCAGGACACGCCGGGCCGGAGCGCCACCTGCGCCGCACGGGACAGGAAGCCGGTATCGCCGATACTGTCCAGGATCATGCCGTCCGCATCGGCCAGGATCACGACGCTGCCCGTGTCGCGCGCCTCGCCCGCCAGCATCTCCAGTTCGGGGCGGCAGAGACGGCGCAGCGACTCGCGACGCTGACGCAGGATGGCCAGTTCGCCCTCCGTCAGCGGGCCGCCATCCCGGCGACGTCCCTGCACCAGGCCCATATCGGTACATCGCAGCCAGGATCGCAGCACCGGCTGACGCACGGTTTCGAGGGGCAATTGCCCCTCGTCAAAAAAGGCTCGCCGCCCCTGTTCTATTCCGGCGCCGTCCATCGCCGCATCCTTCTCCGACCGTCGCAGATTGCGACACCGGCGCGTATCGCGCGTCGCGCCGTGCGACACATGCTACGCTTCGTACGGAGAAAGTCCATCGTCGCACGCGCACTTCGTCGCGGACCGGCTTGTCCCCGGCCGAACACAGGCAGAGCCTTTGTCTCATACGAAACGAAGGAGAGGTCCGATGACGATTCAGGAAGCCATCAAGGCACGCACCGCGCCGTTCAAGCAACGCTACGCCAATTTCATCGGCGGCCGCTGGGTCGATCCGGTCGACGGACGCTGGTTCGACAACCGCTCGCCGATCGACGGGCAGGTCATCTGCCAGGTCGCGCGCAGCCAGACGGCCGATATCGAGCTCGCGCTCGACGCCGCGCACAAGGCCAAGGACGGCTGGGGCCGCACCAGCGTCGCCGAGCGCGCACTGATCCTCCACCGCATCGCCGACCGGATGGAGGAGAACCTGTCGCTCCTCGCCACCGCCGAGACCTGGGACAATGGCAAGCCGATCCGCGAGACGACCGCCGCCGACCTGCCGCTTGCGATCGATCACTTCCGCTATTTCGCCGGGTGCATCCGCGCGCAGGAAGGCGGCATTTCGGAGATCGACCACGACACCGTCGCCTATCATTTCCATGAGCCGTTGGGCGTGGTGGGACAGATCATCCCGTGGAACTTCCCGCTCCTCATGGCCTGCTGGAAGCTCGCGCCCGCGCTGGCGGCGGGCAATTGCGTGGTGCTGAAACCCGCCGAGCAGACCCCCGCCTCGATCATGGTGCTGGCCGAACTGATCGCCGACCTGCTGCCCGAGGGCGTACTCAACATCGTCAACGGATTTGGCGTCGAGGCCGGCAAGCCGCTGGCGCAGAACCCGCGCATCGCCAAGATCGCCTTTACCGGTGAGACGACGACCGGGCAGCTCATCATGTCCTATGCCTCGGAGAACCTGATCCCGGTCACGCTGGAGCTGGGCGGCAAGAGCCCCAACATCTTCTTTTCCGATGTCGCGGCGGCGGACGACGACTATTTCGACAAGGCGATCGAGGGTTTCGCCATGTTCGCGCTCAACCAGGGCGAGGTCTGCACCTGCCCCAGCCGGGCGCTGGTGCACGAGTCCATCTATGACCGCTTCATGGAAAAGGCGGTCGCGCGTGTCGAGGCGATGATCCAGGGCGATCCGCTCGACCCCGCCACCATGGTCGGCGCGCAAGCCTCGCAGGAGCAGATGGACAAGATCCTCGGCTATCTCGACATCGGTCGCGACGAAGGGGCCAAGGTGCTGACCGGCGGCGAACGGAACCGGCCGGTGGGTCTGGAGGGCTATTACGTGAAGCCCACGGTGCTCAGCGGCAACAACAAGATGCGTGTGTTCCAGGAGGAGATTTTCGGCCCCGTCGTCTCGGTCGCGACCTTCAAGACCGATGAGGAGGCGTTGAGCATCGCCAACGACACGCTTTACGGCCTGGGGGCTGGCGTGTGGACGCGCGACGGCACCCGCGCCTATCGCATGGGCCGCGCGATCCAGGCGGGCCGCGTGTGGACCAACTGCTACCACGCCTATCCGGCCCATGCGGCATTCGGTGGCTACAAGCGCTCCGGCATCGGGCGCGAGACGCACCGCATGATGCTCGACCATTATCAGCAGACCAAGAATCTGCTGGTCAGCTACTCCGCCAAGAAGCTCGGCTTCTTTTGATCCCCGTCAAAGCGGGGACGGTCGATCACGCCCATCCCCGCTCCATCATCATCCGAGAGGAGAATATCCATGGCCAAGACCATGAAGGCAGCTGTCGTCCGCGAATTCGGTGCCCCGCTCACCATCGATGAAGTCCCCGTTCCCGAGGTCGGCGACGGCCTGATCCAGGTCGCGATCCAGGCGTCGGGCGTCTGCCACACCGACCTGCACGCCGCCGAGGGCGACTGGCCGGTCAAGCCCAACCCGCCCTTCATTCCGGGCCATGAAGGCGTCGGCTATGTCTCGGCGGTCGGCAAGGGCGTCCGCCACATCAAGGAAGGCGACCGGGTCGGCGTGCCGTGGCTCTACACCGCCTGCGGCCACTGCGTGCATTGCCTGGGCGGCTGGGAAACCTTGTGCGAGAGCCAGCTCAACACCGGCTATTCGGTCAATGGCGGCTTTGCCGATTATGTCATCGCCGACCCCAATTTCGTCGGCCATCTGCCCGGCAATATCAGCTTCACCGAGATCGCGCCGGTGCTCTGCGCCGGGGTCACGGTCTATAAGGGGTTGAAGATGACCGACACCAAGCCGGGCGATACGGTGGTTATCTCCGGCATCGGCGGGCTTGGCCATATGGCGGTGCAATATGCGGTCGCCATGGGCCTGAACGTCGCGGCGGTCGATGTCGACGATGCCAAGCTCGACCTCGCCAGGCGCCTGGGCGCGAAGGTGACGGTCAATGCCCGGACCGAGCCGGACCCGGCAGCGGCGATCAAGCGCGAGACCGGCGGCGGCGCGCAAGGGGCGCTGGTCACCGCGGTCAGTGAAAAGGCCTTCGCGCAGGCGGTCGGCATGATGGCGCGCGGCGGTACCGTGGCGTTGAACGGCCTGCCGCCCGGCGACTTTCCGCTCAACATCTTCGGGCTGGTGCTGAACGGCATCACGGTGCGCGGATCGATCGTCGGCACCCGGCTCGACCTTCAGGAGTCGCTCGACTTCGCGGCGGACGGCAAGGTTCGGGCGACCGTCGCCACCGCACCGCTCGCGGAGGTCAATCAGGTGTTCGACCGGATGCGCCGGGGCCAGATCGAGGGCCGCGTCGTCCTCGACCTCGCCGCCTGATATCGGGGCGGGCGGCGGTTTCGGCGCCGCCCGCCGCTTTGGGAGTGACAATGACCGATCGTATCGCCTGCCCGACCCTGCGTTCACATATCACCGACGCCGATACCGCCGCCGCCCTGATCCGCCCCGGCGAGACGATGGCAACGAGCGGCTTCACCGGCTCGGGCTATCCCAAGGCCGTGCCGCAGGCGCTGGCGCGGCGGATGGCGGCCGATCACGCCGCCGGGCGGCCGTTTCGCGTCAATCTGTGGACCGGCGCCTCGACCGGGCCGGAGCTGGACGGTGCGCTGGCCGCGGTCGACGGCATCGCGCAGCGCCTGCCCTATAGCGGCGATCCGGTCGCGCGCGAGAAGATCAATCGCGGCGAGATCGACTATCTCGACATGCATCTCAGCCAGGTCGCGCCGATGGCGTGGGAAGGTGTGCTCGGCACGCTCGACACCGCGATCATCGAGGTATCGGGAATCCGCGCGGACGGGTCGCTGATCCCCTCCTCCTCGGTCGGCAACAACAAGACCTGGGCGGATCGGGCCAAGCGCGTCATCCTGGAGGTCAATCGCTGGCAGGATGCGGCACTGGAGGGGATGCACGACATCTATTACGGCACCCGCCTGCCGCCCGATCGCGTGCCGATCCCGCTGGTCCGCCCCGACGATCGTATCGGCACGCCCTATCTCGCCTGCGATCCGAACAAGATCGTCGCCATTGTCGAGACGGACGCGCCCGACCGCAACCTGCCCTTCGCCGCGCCGGACGAAACCGCGCGCGCCATCGCCGGGCATATCATCGAGTTCCTGACCCATGAGGTCTCACGCGGCCGCCTGCCGCCGGCGCTGCTGCCGATCCAGTCGGGGGTGGGCAATATCGCCAATGCCGTCCTGTCGGGCCTGATCGACGCGCCGTTCGATCCGATGACCGCCTATACCGAGGTGATCCAGGACGGGATGCTCGACCTGCTCGATTCGGGCAAGCTGCGCATGGCCTCCGCCACCGCCTTTTCGCTCAGCCCACAGGCCGCGGCACGGCTCAACGCCGAGATGACCCGCTATCGCGAGCGCATGATCCTGCGGCCGCAGGAAATCAGCAACCATCCCGAACTGGTCCGCCGCCTGGGGTGCATCGCGATGAACGGGCTGATCGAGGCGGACATTTACGGCAACGTCAACTCGACGCTGGTGATGGGATCGCGCATCCAGAACGGCATCGGCGGATCGGGCGATTTCGCGCGCAATGCCTATGTCTCGATCTTCATGACTCCCTCGACCGCCAAGGGCGGCAAGATCTCTGCCATCGTGCCGCAGGCCTCGCATGTCGATCACATCATGCAGGATGTGCAGGTGATCGTCACCGAACAGGGGCTGGCCGATCTGCGCAGCCTGTCCCCGCGACAGCGGGCAAGGGCCGTAATCGACCGCTGTGCGCATCCCGATTATCGCCCGATGCTCACCGACTATGCCATGCGCGCCCAAGGCGGCTCCTATGGCCTCCATGCCCCCTCGCTGCCGGCGGAGGCGTTGTCGTGGCATCGTCGCTTCATGGAAACGGGAACGATGCTGCCGTCCTGAGCGCACGTGACGAGCAGGCCCTGACGATGCGGATCAGGCGCGGGCCAGACGGACCGGGATCACGCGCCTGCGCCACCGTCATCCGCGCGCAGGCCCCATTGGTCATAGCGATAGGCGCGGCCGCCCAGGTGGAACCGGCGATCGTCCAGCCGCACCGGCTGCTCGGTCGCCGCCACGCCGCGCGTCATCCAGCCGGGCATGGCGAACCGGCCGACCGTGCCGCCGAACGGCCCGGCCAGTGGCGGATCGACATCGACCAGCAGGTCGCGCGCGCCCAGCCGGGTGACCAACGCCTCGCTAGCCTCGGTAAAGACCAGTTCCGAAAAGGGACGCGACAGGTCGAGCGCGACGGTCGCCGCCTGCTGGCCATCCTTGTGAAGGCCACCGGCCAGCGTGTTCGCATGATTGGTCCATTCGACACCGAGTTCCCCCGCCAGGGCCGCCAGCGACTCCCCGTGGACCGCGCCTTCGACCAGCCGTCGATTGTCTCGGGGGATCGCGATGATCGGTGCCCCCTCCAGCAGGCGCAGCGTCGCTTCGATCTGGAGCAGGTCGGGATAGACATTGCCCAGCCCGTGCCGCGTACCGCCATATTTCCCCAGCAGCGGGGTCAGGTCGCGCTCGGCCGGGTGCAGCACGACGACATGCGCCTGGGCAAAAGCCCCGCGATCGTCCCGCCGGTGGCGATGCAGCCGCCCGATCCGCTGGAGCAGCACGTCCATCGGCGCAAGATCGGTGATGAGCAGATCGGCATCGATGTCGAGCGACTGCTCCAGCGTCTGCGTCCCCACCAGGATGCGCCCGCCGCCCGTCCGACGCTTGCCGAACTGCATCTCCACCGCACGGTCCAGACGCCGCCGGTCCTCGGGCGCGAAGCGGCCATGGTGCAGTGTCGCCACCTCACCCACCCGAAAGCAGAGCTCGGGAGCGAGCGCCGCCACGGCCTCCGCCACCGCCACCGCGCCGCCGACGCTGTTGCGCACCACCAGCACCGCCGCCCCCGCCCGCGCGGCCGCCACGGCGCGCGCGGCGATCGCATCCGCGTCGTGGATCAGCCCCGCCGTCTCCACCGCGACCCGCTTGCCGCCCGTCTCCGCGCCGGTGGCGGGTCGCGGGGCCGCATCCGTGCCCGACAGCGCCGGATAGGGCTGCGCCTCCGCCTCGACTCGCGAAAGCGCAGGGTGGCCAAGCAGCCGGGACCGCGCCTGCGCGCCCAGCGTCGCCGACAGCAGCAGCGCCCGCCCGCCGACCGCGACATGCTGGACCAGCAGCCGTTCGAGCAGCCCGGTCATATAGGCATCGGACGAATGCACCTCATCGACGACCAGCAGGCTGCGCGCCAGCACCCCGGCGCGGAACAATGCATGCTTGACCGGCAACACGCCCAGCAACGCCTGGTCGATCGTCCCCACCGCCACCCGTGCCGCCAGGAAACGGTTCGCCCGTTCCGCCGCCCAGCGCGCATCCTCCGCCCCGCCGGGCTCGCCACCATCCCAGCGCACGGCATAGCCCGGCAGCGCCTGCCCATCGGCCTCCCCCGCGCGGAGATAGCCGGGGACGGCCAGCACCGCTTCGGGTGCCCCGCTACCCCAGACCCGGCCCAGCATGGCATTGACCCGCCCGTGCAACTGGACCGCCGCCGAGCGGGTGGGCAGCGCGAAGAACAGCCCGTCGACCTCGCCGCGCGCGCGAAGCGCCAGCCAGCGCCACAACGCCGCCTCGGTCTTGCCCGATCCGGTTTCCGCCTCGATCAGCGCGATCGGGCCCAGGTCCTCGGCGGCGGCCTCTGTCTGAAAGCCGTGCGGGGCATGGTCCAGCGCGGCCGCGAAATCGACCGGCGGTGTCGCCAGCGGAACCAGGCCACGCACCGTCGCTGCTTCACGGGCCTGGGACAGGCGCCAGGCATCACGCGCCGCGCCATGGCCCCCCGCCACCGGAAAGCGCCGCGTGTCCGACCCCAGCCAGTCGGCGAGCGTCACCAACCCCGCGAACAACGCCACGAAACGCGGCGCATCGGGAAGCCCCGGCCCGGTTTCCCATGCCAGGGGCCAGCGCCCCCGAAGCGCGGCAAGCAGGGCCGTGACATCCGCCTTGGGGTCATGGCCGCCAGAGGGTAGCCAGTGTTCGATATGACGGGTCCAGATGTCAGTCTGTTGCCCCGCTGATTTGTGAAACTCGCGCAGCGGCTTGCCGTGATGGGCCATGACGGCGGCGAACAGCTCCACCGCGCCCCATGGGACGATCAGGTCCAGCAGGCTTCGCCCCGCCTCACTCTGACGAAATGGGGGATGGCGCAGCAGCGCCGCGACCGGCCCGGTATGACCGATCCTGGGCCGTTCCGAATCCTTCCTCGCCTGGAAGCCATGATTGGCCTTACCCACGTCATGGAGGGCCGCCAGCACGATCAGTCGCACGATATCCTGGTCCGTCAATGGCCGCCCCGCCGCCGCGGACAGGCTGGCCAGCCAGGCGGGAAGAACCGCCTCCATCGCCGCACCGACATCGAGGCAATGGTCGAGCAACGGCAGGGCGGCGATGATCGCGCCCGACATGTCATGCTCCAGCTTGGCCCATGGCTCCTGTTTCGACATCGCGCTTTTCCCTGTCCCTGTACCGGCTCAGGCTCCCCTGTACCGGCTCAGGCTAGCGCGTCGGGGCAAGTTCGCAACCGAAGGGATTGCGTCGTAATGGATGCAACACCCCCGTCCCCCGATTGGCAGCGCGCGTCCCGCCCCGCATCCTCGCGGGCGGGAGGATCGATCACATCGCATGACCGACACGCGCCGCCATCGCATGTCCCTGTCGCACGGGCCCGGACCGTCGGTCGGCCAGTTCGTGTCGCTGCGGGGCCGGCTCTGGATGGTCGAGGCGCAGCCCGACGGGCCGTTTTCCGGGCATCGACTGGCCTGTATCGACGACGACGCCAATGGCGAGGATGCGCAGATCCTCTGGGGCGCGGAGATCGACGCGCGGCTCCATGACGAGGAAGCCTGGGCGACACTGGGCACCGATGGCGGCGATGCGGCGACCTTCTCCGCCTATCTGCGCACGGTCCGCTGGCGCACCGCGACCGCCGCGGAACGCGACCTGTTCCAGGCGCCGTTCCGCGCGGGCATCCGGCTGGATCCCTATCAGCTGCTTCCCCTGCGAAAGGCGTTGCGCCTGCCGCGTGTCAACCTGCTGATCGCCGACGATGTGGGGCTGGGCAAGACGGTCGAGGCCGGACTGGTCCTGCGCGAACTGCTGCTGCGCCGCCGGGTCGACTATAGCGTCGTGCTGGCCCCGGCGGCGATGACCGGCCAGTGGCGCGACGAACTTCAGACCAAGTTCGGCCTGTCCTTCGAGATCATCGACGCCCGCCATCTGGAGGACCTGCGGCGGCGACGCGGCTATGGCGCCAATCCCTGGGCAGCGGGATCGCGCTTCATCCTGTCCCATCGGTTGCTGGGCGAGGAGAACTATGTCGCGGGGCTACGCGACGTCCTGGAGGACTTTCGCGCCCGCTCGCTGCTGATCCTGGACGAGGCGCATCATGCCGCCCCGGCAGGCGGCGGGCGCTATGCGATCGAAAGCCAGTTCACCCGAAGCCTGCGCGACCTGTCCGATCGGTTCGAGCATCGGCTGTTCCTGTCCGCCACACCGCATAACGGCCACCCCAACAGCTTCGCGACGCTGCTCGAACTGCTCGACCCGCAGCGTTTCACGCGCGGCGTGCCCGTCCGCCCCGCCGATCTGGAGCCGGTGATGGTCCGGCGGCTGAAGAGCGACCTGCGCGCGCTGGGCGAGGCCTTTCCCGAACGTCTGGTCGAGCCGGTCGTCATCGACGCCCTGCCCGAGGACGCCCCCGAACTCATCCTCGCCGGGATGCTGGCCGAGTATCGACGGTTGCGCGAACGGCGGATCGGCGACCTGTCGGGGGCACAGGCGGCCCGCGCGCGACTGGCCTTTGTGGGGTTGCAGCAGCGGCTGCTGTCCTCGATCCCCGCCTTCGCCCAAACGCTGCGCGTGCATATCGCCGGGCTCGACCGGGCGATCGCGGGTGAAGCCGCCACGCCCATGTCCGTCGCCGAGCCCGATGCCCCCGATCGCGCGGAGGATGAGGCGGCAGCAGCCGACCTGCTCGACCGCGCCGATGCCGCCGACACGGAATCGCGCGCCGTGACCGGGGCCATGGGATCGTCCCGTTCGCAGCTCCTGGAGGAACGCGCCCTGGCGGCCGCGATGCTCGATCGCGCCGAGCGGACCCGGACCGCCCCGGATGCGCGGGTGAACTGGATCATCGACTGGGCCCGCGCGAACCTGATCGATGAAAGCGGGGCCTGGCGCGAACGGCGGCTGATCCTGTTCACCGAATATGAGGATACGCGCCGCTGGCTCAAGCGGCAATTGTCGGTCCTGCTCGACCCGGAAGACCCCCATGAGGATCGGCGGATCGACAGCTTCACCGGCATCACCTCGACCGAACGGCGCGACGCGATCAAGCGCGCGTTCAACGATCCCGCCGCGCCCCTGCGCATCCTGATCTGCACCGACGCCGCGCGCGAGGGGATCAACCTTCAGGCGCAATGCCATGACCTGATCCATGTCGACCTGCCTTGGAACCCATCGCGGCTGGAACAGCGCAACGGGCGGATCGACCGCAAGCTGCAACCCAGCCCGACCGTCACCTGCCGCTATTTCGTCTATGCCCAGCGGCCCGAGGACGTCGTGCTCGACGCCCTGGTGCGCAAGACCGAACTGATCCGACGGCAACTGGGCTCTGCGGGCCAGGTGCTGGGGGCACGGATCGCCGATCGCCTGGGCGGCGGCGGGATCGACCGGGCGGCGGCGCGCGATCTGGCGGCGCGGATCGAGGACGAGGAAGCCGATGAACGCGTCCGCGCGGCCATGCGCGACATGGACGATGGGGCAGAGGCACGGATCGCCCGGTTGCGCCGCGAACAGGCCGATCTTGCCGCGACCCTGGAAAAGGCGCGGGCAAGGGTCGGCGTCGATCCGGGCGAATTGCAATCGGTCGTTGGACTGGCATTGGCCCGCGCGGGCGGCGGCTGGACGAACCCGGCGGCGGTCGGCGGCATCCCCGTCTTTGACCTCGACCAGGCGGCCCTGGCGAGCGATCCGAGCTGGCAACCCCTGCTCGACGATCTGCGCGCCCGGCCGCCACGCCCGCAGGAACGCCCCGGCGAATGGCGCATGAGCGCCGATGCCGCCGTCCGGCGGATCAGCTTCGCCCCCGCCATCCTGCCCGATGGGCGCGATGCGGGCGACGTCGTGCAACTGCATCTCGAACATCGGCTGGTGCGCCGACTGCTCGGACGGTTCCTGTCAGCCGGATTCCGCCAGGGGCTGGAGCGCGCCTGCGTCATTCGGACCGCCGCGGTCACCGCCCCGCGCGTCATCCTGCTGGGGCGGCTGGCCCTTTATGGCGAACAGGCGGCCCGGCTGCATGAGGAGGTGCTGAGCGTCGCGGCAGACTGGCGCGATACGCCGCCGCTTCGTCCGTTGGCGGAGGGACGCGAGGCCGAAGCGCGGGTGCTTGACGAACTGATCGAGGCGCTGCGCACCGCCCAGGATGCCGATGCGGATACCGCGAGGGCCGCGACCGCCCATGCCGCGCGCGATGTCGCCGACCTCCGCCCCGCGCTGGAGGAGCGGGCCGCCGCGCGGACCGAGCGGGTCGCCGCCGAACTCACCCGCCGGGCCGCCGCCGAGGCGCGCGGGCTGGAGACGCTGCTCGAGCAGCGGATCGCACGCATCCGCCGCGAGCGGGGCGAGGACGACCGCCAGTTCGCGCTGCTGCTCGATCCCGCCGAGGCGCGGCAGCGCGCCGCCGACCGGCGATCCTGGGACCGCGCCGCAACCCGGCTGGACGACGAACTGATCCGCGAACCCGAACGCCTGCGCGCCGCCGCACGGATCCACGCCACCCGGCTGGAGCCGATCGGCATCGTCTATCTCTGGCCCGCCGCATGAGCGGCCCGATCGTCGGCGGGCGGCATGACTGGATCGGCTATCTCCAGCCGGTGGGCCTGGTCGTCGCCCCCGCCGCCCTGGCCCGGATCGGCCTTTGGCCTACACCCCAGGGCCCCGCCGACAATGACGCCGTAGCCCGCGCATTGGCGGGATTCGCCGATGATCCCTGGCCCTTCTTCCGCGACATACTGGGCTGGCCCGCCGACCGGGTGTCGCGCGGCGACGCGATTCCCGACGGGCTGCGCGTTGCCTTTCCCGAACTGGATACGCTGCTGGAGCCGCACTGGGCCGTCGCCGCCGCCGATGGCTCGACGCAATTGCTGGTGCGGATCGAACGGCCCGGCCTGGTCCTCGACCGGCGCGGCACGCTGTCGGGATGGGAAGCGACCGCGCAGCAGCGGTTCGAGCGGCTGCTGCGCGAAACCGGCGTCTCCGCCGGACTGATCATCGGCGCGCAGGAAACCGGACGATCGGGCGATCAGGCCACCGAACCGGTCTTGCGCCTGGTCGTCGCCCCGCGTGGCGCGGCGTCGGGGCATATGAGCTGGCCGCTGGCCGCGCTGGCCGAAGTCGGCGGTCGCGGGATGCTGGCGGGATTGAAGCTGCTGCTCGACGCCCATGCGCTGTTCAGCGGGCCGCCCTCGCACCGCCTGCCCGCCATCCTCGCCGAAAGCCAGGCCGCGCAGGCCGATGTGTCGAACCATCTGGCGCGACAGGTGATCGCCGGCCTGCACGAATTGCTGCGCGGGCTGGACGCCGCCGACCCTTCCCGTATCCGCGCGTTGGCGACGAACGATCCTGACCATCTCTACAAGGGGCTGCTGACCGTCCTCCTCCGCCTGATCTTCATCCTCTATGCCGAGGATCGCGGGCTGATGCCCTCGGTCGGCGGCGGGATGGCGACGGCGCTCTACGAACAGGGCTATGCCCTGGGCGGACTGCATGTCCGGTTGCGCGACGATGCCGCCCTCTATCCCGATATGATGGACGAGCGGCGCGGCGGTTGGGGCCGGTTGCTGGCGCTGTTCCGGCTGGTCGATCGCGGCCACCCTTCGGGCTTCATGCAGGCCCGTGGCGGGCAATTGTTCGACGAGAGGAGCTTCCCCTTCCTGCTCGGCCGCGACACGCCGGACGACCCCGAACAGGTGTTGCCGGTCGGCGACGGATGCGTGCTGCGCGTGCTCGACAGCCTGTTGATGCTGAAGGGCGAGCGGGTCGCGTACCGCGCGCTCAGCGTCGAGCAGATCGGTTCGGTCTACGAGGCGGTGATGGGCTTCACCGCCCAGTGCGCCCCCGCCACGATGCTGGCGATCCGGGCGGGCAAGGCCAACCGGGTGCCCGTCTGGGTCGACCTGGAAGCCTTGGCGGCGGCCGGAGCGAGCGAGCGCGAAAAGCAGCTCAAGGCCTGGACGGGGCGCGGGGCCTATCCCGCCGCCGTCTCGCGCGCGTTGCGCACCGCGACCGGGGTGGAGGCGGTGGCCGCCGCGCTCTCCCCCATCGCGGACGTTCGCGCCGCCCCGCGCGGGGCACCGGTGGCGGCGGGCACCCCGATCCTGCAACCCACCGACGAACGACGGCGCACCGGCAGCCACTATACCCCATCCACGCTGACCCGTCCGATCGTCGAGCATGCGCTGGCCCCCGCCTTTGCCCGGATCGGCCCGGACGCCGGCCCCAGCGAGGTGCTGGACCTGAAGGTCTGCGATCCCGCCGCCGGATCGGGCGCCTTCCTGGTCGAGGCGTGCCGCCAGCTCGGCGAGCGGCTGGTCGCGGCCTGGGCCCGCTGGCCCGCGCAACGCCCGACCATTCCGGCCGACGAGGACGAACTGCTCCATGCCAAAAGGCTGGTGGCGCAGCATTGCCTGCGCGGGGTGGACCGCAATCCGCTGGCGATCGACCTGGCCAAGCTCTCGCTCTGGCTGGAGACCCTGGCGAGCGCGCATGAGTTCACCTTTCTCGACGCGGTGCTGCGTTGCGGGGACAGCCTGGTCGGGCTGCCCAATCCGAAGATCGTCGCGGTGACATGGGACAAGGTGTCAGGGCAGCACGGCTTTATCGAGGCGATCGTGCGCGAGGGGATCGACGCCGCCGCCCAACTGCGCCGCCTGATGCGCGTCGAGGCGGAGATCGCCTCCTATGCGACGCAGGACCATCGCCACCGGGCCGCCGCCGCCGCGCTGGAGCGGGCACAATGGGTCGCAGACGGTGTGCTCTGGGCCTATTTCACCGGGAGCAGCGCCCGCGACCGCGCAGCCCGGCTGGCGGAGGTGCAGCAATGCGTGCTCGCGCCAACGCCCGAGGGCTGGGCGCGGCTGGCGGCGTGGCGCACCGAATTGCACGGCGACCCGATCGGTATCACGCCGTTCCACTGGGAACTGGAGTTCGAGGACGTCTTCAACCGTCCCAATCCCGGTTTCGACGCGATCATCGGCAACCCGCCCTTCGCGGGCAAGAACACGATCGCGGCCGGGCATAGCGCCGCCTATCCCGATTGGCTGAAGACGCTGCACATGGGCGCCCATGGCAATGCCGATCTGGCGGCGCATTTCTTCCTCCGCGCGTTCAGCCTGTTGCGACAAGGCGGCACGTTCGGCCTGATCGCGACCAACACCATCCGCCAGGGCGATACGCGCGATACCGGGCTGACCCGGATCCTCGCGGACGGCGGCACCATCTTCCGCGCGGTCAGCCGTCACCCATGGGAAGGCGAAGCGGCGGTGGTCGTCGCGCAGGTGTTCGTGCGAAAGGGCGATACGCAGACGCCAGTAATACTGGACGGGCGGCCGGTGCGGCGGATTTCGGCCTATCTGATGGAGGGCGACCTCGACGGATCACCGGCGGCGTTGCGGGAGAATGCGGGCAAGGCGTTCATCGGGTCCTTCCTGCTGGGCATGGGATTCACCTTCGATGATGTGAATGCCGCCAAGGGCAAGGCATCCACGCTCAGTGAGATGCATCGGCTCATTCGCACCGATCCCCGCAATGCCGATCGCATCAAGCCATATCTCGGTGGGGAAGAGATCAACAATTCACCAACATTTTCGCATCACCGCTATACAATCGACTTTTCCGAATTTCCGTTACAGCGCCGTGAAGCCGGCGAAGACTGGTTTCGGCAGTCGGAAGAGACAAGAGCCGCGGAACTGCGGCACGGTGTGGTGGCTTACAATTATCCCTACCCCGTAGCGGCGGACTGGCCGGATCTGCTTTCCGTCGTCACCTCGCGCGTCAAGCCGGAGAGGCTGGCTCAGCGCGATCCCAATGGTCGGCGGCTTTGGTGGCGCTTCCTTCGGTCACGGCAAGAAATGTATCGGACGATACAGCCGCTTCAGCACATTCTGGCCATTAATTGCGGCGCGACACCGCATGTCTGCTTTGCGCGTCGTGGATCAGACGCAGTATTTTCCCACACGACGGCGATCTTCGCTTTCGATACGCACGCAACCTTCGCCACGCTGCAATCCCGTGTGCACGAAGTCTGGGCTCGTTCCTTCGCATCATCCATGAAGGATGACCTCCGCTACACGCCATCCGACTGTTTCGAAACCTTCCCCCTGCCCCCCGGCCATGACGACGCCCCCATGCTCGAAGCCGCGGGCCAAGCCTATCACGATCACCGCGCCGCCCTGATGATCGCGCGGGATCAGGGGATGACGCCGACCTATAACCGCTTCCACCGCGCCGCCGACACCGCCCCCGATATCGCGACGCTGCGTGCGCTCCACCATGCCATGGATCGCGCGGTCCTCGCCGCCTATGGCTGGGACGATCTGGCGAAGGCGGCCGCGCCGGTCTTCCTCGATGCCGAGAGCGAGGACGACCATCGCTATCAGGGTCGGTTGTTCTGGCCCGCCGCCTTTCGCGACGCGGTGCTGGCCCGCCTGCTCAAACTCAACGAGGAACGCGCGACGATGGAGCGGATGCTGTGAACGCGGACGGGGTGCGGGCGGAGATGGTGCGGCGACTGCGGCGCAACCTGATCGGGCCGTGCGAGGCGGAGGACGCCGATCTTGCCGCCGAACGCCTGCCCGCCGGCGAGAGCCCGTCGCGCTGGTATCTGTCGGGCTTCATCGCGCCCTCGGGCGAACTGACCATCGAACCCGAGATGGAACCCGACGCCGCGTGGGAGGAGATTGACGGCCTGGTGTCCGATGTCGAGGCGTTCGGGGCGGGCGGTGCGGCGGGTGACAATGACCCGCCCGACGCATCGCCGGCGCGCCGTCGCTTCCTGCCCAGTTCGATCGGGCTGTCGACCATGGTCGACGCGCAGGTCCGAACGCTCGACGTCGCGCTGAGCTGGGGCGATTATGTGCCCGAACCGCCACTGCCCCCCGACATGCTGGAAACCGGCGGCGAGCCCCATGGCACGCCCGTCACCTGGCGGCGGGTGGCGCGGCAGCACGCGGTCACGCTGTCGCTGCCCTCGGCCGATGGGGGGATCGCGCACTGCCCGCTGCCCGGCACCGCCGCCACCGCGCGCCCCGGCGGCGCGCTGGAACTGGCGGTGCGGGCGCGGCCCTTCGCGCTGCGGCTGGCCGATGGGCGGGAGCGCGCGGTTCAGGTCGTCACCGTGTTCCTGGTCAACAAGCGGCTGGAGCCGCCCTCGCATTACCGGGACCTCGCTTATGCCTATCAGGTGCGACTGTCGCTCGCCTGCGAGAGCGGCTTTTTCGCGCAGCATGACCTGTCGCGGATCGCGCGCGACGATTGGGACGACCAGCTGGCCGACCTTCATTATCGCGACAGCGCCGCCTATGCCGCCGGGCTGGGCTGTGCCACGGAGCATGTCGTCGATGAGGACGGCGTCGTGCGGTGCGTCCACACCACCCACCTGCCCCGTGCCGCCGTCGAGCGGACCGTCGCGGCTCCCGTGCCGGATGTCTGCTTCGGCATGGACCGGCTGGCCGGGCTGGCGCGCGACGACGGCACGGGCCTGCGCAGCGCGCTGGCCCCGCTGGTCGCCCATTATGACCGCTGGACCGCCGCGCAGCGTTCGGCCTGTGCCGCGCCCGATGTCGCGGACGCCGCCCAGCGCGTCCGCACCGCCGAAGCGCTGATCGCCGCGCAGGAGGAGGCGCGGGAACGGATCGCGGCGGGCATCGCGCTGCTGGCCGAGGACGCGCGGGTGCGCACCGCATTCGAGATCGCCAACCGCGCCGTCGCCGACGCCACCCGCGCCCGGCGTCCGACCGACACGACGCCCGCCTGGCGCCCTTTCCAGCTTGCCTTCATCCTCCTGAACCTGTCGGGCATGGCCGATCGCCGCCACCCGGATCGCGACATCGCCGACCTGCTGTTCTTCCCCACCGGCGGCGGCAAGACCGAGGCGTATCTGGGCCTCGCCGCCTTCACCATCGCGCTGCGACGACTGGGGGCGAGCGGGCTGCTGGGCGCGGGCGTCTCGGTCATCATGCGCTATACGCTGCGGCTGCTGACGCTCGACCAGCTCGGGCGGGCAGCGGGGCTGGTCTGCGCGCTGGAGTTGCTGCGCGAGGGCCCCGACCATCGCGACGAGGCGGGGCGGCCCCTGCTCGGTGACTGGCCGATCGAGATCGGGCTGTGGGTCGGCTCCGACGCGAGTCCCAATCGGCTGGGCCGTCGAGGGGACAGGGCCGACGGCACCGCCGTCAAGCGCGTCCGCGCCTATACCAGCGGCCGCGATTCGCGCGCGCCCGCCCCGATCAAGGCCTGTCCCTGGTGCGGCACCGCCTTCACCCCGCAGAGCTTCACCTGCGTCCCCAATGCGGATGCGCCGACCAATCTGGAGTTGCGCTGCGTCAACCTGACCTGCCCCTTCACGGGCGACCGCGCGCTGCCGGTGGTGACGGTGGACGAGGCCATTTATCGCCGCCTCCCCGCCTTTCTGATCGCCACGGTCGACAAGTTCGCCAGCCTGCCCTGGAACGGCCCGGCCGGCGCGTTCTTCGGTCATGTCGACCGCGCCGACGCAATCGGCTTCTATGGCGCGGCGGAGCCGGGCATGGGCCGTTCGCTGGGCAATGGCCACCGGCTCGATCCGCCCGATCTGATCGTGCAGGACGAACTTCACCTCATCTCCGGTCCGCTCGGCACCGTCGCCGGACTGTACGAGGCGGCGATCGACAGGCTGGCGACCCGCGAAGTCGATGGACAGCGGGTGCGGCCCAAGATCATCGCCTCCACCGCCACCGTCCGCCGCGCGCATGACCAGATCCGCGCGCTGTTCGACCGGGACGAGACACGCATCTTCCCACCACCGGGGCTCGACCGCCGCAACAGCTTCTTCGCGCGGACCCAGGCCGAGAACGCGACCGATCCCGCCCGCTGGTATGTCGGGCTGGCGGCGGCGGGGCGTGGGCCGAAGCTGGTGTTCCTCCAGGCGCTCGTTGCGCTGCTCGGCGCGGCCCAGGCCCTGGCGGACGACGGCGACGAGGCCGACGCCTATCGCACCGCGCTCTGCTATTTCAACGCGCTGCGCGAACTGGGCGGGGCGCGGCGGATCGTGGAGGACGAGGTCGCCGCACGGCTGGCGCAATACGGCACGCGACGCCGACGACTGGAACCCGCCGACCGGCCGTTCGCCGACCGCCGGCTGGGCGAGCCGGTGGAGCTGACCTCGCGCGTGTCGACCGATCAGGTCGCCGCCGCCAAGAGACGACTGGAGACCGATTTCGACGGCGAGCAGTCGGGAGACATGGCCGTCGACGTGGCCCTGGCGACCAACATGATCTCGGTTGGGCTCGACATCGACCGGCTAGGCCTGATGCTGGTGCAGGGACAGCCCAAGACGGCGGCGGAATATATCCAGGCGACCAGCCGTGTCGGGCGCAATCCGAGCCGCCCCGGACTGGTCATCGTCGTGCTCAACGTCCACCGCCCGCGTGACCGGATGCATTTCGAGCAGTTCGGCCATTTCCACGACACCTTCTACCGCGCGGTCGAGGCGACCAGCGTGACGCCCTGGTCGCCGCGCGCGCTCGATCGGTCGCTGGCGGCGGTGGTGGTGGCGATTGCACGGCATCTCGACCCCGCGCTCACCGCCGCCTCGGCCGTCGATGCGCTGGCGAACCGGCCCGCGACGCGCATGGCGGTCGTCCGGCATCTGGTCGAGCGCGCGCCCGCCGAGATCGCCGGGGGACGCGAGGCACTGGCCGCGCTGATCGAAGGGTTGCTCGACGACTGGATCACAATCGCCGCCGACCAGACCGCCGCCGGTGGCCGCTTCACCTATGAGGATCGCCCGCACCGCCTGCTCCACCCGCCGCTCGATCCCTCGCTCGACCAGCTATCGGCCGGCCACCGTCGCTTCCAGGCCGGATGGAGCATGCGCGACGTTGAGCCCGGCGTCCTCGTCAAGCCGCGCGGGCCCGGTGGCGAACGGGTGAGCGGCGCAGGAGATATGGCATGAGCACCAAGCGCGTCACGCTGCGCCAGTCGCAGCTCATCACCGCCTTCGGCCCCGGTGCGATGGTCGACTTGCCGACCCGGTCGGTGGTCATCGGCGGGTTGGACCTGTGGCATATGCGCGAGCGCGGCAGTTGGCATCCCATCCACGAACCGCGCGCGACGTCGGTGCTGGAAACGCTGCTGCGCGGCAACGGGCGGCTGGCGGACGACGCGCGGCTGTCGCTCCGCACGCCGCCCGCCGATGATGAGGCGCGCACCGGCACCGCCGAGCCGCCGGGGATCGAGGCGCGCATCTTTCCCGCCTGGTTCGTCGCCCGCGACGCCGAGGAGGCGGGCGAATGGCGCCGCCGTCGGCTGGTCCGCTGGCGCGACCTCGATCCGCGCGGGCGGGCCGATTTCATCGACGATGACGGCCGCCGCATCGCGGTGACGCCGATCCGCTTCGTCGCCGGGTGCCGCAAGGGGCATTTGCAGGACATCCACTGGCCCCAGGTCGTCCATATCGGCATGGAGGGGCGCTGCACCCAGCCGCTATGGCTGGAGGAGCGCGGCACATCGGGCGACCCGGCATCGACCCGTGTCGTCTGCGGCTGCGGTGCCGCGCTTTCGCTGCGCGATGCCCAGGCCACCGGCCTGCTCGGTCCCTGTCGTGGCCAGCGCCCCTGGCTGCGCACCCCGGAGCCGGGCGCGTGCGGCGAACAGCTTCGCTTCCTCACCCGCACCGCCACCAACGCCTATTTCCCGCAAGTCCTGACCGTCATCTCGCTGCCTGCCGCCGAGGACGAACTGTCGCGGCTGGTGGAGGCGCATATGGACGCGATCGACTGGGTGACGACCGAGGCGGAGATGGCGATCGCCCGCCGTTCCAACCCCTCGCTGCGCGCCGCCCTGTCGGGATGGAGCGACGCCGAGATCGTCGCGCGGATCGCGCAGCTCCGCCATGCCGGGCATCAGACGCTGGCCAAGGCCCCCAAGGTCGCCGAGTTCGACCTGCTCGCCTCCGGCCTGGCGCAGATCGGCGCGGACACGCCCGATGCCCGGCTGCACGCCCGCACCCTGACCCGCGCCGAGTGGGACGGCGAACGCGCACGGCTGGCCCCGATCGCCTCGGCGGTGGCGGTGCACCGGCTGCGCGAGGTGGCCTGCCTCTATGGCTTCACCCGGTTCGAGGCCGCGCCGACCGCGATCGACGGGGATCTGGAGGAACTCTATCTGGCGGTCGAGGGCGCGGCGCTGGCGACCGAGCTGGAATGGCTGCCCGCCGTCGAGCATCGCGGAGAGGGCATCTTCCTGCGCTTCGACGCGCAGGTGATCCGCGCCTGGCTGTCGCGCCCGGCCGTGATGGCGCAGGGCGAGGCGTTGCTGCGCGGATGGGAACGGTGGCGCGCGGACCAATATTATGGCGACCGCCTGCGCTTTCCGGGACTGGCCTATTACGCGATGCACGGCTTCTCTCATGCGCTGATGAACGAGATCGCGCTCGATTGCGGCTATCCCGCGACCGCGCTCAAGGAACGGCTCTATGCCATCGTCGATGACGAGGGGGAGCGGTTCGGCCTGCTCCTCTACACCGCGTCGAGCGGATCGCAGGGCACGCTGGGCGGCCTGGTCGCCGTGCTGCCCCGGCTGGGGGCGATCGCCGAACGGGCGCTGGACCGTCTGGCATTGTGCAGCGGCGACCCCATCTGTGCCGAGCATGATCCCGATACCCATGCCGACGAACGCGCCCTGAGCGGCGCGGCCTGCCATAGCTGCCTGCTGGTCGCGGAGACGAGTTGCGAGGCACGCAATCTGTATCTCGACCGCGCGCTGACCGCTCAGACGGTGCTGGCGGGCGGGACCGGGTTGTTTGAGTAACAATCGCGAAAGGGCAAATGTCGCCAAATCAATATTCAAATCGGATGCAATCGATCCGGGAAGCCTCGAAATATTTGCCCTGCAGGTGCCTCGTCGCCGATTGACGTCGTGCAAGAAGCCAAGTTTATTGATGGTCATGGGAGGTGGTGCATGATCGAATGGCGGGACGAGCGAAACCGCGATCATTCCAGCGACCTGTTCGCGACCTTTGCGGCGTTGGCGCGGGGTGAGGCGTGGAGCTTCCCGGCGCTGCGGCCGCATCAGCGGGAGCCGTGGCACGCCTTTACCGTGCAGCTTGCCGCCTTGGCGCTGATCCGGTCGGGGCTCGATGCGTTGCCCGACAGCGAGGCTGCATGGCGCGACCTGCTGATCGGCCTGACGCCCGACCATCCCGGTGGCGAGGCATGGGAGTTGGTGGTCGAGGACTGGTCGAAGCCCGCCCTGCTGCAACCCCCCATCGTCGCCGCGACCGACCGGGCCGCGTATAAGAACCGGCTGGCGACGCCCGATGCGCTCGACATGCTGGTGACCGCCAAGAATCACGACGTGAAGCCCGAACGGATGATCGGCGCGAGCGATCAGGACTGGCTGTTCGCGCTGGTCACGCTCCAGACGACCGAGGGGTTCCTGGGGGCCGGCAATTATGGCGTGTCGCGGATGAATGGCGGCTTTGCGAGCCGCATGACACTGGGCGTGCGGCCCGGCGGGGGCGCGGCTCCGGCGTTTCGGCGCGACGTCCTGCGGCTTGTCGAGGATGCCCGCGCCCGGCCGGACCGGCGCGGCGGGACGGCCTTGCTGTGGACCGTGCCCTGGGATGGCACCGCGTCGCTCAATTACGGAGAACTGGACGAACTCTATGTGGAGGTCTGTCGCCGGGTCCGGTTGCAACGCACCATGGCCGGCGCGATCGAAGCGTGCACGGCGGGATCGAAATGCGCACGGGTCGCCGCCGCCGACCTGAAGGGCATCACGCGCGATCCATGGGCGCCGGTCAAGGCCGATGGGTCGTCGAGCCATACACCGACCGGAGCGGGGTTCGGCTACCGCCAGATGGCGACCCTGCTCGACCCGGCCAAGATCGTCCGCCCTTTGCTGGCGGAACCGCGCGAGACGGACGAGCGCGAGGGACTGTCGATCGTCGCCGCCGCGCTGGTGCGCGGACAGGGCAAGACGGAGGGGCTGCATCGCCGCCATGTCCGCGTCAGCCGATGGGAGACGATCGGCGCCTATGAAGAGGCCCCGCTCGACCGGATCGGCGCGGTCGCCGGAGAGCGGGCGCGGGAAGCGGGCGAAGCGGGCAAGCGGCTGCGCCGTGCGCTGATCTCGCTCGTCCAGGGCGGCCCGGACAAGGCGCGGTTCGACGACGATCCCGCCAGGAAGAAGACGGATCGCTGGCTCGACCGGTTCGACCATGTGGTCGACGCCGAATTCTTCGACGCGCCCTTCTGGGCCGAGGCGGCGGGGGATGCGGGCAATCACCGGCTGGCCTGGCGCGCCCGGCTGCGCGCGATCGCGGGCGAAGTGTTTGAAGACGCCGCCGACGCCGCGCCGCGCACCGAGGTCCGGCGCATCCGCGCCCGCGCGCGGGCACGCTCTTTTCTGGATGGGCAGATGGGGAAATGGATGAACGAGGTGCAGCATGCCGAGTGACGCGCGCCCGGAGGCCTCGCCGGAGGCCAAGCCCGAACGCAAGCATCCGGTCGATTCGATCGCGGGACAGATCGCGTATCTGTCGACCGGCCAGCGCGCGCAGTTGCGCCGCCTGTACCTGACCGGCCGCCATGAAGCGGACGGGATCGTCATCGAGATGATGCACCGTGCGGGCATCACCATCCCGATCGTGCCGGAGAAGTTCGCGCCCTGGCGGCTGTTCGCCCATTGTGCCGCACTGCTGTCGGGCACGGGCGGGGTTCAGCCCCATGCCGCCGGACGGAGGCTGGGCAGCGCGCTGCACGAGATCGGCCTGTCCGAAAACCGGCTGATGCGCCTGACCTCGGCGCGCGGGGACGCGCTGGCCGCACAGGCCATTCGCGCGATACGGATGCTTGCTCAGCGCGGCCAGGCGCCGGTCAATCTGCGGACGCTGTTCGACCTGATCGGCCTTGATCCGGGCCAGGCCGAGGCCGCGCGCATCCGCATCGCCCAGGACTATTATGCCGCCAAAGCGCGGTCCGACGAGGGGACTTCGAGTGACGACTGAAACGACCGGCGACGTGGTGCCCAGGTTCATCCAGATCCATTTCCTCGCCGCCTGGCCGGGCGCGCTGCTGAACCGCGATGATGCCGGGCTCGCCAAGCGCCTGCCCTTCGGCAACGCGACGCGGACGCGGATCTCTTCGCAATGCCTGAAACGCCACTGGCGGATGGCCGATGACCGCCACGGCCTGCATGAACTGGCCAGACAGGCCGGGGTGGAGGGGCTTCGGTCCAAGATCGTGATCGAACGCGAGGTGACGGGGCCGCTACGCGCGCGGTTCGACGCGGATATGGTCGATGCGGTCGAGGACGCCTTCCTCGCCAAATTCTATGGCAAGAACGCCAAGGACAAGCAGCAACGCCAGGCGCTGTTGTTCGGCCGCCCGGAGATCAACTGGCTCCGCGAAGAGGCGGAACGGCTGTTGTCGGAGAGCGGCAGCGCCGCGGGTATCAAGGCGGCGGCGGACATCTGGGTCAAGGAGCAGAAGAACAATCTCAACCAGTTGCGCGACCAGAATGTGCTGGCCGCCTCGCTGGAGGCCGCACTGTTCGGGCGGATGGTGACCAGCGACACCCGCGCCAATCGTGACGCCGCGATCCATGTCGCCCATGCCTTCACCGTGCATGAGGAACAGGCCGAACTGGATTATTTCACCGTCGTCGACGATCTGCACGACCGCGAACAGGGCGATGATGCGGGGGCGGCGGGGGTGTTCGACACCGAACTGACCTCGGGCCTCTATTATGGCTATGTCGTGGTCGACATACCGCTGCTGGTGTCCAACCTGACGGGCTGTGCGCGCGCCGACTGGGCGGGCGATCACGACCGGGCGCTCGCCGCGCAGGTGGTCGAGCATCTGATCCATCTGGTCGCGGAGGTCTCACCCGGGGCCAAGAAGGGATCGACCGCGCCCTATAGCCGCGCCGAACTGGTGCTGGTCGAGGCAGGCGACCGCCAGCCGCGCACATTGGCCAATGCATTTCGCGATGCGGTCGCGCTGGCCGACCGGAAGTCCAACCGGTCACTGGGGAACCGCGCGGCGGGCAAGCTGCACGACCATCTGGCCGCGATGGACCGGATGTACGAGACCGGCGAGGTCCGGCGTCACGCCGCCCTGCCCGACCTGGCGCTTCCCGCCATCGCCGATGGATCACTGCGCGAACTCGCCGACTGGGCCGGGTCGCTGGTCCGCGATGCGCGGGCCCGGCCGTGAGGCATTTGCTGCTGGACCTCGACGCGCCGTTGATGAGCTTTGGCGGCGATCTGGTCGATGCCTATGGCGTGGTGCGCGACTTTCCCGCCAAGTCGATGCTGGCGGGCCTGTTCGCCAATGCGCTGGGCTGGGAACGGCATGATGCCGAGGCGCAAGGGGCCTTGCAGGCGCGACTGGCGATCGGATCGGCGCGCATGGTCGAAGGTCAGCGCCAGCGCGAGTTCCAGACCGCAAAGCTGGAAGCCAATGACCGGGGCTGGACCACGCGCGGCCGGGTCGAGGGCCGCGCGGGCGGCGCCGATACCTATAAATCGCCGCATATCCGGTATCGCGACATGGATGCCGATGCGCGCGTGCTGGTCGCGTGTCGATTGGAACGTGCGACGGAAGCCCCCGACCTGGATGCGCTGGCCGCCGCGCTCACCCGGCCCGAACGCCCCCTGTTCATCGGCCGCAAGCCCTTCGTCCCGTCACGCCCCCTGCTGCTCGCCATCGTCGAGGCCGACACCATCCCCGACGCGCTCGTCGCGGGGATGGCGCTGATCGACACGCCGCCCGAAGCGGACACGCCGCGCGCCCAGTGGCCGTTTGACGAGCCGAACGGGGCCGCAATCGTCACCGCCCCGCGCGAAGACGAACTGACCGACGAACGCCACTGGCCCGCCGGGGTCCATGCGGGCCTTCGCCGGGTGATCCACGCCCGGCTGGGCCGGCCGGAGGCGAGCGCGTGACCCTGCATCTCGTCAGGATGGGCGTGAACCCACAGGCGCTGGCAGTCTTTGCGGCAGCGCGACGGCTGGGCGACGATGACGGCGGCTATGCGCTGCACGCCGCGCTGGCGGCGCGCTTCGGCGAGGCGGCACCGCGTCCGTTCCGCTACCTGCCCGAGCATCAGCGCGGCCCCCACCTGCTGGGCTATACGGCCGACCGCTCGATGCTGGAGGAGGCGAGTGCACTCCCCACCGTCGAAGACCTGCTGACCGACCTGTTCGCCGCACCGCAGATTCAGCCGATGCCCCAGACCTGGCGCGGCGGTGCCCGCTACGGCTTCGAGGTCCGGGTGCGCCCCGTGGTCCGTTTCGGCAAGACCGTTCGTGCGGATCGCGCCGAACGCAAGGATGCCTGGCAACCCAAGGCCGGCGAGATCGACGCCTATGTCAGCGCCTGCGAACGTGCCGTCGCGCAAGGCGGTGATGCCAGTTCCGTCGATCGCGAGGCGGTCTATACACAATGGCTCCGGTCGCGGCTGGCCGATGCCGCGACGCTGGACTCCGCCACCCTTCGGCTCTTCCGCCGCGCGCGCACCCGGCGCAGCACCCATGGCGCGGGCAGCGGCCGAACCCATGCGGTCGAAGGCCCCGATGCGGTGATGGCGGGAACGCTGACCATCGCCGATCCCGACGCCTTTGCCACGATCCTGTCGCGCGGGGTCGGGCGCCATGCCGCCTTTGGCTACGGCATGCTGCTGCTCTCCCCGGCGGGGCGCGCCGGCTAGATGCTGTCCGGCCGCCTTGGTCTGGAACGCGCGCGGATCCCGCACGCCGACCGCCAGGGACTGGTATGGCTGGATCGCGGGCGCCTGGAAGTGGAGGATGGCTGCCTGCGCTTCGTGACGGCGGGCGGCGGGGCGCTGGAGGCGGGCGACTATCAAATCCCCTATCACGCCATCTCCATCGTGTTGCTCGGCCCCGGCTCCAGCGTGACGCATGACGCGCTGCGGCTGCTTGCGCGGCATGGCTGCGCCCTGGCGGCGATCGGGGACGGCGCGGTCCGTTTCTATACCGCACCGCCCCTGATGCCCGACAGTTCGGCCCTGGCGCGCGCGCAGGTCCGCCGCTGGGCCGACCCCAAGCAACGCATGGAGACCGCGCGCGCCATGTACGCGATGCGCTTCGGCGAGATCGTGCGGACCCGCGACATCGCCGTGCTGCGCGGGCAGGAGGGGGCCCGGATCAAGCGCGCCTATGTCCTGGCCGCCGAGCGTCACGGCGTCACCTGGAACGGCCGCCGCTATGATCGCGAGAATCCCGAGGCGGGCGATCTGGCGAACCAGGCCATCAACCATGCCGGGTCGGCGATGACCGCGGCGGCCAGCGTCGCGGTGGCGGCGACCGGCGCGATCCCGCAACTGGGCTTCGTCCACGAGGATTCCGGCCAGAGCTTCGTCCTCGATATCGCCGATCTCTATCGCCACGACGTGCTGCTCGACATCGCTTTCGGCGCGGTGCGCGAGGCCCGATCTCGGGGGGCGGCACCGATCGAACGGCTGGTCCGCAAACGCGCAGCCCTGCTGTTCCGGCAACGCGCGGTCATTCCCGGCATGATCGATCGGATCAAGACCTTGTTGATGCCCGGATCGACGCTGGGCGACGGTGCGCCCGGTGCCGGAGGATCCGCCGGGGAACCGGCGAAGGGGGACGGCGACGCATGCCGCTGACCGTGGTGATCACGCGCGACGTCGAGGATCGCTATCGGGGTTTCCTGGGCTCCGCGATGCTCGAGCTGGCACCGGGCGTCTATGCCCAACCGCGCATGAGCGCCGGGGTGCGCGGCCGGATCTGGACCGTGGTCGAGGAATGGCACGCGCGGCTGCGACGGGGCAGCATCGTGATATGCTGGGCCGAACCGGCAGCAGCCGGCGGCTTGGGCCTGATGACGCTGGGCGAACCACCCAAGGACGTCATCGCGCATGACGGCATCCTCCTGGTCCGCCGCGCCCTATCCGCCCGAAACGCCACCGAGCGGCCACCCTGACCGATCATCCTGCGGCGCGTCTTTGACATTGTGAATGAAATCAGTCAGCTAGCCCGCAGAGGCTCCCCCGCGCTCGCGGGGATGGACCCGATACTGAAGCCAGTTGCCCAGATAGCGCTCAGGCTCCCCCGCGCTCGCGGGGATGGACCCCTGCTGACACAACGGAGCAACCGAAATGAATAGGCTCCCCCGCGCTCGCGGGGATGGACCCCATCAGCTACCTCCGCAAGCATGGGTTCCCCAGGCTCCCCCGCGCTCGCGGGGATGGACCCAGCAACCCGGCCGATCTCTTGGATGCCGTCACGGCTCCCCCGCGCTCGCGGGGATGGACCCAAGTA
The DNA here is from genome assembly GCF_039594485.1 of Sphingomonas sp. Taxonomy (GTDB): domain Bacteria; phylum Pseudomonadota; class Alphaproteobacteria; order Sphingomonadales; family Sphingomonadaceae; genus Sphingomonas. Next base: position 42,791 of record NZ_JBCNNI010000013.1, on the reverse strand, counting down.
TTTCCGGCCGTGCAAGACCGTCAGCCGGGCTCCCCCGCGCTCGCGGGGATGGACCCGCGTCATCGAACAGGAGATGCATCTGTGAACGGGCTCCCCCGCGCTCGCGGGGATGGACCCTGAACCGGGCGATCCGCAAGGCTGAGACGGACGGCTCCCCCGCGCTCGCGGGGATGGACCCAGTTCGCCTGCCCAGTTAGGGAGTTCGACGTTGGCTCCCCCGCGCTCGCGGGGATGGACCCCATCTTGTCGACGCGCTGCGCTATGCGCTGGAGGCTCCCCCGCGCTCGCGGGGATGGACCCAAGACTGCGCTGGCTCAGTACGGGAACGCTGCGGCTCCCCCGCGCTCGCGGGGATGGACCCGATCAGCTCCGGGGGATCAGGAAATGAGGATCGGCTCCCCCGCGCTCGCGGGGATGGACCCTTCATGGGCTATCGCGATCACTTCCTCTGGAAGGCTCCCCCGCGCTCGCGGGGATGGACCCAGATGGAGGCCGGGCTGGCGTCGGGGGGTGACGGCTCCCCCGCGCTCGCGGGGATGGACCCGATCCCGCGCCCTGGACTTCGAGCGCGCCGTCGGCTCCCCCGCGCTCGCGGGGATGGACCCCGTCATCGTCGTTTGGCGGATCAGCGTGTCAGGGCTCCCCCGCGCTCGCGGGGATGGACCCGCGACGATGGTCGGGCTCGGCTTCCGGTTCACGGCTCCCCCGCGCTCGCGGGGATGGACCCGTACCGCTGGAAGATGACGCCCTCCGGTATCCGGCTCCCCCGCGCTCGCGGGGATGGACCGTATGTCGATGCGACCACGGCCTCGCTGTACCAGGCTCCCCCGCGCTCGCGGGGATGGACCCTTCCTGCCGTCGGTTTTTCAGGTCACGGACGGGGCTCCCCCGCGCTCGCGGGGATGGACCCTTCCTGCCGGATCGACCGCGAAGGTTCGATGAGGCTCCCCCGCGCTCGCGGGGATGGACCCCGCCCTGGCGGCGACAGCCGCCGCGCCGACGCGGCTCCCCCGCGCTCGCGGGGATGGACCCGGAAGTCGCTAAGCCGCGCCTCGGTCAACCACGGCTCCCCCGCGCTCGCGGGGATGGACCCGACCACCCGCGCCAATGCGGATAGCGCCATTGGGCTCCCCCGCGCTCGCGGGGATGGACCCATATCGGCGCCAGAGCGCCCTAAGAGCGTCGAGGCTCCCCCGCGCTCGCGGGGATGGACCCCGTGTCGCCGGTGCGGCTGATTTCCCGGACCTGGCTCCCCCGCGCTCGCGGGGATGGACCCGCGGTCGAGCTTCCGGAAGTGGACACCGAACAGGCTCCCCCGCGCTCGCGGGGATGGACCCCACCCGGAGAGGTTGGGATTACCGCGGATGATGGCTCCCCCGCGCTCGCGGGGATGGACCCGCCATCGCGCTCCTCGATGGCGAGGTGTTTCAGGCTCCCCCGCGCTCGCGGGGATGGACCCTTCGCTCTGGTCGGCGATGCGCTTTTCGACAAGGCTCCCCCGCGCTCGCGGGGATGGACCCTTCGACACGTCCACGTCCGTCCGGACATATTCGGCTCCCCCGCGCTCGCGGGGATGGACCGCGTCCTCGCGCCGCTTGCCAAGCTCTATCTCGGGCTCCCCCGCGCTCGCGGGGATGGACCCGTTTCGCTCATTGATGCTGCTGAAAAAGTTAAGGCTCCCCCGCGCTCGCGGGGATGGACCTCGCGTCGGCCAGCTGGTCGGTGATCATCCACGGGCTCCCCCGCGCTCGCGGGGATGGACCCCTGATCCTCGATCGACCGATCGTTCTGGAGCGGGCTCCCCCGCGCTCGCGGGGATGGACCCTGTATTTCGGGGACTGGTCGCAGTTCCTGATCGGCTCCCCCGCGCTCGCGGGGATGGACCCGGATTTCGCGGCCGATGTACTGGACAATCCAGGGCTCCCCCGCGCTCGCGGGGATGGACCTTATCGTAGCCCAGCATGACAATCCGTTCAGCGGGCTCCCCCGCGCTCGCGGGGATGGACCCAGATCCGGCATCCGGTTGTCAGTCCGAAGGTCGGCTCCCCCGCGCTCGCGGGGATGGACCCACCCGGCTCGACGCCGATCCGTCCCTGTAGCCGAGCAAAAATTTCGAGCAAAAATTCAGGCAAACGAGCAATAATTCAGCGCGCCGCTGCCTGAACCTGATCGTGCAAGCGATCGGATCGGTCCCGCGCAGCGGCATAGAGCGCCGCCAACTCGGCCTGATCGCCATCGCCAAGAACAGCCATGAAACCCTCGTACAACCGCATTGCAGCAGGCGTTAAAGCGCCGACGATTTCGATCGCCTTCAGGATCGTCGCCAAGTCCATAGTCAGCATCCTCGCCGAATAAGTAGGGTCGTGATCGCCTCCCGCGCCGTAGCGACCTGGGACAGGAAGACAGAGTCATGATGGTCATAGGCATCTCGCGCCGCCTTGACCTGGCGGAACGCCTGTTGGTCGAGGACGGCGACGCACCGCTTTTGCTGGGCGTTGAGTGCATCGCTATGGATCGCCGCCAGCGCGGCAATCGCCGTCGCCTGATAGGCCAGCTCGATCGACAGCGCGGCCTGTTCATCGGCCAGCCGATCGCGCCGAGTGGTGGCGCATCCTGGCAAGGCGGCGATGCCGATCAGCGCCGCGACCACCATCGCCACCGGCACAGCGAGGAGCAGTCTTTCCATAGCGCTTTTCACCTGCCACCCCGCAACCGCTCGACCGACTTCGCCAGTCCGTAGCCCGACGCCAGCGTCCCGATCAGGACGACGATGTCGGTCGGGATGCCCGCCAGAAAGGCAGTCGATGCCGCCACCATGGCAGCGGCGGCTCGGGGCGAGACGATCGCGACCAGCCCGACCGAGAATGCACCAAGCGTCGGGATCGCCATCAACGCGCCGACGCAAAGCGGCCGGATCGAGCGGGCCAGCGCCGTCATCCACGGCGGCGCGCCCGGCCCCAGGTCGAGCGTGTCCAGGCCGCCCAGGTCGCCGCCCAGGCGAAGCCCCTCGGCCAGCGCCGGATCGAAGGTGATCGGCGGGGGCAAGCCCACCGCCTCATGCGTCCCGGCCTCGAATGGCGAGGGGGAACCGTTGTCGCGCAGGGGCGGGGTCATGCGGCCTTCCTGATGGTGAGGGGAAAGGTGAAAGCGACGCGCTGAGCCCAGCCCAGCACGAAATCCTCATTGGCGGCGCGCGCCTCGGCCAGCTCGACATAGCGCGCGCCCTGGAGCGCGTTGAGATAGGTCAGGACGGCATTGCGGCCGACGATGCCCCGCCGCGCGATCAGGGCGCGCAGGGCCGTGGCAGTGGCTGGCCCGGCGCTGCCGTCGACCTTGAGGTCCGGGTAATCGCGGCCCTGGCGATTCAAGGCATTCAGCACCCGCTGGAGGAAGGTGACCGCGACCGACACGCCCATGTTGACGGCAGTGTCGAAAAGCTCGGCGGCGGTGTCGCGATCGACGGCGGCGATCCAGTCCAGGCCGATGCGATCCCAGTAAAGGCGGCGATAGATCGCCAGCGCGCGCGCCTTGGGCAGGCCGGCCATCGGACCGGTATAGCCATCAGCGCGCGCCACGGCCTCGGTGATGCCCCATTGGGTCTTACCGCCCCGGTCGGACGGATGATCGCTGAAACCGCCCTCGATGCCGAGCGTGTGGGCGGCGGACTCTTCAAAGGGTGAAAGGGTAGCCATGCCCGACGATAGGCGATGCGTCAGCGCCGCGTCGGGGTGCGCTGGCGCATCAGGCCCAATCCCCGATCGCCATGGGCAGCTTGGACGTGCCGTCCGCCTGGCGCTCGAACGTCTCCAGCTTTGGCAGCCTTCCCCAGTGGATGCGCTCGTTCAAGCCGTCCGTCGCGGCCTCGTCCTCAATCACGAGGAAATCGCCGGTCGTGCCCAGGTCGAGCTGCATGGCGTACAGCCGGTCGCGCAGTTCGTCCGACAGGTCGACCATCGTCCAGGCATAGCCGCCCGCGACCGCGCCGCCCTCGCCACCGAAACCGCCAGACCAGAGCCGGTCGGACCGGCCGGTATCGACCAGCGGGCGGCCCGAGCCATATTCATATGCCGATCGCATCGCCTGCCCGACGACCGCGACCCCGGCGCTGATCGGCGCGGCGGCATTGACGCGAAGCTGGACATAGCGGGTGACGACCGGCGCGGGCAGCACGCAAAGCCCGTGGCGAAGGACGGGGGCACGGCGATAGCTGTGCGCGAAGACGCCTGCCACCGCCGCCCCGTCCAGGCCCGGCACGACCGAAAAGCCATCGCCCGCGCTGGCGGTGGTGAAGCCCAGGACGACACGGTCGATCGCCTGGGCCGTGCCGAGGTCGAGGACGATGGTCGTCTGGGCGGCTGCTGCCGCGAACGCCTCGCGCGGCGACGGCGTCGCCAGATTGGCATGGCCCGTCCCCGCCGACGATCGCGCCTGGTCCACGGTGAAGGCGATGGGATGAACGATCGAAAGCATCAGGCCCCCACGCGTTTCAGCACGGTCAGCGAGGTCGTGCCGTTGTCCAGCTCCTGCGCGCCGATCACGAACACGAGGTCGCCGGGCTTGTAATCCAGGCGGCGGCAGTCAGCGGCGATGCAACGGCCTTGCAAGTCCGCCCGCGCGCCCGCGACGATCGCGACATCCTCGACCAGCGGATAGCCATAGAACGCGGCCAGACGCGCACCCTCGGCCTGCGCCCCGGCCTCGGTCGCGAAGGGCGAGGCGGACGCGATCGTCCGCCCCTTGGGGAAACGCGCCGCCGCCGCCGTGGCGACCGGCAACTCGCGCTGCGCCGCTTTGAGCTGGGCCGCGTAACCGGCGGCGACGGGCGCGTCGGTCACAGCGGTTCCGCCGCCAGGCGATCCATGGCCGCCAGGATGGCGGCGACGTGCATCGACAGATTGCCGTCGGCCGTCGTGGTGGCGACCAGATCGCGCAGGTCACTTCTGACCGCCGCATAGGTCGCATCGGTCACGATCGGGCGCAGGGCGTTGCGATAGGCGGCCCGGCGAGCCTCGTCCTCGGCCCGCGCCTTCTCGGCCGCCCAGGCGGAAATCTTGGCGGCCTCGGCCACCTGTTCGGGGGTATAATCAGCCATGGCGTTCATCGTCCTTTTCGCTGGTGGTGACGTCCGGCCACGCGACGCGCGCAGCCTGGATCAGGCCGCCCAGCGTCGCGGCCTGGAAAAGAGCGCGCTTGGCGCGGGCGCGGGCGGCCTCGATCGCGGCCCCCGCCTGAGCCCAGCGGGCGGCAGCGTCGGCCACCTGTCCCGCCAGTTCGGCGACGGTGATCCCGCGCGCCTCGGCCTCGGCGGTCAGGAAGGGCGTGGGATCATCCCCACCCGACAGGACCATTCGCGCCTCGGCCAGCTTCATCGAATAGGCCAGAGCCTGTCCCGCGCCCGGTGTCAGGATGCGCTGGCGCACGTCCTCGGCCGTAGCATCGACGCCGACGATCAGAGCAGCGCGCAGCGCGTCCAGGTCGCGGGGGTTCGTCGCGACGACGGCTTGCGGCACGACGATCAGCGCGGCCCCTTCGGGCACCGTCTGATAAGCGGCGGTGCCGGTGCTGCCGCTGCCCGCGTACAGCTCCGCGCCCGTCTCGATGTCATAGACGATCCAAAATTCCATGGTCATTTTCCTAGATCGCGACCCACGTCGCTTTGAGGCGGATGTCGGTGACGGTGTAGTCGGCGCTCACGGTCCGCGTGTAATAGTCACCGTCCGACACGATCCCCGTGTCGTAATCCCCGCGACTGATGATCGCGTTGAAGGTGGCGTCGAACGCGCTGGACGCGAGGACCATGCTCGACCCTTGCGGGCGGGGATTATAGACATTGCCCTGAGCGTCGGTGCAGCGGACGGTCAGGCCGCCATCGTCCCGATAATAAGTGTAGAGCGGCTTGCCGTTGTACGTCGTGGCCTCCCGCTGCCCCGCGTTGGTGACGACACTGGCGGCATATTCCCAGATGAAGCGGCCCATTGGCGAGACGGTCCCCAGCCCCAGGCTCCAGGGCACCGATTGCGACTTGCCTGCCCCGGGCGTGACGTTGCCGCTCCAGCTCGATTGTCCTTCCTTGGACATGCTCGACTTGTCGAATTTCATGGGCTTGAACGTGCCGTCCACCACCACGTCACCCGACACGCGCAGGTCGCCGATCAGGTCGACGGCCCCCCCGCTATTATTGTCCGATCGCAGGATGAGCGCCGCCCGGCCGCCCGATGTGACCGCCGAAAATTCCAGGCGGGCGGATGCGAGCTTCGTGGCCGAGTTGGCCGCGCTCGTCTCGACGACATTGGTCCGCGCCTCCAGATTCCCGGCCCGTGCCTCGGTCGAGCTGACCCGGCTGGAAATCGCGCTATCGGCAGCGGCACGGGTCGCCGCCTCGTCCGAGACCTTCGCGTCGGCATACCGCCGGTCGGTGACGTCAGTCAGCTCATAATAGCTGACAATGCCCGCACCGAAATTGTCAAAGCCGTCAATCTGGAGCCATGGCCGGATTTCGATCGCGGTGTCGGGGCAGGTGTACTCGTAGTCGACCCAAGTCCAGCCCTGCCCGGCCGGGACATAATTGACCACATAGTCGAGAACTTGGCCGTTGGTGTTGATGACGAAGAAGCCCGCCCCGATCGGGTGGCCGGTTTCGACCGCCGTCAACAGCGCCCGCACGCGCAGCCTGCGACCGCGCCAGTCGCGGCGGATGCTTTGCCCAAGCGTGTCGCGGATGACGAAACGGGCAAAGGCCGGATATCCCGGATTGGCTGGCATGCCGGTGTCGCCACCAAAGCTGGCACCGGGCCAATCCGGCCAGCCGCTGACAGAGCTGTCTTTGAACGTCCCGCGCCCGGCCAGATTACCGCCCGTCGCGCCGCCATAATTGGCCTCCAGCGACGAGGTGCGGCTCGCCAACGCCGCAACGGCGCTCGACCGCGTCGCTTCCTCCGATGAGACGCGGGCATCTACGCGCAAATAGTCTTGGTAACGGTCGCTGTTCCAGTTGTTAAGGTCGGCCCGAACCGCAGCGTAATTCGACTCTAGCGACGAGGTGCGCCCGGCGAGCGCGCTGTCATTATTGACGCGGGTGGTGGCCTCGTCCGATATTCGCGCGAACGCTACATCAGTCGTCGTCCGCCCCGATGCTGGACCGTAGGGATTCCATTCGCTCTGCCCCTGACGTGCTTCGCCAACATAGGGTCGCCAAATCCAAAGGTAACTGTTCGACTCGCCCTGGACGGTGCCCCACTTGGAAATAGTGAACCGCGCAGCCGCTGCGCCACTGGGGGCTTCGACGGCCATCCAGCCCCGCTGTGACCAACTGGCCGCAGTACGACCACCAGTATTCACCTGTATTCCGCCAGAATAAAACGTCTGGATTACCTGATTATCGACCCCCAGGAACTCGAGCATCAATTCGACCGCAATCGCGCGGTGGGCGGCAAGGAAAGCGTAGAACTGGTAGAACCGACCGGCAATGACGGGGACGGGATCACTGTACCAACCGCCGCCCGCCCCCATGCCGGTCGCACCAATGTCCGTGGTCGAGTGATGGCCGATGACGTTCTCCCCGTTCGGCCGCCAATAGTCACCCGCCTCGTTGACGCTGTAGCCCTGCATCGGGCCGTAAGGCGTCCAGCCGGCGTAACTGCTCCCTGCAAAAGCGCTGTTGCTAAGCAGGTTGCCCGCACCACTGGAACGTGCCTCCAGCGCACTGGCACGAGCGGCGGCCGCACTGTCCTGGCTGGCGCGCGTCGTCGCCTCGTCGCGGATGCGCGCGGCGATCGTGCTGTCCTGGTCACCGCGAAGCTGCGCCTCGGTCGTCGAAACTCGGCCGGCGATCGCGCTGTCCTGATTGGCGCGGGTCGTCGCTTCGTCGGTGATACGGGCGTTCGTCTGGACGTCGTCCGTGATCTCACGAAAGAACCAGCCCGAAATCTGATAACCGGAGTTCCCCGGCATGTTGTCGACGTTAATGCGCGGGCGCAGCCACACCCGGTTCGGGTAGGCGGTTTGGTCGTCGTCGAAATAGAAATCGGTGGCGTAGCAGTGAAAACCGCCGTCCGGGATAGCCGCATAATAGGCGCGCGTCGACTCCGGCGCGTTCTTGGTGAAGCCCAGAAACTCGGCGACGGTCCGGTCCTGATTAAACCCTTCCCAATAGACGCGCGGGTTGCCGCCGAAGCCGTTCGGTGCGTTCCACTGCCAAATGAAGAAACCAGCGCGATACTTGCGCCCCTTCACCGCCCGGATGAAGCCGGCGGGCGTGTCCATGTACAACCAGTGATTGCCACCAGCGGGCGTCTGCCAGCCGAGCCCTGCGCCCTTGACGCCGTTCTCCCAATAGATGCCGGCATTGCGGCCGGTCCAACTGGTATCGACGCCCCAGACATCTGACTTGCGCTCGAAGCCTGGGAAGATCGCCCCGTTAACGCTGTCGGACAGCTTGCCGTAGCTCGACTCTAGGCTGGTCGCTCGGCCCGCCAGTGCACTGTCCTGGCTAGCACGCGTCGTCGCTTCGTCGGTGATACGGGCCGCGATCACGCTGTCTTGGTCACCGCGAAGTTGGGCTTCGGTCGACGAGACTCGCCCCGCGATGGCGCTGTCCTGCGCGGCACGGGTCGCCGCCTCGTCCGTGATCCGCGCGCCTACCGCCTCGGCCTGGGTCGCATCGCGGATGCTCAGGCTGTGCAGTCGCACCTCATTAGCCGTGTCGCCGGGATTGCCGTCGTTCTGGAGCCATGGACGAATGGCGGTCGCGCCGGTCGGGATCGTGAGGACTTCATCGAAGCGGCTATAGCCGGGTGTCCGCGCCTTAGCGGCGCGCACCCCGACCCATGTGAATGTCCCGTCGGCAAACCGAACCATCACACCCGCCGCCGAATTAGCGGCGGAAAACTCGCCCGACGCATAGCCGGTGACGCGCAAGCGCCGATCGCCCCATGCGCCCTCGATCCACCCGTCACCCTCAAAGGCGTCGCGGTGGCCGCGCATGAGATAGATATAGCCGCCGCTCGGCGGGGCGGGCTGCCCCACATCGGCGGGGCGGAAGACACGGCTGTCATACGCGCCGGTCGGCCAGTCGCCGGGCAGTCCGTCGGCAAAGGTGCCCTTGCGCACCAAATCGCCGCCTGAGAAGCCCTCGACCCGCCCGACGCGGGACTCGACCGCGCCGGTCCGTGACGCGGCGGCACTGTCGGCAGTGGCACGGGTCGCCGCCTCGTCGCGGACCCGTGCTGCAATCACACTGTCCTGGTCGCCACGAAGCTGCGCCTCGGTCGTCGCCACTCGGCCTGTGATCGCGCTGTCGGCCGCCGCGCGATTGACCGTCTCGTCCGTGACGGCGCTGTACGCCGCATCGGCGCGGCCCTGCGCCGTCTGGACCTTGGTGGTCAGCGTGCCTTCCGCGCCCTTGGCCCGGTCCACCTCGGCGGAGAGATTGGACGCGACCGCCGCCGCCTCGCTGCGCGCCGTGGCGGCCTGGCCCTGCACATCCGACACGGCGGCCGACAGGTCGGAGCGGACCTTGCTCGTCTCGTCCCGCGCGGCGGCAATATCGCTGGAAAGCGACGTGCGCGCGGCGGCAATGTCCGCATTCGCCGTGACGATCGCGGCGGCATTGGCATCGATCCCGCCCGTTACCTGTCCGGCCGGGCGACCGGCGACGGCGGCGGTATCCGCCGCCTTGTTCTGCCCGGTCACGTCCGCGCCTGGCTGGGCAGGCTGGAGGTCGGTGACGGTCTGACCGTTGGGATAGACGACATCGCCGGCCAGCACGGCGGCGCTGATCTCCGCATCGGTATGGACGCGGTGGTTCTTCTGGAACCCCACCTTGACGTTCGCGACCGGCGCATAGGCCGCGCGGCGCTCGACATCCTGGAACCGGACCGTCTCGACCGGATCGGCAAAGGCAATGGGGCGGAGCGCGATGCGCTTGTCGGCGGTCACGCCCCAGGACAGCGAGGCGCGCAGGGTCAGCCGGTCCAGCATCTGCGCGGGCGTCTCGCTGGCGTCGTCGGCGTGGAGCCCGGCCGGATCGGGGCGAAGCGCGGCCAGCGCCGCCAGTCCGTCCACGCTCGGCCCTTCGGCCGCCGCCGAAATGGCGGCGGCGATGCCCGGCACATGCTCGACATAGCCGGTGCCCAGTTCGCCGCGCAGGTCGGCGGTCAGCGTCGACGGCTGGGTCCAGAATTTGACACAGGCGATGGAGGGGGCGGCAGCGCATCCCCCTTCCGGGGCCTGGGCGGCTTTCAACGCGTCCAGCGTCGCGGCGATCGATCCCGCCCAGGCGACGGTGACGATCGTGACCGGGCGGCCCTTGTCCTTGACCGCATCGAACGCGCCGAGCTGGCGCGCCGGATCGCCGAACTCATAGATATTGTACGCGGCGAGAAGGACGCGGCCCTCGACATTCCAGCACCGGCCCCAGCTCCGGCGCTTGACGCGCCCCTTGGCCGCCGCGTCGCCCTCGATGCCGCCGGTCCCGGCAAAGCTGTCCTTGACCAGCGGCTCGCCCAGGCGGCCCGCCATGTCGGACAGGGTGAAGACGAAGCGCCCGGCGCTGATCGAATAGCCTGCGACCGTGCCCGCCAGTCGCGCCTGGAAGGACGGGTCGGCCGCCTCGTCGTCGCTGACCGATACCGTGATCGGGGCATCGTTCCAGACCAGCCCGGCGATCAGCGCACGGGTCGAAGCCTGCGCAGGCGAAAAGCCGATAGCGCTGGCCTGGGCCACCGCCCCCCCGGTAAAGCCGTCCTTGCCGAAGCCGAGCGACGATTGGATACGCGGCAGGCTGATGACGCCCGCGCGCCAGTCGGATTGGTCCTTGAACAGATAATGCCCGCGCCCGCCGCCAGCGAGGCGGATATCCACCGGCTGGCCGGTCGCATCGCTGGGGCGCGCCTCGACGATGACCGTCTTCATTGTGCGTAATCCCGTGCGACCAGGCCGAGATTGGGCGAGACGCTACCGCCCGTTCTCGACCTGCCTTGGTCGACCAGCTCCTGGAGCAAGTCGGTCTGGGCCTCGGCCGCCTCCAGCATCTTCGCCGACAGGGCGTTGCCCGTCTCGATCGCGCTGGTCTGCGCCGCCGCGACCCCCGCCGCGCTGTTCACGCGGTTGGTTTCCAGGTCGACGATCGCGCGGGCGGCCTCGGCGGCCGACTTGCGATCGGCGGCATATTCGTCGCCGCCCGTGCCGAAGGCTTCCTTCGACGTGGTCAGCAATTGGCGGTACAGCTCCGCCATCTTGTCGGCCGCGCCATCCTTGCCCGCCTCGGCATCGGCGCGCGCGCTGGCGATGTCCTTCAGCAGGGTCTGGCGCCGATCGACGGCCGAGCCCTCGAACAGGTCGCCCGAGGACAGGCTGGTCAGCAGATCCTTCAGACTGCCGACCCGCGACTTGAGCGTATCCTCCAGGAGCTTGGCCCGCTCGGTCGCATTCAGCTTTTCGACCTGGAGCAGGTCCAGGCCGTAGGTCTTGGCGATCCGCACCCGGTCGGCCGCCGTCCGGTCGAACGTGTCGAACACGCTCTTGAGCTGGCCGGTCAGCCCGCCCAGCAATCGCTCCAGCGCCTGGACCTTCACCGCCTCGGCCACCGCCTTGTCGAGCGAGGACGAGGATTGCAGCGCCTTTGCAACCGCGCCCGTGACCTTGACCGCGCCATCGGCGATCGCGTCGCGGATCGCGATCTCGATCGCGGCGGACTCGTCCTTGCCGTTGTAGAGCAGGCCCGATCCCGGATGCTTGGCGGACACGCGGTCGCTGCCGCCGCCATCGACGCGGTAATAATCCTCACGCTTGCCGATCGAGACGTTGAACGATCCGACATCGGCCCCCAGCGTGTCCGCGATCTTCTGGATACCGGACTGGACCGACTTGGCGGTCCCCGACAGCGCCTCGGTGATCTTGCCGTCACCGCGCAGCGAGGCCGCGCCATCGACCGAGCTGATCGTCGCGCTGCCGGATTTGGGCTTGTTGAACAGGTTGCCGACCAGCCCGCCGATCAGCCCCAGCGCCGCGCCAGCGCCGGGGATGCCGGTCAGACCGCCGATCATGCCGCCGATCGCGCTGCCGGTCTGGTTGGTCTTGATCCCGACCAGTCCGGCGATGGAGGCCGCCGCCTGTCCCTCGAAAGCGCCCGCCAGTCCCTTGCCCGCGAACTTGCCCAGGCTCTGGCCGATCTTGGACGCCGTTTCTGGATTGGTGAAAAGGCCCGTGACCTTGGTCGCGATGCCGCCGATCGCGGTGGAGAACAGCTCCTGTGGACTGCGAATGCCACGACGCGGGGCGGTGACGACGATATCGCCACCGGGCGGGGCATCGCTCCCGGCCGGAACCGCGCCCGGTGCACGGGCCTGGGGCCCATTCTGCACGGCATGGGCCGCGCCGGTGGCGGCGCGGGCCAGCGTGTCCAGTGCCGTGCTTGCCTGTCCGGTGCGGGCAGTGACGATATCGACGGCCTGGGCCATGCGCGCAGAGGCATCCTCCACGACGCTGGTCCCGGTAATCTGGTCCTCAAGCTGCTGGAACAGGTCGCCGAACAGGCTTTCGACGATCCTGTCCGCCGACACGCGGTTGAACGACTGCATCAGCCGTTCGGGCAGCTTGTCAATGCCGCTATCGCCCGAGATGGTCGCGGTCAGGAGGCCCCGAATGTCCTGAAGCCCGGCAAGGTAGATCCGCTGTCGCTGCGCCATGCGTTCGAGCTGGCGGTCCTGCGTCATCAGCGCCTGGGTCGTGGCGAGGACCGCGTCCTTTTGCGCTTCCGTCAACGGCCCGCGCTGGCGCTCCAGTTGCTGGATTGTCCGCAACGCCTCGGCCTGGGCGCGGTGCCCCCCGAGCATGAGCTGGCCCACCGCAAATGACTCGCCCTGGCGCTCGACGAAATCGGCGATCGGACGATTCAATCCGTCGCGCACCACATCCTTGGCTTGCTGGGCCTGGGCAATCAGGTCCTTGAAGCCCGGCGGCTTCTTGCGCGCCAGATCGTCCATGATGTCGTCGAGCTGGCGTACGGCGGCGTTGGCCTGGCGCACGGCGGGCGGGGTCCGGTCGAATGCATCGGTGATGCCCGCGATCCGCGCGGCGGCGTCGCGGCCGAACTCGTCGCGCGCCTCGGTGCTTTTCGGCTTCGGGGGCTTCTTGCCCCGCGCCTCGCGCCGGAGCCCTTCCGCCAGCTTGCCGTCGTCCAGCGACTGGTCGATCAGGTCGGCGATCTTCTCCTTCGCGCCCGATGCCGCACGGTCGATGATCGCCTGCTGGAATTGCTGGCGCGTGATTTTCAGGCCGGTGAAGTCGAATTTGTCGGTGACGCGCAGGACATCCGCCGCCGATGTGCGTCCGGCCTCTAGGTCGCTGACCACCCCGCGCAGATTGCGGGCGTTCTGTTGTGCCCGGTCCGACCCGGCGATCGCCCCGGCCAGATAGCCCGCCGGGCCACGCCCCTCCAGCGCGCCACGCACCCGTCCGGCGGTGGAGATGCCATCCGCATTCTCGAACGTCTCGCGCGCGTTGGCCCGTTCCTTCGCCGCCGTGCCGCGCAGGTTGAGCGCCGTCAGCCGGGCATTCAGGATCAGAAGGTCATTCTGTTTCTTCAGCTTGCCCGAGGTCAGGTCGAACATGCCACCCAGCACGTTCTGCGCTTCGGCGAGCCCGTCCGCGCCGATCTTGGCGGCCTCCGCCGCTTCCTCGGCCTTGAACAGATTTTCGATGAACGGCAGGATGACCGCCGCGCCGACGGTCAGGGCGATGCCCCAGGGGCCGGTCAGGAATGCGCCGACCTTGCCCGCCGTGCCGGACATTTCCGACATGGCATAGCCCATCTGCCCCATTTGCTGGGTGAAGGAGCGGACCACGTCGCCGGTCGTGATCGCCTGCAACCCGAAATCGCCGAATTGCTGGCCCATGTTGCGGACCGCGAAGGCATTGCGGCGCGACTCCGCCTCCGCCTCGGCCGTGCGACGGGCAGCTTCCCGCTGCGCCTGGGCGAGCTTGATCGCGGCGATTGCGGCGGCGGCTTCCTCGCGCTCCGTCTCGGTGGTCGCCGACGCCAGCCGCGCCTCGGCCGCCGTCAGTTCGGCCGCCTCGCGCGCCGCCGCGCCGCGCGCCTGGCTCTGGGTCGTGGTGGCGCGGGTCGAGCCCTCGGCGGCCTCGGTCGCCTGATCGGTCGCGGTCGCCTGCTGGCGCGCGGCATCCGACGCGGTGGCGGACGCATCGGCCAGCGCCTGGGCCGCCTGGGCGGTGCTGCCTGCCGCGCCGCCGCTGCGCTCCAGCGCTTCGGCCAACTGGCCCGCGCCGCTGGCGCTGGCCTGGGACTGGGTCGCCAGTGTGGACACGGCGGCGCTGGCGGCGGTGGACGCTGCCGTGCTGTCCCGCAGCGACTGGGAATAGGTCTGTTCCGCCCGCTCGGCACGCTTGCGCGCCTGGGCAAGCTCCGCGCTGGCATCGGCGATCGCCTGGGCATCGCCCGCCGCGCGTGAGCCGCCGCCCGGCGACAGGGTGATGGTCGGATTGTCCGGGGTCAGCTCGACGCGGCCTTTGGCCTGGGCGAGCCGCGCCTCGGCCGCCGTCACCGCTTCGCGCGCGGCGTCGCGCTCGGCCCGCGCCAGATCGGAAGCGGCACGCGCGGCCTCGGCCGCCTTGGCGGTGGTGGCGGTATGCGCGCGCGCGACGCGACCGGCGGCGGCGACCAGTTCGTCCGCGCCCGCCGCTGCGCCGCGTGACTGGTCGGTAAGCTGCCCCATCGCGGCGGCGGCCTGTTTGGCCGAGCCGCCCGCCGTGATCGCCGCGCGGCCGGTGCCCTCCAGCGCGACCGACGCCTCACGCGCGGTCGTCGTGATCCCCGCCGCCCGCGACGCCTCGCCAATCGCGGTGACCAGCGCGCGGGCCTGTGCCGTCGCACCCCCGGCGGCGGTGCCGATCCCGGCGATCGCCGCCGCGCCTTCCTTGGCCGCGCCGACAAGGCCGGTGCCATCGGCTTTCAGCCGGACGGAAACGATCAGGTCGCGACTCATATCATGCCAGCGCGACCAAGGCCGCGCGCTCCATCATTTGCAGGTCCAGGAACAAGTCCGTCGTCATCGCGATCGACAGGTTTTTCGCCGTGGGGCGAACGGCTTCGTTGATTAGGCCCAGCCGCCCTCCCATGCCGTGAAACCGCCACTGCGTGGTCAGCGACATGAACAGCGTGACGACATCGACCTCGTCCGGCCCGATCTCCACCACATCGTCGCGCCGTCCGGCCGCGCGCCGCGCCTCGATAGCGGCGATCGCGGCGGTGGCGCTGTCGGTCGCCGCATCCTCGGCCGGTTTCCCGCCGCCGCGACCCTTGGCCCAGGCGGTCGCGACGGCTTTCAGTTTCCCGCGCGGGTCTTGGGCTGACCGGCGAGGCAGGCGCGGAAGGCGTCGAAGATATGAATGAACATCCCGCCCTCGTTCATCAGCGACCGGAGGTTGGGCGCGGCCAGCGGCTTGCGCTTGCCGTTCTCGTCCAGATCGGTCAGCCACGTCTCGGGCACGTCGAAGCGCATCGGGTCGCCGTTCTCCGCGTGAACGCCGCGCCAGTCGGTCGCAATCTGGGCGACCAGCTCCGTGTAAAGCTGCGCCTGATCGGCCCCGCTCTGGCCCTCCAGTTCCTGGGCGCGGACCACCTCGGAAATGAACGCGCCAGCGGCGTCCACCTTGAGGAGGCGGAAGCGCATCTCGATCGTGAAGGTCTGCACGGTCCCGTCTTCCATCACGCACGGGAAGGTGACGGGGGTCCAGGCGCGGGGCTGGGCGACGATGCGGTAGATGGGCTGGGTCATGTCACTTCGCCGTGATGATGAGGTCGTCGGGCGTGGTGCCGACGTTCAGCTTCCCCGTGATCGAAATCATCAGGGTGTTGGTGTCGCCATTCTCGGTCAGCTCGATGTCGGTGATTTGCAGATGGTCCGACTTGAACTGGACGATATTGCCCGCGACCGTGCCGTGATCGAGTTGCACGGGGATTTCATCGCCCTTGCGCAGGGTGGTGAAATAGTCCTTCGCCCCGATCGTCGGGCACTCGCCGACCACGCGACAGGTCAGCGCATGGTTGCCGCGATTGATGTAGTTCGCGCCGACCAGATTGACGGCCGCGATCGCCGCATTGGCCTCGCCCGAGAAGGTCTGGAGGTTGAGCGCGAACCCGCCCAGGAGGAAGTCGGTGTTCGCCGTGTTGACCTCGACCGGGTCTTTCCACTGGTCGAATGCGACCGCACCGACATTGGCGTCGGTGATCGCCCCGGCGGCGGGGAGCAGCGCGGTCATATCGAGCTTGATGAACGGATATTGCCCGGCGGTGAAATCCCAGCCGAACGTGCCACGCCCGCCCAGGCCGATACGCTTCTGGTTGCCGTGCCAGTGATAGGCGGTCGCCGACGACAGGAGCGCGCCGATCGGCGCGAAGCGCTGCACGGCGCTGGTGTTGGCGGTCAGGACGGGCGCGGCCATGCCGCACGCCTCCAAATGCTCCATCCACGGAGGCGCGGTCCCGGCCGCACCCGAGCCCGCCAGCTCCAGTTCGTAGCCATAGGTCTGGCGCTCGTTCGAGGGACCATCCTTGGAGCTGCCGCGTACCGGCCGGTCCAGATTGCGCTGGATGCGATCGACGACCACCGGCTTGGCGGTGAAGTTGCGGGTCAGGGCCGCATTGGCCGCCCCCGTGGGCGCGGCATCGGTGGCGTAGATCGCCTCTTTCTTGAAGAAGAGGACTTTGACGGCGTCGACCATGGATCAGTCCTTGTCGGTGGTGGTGACGGGGGGCTGCGCGGGTGCAGCCTCGGCGGCGACCTCCAGCGCGGGGTCGGGCTTGCCGCCCAGCGCCTTCAGGCGCGCGGGGCCCGACACGGGAAGGTCCCATTGGTCGAGCGTCCGCCCGGTCTCGTCGACCGGGCGGGGCTTGGTGGCATCAGCCTGGGTTGTCTTGGGGCCAGCGGCCATCGGTCGGTCCTTCTGCCGGATTGTGCCGACAGTCAGACCCGCTTTCGCGCGCGCGCGCGGGGGGCGCTGGCGCAGACGCTGTAAACAATTATGATTGCGTGAGTGATCTTGAACGGAGGACTTCCGTATGCCGCGCTACAATCCATTTCAAAGGCCGTTCGAGGAGTTAGAAGCCGCAGATCTCGTGTCGCTCCAGTCGGCGTCCGAGGGCTGGTATGTTGAATACAAACGAGAAGCATCAAAAGCTGATACTATGGCCAAATCGGTATCTGCCTTTGCAAATACGCATGGAGGTTGGCTATTCTACGGCATTGCGGAAAAATCGAAACAAGATGCGGTCGCAGGTGAGTTCCCAGGAATTCCGAAAGTGGACGTGGATGCGGCACTGCAACGCCTTCGTCAGTCAGTTGCAAATTCCATTAATCCGTCACCACACTATGAGGTTCGAGCGATTTGGGGTCCAAACCTAGAGATTGGACTTGCCGCTGACCACGCGGTGATTTGTGTCTATGTCCCCAAGGGGCCGAACTCTCCGTATGTCCACAAAAGCGGCCAGATTTATCGAAGGGTGGCAGACGGATCAGAGCCAAAGCCGGAGAATGATCGCTTCGTCTTGGATCAGCTTTGGCGTCGCTCCGATTTAATCAGGAAAGAATATGAGGAGTGGGTCGAACGCGACCCGGAATTTTCCAAAATTGAAAGTGATTTGCCTTATATTCGATTATTGATGGTTGCCGATCTCTGGGGCGATCGGGATGCATGGCTTGATGCCCCTTATTCAGAAGTCCGCAAAATATTGAAGGCCGAAGAAACGGAAGCCTATGCCGTTCCCTTCGACACTGTATACACATCGGCTAACGGTTTCGTTGGTCGACAGCTTCGTGAAAACAACCCCCGCAATCTAGGCTTGACCTATCGATTGCGGCGCGACTTAGTTAGCGAACTCATCATTCCGATGACCCTCCACACCCCCAGCCATCTTTATCACCTCCGAAACAGCCTGATCGGCTATCACCATACGGATCAATTTTGCGATATTTTCGAGCAGAAAAATTATCCAAACCCCAAAGTTGTCGATTTGAATTTCGTTCTCAATATTTTGATGGCTGCCGCCAACCTACAGGGGGCACTTTTAGAGCGCGCGGGATGGGTTCATGGATATCACTGCAAGGCGGTCCTTCTGAACGTTTGGCGAAGCACTCCCTTTCTGGATTCACCCGCGATCCTCAGAGAATACGAAAAGCATGGTGTGCCGATGATGATGGATGGCCGGGTCGTTTCACGTCCAGGATCAAACCCGGAATCGTTTAAACCTGTGGGTCAATTCGCCGATGTTGAACAACCTTCCGTCAAGTTCGCGCTCCAGGGCTTAGACATGTTCTGGCTTATAGCTGAAGCCTACGGCGTTCCAATGTTTGAGGCAGAGGGCGATGCTCAGCAAACTTCGTTTATGGGCGAGTTGCTCAAGCTCGGGACAAACGCAATCAGGGCCCAATCTGCGCGAAAGGCACAAAATGAAGAGTAGGAACTGGTAGCTTATCGCTCCTTGCGAAGCCGATACGCACATCGCAACCGCACCTCCCACGTCACGCTGCCCGCACTGACATTGGCCAACCGACCGCCGACATAATCGACCGGCCCCGACGCATCCGGGTGGGTCCAGCCGACGACAAGCTCGATCACCCGGTCCTCCACCGCCTTCAGCTCGTCGGAAACCTGTCCCTGGGCAGCTCTGGCTGCGACGGTGACAAGGACCGAGAAGTCGAACGTCACCCGCTGGTCACGCTTTCCGGACAGCGTGTTCGGCTCGGCGGCATCGGCGGCGGGGACGACGAACAGTGCGGGGAGTGCGCGGGGCAAGTCGGATTGGGAAGGCGCTTCCAAGACGCCGTCGACCGATTTGAAGCCGGTCCGCAACACGGCGACGATAGGGGTCAGGGTCAGCATTTAAACGGCTCCAAAGCCCAGATGGCGTGCCAGTGCACCGATGGCGTAATCGGCATTCACGTCGTTAAAGCCGACATAAGGGCGGGCCGGGATGATGACCTTCGCCACGATCCGGCCGCCGAACGACAGCGCCTTTTTTTCGCGCGGACGAATCTTGCCGCCGGTCTGGTGGATCAGCGCATAGACTCCAGCGCCGCCCGATCGCTCCGGCCCGGCCGCCGCGAAGTCCTTGCCCCAGTCCTCGGTGATCGAATTGCCCAGGTCACCGGACAGGGTCAGCGTCTTGCCGCCATGCTCGATCACGCGGTGCGACGGTGTCCACTTCTTGCCAGTGGGATCGGTCTCGGTCTCGAACCGCTCGCGCGTCGTGTCGGCGAGGTGTCCGGCGATATCCTTCATGGCGGGCGTCATGTCGGTGCCGTCCGCCGCCAGCCGGTTCATGGCGGCGGTGACGTCCTCGCGGATGGTGATGGCGATATCGACCATCAATAGTCGTCCAGGCCGGTGGGATAGGCGCGGCGGCCGGGGGCGATGACGATCGGCGTATCGCTGACCGCTTCGGCCGGGACGGCGGCGGCGGGCAGGCCGAGCGTCGCCTTGCCCTCCTGGATGCGGACGAGCAGCGCCATCGCCGCCTTGGCCTGGTCTGCGATCCCCTCCGGCGCGCCGCGCGGATAGAGCCGGGCGCGGGCGAGGTCGCCGACCGCCATTTCCAGGATGCGTGGCACCGTCGCCAGCGGCAGGGCGTAGCGGCTGGCGATATGCGCCTCGGCGATCGCCTGCGCGTCGACCAATGCGCCGATCAGCAGGTCGCGGTCGATCCGGCCGGAGCCGTCCGCATCAGTCATGCGGACGACCTCGTCCAGGGTGAAGCGCTTGACCAGCGCGGCGATCGACAGCCAGCCCGCGCCGCCGTCCGGCGTTGCCCAGGTCGACTCGATCAGGACGACTTCGGTTTCGCTCTCCAGCGTCTGGCCGTGTGCATCATCGGCCCGGATCGTGACGGCGTACCGCTCGCCATCGCTGCCGCCGGACAGCGCCAGCGTGACCACGCCGCCCACCAGCGTGGCGCTGGCGACGAGCGCGACGGCACCCGGCACGAGGCCCCGTGCGATGACGGTTACGCCTTGGATCGCGGCGATCGAAGCGTTCCCGAAAAAGGCGACAGCCGGGCGAAGTGTCTCGCCCGGCTGCTTGATGATGGTGGCGATCATGCCGCCGCACGCTTCGCCTCGATGGCGGCGACGATCTGCTGGACGCTGGCATCCTGCGGCAGCTCCACCTGTTCCTTCGCCGCCAGTTCGAGCAGTTCGGGCTTGCGCAGTTTGGACAGGGCAACCGTCTGGGCGTCGTCGGAGGATGGCGGCGGGCTCTGCGCACCGCCGCTTGCCTGGGCGGCGGCCTGTTCGCGAAGCTGGATATTCTCGGCAAATACCGGGTCGTCCAGGATCGCCGTGCTGGCGAGCAGGCCGTCGAAGGCCTTTTTCTCGTCGCGATCGTCCATGTCGAAGCGGATCGGTTTGCCGGGGGCGTATTCCTCGCCCTGGAAGATGACGGTCCGTGCGACTTTGTAGGGGTAGCTCATGATGGGTCCGGGGGGTTGGACACGGGCGGACGCGGTGCCGCCCGCGCCTGGGGATCAGTTCGCCGAGAAGGCGTTTTCGAAGAAATAGCCCGCCTGTCCGGCGATCACGCGTTCCTTGACGCTCTCGCCGACCAGCACCGCAGTGCCGCCGCGCAGGCCCATTTCGCCCGGCTTCAGCTCGCGCTGCGACGCCACGCGCTCGCCCCAGGTGAAGGTGCCCGCGAAGGTCGGAACCTCGCGCGACAGGACCGGAGCCTTGTAGGTCAGCGCCAGATGGTTGCCCCACAGGCGCGAAAGCTGGGCCACCTGACCCTTGCGCGCCTGGTTGCCGAACGCCTGGCCGACGACCACCTCGTTGACCTCGAACAGCTCGGCCACTTCTTGCCGGGTGACGAGACCGCCGCCGCTCGTGCCGCGAATGGCCTTCACCACGCCCGCGTTGCGGCGGAACTTCGTCCAGCCGCGCTGGCCGAAGGTCATCTGGTTCGGCCGCAGGAGCGGCTTGTCGAGCGCGTCCGAAATCAGTGCGACGGTGTCGGTGTTCGGATTGTCCAGCACGTCGGTCGAGGCCAGCGTGACGCGCAGGGCCGGGTCGTAGGTCGCCGGGTTGAAGATGATCGACGCCGCCCGGATTTCCCGGCGAATCTCGATCAGCTCCGACGTCAGCGCCGCCGCATTGCCCAGCGGGTCGTAACGCTCGTCGACGTTGGCGACGTCGGCCTGGGGAACCGGCGACTCCAGGCCGTGGTCTTCGGTGACGTCGGGGATTTCGACGCCCTCCATCGTGACCTGGTTCGCCTGCCCGCGTCGGCCGATCAGGGTTTCGGGCGTGTTGAAGAACGTGTCGATGCCGTACTGCATGAACGTGAAGTTCTGCTTCCCCACGGTGATGCGCGGCAGCACGATATCGGCGATGTAGCTCTGGTTCTTGTAGGCGATGGCGATCGCGGTGAGGTCGGGATCGATCGGATAAGGCGACTGGGCCATGGAAAGCGTCCTGAAAGAGAATTGAAACGGGGGTGAAGGGCCAGCGTCAGCCGGTCATGAAGCCGGGTGCGGGCCGGTAGGCGAGGACATCGCCGAGGACGCCGGTCGCCATCGAAAAGCCGATGATGCGCACGCGCACGCCCGCCGCCGGGGCGGCCTCGACCGCGCGGCCCTGGGCGTCCGAGGTGATGGGGCGACCGCGACCGATCGGGCCGCCGTAGCGAACCTCGGGCAGGCCGCCGATCGCCGCGTCGAAGCGCTCGCCCTGGACCACAGGCAATTCGACATTGGTCGCGATCAGGTCGTCGGTCGGGCCGGTCGCGGGGACCAGCGTCTGGTCGTCCGCGCCGAACTTGAGGATCAGATACGGGGCGATCGCCGCCCCGGCGCGGAAATTCTTGGTCAGTCCGTCAGTCCGGCCAGCCATGGTCTAAAGCTCCTGTGGTGTCGTGTCTGGGAAGCCCGCGCCGGTCAGGCGTCGGGATTGGCGGTGACGTAGCGGACGGCCGCCTGCGTCGTGATCGGCTTGCCCGCCTGGCGCTGCTTTTCGGCATAGGCCTGGGCGCGGCGGGCGATGTCGGTCGGCTTGGGCGCGTCGCCGGGCTTCTTGTCGGCGGGCGCGGCCTCGCCCAGCGCGACGACCGGCTGCGCGCCGTCGAACAGCGACTTGAAAGCGGCGAGCGGCGTCATGCTGTTCGCGTCGCCCTCGCCGAACGCGACCGGCTGGCTGGCGTCGAGCAGATCGAGCAGGCCGACGACCTTGTCCTTGCCCGCCGGGGCCAGCTTCACATCGGCGATCAGCCCCTCGGCAAAGGCGACATGCTCCGCGTGGCGGGCGGCCTGTTCACGCTGGGCCTGGTCGGCTTCCCGCGCCTTGATCGCATTCTCGCGCTCGGCGAGCGCGGCTTCGCGCTCCGCGAACGCAACCGCGTCCGGCGGGGTGGTCGTTTCGATGGTCATGCTGTCCTCGTCGATGGAAAGGGTCACGACGCCCACGGGGGCGTCGGCAAAGGCGACCGTCCCCAGCCCTTTGATCGCCGGAGCTGCGCCGCCCAGGAAGCCGACATGCTGGAGATACCAGTGGCCCGGCTTGGGATTGGCGGGGCTCGACGGCGGATAGAGCTGGGGCGAAATCTTGCGGTAATGCCCGGCATCGACCGCCTCGGCGAAGGCGGGCGCGACCTCGGACGGGTGCGCCACGAGGACGCCGTCTTCCATCGCCAGCGAGCCGATCCAGCCAAAGGCCGGCGCATTGATCTTGGGATGACCGACGACGATCGGCGCGGGATCGCTCGCCGCGTCATAGGATGCGATCAGGTCGTCCAGGTCGGATTGCGCGAAAGTGACCTTCGTCCCGTGAATGTCGGTGAAGGTGCCGGGGCGCAGGATTTTGATCGGGGGCGGTGCCATGCCCGCCGGGATAGGCATGGGCGGCTATGCTGTCGGCCTGCGCTGGCGCATCCGACAATGGTGGGCGTCAGGCCCGCCGCCGCCTGATAGGTCCAGGCGGCGGCGCGGCGCAAGGGGCTAGATGTCTTCGGGGCACGTGGGCTTGGGACCGAAGGCTTCGGGCCAAGGTTCGCTTTCGTCCCATTTTCCGGGATAGTTTCGGACAGTGCTTCCGGGAACAGGCCCGCCATGATCCGGGCGAATGACCACGGCGTCATGGGCGAAGACCTGTTCCAGGGCGACCTCGGCCAGATGATCCACGACCTGATCCATCGGCGACTTCAGGTCGTTAGTGTAATCCTTGATCCTAATCTTGCCGCGCGCCCGAATGGCGCTGGCCACATGGTATTTCAGATCGTTGTGTTTGACGCGCTGCATGAACGCCTCATCCTCATTTTCAATTGGTCGCTGTAATGAGGCGGATCACGCTGGATCGCCGCCACCGCATCGAGATACGTCACATTGTCCTCGGAGCATCGCCGGGCATTCCGGCTGAGAAGCGCGTCACGAAGCGCCTCGCTCCTGGTCGCCCGCCACGGCCAGCATTTGTCGAACACCCGCAGCCGCCAGCGCGGATTGGCATCGGTCGGATAGATCAGTGGGTCTTGGACCGCCTCCCCCAAGGCCGCCCGGCGCATCACGCGCGCCCCCATTCCAGCGCGGCGGTATTCAGCATATCGATCGCATCCGGCCCCGCGCCCGTCGCGGCCAGATACGCGCGAACCCCCTCTGGATCGGCCCCACGCGGGAACGCCCCGTCGCGGCGCAGGTAAAATGCGAAGAGCCCCACCCAATCGTCACGCTGATGCTGCGCGATCAGCCACGACCCGAAATCCTCCTTCAATGTTCTGACTCCCATAAGAACAGAACATGAACATGGATCAAGTGGGGCTGGCTTGTCCAGACGGCACCTGCCGCCCATTCTGGAACAGGCCGTGTACGCCCCGCACAGGGCCGCTGAATGGGATCGGGCTCAGGTTGCCGGGGGATGATGGCCGAAGCGGCGGAAAAGCGCCCTCGCGCCGCTTTACGCCAGAAGCGTTCGCACCCAGGCGACGATCGGCGGCACGACATGGATCGCCATTACAAGACCGAAGACCGCCACCTCGATCCAGACCACGACGCGCCCGGCTCTTATCGACATTGGTCGCCGACCAGGTGGAGATTGTCCCAGTCCCCCCGATAGCGCACGCGTCGCGCCCGCAATTGCCAGCATGAAAGGTCGCCTCGCGCCCCGCTGACCACCGCCAATGACCGGCCATAATGGTCGAAGCCGACACGCCGGATCGTAAAGGGCGGGCGCAGGGCAGCGGCCAGCGAGTCGCGACTGGCAAAGGGATCGCCCGTGACGCACCTGCGCCCCCGCCGACAATGGCCGGGCATCTCCGGCGCATCGATCGCCAGCAGGCGTATCCGCTCCCGGCCGCAGCGCAGCGTGTCGCCGTCGACGGCGATCGGCGTGCAGGTCAGCGCCTGGGCGGCGGCGGCCAGCGCGATCAGAGACAGCATGAGTGCTCTGGCCGGGACTGGCGCGCCCATTTCCCGCGATCGGCGAGGAAATCGATCGCCTCGGCCGTCCTCGACGTGGCGTTGGCGTTCAGCGTCTTGGCGTCCTGCAACTGCCCTTCGGACAGACGGAATGCGCAGACCTGCTGCCGAGGCCGCGCCTCGCCATCGAGTTGGTAGGTCAGGACCATGCGACGAAGGGAAAGGCGACCGGCCTTGGCCGCCAACTCGTCGGCAAGGTCGCGCAGTTCCTCCGCCTCGCCCAGACCCTGCACCGACGCAGACGCACCGGCTTGCTGTCGAAATTGGGCATAGGTCATGGGAACGGTGTCCTCGCGAGTCACGTCGATCCGGCGATATCCGGTATCGGCAGGCAGGCTGGAACGAACATGCAGTTCACACGCCGCCAAATCCGGTGAGATAGAATCGCCGCGACTCCAGGCATCAGCATCGCTGCAAAGGGCTAGCATGGCTGCCAACAGGGAGAAGGTAACGGCCCTCATCCGCTCTTCCCCGCCACGATGGCCGCCACGATCGACGCAAGAGAGGTAGCTGGCGGTCCATCCTCTCCTCTGCCCGCCTCCACGACCGGACGAAACAGGGCCTCCAGCACGATCGGGCGCTCCGTCTCGCCAGCCGCACTTTCCATAATGAGCCCCAGATAAGTTTGCGCCATCGCCGCCCGGCCGCTTGCGTCGACCGCTAGACGCTGCTCGGCCGAGTATCTGCGCACCACGATGCGCATGAGCCAGAAGAACATCGTCAGCCAGAACAGCGTCGCAGTCCCGGTAAAGATCAGCTCGAAATGGAGGGTCTGACGGATGCCCGCAGCCACCGCCTGCGTCGCCTTGCCCGAGCCCTTTTCCACGGCGTCGGACAACAACCAATGCGCACTATCGAAGGCGCCCCAGGAAATGAACGGCGTCAGGATCGTACCGATAGCTCCCGCGACCAACGCGATGATGCCGAGCGTTCGAGTCGCTGTTTGATGGTTCGTGGCGCGTTGTGCCCAGAGTTCCACAGGTGCGGTCAGTCGAACGGCCTCGGTCTGCGCCTCGATCCAATCGTCCACGCGCTTTCGCGTTTCGGTGACGAATGTTTGTGCCTGACTGTCGTGACGCGCGAGTTCCGACTGGCTGGCGGCGGCCATCGACTCGAGTCGGGCTTCCGTCTCGCGGATGCTCGCCATCAGTTCGGCCGATGTCTTTTCCACACCTTGCGCGATGTTCTGCAACGCCTCTTCCGTCGACTTCGCCCCAGCGCTGGCTAGCGCCGCGCTCTTCGAGGCATCCGCACTTGCGCTGGAAATCCGTCCGCGAAGATTGTCGAGCTCGTCTCGAAATTCAGCGACGGCACCCCGCAATTCAGGCGGTATTGGATTGTTGCTGGCCCGGCGATATTTCGCGATTTCGAGTTGGTACAGTTGAATTCCAGCCAACGTTTCCTGTCGTGACCAGTCAAGGTCCTTTACCGGCACGTCAGCGGCATAGAGTGCGCCACGTAAAGCGATGTCGCCCAGCTGTTCACCGATGCCGTGAAGGACTTGTGCGGCGGGAGATGACGCAACCATAGCCGCGTCCCCCGCCACAACCTGGGAGGAATTACTGTCTTCATGCGGCCGTGGTTCAACCGCACGTGCAATCCTGGCCCATTCACGCTGCATGGTATTGAATTCGGGCAGATATTGCGCAGCAGCGACTTGAGCAAATAGCTCGTTGAAGGCTACGAGCTCATTATCGACCCAGAACCTAGCTTCCCCCAGCGTATCGAATTGATGAATGCCGCCCTTGTCCGGTGCGAAAACGATCCGATGCAACTGTTACCCCCCCGTCATATATTTTAGGCTGATCGCCTCACAGCATCTTGCTCGCCCAGATAGCGCGCCCGACCACTTCAAATCGCGCATCAACATCCGGTTCGGATAGATCGACCGTCACCGGGTCATAGAGCGGGTTGCGGCTAACCAGACGGACTACCCGGCCCTCGACCTGAATGCGCTTGATCATCAGCAAATCGTCTAGGCGAACGACGTGCATCCCCTCGCGCAAGCGGGGCTTGTCGATGTCTACCGCGACGAGGTCGCCGTCGCTCAATTCCGGCTCCTGGCTGTCGCCGGACACCCGGACCATCATGACTTTACCGACGCCCAGGAAATTCGCCTCGAACCAGGGGCGGTCGAACACCCACTGACCGATGGGCGCGCCCAGGCGGTCCGTGACCTTGCCAGCGCCCGCCGCGACCAGAACGTCGTGGATCGGGACGGAGACAACGTCTGCGCCTACCTCGGTTCCCACGAGATATGCGACGGTCTTGCCCACCGCCTTTGCCAGAAGCTCGATCCGCTCGTCGCCGGGATCGGTCCCGGCGAAATAGCGGTTCAGGGATGTGCGGGTGATGCCGACCTGATCGCAAATCGCCTGTTGATTGCCCTGAACCCGGACGGCCGCGCGCAGGCGCTCGCCCGCCGCCAGCGACCAACCCGTCACGAAAAATCTCCAAAGGTACAAATGTACCGTTGACGAGCCGACTGTTGCGTATGTACGTTACATTTGTAACTAACGGATGTAACGCTTGTGCCACCGCAGGATATGGACCCCGAAGACATCAAGGCGGCCGTTCGCAAACGCGGGGTCACTCTGACCGAGCTGGCGCGGCGTAACGGCTTGCAAAGTGCGGCATTACGCCTGGCGCTCACCCTCCCGCGAGCGCAGGCAGAGCGCGTAATTGCATCATTCCTCGACGTACA
The DNA here is from genome assembly GCF_039594485.1 of Sphingomonas sp. Lineage (GTDB taxonomy): Bacteria > Pseudomonadota > Alphaproteobacteria > Sphingomonadales > Sphingomonadaceae > Sphingomonas. Next base: position 15,621 of record NZ_JBCNNI010000013.1, on the reverse strand, counting down.
TCCCATGCAAATCTGGCCTTCGCGTTACAGTCGGAGCGGTCAGCGTCTTCGCCCGCAGCCTGTCGATAACTACGCGCCAAAGACCCGATTCAGCAAGCCGGTACAAATGTACCGCGCTGGGGCAGGTGGTGGTCAGGCATGACCCTCCTCGGCCGTGAATACCTGTCGGCATTGGAGATCGCGTCGCTGGAGCTGGAAGGCCTGCCGACCAATCGGACGGCAGTCGCCAATCGCGCGAGCCGAGGCGAGTGGCGCTGGATTACGCGCCAAGGCCAAGGCGGCGGTCGTCTGTTCGCCGTCGCCGACCTGCCAGAGGCGGCGCGGCGAGATTATGCCGACCGCACCGCTGCCCAGCCGGTCGGTGGGCAGCGCGGTCGCCCCAAGGGCTCCGATTTCTTCACCCGCAATCCCGACGCGGCCGACGCCGTGGAGGCATGGCTGGCCGAGCGTGACCTGTCGGCCACCGCGATCCTGGAGCTGATGCACAGCCGCTTTGCGTCGCTGCCGTCGGTACACACCGTCCGCCGCTTCATCGCCAGGCTGGAGGCGTCGAAGCCCGCGCTGCTCGCCAGCTTCCGCGACCCGGACCTCTTCAAGAGCAAATACCGGGTCGCGCTCGGCCGGGCGGATGCAGGCGTGTCCTATGCACACCAGATTTGGGAGATCGACACCACCAAGGCCGACGTGATGACCAAGGAGGGACGCAAGTCCATCCTGGGCATCGTCGATGTCTGGTCGCGCCGGACCTTCTATCTGGTCGTCGACAGCGAGTCCGCCCAGTCGGTCCGCCGGACGCTGGTCGCCTGTATGCTCGCATGGGGCGTCATGCCCGAGGTGCTGCGCACCGACCAGGGCTCGGGCTACATCAACGCGACGGTGCGCACCGCCTGCGAGCTGCTGGGCATTGCGCATGATCCGGTGCCGCCCGCGTCTGGCGACAAAAAGCCTTTCGTCGAGCGGATGTTCGGCACCTTCACCCGCGAGCGGGCCGAGCTGCTGGGCGGCTATATCGGCCACAATGTAGCGGAGGCGGCGCGGCTTCGCGCGGTCGCCCGCAAGGAAACAAAGCGGCCGGTCATCGTGCCCGAGCTGTCCGCCGACGAGCTACAGGCGATCATCAGCAACTGGCTCGACGGCGTGTACCATGTCCGCACACATTCGAGCCTGGGCGCGTCGCCCATGTCGCGCTGGACCAACTCGCCGCGCGCGGCACGCGGCGCGCCCGACGAGGGCACGCTCAAGCTACTGCTGTCGGCGCTGGTCGGCACTGCGCAGGTCACCAAGCGCGGCATCACCTGGAAGAAGGGGCGCTACTGGACCCCACCGCTCGCCGCCCATGTCGGGTGCACCGTGATCCTGCGCCGCGACGAGGAAGACCTGGGCGCGCTGTTCGTCTTCGACGAGGACAGCCGGTACATCGGCACCGCCGTCAACGCCGAGCGCTCCGGCCTGTCCGAGCGGGATTTCGCCGTCGAGGCGCGGCGCGACCAGGCCAAGCTGATGGCCGCCCAGCGTGCCGAGCTGCGAGAGAAGAAAAAGAAATTTTCTTACGAGGACGCGCGGAACGCGGTGCTTCGTCGGGATGCCGTGGAAGCGGGGAAGCTGGTGGCGCTGCCGGTCCGCACGACCCCACACGTCACCCCGACCATCGCCAGCATCGCCGACGCGCCCGCCGCGCTGCCCAGCCCGGCCGACGTCGAAATCGCCCAGGTCCGGTATCCGGCCCCCACCACCAGCGCGCCCCGCACATTCGAAGAGCGCATGGCCGAGGCCGACCGGATCATGGCCGATCACGCCGCCGGTCGGCCGGTCAATCCCGAGGCGCTCTCCCGCGCCCGCGTCTTCACCAGCTCCCACGAATATCGGGCCGAAAAGATGCTGACGGCCGACTTTGCCGCGCGGCGCAACGCCGCCGCCACACCCCCTTCGCTCAAGGAGAGTTCGCTTTGACCCACATTCAGGAACCTGCCCAGCTTACCAATATGCGGCTGGGACTGGCGACCATGCTTCGCTGCCAGGAAGCGCCGCTGGGCAGTCCGCGCCTCGGCCTGCTCTACGGTCCCTCCGGCTATGGCAAGTCGGTCGCCGCCGCCACGATCGCGGCGCGTTTCAACGCGGCCTATGTCGTCGCCCGCTCGACCTGGACGCAAAAGTCCATGCTGCGCGCCATTGCCACCGATCTGGGCATAACCCGGATCAAGCGGACGGCCGACGACGTGCTCGGGCAGGTCATCGAGCATCTCCAGGTCGCGCCCCAGCCGCTCATCATCGACGAGACGGACCATGTCGTGCATCGCAAGAATGTCGAGATCATCCGCGACATCCTCGACCATGGCGGCGTGCCCATCATGCTGATCGGCGAGGAAGCGTTGCCCGCCAAGCTGAAAGAGTGGGAGCGCTTCGACAATCGGATTCTCGTCGCCACGCCCGCGCAGCCCTCCAGCATTGCCGATGCCTGTCTGCTCCGCGACTATTACTGCCCACGCGTCGCGGTGGCGGACGATCTGGTCGAGGCAATCGTCCGCGCCACGCGCGGGGTGACGCGCCGGATCGTAACCAACCTGCAAGACGTGCAGGCCCAGGCGATCAACGACGGCGCGACCGCGATCGACCGCGCGGGCTGGGGCACGCGGCCATTCTCGACCGGCGACATCCCCATCAGGAAGGTCGCATGATGGCCAGCGCCGCCACCTCCTCCGGCCGGGCCCCGGTCGTCATCAGCCGCCCGTTGTGGCAGGCGCTGCAGTCCGCCTCGACTCCCCGGAGCATCGCCGAGCTACAGGCCGAATGCCGCGTGGATTACGACGCGGTGCACGCGGCCCTGTCGCGCTGGCAAAAGCGCGGGGCCGTGGTGCGCCATCCCGGCAAGCCGCTCCGCTTCGCGCTGGCCCCCGACGCCCAGACCGACGCGCCGCCCTCCGGGCCGACCGAAGATGGTCAGGCCCGGATGCGGCAGCGTACCGCACGGCAACGCATCTGGACCGCCATGCGCGTGCTCAAGACCTTCGACGTGCCGACCCTGCGCATGGCGGCGGAGGCGACGGACCGGGCGGTCGAGACGTACCTCAATGCGCTGCGACGGGCAGGATATGTCCGTATCCAGGCGCCTGGATCAACGGCCTCCGGGCGGATCGCGACATACCGCCTCCACCACAACACGGGTCCGCATTGCCCGACGACGCGTCGTCCTGGCGGGGCGTCCAGGGTGATTCTGATCGACCACAACAGCGGCCGGACCGTCGATATCTCGCCGGGCGTCGCCCCCCTTCGGAGAAAATCCAAGGTCGCCTCTGCGGACGGGGGGGTAGGTTAACCATGATTGGTAACGTTAATAACAACAGAACCAAGGCGATGGCCGCATGGGGCGTTGACGCACCCGCCTGGGTGCTGGTCCTGGCGGATGCCTGCGACCGGACCACGCAGCGCATGGTCGCTGAACAGCTCGGCAAGTCGGGCGGCTATGTCAGCCGCCTTATCAATTGCAGCTATGCCGGATCATACCCGGAGGCCGAGCAGCTCGTCCGCGCCACGCTGACCGAGGAAGAGGTGGTCTGCCCGCTCTACGGCCAGATGCCGCTCAAGACCTGCATTCGGAACCGCCGCCGGGAGCGATCGGAAAATTGGCTCCACGCCCAGTTCGCCCGGACCTGCCCCGAGTGCCCCAACAACACCGACCGTCCCCACGAACAGGAGGATTGAATGACGCTTGCAACCGATCTGCAAAATCTGGTCGCGGACGTGTCCGCCGCGATCGCCGCGAACAAGCCGCTCGGCCGTGCCGACCTGGAAATCATGCGCCGCAATCTGACGGCGATCGCCGAGGACGCCCGTCAGGTCGACACGTCCCAGACCGTCGCCGGATTGGTCCTGCGCGATCTGTTCGACGGGATCGAGAAACAGGCGCTCGATCTGGGGCGGCTCGCCGCTCATCAGCGCCACCGCCTGACCGGCGAAGTCGCCCGCATGGTGGAGGGGCAGGTGTCATGAGCCGCCTCGACGAAAGCCCCTTCCGCTCGGTGATGTGGGACCGCGAGCATGTCCGCGTGGACAGCTTCCGCACCCTTACCGGCAAGGCGAAGGCGACGACTGTCGTCGTCCACCTGTCGGCGAAGGACGGCTACGCTCTGTCCGACCTGCTGCGCCAGCTCCACGAATTGCGCGCCGAGCCGGCCGCGAAAGCGCGGTCCCATGGATGACACCATTCGCATGGTGCCGATGCGCGGCTTCACCGCCGCCATCGCCCAGGACCGCGCCGCGCCCCAGGCCGGGCAGGTCGGCGGGATCGCGGTCGGCTTCGACGGGGTGGGCGACGACGCGATCGTCTCGCTGTCGCTCCGGCACAGTGACGGGACGATGCTGGTCGCCTCGCTGTCGATGGCGGGGCTGGACCGGCTGCTGGGGCTGGTCGCGGACGTGATGACCGCGACCGAACCGCTGGCGGTTCGGGGAACGCTGCAATGACCGCCGCGCTGGACCGCCAGCTCGGCGAGATCCTCGCCGCCGCCGCGATCGCGACCGGGTTCACCGTCGCCGAGCTGCGCCGCCAGTGCCGGGCAAAGCCGCTGGTCGTCGCGCGGCAGGCCGCAATCCTGGCGATGCGGGAGGCGACCGACGCCTCCCTGCCGACGATTGGCCGCGTGATGGAGCGCGGGCATCCCGCCATCCACACCGCCCTGCGCGCCGCCAAGGCCCGCCGCGACCTTCACCCCGATTTCCGCGCCCTGACCGACCGGCTGCGCGCCTTTGGAGGCAAGACCGATGACTGACCCGCTGGGCCGCGTCACGCTGGCCGACTGCCCGCCTGGGCCTTTCCTGTACGACGGAACACTGGGCTTCAAGACCGAGTACCGGGCGATGGTCCAGGCACCCTGGACCAACCCCGCGCCGCCGGAACCCCTATACCTGACCAGCCGCTGGCCGGATGCCTATTGCCTGGCAACGGGCGAGGCGTTCTGGGGCGGCACCACCCGTCACCGCGACCGCGCCACGCTGCTGGTCATGCCCGTCACGCTGACCGATGGCACGGTCCGGTCGGCGCGTGGCGGGGTGCTGCTGTATCATGGCCCTGCGACGATCTGTCCGGGGTGCGGCGGCACGGCCTGGCTGGTCGGGCGGCGCACGGCCCAGTGCGGCCGGTGCGGGACCGCGCTCGATCTGGCATCCCCGCTCATGGCCGAGGTGCGGTCATGACTGCCGACCCCATGACCGCGCGCCGCCGCGCCATCTTCGCCGCCGCCCGCGACGCCGGGCTAGACGAGGACGACCGCCGCGCGGTCCAGCTTCGCGTCACCGGCAAGCCGTCGCTGACCGGCATGACCGTCGCCGACATGGACAAGGTGCTGGTCGCGATCCGGGGCGATGGCGCGGGCCGGAGCCACCGGCCGGTCGGCTCGACCCGCGCGCATGTCGGCAAAATCTGGGCGTTGTGGTGGTCGCTCTACTGGCTCCGCGCCGTCGACCGGCCGGAGGAAGCCGCGCTCAATGCCTGGGTCAAGCGCCAGACGGGCGTGGATGCGCTCCGCTTCCTCGACCACAAATCGGCGGTCGCCGTGATCGAGGCGCTGAAAGCCTGGGCCGCGCGCGAAGGCGTCGCGTGGAGCGTCCCGCCCTGCGCCCAGGCGGACCGCCGCGCGGTCGTCGATGCGATCTGGGCCAAGCTGCTGGTCGGCAATCGGGTCAGCGGCCATACCGCCGATGCTTTCCTGTGCGAAAGGCTGCACCTGCCGCCCAAGCGCTGGACCGATCGCCAGACCGACGAGGCGATCCGCTTCCTGGGCCGGATGCTGCGCGAGGGGCCGTGCCATGACTGACGACCTGCCGCGCCTGGCCGACCTGCCCATCCCGGACGATGTGAAGCCCGGTCGGGGCTGGTCGCCCTTCATGCTGGAGATGGCCGCGCACATCAGCGCCAAGCATGTCCTGATACTGGTCGACCGTTTCGGCGGGCAGGACGTGTATGTGCCGATCGCACCGGAGAAGTCGCCTTTCATCGACGTACTGCCGCTGGAGACGGTGGCGAAGCTCGCCCATGTCTATGGTCGCGAAAAGCTGGAAATCCCGACCGGGCGCGAGGCCCTGGCGCGGGCCCGGCGCGCCCCGGTCATCGCCGCCGTGCGGGCGGGCAGGCTCAACAAGAACGACGCGGCGCGGATGATCGGATCGAACCGCCGCTATGTCGCGCATCTTGCAAATCAGACCAATGAGGCCGATGACGCTCCCATCTTCGTGCCGAGGCGGCCGGTCGACAGCCGACAATTGGAAATGTTTGCGGAGCCTTCGCCGGAGCCGCCTGCGCCAGTGCATCCCGAATAAATCCGCCACCCATGTCACCCCGTTCCCGCTTGCGAGCCAACGGGGACCCGACAGTTGCTTTGGAAAGAATATATCGGGGTCATCTGGCCCATCGCGTCGACTCTGACGCCTCTACTCATCGGCATCGCCGTATTCTGGTTGCGTAACCAGTTCGCGCTGAAAACCGAGCTAAGTGCCTTGGGCCAGCGCATCGACGCCAAATGCGCGCTGACCGACGCCAAGCTGATCGACCATGCCCAGCGCCTGCACGTCGTCGAGCTGGACTGCAAAGCGCCGCCCACCCGCCACGAGCTTCAGACGGAACTGGCGTTGATGCGCGAGCGCATGGGTGGCCTGGAAAGCGGGGTGGGATCGATCCAGCGCCAGCTCGGCACCACGAATGACTATCTCCAGGCCCTGCTGGAACAGGGGCTGCGCAAATGATGACGCCACCCCGCGCCGCCGTCGTCCGCCGCGCCATCCTCGACCTGCTGGAGGAGATCGGCGGCGAGCATAACGACGATGAACTGCACCTGCTGCTGATCGGCCTGGGCCACCGGATCGCGCGCGCGGATGTCGCCGCGTCGCTGGACTGGCTGGCCGAGGCCGGGCTGGTCCGCGCCGAGCGCCTGGGCCCCTTCGTCGTCGCCCGCATCCTCTCGGCCGGGCGCGACGTCGCCAGCGGCCTGAGCGTGGTCGAGGGCATCCACCGCCACAAGACGGGTGAGTGATGGCCGGGCGATCCTCCCTCAAGAGCCTGCCGCCCGCCATCCTGGATGCCGTTCACGACGCGATCGGGCGCGGCCAGACGATCGACGACATTTGCGCGCTGCTCCGCGACCTGGGCACCGAGCGGTCGCGCTCGGCTGTGGGTCGCTATGCCAAGGATTTTGCCGAGCTGGCAAAGCAACAGCGTCGTCTCCAGACCATTTCGCAGGCGTTCGGCAAGGAGTTCGGTCAGTCCGACGATCATCAGGTCCGAATGATGAACCAGCTCATGACCAGCGTCATGATGCGCGCCATCATCCCCATCGCCAGCGCCGAAGAGGATGCGGTCGGTGACGGTGACGAGGAAGGGGGTGGCGCGCCCGACACGCTGGCGCTGTCGCGACTGGCAAAGGCGGTCAAGGACGTAACCAGCTCGTCCAAGATCGACATCGAGCGCGAGGCGAAAATCCGGGAGGAAGAGGCGCGCCGCACGCGGGAACGCGCCGTTCAGGACGCGACCCAGGCCGGGCGATCCGCAGGCGCGAGCGAAGAGACGCTGGAAGCGATCCGCGCCGGTATCCTGGGCATCCGCCTGTGAAGCTCAAACCGCCTTCACCTGACGCCGCGCCGAAAACTGTCCCCTCTGTCCTGCTGTCCTATCAGGCCGAGGCGGTCGCGCTGTCGCACCAGCATGACCTGTTCGTCGGGGAAAAGTCGCGGCGTGTCGGCTTCACCTACGGCTTTGCGTCGGACGGCGTGCTGGTCGCAGCGCCGGCGATACGGGCGATGGACGTCATGTATATCGGCACCAGCCTGGACATGGCGCGTGAATTCATCACGTCCTGCGGCGATTTCACCAAAGCGTTCCACCTCGCATCGCCCGGCGGCGAAGAGTTCCTTTATGACGACGCGTCGGAAAAGGGCATCAAGGCCCTGCGCATCGACCTGCCTTCCGGCTATTCCGTGGTGGCGCTGTCGTCGCGCCCCCGCTCGATCCGTGGTCGGCAAGGCCTCATCATTATCGACGAGGCCGCGTTCCACGACGATCTGGACGAGCTGCTGAAGGCGGCGCTCGCCATGCTCATGTGGGGCGGGCGCGTCGTCGTCACCTCGACCCACAATGGCGAAGACAATGCGTTCAACCAACTTATTCAGGACATTCGGGCGGGCAAGCGCGAGGGCTATGTCTATCGCCTGACGCTCAAGGATGCGTTGGCGCAGGGGCTGTACCAGCGCATTTGCCTCGTGAACGGCAAGGAATGGTCGCCGGAGGCCGAGGCCGCCTGGGAAGCAAAGCTCCGCAAGACCTATGGCGATGCGGCCGAGGAAGAGCTGGACGTGATCCCGTCGAAGGGGTCGGGTGTTTACCTGCCCGCCGCGACGATCGACGCCTGTATGTCGCCCGATCATCATGTCGTCCGCCTGACGCTCGGCAAGGAATGGGACACCGCGGGCGGGCTGCTGATCGCGCCGGATACTGCGGGAACGCCGATCGGCGACAATCTGCGCGCCGAAGTTCGCACCTGGCGCGAGGCCTGGCTGGCGGAGTGGATCGAGCGCGAGTTGGCCCCGCACGTAGCGCGCTTCGACCCGCACCGCCCCAGCTTCTGGGGGCAGGACTTCGCCCGCACCAACGATTTGTCCACGATCGCGGCGGGGCAAGAGGACGCGGCCTGTGTCCTGCACAACCGGCTCGGGATCGAGATGCGTAATGTGCCCTTCTGGGCGCAATTCGCGATCCTGTGCTGGCTTTCCGACGCGTTGCCGCTCTGGGCGGCGGGCAAGATGGATGCGCGCGGTAACGGACAACAGCTCGCCGAGGATATGCAGGAAAAATACGGGGCGGATCGGGTCGAGGCCGTGATGGCGACCGAGGCCGTCTACCTCGCCCGGATGCCCCGCATGAAGGCCCGGTTTGAGGACCGGACGATCCTGATCCCGCGCGACGAGGGCATCAAGGACGACCTGCGACAGGTCAAGCTGGTGCGCGGCGTGCCCAAGATCGTCGACCGGGTCGCCAGCAAGGAAGACGGCGCGAAGGGCAAGCGCCACGGCGACTATGCGATCGCGGTCATGAATCTGGTCGGCGCGGCGGACGAGGATGTCCAGCCGGTCGAGACGCACACCGCCGACCAGCCCCGGTCAATGGGCGGCGATTACGAACAGACGGACACCGGCTTCGGCACGGTCCGGCGGCGCGCCGACTTCGGCCGCGCGGGGGATTGGTGATGGCGAAGAAGAACAAGCGGGGCGGCAAGGTCGCGGCCCTTCCCAAGGACCTGACGACCGAAATCGCCTCGACCGGCGATGGCCGCGATATCACGCGGCCCTTTGTCCAGGAGCTGCAACAGCCGCTCGACCGCCGCTTGTGGGGCGCGGTCGACTGGGGCGTGTACGAGCGCATCCGCAAGGACGATCAGGTCAAGTCCTGCATGGAACAGCGGATCCGCGCGGTGGTCAGCCGCGAATGGGACGTGCTGCCCGGCGACGAGAACGACCCTCGCTCGGTCGAGGCGGCCGAGGCGCTGACCGAGACGCTGGAGCGGATCGGCTGGGACCTCGTCACCGAAAAGATGCTGTGGGCGAGCTTCTACGGCATCTCGGTGGGCGAGCTGAACTGGGGTTCGCTCGACGGGCTGCTGGACTGGGTGCCGGGCCCGAAATGCCGCCCCATCCATGTCCGCCATGCGCGCCGCTTCCGGTTCGACAAGGACGACCGGCTGCGCCTGCTCACCCGCGCCGCGCCGCAGGGCGAATTGCTGCCCGATCGCAAATTCTGGGTGGTGCGCGCGGGCGGCACCGACGACGACCAGGTTTATGGCGAGGGCCTGGCCGAATGGCTTTACTGGCCGGTCCAGTTCAAGCGGAACGGCGTCCGCTTCTGGAATATCTACCTCGATAAATTCTCGGTCCCCACCGCCAAGGGCACCTATCCGCGTGGATCCACGCAGAAGGACATCGACAAGCTGTTGATGGCGATCCAGGCGATCGCTAACGACAGCGGCTTCGCGATCCCGGCGGGGATGGATGTCGAGCTGCTGACGCTCGCCCAGTCGGGGGCCGATTTCGCCGCCGTGTGTCGGTACATGGACGGCTGCATCGCCAAGATCATCCTGTCGCAGACGATGACCACGGACAACGGGTCGTCCAAGGCGCAGGGGCAGGTCCATGCCGACGTCAAGCTGGAGGTGGTGAAGGCCGACGCCGACCTGCTCGCCGATACCTTCAATTCCGGCCCGGCGCGGTGGTGGACGGACCTGAATTACGGGCCGGATGTCGCGAGTCCGATGGTCGTGCGCATCGTCGAGAAGGAAGACGACCTCAAGACGGCGGCCGAGACGGACAAGGCGCTGGCCGAGCTGGGCTGGGTCCGCACCGAAGAGAGCTTCAAGGATCGCTACGGCGACGGCTATGTCCGTGCGACCACGCCGCCACCCGCCGATCCCAAGACGACCCAGCCGCCCGCGCCACCGCCCGCCAATGACGACGCGCCCCCGGTCGAGGATGCCCCCGCCGACGCCGCGATCGGGCTGGCCGAGCCCGCCGCCCGCGCGAACCGCGACGATATCGACGACGCGGTGGACGCGGCGATGGCGGACGAGGGCTGGACCGCCTCGGCCGCCGCGATGATCGCGCCGCTGGTCGACAAATTGCGCACGGCGGACACGGTCGAGGACGCGATCGCCATGCTGGAGGCTGCCGCCGCCGATGACGCGGCCGAGCGCCTGGCCGAACGCCTGGCGCGCGCGAGCTTCGCCGCCCAGGTCCAGGCGCTGACCGGATCGGAGGCGCATTGATGGCCGACGATGTCGATCTGGCAAACGCCATCGCCGACCGCGCGCTGTCGCGCCTGATCGACGCCGCGCGCCAGCCGGTGCCGAAGGGCGTCGCCGGCGAATGCCGGGAATGCGGCTGGGCCTCGCCGCGCCTGGTCGGTGGTCGCTGCGCGCCCTGCCGGGACGGGCGCTGACCATGGCCGCGCGCTGGGACCGGGACACGCTCCCGCATATTCCGCCGAAAGATCGCTGCCCGTGCGAGGCCTGCAACGCCAAGCGCCGGGCGCGCTGGGCCGCGCTGTCGCCCGCCCAGCGCCGCGCCATGCTGGCGGTCCATCCGACCTCGCCGCGCCACGTCCCCGACGTGCTGCGGACCGGGGTGCGCTGGCGCAGCATTGCATCGCTGATGCAACGCGGGCGCGACCGGCCCGCCCTGATCGAACAACTGGGGCTGAAGACATGGTCGCTCAACAGCGAGTCCATGCCCTTCCTCCGCCTGACCCAGGCGGGCCGCGACCTCCTCGACACGGTGAAGCCGTGAAGCGCCGCCCACCGCCCCGTCGCCAGCGCCAGCCCGACCAGGACGAAGTCGCCGCCGCCTGGGTCCGGCGCGGCATCAATGACCTGGACGACAGCTATCCGTCGGAGGTCAGGCGGCCCCTGGGATGGGTCGCGCCCAGCCGCGACCGGCCGCCGCCCGAATGCCCGCGCGCCATGGTCCGCTACTGGCGGATCGGCTGGGACCGGCGCGCCGCCGTCCGCCAGCGCTGGGACGACCAGGCCGCGCAGATGGAGGCGCAGCTCGACAAGGCGCGGCGCTTCCTCGACCGCAATTCCGAGCCGGGGAAGTTGAAGCGCTCCAGCGTGATTGCGCTGCACTTCTACTTCCTGGCGACCGGCGATCGTGGCCCCGATTATGCCTGGACCTGGTTCCAGGCCCGCATGGCCGACGCGCGCGACGAATATCGCGAGGCCCAGGCCGAGGGGCGACTGTGAAGCGCAACCCCGGCTTTTGCCCGCCCGAGGCCACCGGCAAACGCGTCACCGGCACGCTGCGCAATGGCGATCGCTTCGGCGTGCCCGGCGGCTGGCCTGCCGATGGCCGCACCGGATGCCGCTGGTCCCTGACCGGCCATTCCCACGACATCGAATTTTACGAGGTTTTGGCGTGAACTATCTTCAGTTGCAGAAGCTGAAACAACAATGCGTTGAGCTCGATAGTAACGCTTTCAGGAACAGGGTGGTCCGGGTAAAGGATCATCGTGGTTTGATGGTTGACGACCGCACTGAAAAACATCTCCTCGGCGTTTCGGTACTGCTCCCTCGCGAAGATGATCTGAGGCGTCTTCGGTGGGAAAAAACCATAGATTTTGTCGAGCGTGCGGCTTGCTCGAAGGATCATGTCGTAAATGTCGCGATCCATGCGTTCACACGTTTTGAAACGGCGCAGTTCCTGATCCATAGCAGCAAGCGCGTCGAGTATTGGCCGCTGTTCCTCCAAGGCGGCCAGACGGCGTTTCCGGCCTTCGACGTACAGCGCGCCCCAAACTGCACCCGCTGCGCCAACCATTGCACCTTCAAAACCCAGTATGTCGCCCGCTTCGACATCACCGAGATAGGCTGCGACCGATATCGAAAGCGCACTGAAGGCAATCAGTGCGAAGGCACCGACGATCCCGTCGCGAAGGGTAATCATCAATACACTCCCAGCCGGAATTTTCGTTCATGACAGGGGTGCCATCCCTCCGGGCCGCCATCAACCTGCCCGCGACCGACACGGTGGCGGCATTCGAGGCGCGCGACAAGCTCCGCCCGACCGTCCACTGGACGGAGATGTGGCAGGCCGACCACGCCCGCGCCTTCACCGTCGCCAAGGTCGCGAACCTCGACCTGCTGGCGACCATCCGCCAGTCGCTGGACAAGGTGATGCGCGACGGCGGCACGCTGGAGCAATGGAAGGCGGGCCTCGTCCCCGATCTGCAAAAGGCCGGGTGGTGGGGGATGGTCGAGAAAGAGGCGCTGACCGGCACCGCCGACCCCGTCTTCGTCGGCGGCCGACGCCTGCGCACCATCTACGACACCAATTTGCGGGTCAGCCGCGCCGCCGGGCGGTGGAAGCGCATCCAGGAGATGAAGGATGTCCGGCCGTACCTGATGTACGTGTCGATCGGCGACGATCGCACCCGGCCGCTGCATCGGCGCTGGGGCGGCGGCGACCCGGCCTTTCCGTTCCGCATCATCCTGCCCGTCGACCATCCGGCCTGGGCGATCTTCTACCCGCCCAATGACTGGGGGTGCCGCTGTTCGGTGCGCCAGCTTTCGCAAGCGGACCTGGATCGCCTGGGCTATCGCGTCACGACCGACGCCGAGCTGGAGCGCATCGGATGGATGACGGCGGACGGGCAGGTCGGCGGTCGCTTGCGGACGTTCTGGCGCAAGGGGGCCGACAAGCCCGAGGCGGTGCCGGTCGGCGTCGGTCCGGGCTTTGCCTACAATCCCGGCGCGTTCGGTATGCAGGCGGTGGCCGAGAAAGCGACCCGCTCGCTGGAGGCGATGGCCCCGCTCGACATCAAGGCGGCGCGCGACACGCTGACCGATCTGGTCAAGTCGGACGCGTTCCTGGAAACGCTGGCCGAGCCGAACGGCGTCTTTCCGATCATGGTCCTGGGGGACGAGGCTCGGAATGCCCTGGGCGCAAAAAACCATGTCGTGGTGCTGTCGAGCGACAGCTACGCCAAGCAGCTCGGCCTGACGGACCGCAGCAAGGGGCATACCGATCTGACGGTCGCCGATTATCGCGAATTGCCCGGCATCGGTGCCGCGCCCGACCACATCATGCAGGACCGCGATCAGCATATCGTGCTGTGGAAGGTCGACGATCGCTATCTGCGTGCGGTGGTGAAGATCACCGGGTCGGGCGATGCCATGTTCCTCCAGAGCTTCCGCGTCGGCGAGGCGAGAAATCTGGCGCGCGAGATCGCGGCGGGTAAGCGGATCGGCGGGGCGGCCACCGTGTCCGAGACGCCTGATATGTCGGGCCCTGGCATCGCCGCGACCGCCGCGCTGGAACGGCTGGGGCCGGAGGCGACCCGCAAGGACGGGCGGACGGCGATCCAGGCGCTGGTAGAGGCGGCCAAAGCCGATCTTCCAGCGGCGCAAGCGGCGCTGGAGGCATTCGTCGCATCGGATCGCTTTGCGGCGGTGGTGGAGCGGATGGGCGAAGCGCCCGCTCTGGCGCTGACGAACGATCTGCGTCGCTTGCTGGGCGCACCTTCCAGGATCGCCCGCATCGCGCGCGACAATCTGCCCGCGATCATCGGGGACATCGGCGATCTGGCATCCTTCAACCAGGAGCCCGACGAAATCCGGCGCGACGGACAGGATGCGGTCCTGATCCGCAAGGTCGGTGGCCGGACCATGATGCTCCGCCTGCGCCCGCAAACCAGCCTGCTCCAGATTATCGCCCTGCGCGTGTTGCAGGCCGAGGAACTGGCCGCGATCCTGGATTTGCCGATATGGTAGGGGTGCATTGCGCGGTGGGGTCTGGCTGTCCCCCACAAGCGATCCCGAATTGCTTCGGTCCTACGGCCGCCAGGTTCACCGTGTCACGCGCAATGCGCCACCTATTTAGGTGCGCCAGCGCATCCCGACAAGCGGGGAAATGCGCCGCACGGCCCCGGCGCTCAAGCTGGAGGTTTTCCGTGTCTAGACCATCTTCCTATTCCAGGGCCCTGGGAGTCGCGTTGCTCCTTGCCCCTGCGCTCGCCGCCGCCCAGTCCAAGCCGGTGGCATCCCCTGGCGCGTTCGTGCCGCAAAACGCGCTGTCTTATGGCACGCCCGGTAGCCCCGCGACGGCGGTCACGCCTGCCACGCCGCTCCCGGTCGGTGGGACCGTATCGGTCGAGCCGCGCCGCGAGGCCTTCCAGCTCGCCTCCGGCAACACGGCTTCGAGTCCCGCGACGCTGTTCGGCGGGGCTTATGTCCTGACCCAGGGGTGCACGACATATGGGACGGTCACGCTCCGATACCGTGGGCCGGACGGGGTCACGATGATTGGCATGGTCAGCAAGACGGCGGCGGACAGCGGCGGCGGGACCGTCGTGTCTTTCGGCGGCGGTGCGATCGTCGACGTTTCGCTGTCGGGGACGGCGGGCTGCAATGTCGCGCTGTCGCGGGTGCCGCAATGATCGCCCATCTGATCCGCATCGGCCTCGCCGCGCTCGCCCTGCTGTCCGGTGTCGCGACCGCCCAGGTCGTCGGCGCACCGACGCCGGTCGCGCATGGGGGCGGTGCGTCGCAGCGCTTCGTGTTCGGGCCATCCCCGTGGCGCTTTTCGGTCGCGGGCGGCTTTTTCGCGCCGTCCTCATCGCAGCTCAATGAGACGGTGGATGCGTGGATACCGCCGCTCCCCGATGGCGGGTGGGTCGTGTTCGCCAATTTCGCCCTGTCGACCGGCTCCAGCGCCAACAGCGCGGTCGCTCGGGAGCGGACTCCCGGCAATGCCAATGTCATCGACTGGGCGGTGGCGTTCACTCAGTCCGGCGGCGGCGGGACGGCGACCCCGCTGACCTTTTTCGGCGGCGGATCGAGCGCGACCATGGCGGATGGCGGCTTTGCGGCGGTGTGGATGCCGCCATCGCCCGACGCGCGGTGGCTGCGCTATTCGATCACGACGCCGTCCGGCGGTCGGCGTCCCCAGGGTGGCAACCCGTCGCCCGGATCGCTGGCGCTGACCGCGTTCGCCGAGGTGCGCAAATGGAAGTCCGCCGCCTCGTCAAGCGAGCGGTCCGGCGGGGCGATATCGGGCTCGACCCTGTACGCCTCGAATGGCTTTGCTGGCCCGGTG